>JBBDWQ010000030.1:0-21254 GCA_040902805.1 Acidimicrobiales bacterium
TCTAGCGGACAGAACCGAGTCGGGCTGGTCGGGGGGCGGCACCTACGATGGACACTGTGACGAGCAAGCAGAGTGATGGCCCCGTGGTACGCATCGGCGTACTGGGCTGCGGCAACGTGGGCGCGCCCCTCGTCGAGCTCATCGGCGCGCAGGGGGGAGCAATCCAAGCCCGGACGGGGTTGCGGCTCGAGGTCACCCGGATAGCGGTGCGTGATCTCGCCAAGCCCCGACCGCCCGGGATCGAGGCGGCGCTGTTCACCACTGATGCCGACAGCGTCGTCAACGATGCGGACATCGACCTCGTCGTCGAGCTCATCGGCGGGGTCGAGCCGGCGCGGCAGCTCATCTTGAGCGCTCTCAAGGCAGGCAAGCCCGTCGTCACCGGGAACAAGGAGCTGCTCGCCAAGTGCGGCGCGGACCTGTTCGAGGCGGCAGAGGGTGCAGGGGTAGACCTGCTCTTCGAGGCGGCAGTGGCCGGTGGAATCCCGATCATCCGCCCCTTGCGGGAGTCGCTGGTGGGAGAGCACATCACCAGGGTGATGGGCATCGTGAACGGCACCACCAACTACATCCTCACGCGCATGACGGAAGCCGGCGCGTCGTACGCCGATGCGCTGGCCGAAGCGCAACAGCTCGGCTTCGCCGAAGCCGACCCCACTGCGGACGTCGAGGGCTACGACGCCGGAGCGAAGGCCGCCATCATCGCCAGCATCGCCTTTGGGGCCTCCGTGGTGGCCGACGACGTGCACCATGAGGGCATCACGGGGATCACCGAGGTCGACATCGCCTTCGCCGAGCGGATGGGCTTCGTCATCAAGCTCCTCGCCGTCGCCGAACAGGACGACGCCGGCGCCATCGGGGTGCGCGTGCACCCTGCCATGGTGCCCATTGCCCATCCGCTGGCGGCGGTGCGGGAGAGCTTCAACGCGGTGTTCGTCGAGGGCGCATCGGTGGGCGATCTGATGTTCTACGGCCGAGGCGCCGGGGGCGGACCGACCGCCAGCGCCATTCTCGGCGACGTCATCGACGCGGCACTCAACCGGCACAAGGGATCGCACGCGTCAGTCGGACAGCTCGGCACGGCGGTGCTGAGTCCGATCGAGGATGCCGAGTCGGCCTACTACCTCAACATCGAGGTCCTCGATCGCCCCGGCGTGCTGGCCCAGGTAGCCGGCGTGTTCGGCGACCACGCGGTGTCGATCCGTTCCATGGAGCAGGAGGGACTCGGCGACGAGGCCCGCCTGATCTTCATCACCCACCGGGCCCGCGAAGCCGACGTCCGCGCCACGCTCGCTGGTCTGCGAGCGCTCGAGGCCGTCGATCGCATCGGCTCCGTCCTGCGCGTCGTCAGCGACGAAGCCTGACGCCATGAAGTACGTCTCCACCCGGGGCCATGCTCCGGTCCTCGGGTTCGGCGACACGTTGCTGACCGGGCTGGCGTCCGACGGAGGGCTGTACGTCCCCGAGGCGTGGCCCACCCTGGCCCGAGGTTGGGAGGTCGTTCGGCCGTACCACGAGGTGGCGACTGAAGTCATGTGGCCCTTCGTCGACGGCTCCATCGATCGACGCGACTTGGCTCGCATGGTCGAGGAGGCGTACGCCACCTTCGAGCACCCCGACGTGTGCCCCGTTGTCGAGCTCGGCGATCTCCACCTCCTCGAGCTGTTCTGGGGCCCGACGCTGGCCTTCAAGGATGTGGCGCTGCAGATCGTCGGACGACTGTTCGATCACGAGCTCACGCGGCGAGGCGAGCGCGCCACCATTGTCGTAGCCACCTCCGGCGATACGGGCTCCGCCGCGATCGAGGCGTGCGCCGGTCGCGACACGCTCGACATCGTCGTCCTGCACCCCGCCGGCCGGGTGAGTGACGTCCAGCGTCGACAGATGACCACCGTCGACGCACCCAACGTGCACAACGTAGCCGTCGAGGGCACCTTCGATGACTGCCAGGACCTGGTGAAGGCGATGTTCGCCGATGCGGCCTTCCGGGATCGGGTCCGCCTGTCGGCGATGAACTCGATCAACTGGGCCCGGGTGATGGCCCAGGTCGTGTACTACGTCACGACAGCCGCGCAGCTGGGCCGATGCTCGTTCACGGTTCCGAGCGGCAACTTCGGCAACATCTTCGCTGGGTGGATCGCTGAACGCATGGGTGTGCCCGTCGACCAGCTCGTGATCGGTTCCAATCGCAACGACATCCTCACTCGCTGGGCGGGTTCCGGGACGCTCGTGGCGGAGGAGGTTGTGCCGACGTTGAGCCCCTCGATGGACATCCAGGTGTCCTCCAACCACGAGCGCCTCCTGTTCGAGCTGCTCGGACGGAACGGCGATCGCACCGCCGAGCTGCTGGGCCGCTTCCGCGGCGTGGGCTCGGTGGAGGTGCCCCGCGATCCGCGGTTCGATGCCGCCAGCATCGACGACGACCAGACACTTGCCATCATCCGCGACGTCCACGAGCAGTCGGGCATGCTCATCGACCCGCACACAGCGGTGGGCATCGGCGCGGCGCGAGCAACGCGTCGAGATCCCGACGTGCCGATGGTGTGCCTGGCCACTGCGCACCCGGCCAAGTTCCCCGACGCGGTGGAGGAGGCAACAGGGATCCGTCCGCCGCTGCCGGAGCGGCTAGCCGGGCTCTTCGACCGCGACGAGCATTTCGAGGTGCTCCCGGCCGACCTCACGACTCTCACGGCCCACGTCGAGCGGTGCCTCGGGCGCTGAACGAATCCACCTCGGCGAGGGTTCGGGTTAGCGCAGGAGCGTGAAGGTGATCCCCGTCTTGTGGCGAGCCTTCTCGAGCTGTGGGGCGAGGCGCGTGATGATCTGCACACCGGTGGGGTTGAGCGAAGCTCCGATGGCGACGTTGACACCAATGGCCTTGCCGTTGCCGTCAACGACGGGTCCGCCGGAATCACCCGGCGCGATGGCTCCGAGCGCGTACACCTGGTTGGCATCGGGCATGCCCAATGCGAGGCCGCTCCGGGCGTAGAGGACGTTGCCGACGCCAGTGCCGTGTCCCACCCACCGCAGCTCGATCGGACTTCCTGACGTCGTTCCGTTGATGCCGGTGACCGGGCCCCAATGGGGGAGTGCCGTGTCGTAGGTGATCCCCTGACGAAGGCGGATCAGCGCGATGTCGAAGTCGCCTTGCTGGATGGCGTACTCGACCCGACCGATCTGGGTTCCGTTGCCGTCCTGGACGAGCGCACCCATGGCGGGATCGCGGAACTCGCCCCGATCGCCGTCCATGTTTGTCGCCGCCAGCGTGCAGTGACCAGCGGTACCGAGGTAGATCCGGTCGTTCGATCCCCTGAACAAGAAGTTCGCCGTGCACCCGCCTCCGGCCCCGCCATGGCTCCCGGCCACCCTGAGCTTTGCCCCCGGATAGACCGTCTTCGCACAGGAGTACGGCGTACCCACCGGAGCCGGGCTCCCCAGTGCGGCCTTCAGTCCAGCCGTCACGGCGTCGGGCGTGCAGTTGGGTCCTGCCTGCGCGGTGGGAGGGCTCACCAGTCCTGTGGCCGCGAGCGCGGCGACAGCCATGCCAATCAAGACAGCTCGGTGAGTCTGACGCATGTGGGGGCCTCCTGCGGCAATCGAGACGGCGGCGCCCGCCACCTCCACGCTCTGCTGGTTCGACGTCTCGCCAGTGATCACCTTCCATTCGAATGTGTGATGTACCTCGTCGATTCGGTTCGGAGGCGACGTGATCGCTCTGTCAGACTCGGCCGGGTGAAGTACATCGTGTGTGTGCCGGATGGGTGCGCTGACCTCCCGATTGGTTCCCTCGGAGGGAAGACGCCCCTTGAGGTCGCCTCGATGCCGAACCTGGCTCGCCTTGCTGCGCGGGCCGAGGTCGGTCGAGCCGCCGTGATCCCGCCGGGGCTTCCGCCGGGAAGCGACGTGGGCAACATGTCGATCCTCGGCTATGACCCCGCCCGCTTCCACACCGGTCGAGCGCCGATCGAAGCGGCGGCCCTCGGACTGCGCCTGCGGCCCGACCAGGTCGCGTACCGCTGCAACCTCTCAACGGTGAGCCACGACGGTACGATGCTCGACTTTGCGGGCGGGCATCCCTCCACCGAGGACGCCACGATGGTGATCGAGGCGCTCGATGCGCAGATCGGGCGGGGAGCCGGGGCCGACATCGAGTTCCACCCCGGGGTGCAGTACCGGCACATCCTCGTCGCCCCCGCAGACTGGGCCGACGCCGAATGCACGCCACCGCACGACCTGTCGGACAAGCCCGCGATCTGGCCCACCGGTCCCGCGGCGGCGAAGCTGCAGGCGGTGATGGACGCGAGCCGCGACATCGTCGGCAGCTTCGGTTTCCAGGCCAACCAGGTGTGGCTCTGGGGCCAGGGCTTCCAGCCCCAGATGACGAGCTTCGTCGATCAGACTGGTTGCCAGGGCGCCCTCGTCACTGCCGTTGACCTCATTCGAGGTCTGGGGGTGTTGACCGGCATGGACGTCGTAGAGGTCGAGGGTGCCACGGGATGGTTCGACACCAACTATGAGGGCAAGCGCGATGCGGCGCTTGCCACTCTCGATGATGGCGCTGATCTCTTCCTGATCCACATCGAGGCCACCGATGAGGCAGGTCACGCGGGCAACCTCGACGAGAAGATCAAGGCCCTTGAAGCGTGGGACTCCCGCGTGCTCGCCGACCTCATCCCCGGCCTGGACGCGATGGGTCCCTGGCGCCTGCTGCTCCTGCCCGACCACCCCACGCCCGTCGAGCTCAAGACGCACACCACGGACTCTGTGCCCTATCTGCTCGTCGATAGCGCGACAGACGGGCCCGGCGGCACCTACTCCGAGGCTGCGACGGCCACCTGCACCGATGTTCCGGGCCACGAGCTCATGGCTCGGCTCGTCCAGCGCGCTTGATTACGAGTAGCGGGTGACGTAGCCGCGCTTGCGGAACGTCGCGAGCATGTGGGTGACGAATGCAACGGCCAGCGCTGCGAACACGACCGCGCCGATCGCCCCCTGACCCAGCTCGCCCCACGGCATCGGACGACCATCGAGCAGCGCACGCGCGGCGGTGAAGACGTGCGTCGTCGGCAGGTTCCGTGCGATGGGCTGCAGCACCCCTGGGATCGCTTCGACGGGGTTGAACACTCCGGAGATGGCGAGGATGAGGAATGTGGTCGCCCAGGCGAGGATCTGCGCGCTCTGACCGAATCTCAGCAGCATGCCGACCACCATCATCGCCATCGACCACCCGATCACGACGAGCAGCCCCGCGATCGGCACGAGTCCCCAACCGACCTCACCCAGTCCGAACCGGTACAGCGCGAACGCTGTGACCGACACCATTGTCATGGCTGCGGCGAGCTTGATGAACCCGTAGGCGGCCAGCCCGACGACGTACTCGATCTCTCGCAGCGGCGTGGTCATCATGTTGAGCAGGTTGCGTGACCACGTCTCCTCCATGAACCCGGTCGACACTGCGATCTGGCTCTGAAAGAGGATGTGGAAGACCATGATCCCGGCGAGCAGGTAGGGCGTGCTCGCCCTGCTCACATCGTTCTCTTGCGCGACGAACGCGCCGAGCGAGCCCCACAGCAGCACGTCGAAGAGCGGAAAGATGATGATGTCGAACCAGCGCTCGGGGCTGCGCCACAAGACGTAGTTGTGACGCCGCACGACCGTGCGGACGCGTAGCCAAGAGAACGTCGGGCGCGACGTCGACGCGGCGGGTGCGGTCACGATCGCACCTCCTCGTCCGGCAGTGGACCTACCTCCATCAGCTGGTCTTCGCCGATGACCGTGCCGGCCAGGTGCAAGAAGACCCCCTCGAGGTCGCCGTGCCCGAACGCCTGGGCGACCTCGGTCGGAGACCCGTCCGCGACGACTCGCCCGCCAGCCAGGAACACGACGCGGGTGCAGAGTCGCTCGACTTCGATCATGTTGTGGCTCGTGACCAGAAGCGACGTGCCGTCCTCGGCCGCGACGTCCAGCAATCCCTGGCGAACTCGGTAGGCGACGTCCGGGTCGAGGCTGGCCGTGGGCTCATCGAGGACAAGCAGGATCGGCTTGCACAGAACCGCCTTCACGATCCCGACGAGGGTTCGCTGACCCGACGACAGCTCCATGCACATCCTGTCGGCGAGATGCGTCACCCCGAAGCGTTCGAGCCCTGCTGCTACGGCTGCATCGCCCGTACGACGATCCATGCCGTAGAAGCCCGCGAACAGCGACAGGGCCTCCCGGACGCGCAGGCGTTCAGGGAGCGGGAGGTAGCCAGCCACGAACGCGACCTCGCTCATGGCGGCCGAGCGACCTCGAGGAAGCTCGTGGCCGGCTAGCGAGATCGACCCCTCGTCGGGCGTGATGGCGCCGAGCAGCATCAACAGCGTCGTGGTCTTACCGGCGCCATTGGGTCCCAGGAGCCCCACTCGCTCGCCCATGCCGATGGACAGGTCGATCCCATCGACGGCCCGCACCTTGGCGAAGGACTTCACGAGTCCTTGAGCGTGCAGCACGGTCCCCACGGTGGGGCAGTCTTGCCGCCGACCGGACCGGGCCCCGCATGGGTTTTCTCGCGTCGGCCCAATCGCGCTACCGTTGTGCCAGTTCCGCTGGGGGGCGAACCTCGAGTCGATACCGACCGGATCTCCGGCACCGGCGACCCGACAGCCCCCGATCTGGAAGCGGACGCAGTGGTCGATGCGCTACCCAGCGCTGCTCGGACGCTGCCTGAACCTCGCCGACCGGCACCTTCCCCCAAACCCTGAGGTACCCACCACCATGAGCGTGGACGCAACCGCACTCGAGCAGTCCGCATTGGAACGCAAGGATCGTGACGAGCTGCTCACGATCGCCCAGGCCCTCGGCGGCAAGCCGACGTCCCGAGCCAAGAAGGCGGACATCGTCGCCTTGATCCTCGACCTCACTGGCGTCGGCGGGGACGGGGCGGCTGACGACGCAACGGCTGCGGCGAAGCCCGCACCCGCCAAGAAGGCCACGCGGGCCAAGAAGGCCGCGAGCCCGAGTGGTGGGCGCACCACAGAGGTGGCCGCCGACGAGCCGCCGGCAGAGTGGGAGCTCGAGGCCGATGGGGGTGCCACCGACGACAAGGGCGCCACAGCGAGCCAGGGCCAAGCCCGCCGCTCAGGTGGTGCCCAGAACGACAGCCGGGGCGGCCAAAACGGCGGTCAAGGACGCCAGGGTCGTCAGAACAGCGGCGGTCAGAACGGTGCAGGCCAGAGCCAGACCCGCCAGGGCCAGAGCGAGCCGAACCACGCCGCCGAGGACCAGGACGGCCAGCAGGATGACGACGGCGAGGGTGGCAACCGCCGCCGCCGCCGCCGAGGCCGCAATCGCGATCGTGCCAGCGAGGGCCCAACCCAAGGCGGCTCGGGTGCCCCTGAGGACTACAGCGGCGAGCCGATCGCAACCGAGGGCTACCTCGACCTGCGTGATGAGGGCTACGGCTTCCTCCGGGTCAACGGGTATCTCCCCTCGCGGGATGACGTCTACATCTCGGTGAAGCAGGCGCGACAGTTCGGCCTGCGCAAGGGAGACCACCTGCAGGGCGCGAGCCGCCCCGCGCTGCGCAACGAGAAGAACCCCGCCCTGCTGCGCATCGACAAGGTGAACGGGGCTGACCCCGACAAGGCCCGGAGTCGGCGACACTTCGAGGACCTCACTCCGCTGTTCCCTGACGAGAAGCTCGTGATGGAGCTCGAGAGCGATCCGTCAAACGTGACGGCACGCATCATCGACCTCATCTCCCCGATCGGCAAGGGCCAGCGCGGCCTCATCGTGTCGCCTCCGAAGGCGGGCAAGACCACGATCATGAAGTCGATCGCCCGATCGATCGAGACCAACAACCCCGATGTCCACCTCTTCGTGCTGCTCGTGGACGAGCGGCCGGAGGAAGTCACCGACATGAAGCGCTGGCTCAAGGGTGACAAGTCCACGGTGGTCGCTTCGACCTTCGACCGCCCAACCGAGGAGCACACCCACGTCGCCGAGCTCACGATCGAGCGCGCCAAGCGTCTCGTCGAGGAGGGCCACGACGTCGTCGTGATCCTCGACGGCATCACTCGGCTATCCCGCGCGTACAACCTTGCCGCTCCCACCACTGGTCGGATCATGTCCGGCGGCATCGACACCGGCGCGCTCTACCCCCCGAAGAAGTTCTTCGGGGCCGCCCGCAACATCGAGGAGGGTGGCAGCCTCACGATCCTCGCCACCGCCCTGGTCGAGACCGGTAGTCGCATGGACGAGGTGATCTTCGAGGAGTTCAAGGGCACCGGCAACATGGAGCTGCGCCTCGACCGTCGCCTCGCCGAGCGTCGGATCTACCCAGCGATCGACGTTGACGCCTCGTCCACCCGTCACGAAGAGCTGCTCTTCCTGGGTCTTCAGCTCCAGAACGTGTGGAAGCTTCGGCGGGTCCTGTCCGCCATGGCCAGCGAGGGAGGGGGGGCCTCCGGGCTCGAGCTCCTCATTGACCGCATGAAGTCCTTCAAGTCCAACAAGGACTTCCTCGCCGAGATCGGCAAGGCCCCCGGCGGCTGACCAGCTGTTGGGTAGCCAAGCGGCCTCATTGCCCGGTAGCCTCACCCAGCCCCCACGAAGCTCACGGAGAATGCCATGCGCGCCGACATCCACCCCGATTACGTCGAAGCCACCGTTCGCTGCTCCTGCGGCAACACGTTCACGACCCGTTCCACGAGCGCCACGCTCAGCTCGGAGCTGTGCAACGAGTGCCACCCCTTCTACACGGGCAAGCAGAAGCTGGTTGACACCGGCGGCCGCATCGACCGCTTCGAGCGCCGCTACGGCAAGGCCCGCAAGGGCTAGCCGGTTCGGAAGCAGGGCTTCCCCCGGCCGACCAGCCGGCATCTCCCATGGCTGCCGCTTCACGCTCCTCCCTTCTCGCGGCGAAGCTTCGGTCACTCGTTGCCTCCCAATTCGGGGATGCCTCACGGTCGGCGTTGGAGTTCCCCGGCGGGGCGGGCCTGGTTGCCGGCCCATCGGCGTGGGTGCTGATCGACGCTGACCCCCTCAAGTCATTTGGGCCTGCGCTCGTATGGGCGACACGCCAGGGCGCGTCGGACGTGCACCTCCTCGTCGATGGTTCGGCCGACGTGCTGGCCCGCCGCGCCTCGTGCTTCTCGCAGCCACCGACGATCTGGCAGATCGACGAAACGTCGTTGCACGCCGCTGCTCCCGCAGACCCCGCCGTTCCCGCCCCCGCGCCATCCGCTCCCGCGTTGGCAGAGCTGCTTGTTGACGCGGATCTTGAGGTCGTCGTCGAGGACGGCATCGTGCGCGGCGAGGTACTCGGACTGGAAGTGGCGCGCATCGTGCACGGCACCACCTCGACGGGGATCCCCATCGACGATCCCACTCTCGAGGTGGGTGTCGGCCATGCGGATCGTGAGCTCACGGCCATGCTCCACGGAAAGCTCAGCCCCGTCGACCAGCTCGCCAGGGTGAGCGAGATAGTCCGTGAGCATCGACGCCCGGGCGCCGAGCGGCACCCACTCAACCAGCTTGCACCTGAGCGATGGCTGCGCGTCTGCCTGCAGAGAACCCCTGAACGCCTCGGACTCGCAGACCTCCACTCCATCGCGCCCACAGTCGCACGACCCAACCTGCGTGACACCGCCATCGCAATGGCACGGGGCGCAACGTCCGACGGAGATTCGGTGGTCGTCGCGTGCTCGGTAGGCGTCGATCTCGACCTCGTTCCTGCCGCCGCCGATGCCCGACTGTCAGCGGCGCCGGATGCTCGCCTCGTCCTGGTTGTTCCTGAGCGCGATGCCCATCCCGTGACGCGTCAGCTCGCCGCCAGCCTCGTTGTGCCGGCCGAGGTCGTCGTCGTCGACGATGACTGGCGCTGCTGAACAGCCCTACGCCCTAGCCTGACGGGGTGCTGGATCGACTTCGAGACCTCGAGCGGGAGTTCGACGATGTCGAAGCGCGCATGGCCGACCCGGAGCTGATCGCTGATCAGGCTCGCTACCAGGAGGTCACCCGCCGCTATCGCGAGCTCGAGGCGATCGTCGTGCCCGCCAGAGAGCTCCGCCAGCGCACCGATGACCTCGAGACGGCGAAGGAGATGCTCAGCGGTCTCGACGGCGACGACCGCGAGGTCATGCGGGTGGAGGTCAGCGAGGCGGAGGCCGACATCGAGCGTCTCGGGGCGCAGATCAGGCTCCTGCTCCTCCCGGCAGATCCGAATGACGGCAAGAACGTGATCGTCGAGATCCGAGGCGCCGAAGGCGGCGAGGAGGCGAACTTGTTCGCCCGGGACCTCTTCGAGATGTACCAGGGCTACGCCGCCCGCATGGGTTGGAAGCTCGAGGTGTTGGGGTCCGACCACTCCGACATGGGCGGGTTCAACGACATCACCTTCCTTCTGAAGGGCGCCGGGGTGTGGCCGCGCATGAAGCATGAAGGCGGCCCACACCGCGTGCAGCGGGTGCCGGTCACCGAGAGCCAGGGACGAATTCACACCTCCTCAGCGACCGTGACGGTGATGCCGGAGGCGGAGGAGGTGGAAGTCGCCATCGAGGAGAAGGACCTCAAGATCGATGTGTACCGCTCGTCAGGCCCCGGTGGTCAGAGCGTGAACACCACCGACTCGGCCGTGCGGATCACCCACGTCCCGACCGGCATCGTCGTGGCGATGCAGGACGAGAAGAGTCAGATCCAGAACCGTGCCAAGGCGCTCGTGGTGTTGCGGTCGAGGCTGCTCAAGGCCGAACAGGACCGTCAGGCGGCGGAGCTCTCGGCCGAACGGAAGGGACAGGTTGGCGGCGGAGGGCGATCGGAGAAGATCCGGACGTACAACTTCAAAGAGAATCGCCTCACCGACCATCGCATCGGTCTCACGATCTACAAGCTGGAGAAGGTGCTCGCCGGCGAGCTCGACGACGTTGTCGACGCGCTGGTGGCCGACGAGCAGACTCGGCGCCTCAGCGAGACCGGGTGACCGTTCGCTGGCGCACGCTGCGCGATGAGGCCGTCGTGCGCCTCTCTGAGTCGGGCGTCGCCGATGCCCGGCAGGAAGTGCGTTGGATGATCGAGCGGGCGACCGGTCGGTCTGTAGCGGAGCAGACCTTGGTCATCGACGAGCCGGCGACCGAGCGTGAGGTGCGCTTCTTCGACGAGATGGTCGGACGGCGAGCCGGGGGCGAACCGCTGCAGTACGTGCTGGGTCGGTGGGGGTTCCGCGCCCTCGATCTGCTCGTGGACCGTCGTGTGCTGATCCCTCGGCCCGAGACTGAAGTCGTGGCTGGCCTCGCCATCGATGTGCTCAAGGCACTTGGTCGCCCGGGTGTCGCGGTGGATCTCGGTACCGGGTCTGGTGCCATAGCGCTCTCGATGGCGGTGGAGGTCTGGCCGCACGTCGAGGTGTGGGCCACCGATGCGTCGCCGGATGCGGTCGCGGTGGCGCGGGCCAACCTCGCCGGCCTCGGTCGTCGAGCGGCAGTGGTCCGGTTGGTCGAAGGCGATTGGTTCGCTGCCCTTCCCGACGAGCTTTGCGGTCGCGTCGACGTGCTGGTGTCCAACCCCCCTTACGTGGCTACAGCCGACGCGCTCCCGGCAGAGGTCGCGGACTGGGAGCCGGCTGGCGCGCTGCTGGCTGGCCCCGATGGTCTCGATGACCTCCACGTGATCGTCGAGAGCGCTCTTGAGTGGCTGGCCGACGATGGGGTGTTGATCGTCGAGATCGGGGAGACCCAGGGTCTCGCGGTCCACGATCTTGCCGTTGCGGCTGGCTTTGGGTCGGTCACCATCGAGCGAGACCTCGCCGGCAGAGACCGGGCGCTCATCTGTCGGCGACGGCATCCGTAGGATCGGACCGATGGCTGCGTCCGTGATCAAGCTCGACGCGCTCGGTCTCGGCGACGCGGTTGCTCAGGTCGTTGCTGTCTTGCGCGACGGAGGGGTCGCGTTGCTGCCGACTGACACCGTCTATGGCATCACAGCACTCCCCGACGATCGCCTCGCCACAGAGCGCCTGTTCGCGCTCAAGGGACGAGCAGAGACTGCCCCCGTCGCAGTCCTCTGCACCGATGTCGACCAGGCGATCAGCCTCGCGGACCCTTTGGCTGCCGACGCGCTGACCGAGATGGGCGCACGGTGGTGGCCGGGTCCGTTGACGGTTGTCGTCCGTCGCAGGACAGGCGTGGAGCTACATCTCGGGGAGCCGGCCACGACGATCGGCCTGCGCGTGCCCGACCATGCGCTCGTTCGGGCCGTAGCCGCGGTCACGGGCCCAATCGCTGCGACGAGCGCAAACCGCCACGGTGACCCCACCCCCGCGACGGTCGACGAGGCGATCGCCTCGCTTGGACCCGGGGTGAGCCTTGTCGTCGATGACGGGCCGCTGGCATCCTCTGCATCGACGGTCGTCGACGCCACCGGCGCCGCGTGGGTCGTGCTTCGAGACGGTCCGATCTCGGGCGCGGACGTCATCGCTGTCTCCGATGCGGGCGTTGATGACGCCCGGTAGGTTGGGTCACGCCCGCGGCCGCTGCTGGAACCAGGGAGATGCGCCATGGCGTTGAAGAAGGGTGACCTCGCAGCAATCGTGGACGATCTGAGCCACATCGCGCTGTTTGCGTCGATGTCCAATGCCGATCTGACGAAGCTGGCCAAGCTCGGGGAGCCGGTTGACGCGATTGAAGGCGCAGTCCTGATGGACCAGGGCGACGTGGGGGTCGAGTGCTTCCTCGTGCTCGAGGGGGAGGCTGGCGTGGTGATCGGAGGCGACCAGGTCGTCACGATCGGCACCGGTTCGGTGGTTGGGGAGATGGCCCTCGTGGGTCACAAGCCCCGCAACGCGTCGGTGATCGCCCGGAGCTCGATGCGCCTGCTCTCGTTCAACATCGTGGCTTTCCGGCGTCTGCTCGATGAGATGCCCCAAGCGCGCGACCACATCTACATGCTGTTGCGCGAGCGCGCTGCCGCGAACCGCGACCGCTAGCTGCCGCAGCCGTTCAGACGAGGTCGAACGCGCCGTCAGGGCGTAGTGCAGCTCGTCGACCGGCGAGCTCCTCTGTGACCATCGCCTTCACGGCGCCCGGTTCGGTGGTGACGCCCCACGCACGACGCCCATCGGCGAGCAGGCCCACCAGGATCCCGGTCTCCGGCGCACCCTCGCGGTCGAACATCACGGTCCAGGCCTCGATGTCTGCCTGACCATCGGGGTCTTCGCAGAGCTCCCGACTCGGCAGGGCGTCGATCTCCGCCTGCGGCTCAGCGTGCCGGAACGGCCCAGCTGGTGGCGTTGTGCCGTAGACACCGAACGCGTGCTTCGTGATGAAGCCACCGTTCGCCGAGACGAGACCGAGGCTCCCCGGGTCCTCTCGAAGCACGCCGGCCATGGTGGCGATCGAGTGCATGACGTAGTTGTTCCATGGCCCCCCGGCAAAGGAGAGACCACCTGTGACCGTTAGCTGCCGGTCCAGGCCGAGCCCGAGCTCGTTGGCGGCGATCTCCACGGCGGAGGGAAAGCACGAGTAGAGGTCGACGTGGGCGAGGTCATCGACGGTTGCGCCCGCCAGGTGCAGCGCAGCCGCGCCCGCGATGCGCATCGCAGGTGAGCGACCCACCCGGTCGCGATCGGACACGAAGTAGTGGTCGTGGGCATCACTGCCGCTGTACGGAAAGACCCAGTTGTCGCGCGGAACGCCAAGTGCCTTGGCCCGCTCAGCGGAGCACAGGATCACGCCAGCGCCCTGCTCCACCGCGTTGTTCGAGTTCATCAGCTTCGTGTACGGGTACCCGATCATGCGGTTCTGCGGTGTCGGTGTGCGGATCTCCTCGGCGCTGTATGCCTGCTGGATCCATGCGTGCGGGTTGGTCGCGGCAACCTCGCTGAACCGAGCCCACAGGCCCGACATCGCCTCGAGGTGCTCATCGATGCCCCGACCCAGCTCGATTCGAATGGCCTGCTCGAAGAGCGGGTACACCTGCACCGGCAGGATCACCCCGCGGGCTTGTTCGCCTGCCGACGACATGGCGACGTCCGGGGTCGAGGCCCGCGGGAGTGGGACGTCGTCGGCCTGGCGAGTCCAGCCGACATCGACGCCCTTGGCCTTGTTGCTCGAGCGGGTCCGCCATGTCTCGGCGCCGCCGAGGAGCGTGAGGTCGGCCGATCCGGCTTGGATGTCGAGGCAGGCCTGGTTCAGCACCGACTGCGGGCTGTTGCCGCCCAGGCCGGACAGGGTGGTGTCACGAGGCGCAGCGCCGAGCCGCTCGGCCACCACCAGCGCGGCGTTGCGGTACCGCCATGACAGCAGCGAGATGATGTGAATCGCGTCCGCGCCTGCGAGGGCCTTCGACCCAACTCCGGTGTCGTCCGCGCCGCGTCGCAACGCTTCGGCGATCAGGTCGGCCGGCTCGACGGGCTCGGTGCCCTGATCGACTCGGAGGCTGATCTGGCCAGCGCCGATCAGGACGGGAGTGCGGGGATCGACCATCGCTTCGGGTTCCTCCGGGACAACTTGACTGGTCAGTCAAGTCTAGAGACGGAGGCCTTCACACCTACAATCTCGGCATCGACGTGCTCCTGCTCTGCACCGCAAACCAATGCCGATCCCCGATGGCCGAGGTCCTCCTCCAGCACCGGCTCGAGGTAGCGGGCCTACCGGTCGGGGTCTCCTCAGCCGGCCTCTACCCAGGTGGGTCGCCCGCCACCGACCATGCCCAAGCCACGATGGCCGACCGCGGCCTGGATCTCACCGATCACCGGAGCCGCACCGTGGAGAGGGGGATGATCCACCAAACGGACCTCGTGATCGGCATGGCACGCGAGCACGTGCGGGAGGCCGTTGTCCTAGCCCCCGAGGCGGCCACGCGCGCCTTCACGCTGAAGGAGCTGGTCCGTCTAGCCGCGTCTGTCGGCGCCCGCGACCCGGAGGAACCGCTCTCTGCGTGGTTGATTCGGGTGGCCGATCACCGAACGCCGGAGGCACTCCTCGGCGTGGGCCACGATGCTGCCTACGACATTGCTGACCCAGTCGGTGGAAGTCGGCTTGACTACGAATCCACGTCCGAGGAGCTCGACGAGCTCCTCGCGCAGCTCGTCGAGCTGGTCTGGTCAGCGGGCGAACAAGAGAGAAGGGGAGCGGAGCGCATGAGGGTCGCCATCGGAGCCGATCACGCAGGAGTCGAGCTCAAGGCGCATCTCGTGGCCGAGCTCAGACGACTCGGCCACGAGGTCGATGATCTCGGCACGCACTCCACGGAATCCGTCGACTACCCGCCGATCTGTGCCGCCGTTGGCCGCGCTGTTGTGCGAGGTGACGCCGATCGCGGCATCGTGCTGGGTGGGTCTGGGCAGGGGGAGCAGATCGCGGCCAACAAGGTGCATGGGGTGCGAGCAGCACTGTGCAACGACCTCTACACCGCACGGCTCAGTCGCGAGCACAACGACGCCAACGTGCTGTCGATGGGTGGTCGTATCGTGGCCGCAGGCCTGGCGAGTGAGATCCTCGAGGTGTGGCTCACCACCAAGTTCGAAGGCGGTCGCCACGACCGACGAGTTGCCCAGATCGCCGACATCGAACAACAAGAGCAGGAGTAGGAGCACCCATGCCGTGGCCCAGCAACCCGGATGATGAGATCTTTCCGCTGATCGACCGCGAGATCGAGCGCCAGAACACGACGCTTCAGCTCATCGCCAGCGAGAACTTCACGTCACCCGCCGTGCTTCGAGCCACTGGTTCGGTGCTCACGAACAAGTACAGCGAGGGCTATCCGTCCAAGCGCTACTACGGCGGCAACGAGGTCATCGACGAGGTCGAGAACGTCGCCCGCGATCGAGCCAAGGAGCTGTTCGGAGCGCCCCACGCCAACGTGCAGCCCCATGCAGGTGCCAACGCCAACATGGCCGTGTATCTCGCACTGCTCCAGCCGGGCGACACCGTGCTCGGACTGCGACTCGACCAGGGCGGCCACCTCACCCACGGTTCGCCCGTCAATGCCAGCGGTAAGCTCTACAACTTCGTGTCCTACGGGGTGACGCCGAGCGATGAGCGCATCGACATCGAGCAGGTGCGCGAGCTCGCCCACGAGAGTCAACCGAAGATCATCGTGACGGGTGCCACCGCGTACCCGCGGATCATCGACCCCCGCCCGTTCCGTCAGATCGCCGACGAGGTCGGCGCGCTGTTCATGTTCGATGCCGCCCACATCGCTGGCCTCGTCGCCGGAGGCGTCCATCCGAACCCGATGGAGCACGGCGCCGACATCATGACCTTCACCACTCACAAGACCCTGCGCGGTCCACGCGGCGGCGCGATCCTCTGCACCGCTGAGCTGGCCGAGGTGATCGACAAGTCGGTGTTCCCGGGTCTGCAAGGCGGTCCGCTCGATCACGTCGTCGCGGCCAAGGCCCTCGCGTTCGCCGAGGCCGCCACGCCCGAGTTCCGCGAGTACGCGGTGCAGGTCGTGCGAAACGCGGCAGCGCTGGCCAAGGCGCTGGCGAGCCATGGGTTGCGTCTCGTCTCGGGCGGTACCGACAACCATCTGATGTTGGTCGACCTCCGCACGTTCGATCCCGACCTGTCCGGGAAGAAGGCGCGACTGGCGCTCGACAAGGCTGGAATCAGCCTCAACGAGAACACGGTGCCGGACGACCCGCGTCCGCCGTACATCACCTCCGGGCTCCGGATCGGCACGCCTGCCGTGACCACCCAAGGCATGAGCGAGCCGGAGATGGCCATCATCGCCGCGCTCATCCATCGGGTACTGGTCGGTCGCGAGGACGAGGCCGAAATCGCCGCGGTGCGCGATGAGGTCGTCGCTCTCTGCTCGAAGTTCATGCCCTACCCGAGCGGCGGCTGATCGCTCGAGTGGGGGCGTACCTCGGGCAGTTCACGCCGGTCATCCTCGGGGCCGCTTTGGTGACTCTTCTGACGACTCCGCTGTTCCAGCGTTTGTCCTTCGCCGTCGACGCGGTGCAACGCCCTGATGAACGCCGCGTGCACACGGAGCCCACAGCGCTGCTCGGCGGCGCCGCGATTCTGCTCGGCTTCCTGGCCGGCCTTGGCGTCGCGTGGGGAGCTGATCGTTTCAACGAGGTCTTCCAGGCGAGCACGGTGCCAATCGGTGTGGCTCTGGCTGCGGTGATGATCTACGGCGTCGGCCAGCTCGATGACCTCCGTGATGTATCACCCCCCGCCAAGATCGCCGGCACTGTCTTTGCTGGCAGCGTGCTGTCGATTGCCGGCGTCAGCATCTTGTTCTTCCGCATCCCATTCGTGGGTCTGCTGTCGCTGTCTCCTGACATGTCGGCGCTGCTCACCGTGATCTGGGTCATCGGGATGTCGACCGCCATCAACTACATCGATGGTCTCGATGGGCTTGCCGCCGGCATCGTTGCGATCGGGGCGCTGGCGCTGCTCCTGTACTGCGAGCGTCTCGCAGGGGTGGGCGCCATCGGACCGGACAACGCAGGCCCGATCATCGCCGCGGCGGTCTTTGGTGCGTGCCTCGGCTTCCTCCCCCATAACTTCCACCCCGCCAAGATCTTCATGGGCGACGCCGGCGCGCTCCTGTTGGGCTTGCTGATGGCGGCCGCCACGATCGCCGTGGGCGGGAACACGGATGCCCAGTTCTCTGGGCAGACCTTCTTCTTCTTTGCGCCGTTGTTCATCCCACTGCTCATCCTCGGGGTGCCGATCGTCGACGCCGCGTTCTCGATCATCCGCCGGGTCGGTCGCGGCGCAGGCGTCACCGTGGCCGACAAGGACCACCTGCACCACCGTCTCATGCGCCTTGGCCATGGGCAGCGTCGCAGCGTCCTGATCCTGTGGGCGTGGACGGTGCTGCTCTCCGCGATCGCGCTCTACCCGACCTACCGGAGTGGGCAGGGCGATCTCTACATCCCCGCCGCGATCGCCGTGGCAGCGCTGCTGCTCTACACCTGGTTCGGCCCAGGTCTTCGCTCTCGCCGGGAATCCGACTGATTCGTCCCGACTGGCGGTGGTTCAGCGAGTTGATGTTAGGGTTACCGAACACAGAGCGATCGGCTCCGCTTCGATCCGGGATCTTCGTCCCGCCCCGATCGCCATCTTGCGAGGGCCACGATGTTCGGCAACTTCTTGATCGGCCTGCGCGAGGGCCTCGAGGCGGCGCTCATCGTCGGGATCCTCGTTGCCTACCTCGTGCGGGTCGGGCGGACCGATCGTTTGCGACCGCTGTGGATCGGAGTCGGACTGGCCGTGGCCCTGTCGCTTGGTGCCGGGGCGCTCCTGACCTTCACTCAACACGGTCTCGACACGTTCAAGGCGCAGGAGACCTTCGGCGGAGTCATGTCACTGGTGGCCGTCGGCTTCGTCACCTGGATGATCTTCTGGATGAAGCGAACGTCGCGCGGGATGAAGGCAGAGCTCCAAGGGCGGATCGAGTCCGCGCTCAGCGGGGGAGTCGGTGCCGTCGTGCTCACCGCCTTCATCGCCACGGCCCGTGAGGGCCTCGAGACGGCGCTGTTCGTGTGGTCGGCCGCCAAAGCCACCGACACCACCACTGCCCCCATTGTCGGTGCGGGTCTCGGCATCGCCCTAGCGGTCTTCCTGGGGTGGCTGCTCTATCGGCGGGCGGTCCACCTCGATCTGGCGAAGTTCTTCCTCTGGACAGGTGCAGGCCTGATCGTGGTCGCGGCCGGGGTGCTCGCCTACGGGATCCACGACCTCTGGGAGGCCGGCCTGCTCGCCGGCGGAGCCTTCGACACCCCCGCCTTCGACGTGTCCGCGCAGATCCTACCGGGTAGCTGGTACGGCACGCTGCTGCGGGGCACCATCAACTTCCGCCCGAATCCCGCCTGGGCCGAAGTCGTGGCCTGGCTGGCCTATCTGACGATCACGATGGCGTTGTTCCTCCGTACTCCCGGCACCAAGACCCCGTCCGCTCCACACGAGCCGACTCGTTCCCCCGTCTCCGCCGCCGCTGGCGGGTGACTTTCTGACCCAAGGAGCTCCCGTGCGAACCCTTCCCTCTGCCTGTCTCGTCGCGCTCATGGCGAGCGCTTCCCTAGCCGCGTGCGCGAGCGACGACGAGGTGACGATCGTGCCGCTCACGGCATCCGACGATGCGTGCGTGGCGGAGACGACCGATCTCGCCGCGGGCAAGACGACCTTTCGCATCCAGAACGATGGCAACACGGTCACGGAGGTCTACATCTATGCCGATGGGGACCGAGTCGTCACCGAGCGCGAGAACATCGGCCCCGGCACGAGCGCTGAACTCACCGCGAACCTGGCCGCTGGCACCTACGAGCTGGCGTGCAAGCCCGGCATGACCGGCGACGGCATTCGCCAGGAGATCACCGTCACTGGAGAGGGCGGCGATGCCCTCCTCGACGGCGGCGACGTGGAGATCCACTTTGCGGCGATCGACTACACCTACACGGGGCTGGACGACCTCGACCTTCACAGCGGTGACACGGTCGAGTTCGAGATGCGCAACGACGGCACGGTCGAGCACGAGTTCGAGGTCTTCGGCCCGGACGGTGTGGTGCTCGGTGAGGTCGGTCCCACGCCCGCCGGCGACGAGGGAAAGGTTGTCCTCGAGCTGACAGAGGCCGGGGAGTACCGGTACGTCTGTGGCATCGACGACCATGAGGAGCGGGGCATGGTCGGCACGTTCAACGTCGAGTAGCTGAGACGATCTGACAGGGTCGCGAGCCGTCGAACTTCGGGTCGCGAGTCCGCTAAGGTGCCCCGCCGGCCGCTCTGCACCTTGGATTTGCCCTGCAGCGCCCGCAAGTTCTAGATTGCGAATGTATTCACAAGCGCTCGTCTGCGGACGGGCTCGAGGGTCCTGAGGTCCTGGACGACGGTGTTCGATCTCTCCGCCAAGCGTGAGCTCAACAACGGCTTCGGCAACGCGCTCACCGCGGCCGTAGAGCTGGCCGTCACGCCTGCGAGCTTCGCGTTGATCGGCTGGTGGATCGACCGAGCGCTCGGTACCTCGCCGCTGTTCCTCGTCGTCCTCTTCGTCTTCACGCTCGGCTACGTCAGCTGGAAGCAGTACGTCAGCTACGACGCCAAGATGCGCCAGCAGGAGCGACTGCTCCCCGGACATCGCAACGATGGGCCCCGAGCATGAGTCGCGCTGACCGCCAGGCAGCCGTGCCCGAGTCGCCCGAGGTCGAGCGGGCGCTCGCCTTCGACATGGTGAAGCGCGGCAAGTGGGTGGCACCGGTCGTCGTCGTGCTCGCCACCGCCATCTGGGGCCTCCAGGGCACCGCGTCTGCCGCAGTGGCCATCGCGCTGGTGGGCGTCAACCTCGTGCTCGCCGCCATCGGGCTGTCGTGGGCCGCCAAGATCTCCCTCACCGCCATCATGGCGATGAGCCTCGGCGGGTTCGCGGTGCGCATGGCGCTCGTGTGCGGGGTCCTGCTGGCCGTGCGTCACGCCTCGTGGATCAACCTGACAGCGCTCGGTGTCACCGTGCTCGTCACCCATCTCGGGCTTCTGTTCTGGGAGCTCCGCTACGTGTCCGCTTCGCTCGCCTTCCCGGGCCTGAAGCCCACTTCGAACAAGGAGGCTGTCCTCTCGTGATCTTCGGGTTGGAGTTCCCGCCCATCTCCCACGTCGTGGAGTGGCCCACCCTGTTCGGCAGCGGCGCGTTCGCCGTCAACAAGGTGATCATCCTCATGTGGGTGTCGGCCGCCATGGCCTTCGGGATCATGTACCTCGGTGGGCGCAAGCAAGCCCTCGTGCCCACCGGCATGCAGAACGTGGCCGAATCGGCGGTCGGCTTCATCGAAGACGGCATCGTCATGGAGACGATGGGTCCCGACGGGCTGAAGTTCACGCCCTTCCTGCTCACCCTGTTCACGTTCATTCTGACGTGCAACATCTGGGGCTTGATCCCGGGCGTGCAGATGCCGGTGAACGCCCGAATCGCGCTGCCGGCCTTCCTGGCCATCCTGGTGTGGGCGATCTACCACATCACCGGCATCGTCTCGCAGGGCCCGATCAAGTACTTCAAGTCGGCCACAATCCCCCCCGGTGTTCCCAAGGCGATCCTGCCGCTGGTGTTCCTCATCGAGCTGATGGGCATCCTGGTCACTCGGCCCCTGTCGCTCGCCGTCCGGCTATTCGCCAACATGATCGCTGGTCACCTTCTGCTCGTGACCTTCGCGGTGCTCTGCCAGGCCCTCTTCGAGGCCACGATCGTTGGCGCCGCCGCCCCGTTCGCGCTGCTGCTCTTCCTCAGCGCCTTCGAGATCCTGGTGGCGTTCCTCCAGGCGTACATCTTCACCA
>JBBDWQ010000031.1:0-15269 GCA_040902805.1 Acidimicrobiales bacterium
TTGCGACCCGCGGTCGGCGTGATGGACCACACCAGCAGGTGGCTGGCGTCGGGCGATCGCCATCGCGAGGGCATCAACGACGAGCTCCGCGTTGCGGCGCGGGCCCATCGCCCACCCCACGACGCGGCGGCTGTAGAGGTCGAGGACCCCGGCGAGGTAGAGACGCCCGTCGTCGGTGTCGAACTCGGTGATGTCCGGGGTCAACCGCAGTGTGCGTCAGCCGAGGGAGCGGTGGGGTCGCTGGTTGTTGTAGAGATCGGCGAAGTGGTCGAGCTGGTGTTGGAGCTCGCTGATGTTCTCGCAGGCGGGTTGTTTCGCGACGAACTGCAAGCACTCCTACTGCGCCAGCAACCATCCGGTCGCCATGTCAGGATGAACCATGGCGTTCCCGACTCGCTTCATCTCCATGTTTGGATGTCGTCAGCCGATTCAGCAGGCGGGGATTGGGGGGACTAGCGGCGCTGATTTGGCGGTCGCCGTTGCCCGCGCCGGAGCCCTCGGCATGCTGAGCGGAGCAGCAGGCCGGGATGAGCTCTCCATGCAGCTCGACACCGTTCCCAGTGAGCTGGCTGTCGGGGTCAACTTCCTCGTGCCGTTTCTCGACCGCGATGCCGTGGAAGAGGCGTCGAGGCGTGCGCCACTGGTCGAGTTCTTCTGGGGTGAACCGGATCCGCTGCTCGTCGAGGTCGTGCATGCCGGTGGCGCTCGCGCTGGGTGGCAGGTTGGTTCCGCTGAGGAAGCCCGCGCCGCCGAGGATGCCGGCTGCGATCTGGTGGTCGCTCAAGGAATCGAAGCGGGAGGCCACGTCCGCGGCACGATCGGCCTGTTGGCCCTCCTGGGCGAGGTGTGCCGTGTTGTCCAGGTCCCGATCGTTGCCGCCGGCGGGATCGGCACGGGTCGGGCGATGGCGGCTGCCCTGACGGCGGGGGCTGACGCAGTAAGGGTTGGTACTCGCTTCCTCGCCGCTCTCGAGTCCATGGCGCACCCCACCTATGTTGCAGCGCTGATCGCGAGCCGAGCGGATGACACGGTGCTCACCACGGCGTTCGGTGATGGCTGGCCCGACGCTCCACATCGGGTCCTGCGGTCCGCAATCAGGGAGGGCGAGCGCCGCGGCAACACGCAATCCTGGAGCCCGATGTGGCCCACGATCACCTCGACCGGAGCGATCGAAGCGCTGGCGCTCTACGCTGGTCAGTCGGTCGGGGCGGTGACCGGGCGTCAGCCCGCGGCGGAGATCGTCGCGGAGATCGCCGACGAGGCCCGGCGGCTGCTCCAGCCGAGGGCGGGAGGCCCTGGGACATGGTGAGACGTCATGCCCGAAGTCCGGCGAGGGCGAGGAACTCGGCCCGGGTGCGAGCATCGTGGCGGACGAGGCCATGCAGCGAGGAGGTGATGGTGCGCGTGCCGCGGGCTTGTACCCCGCGGATGGTCATGCAGAGGTGCTCGGCTTCGATCACCACGCCGACTCCCTTGGGCATCAGGTGCTGGTCGAGCCACGCGCCAACCTGACTCGTGAGGCGCTCCTGCACCTGTAGACCTCGGGCGAACCCTTCAACGGCCCGAGCGAGCTTGGAGAGGCCGAGGATCCGTCCGTCTGGGAGATATCCGACATGTGCCACGCCAGTGAACGGTAGGAGGTGGTGGGCGCACAGGGACCGCACCGGGATGTCCCGCACGATCACCAGCTCGTCGTAGTCCTCGGTATTGGCAAAGGTCGTGAGATCGAACGGGGTCGGGCTGAGGAGCTCCTCGAACGCGTCCACGACCCGCCGTGGCGTGTGGAGGAGCTCTGGATCGTCGATGTTCTGGCCGAGTGCCCCCAGCAGGCTCCGGACGGCGGCGCGGGCGGCAGCATGGTCGACCGTGGGGGCGGCGGGTGCTGCGACGGCGACAAGCGACGGCCGAGCCGCCTCGGTTCGCGCAGCAGTGCGTAGAGCAGTCATGGACGCTGGCTCCTCAGGGTGGGCAGGACGAGCGGCCGCCAACGGGCGGTCCCACGGAACCGTCCCGATTGAGCCCGTGGGCCCAGCGGTGGTCGTGGAGCGACAGGAATCGTTCGGCGTGGGGGAGGTGGTGGTAGCCGTGGTCGAGCCAGTCCGCGGTGGCGTGGTGTGCCCTGGCCAAGCGAGCACCGCGGACACGGCGTCACCTGAGGACAAGAGGACCTCTTCGCCACTCATGACGTCGGTCGTCACGATGTGCAGCGGGATGCGGGCGTCTTGCAGCTGCGACAGGGGCAGGTTTGCTTCCACGAGGCGGCGCAGGGGCTCCGGCGAGCAGAGCGACGGCCGACGGCCGGCGAACGCCAGCGCTTGGCGCACCGGATCGACGGGGAAGACGTCGGATCGACGGATCCCCCGCCAGAGCGTTGCGAGCTGGCCGACGCTCGGCGTGTCGAAGCCGTGGGAGCCGAGGTAGGCGGCGTTGAGGGCGCCCACTGACGTTCCCACGAGGAGGTCTGGGCGCAGTCCTCGCTCGTCGAGGGCGGCGAGCATGCCGACCTGCACGGCGCCGTGGCTCCCGCCGCCCGAGAGCACGAAGGCGGCCGTCATGTGGTCAGCCGTTCCGTTGTGCGGGGAACGCCGTGGCCAGCCGTGCGAGTGTCAGGGCGGCGAGGAGCAGGCCGAAGTCGCGCAGCGCGATGTCGAAGTAGTCGGCCATCAGCAGGAGGTTGACGATGATGCCGGTGAGCCAGGCGGCGATCAGGTACCCGCCGAAGCGGGGCCGGAACGCGACCACGAGACCGGCAACGATCTCGATGGCCCCGACGAAGTACATGAGCGTGTGGGCCTGAGCATTGAACAGGTCGGTGAACTCGGGCGCGAGGTACTTGTCCCAGTTGACGAGCACGTGGGCGAACTTGTCGATCCCAAAGGCGATCGGCGCGACGGTGAAGGCGATCCGAAGGAGCCAGAAGGCCTGGAAGGCTGGGTCGGCGAGATCACCGCGGACGGGCGGGCGATCGGGGCGGGTGATGGTCGATGTGGTCATCTGGGGTCCTTTCTAACAACAAGTGACATTTTCTATAGTGGAGGGCTCCGTCGTCTATGTCAAGGCATGATTGGCGTTAGACTGGGAGCAGACCGAAGATCAGGGGAATGGCAGATGCCCGAGGTAGACGCTGAGACAGATCCTCACGACGAGCTGGCCGCCGTCAGCGCGCTCGGCGAACCGACACGCCGGGCGTTGTACGACTACATCGTCGGGACCGGGGATTGGGTCAGCCGCGACCGGGCCGCCGAGGGGGTCGGCCTGGAGCGGGGCACCGCCGCGCACCACCTCGAGCGTCTCGCCGCCGATGGCCTGTTGGACGTCGACTTCCAGCGCCTCACCGGCCGCCAGGGCCCGGGTGCGGGACGCCCCGCCAAGCTCTACCGCCGTGCGCGCAGAGACTTTGAAGTCAGCCTTCCTCCGCGCGACTACGAGCTTGCCGGCCAGATGCTCGCTGCCGCGGCCGACCGATCTCGAAGCGACGGCACCGACATCGTGACTGCACTCGACGAGGTGGCGACGACCGAAGGTCGCCGAGTTGCGGACGCCATTCAATCCCGACTCAAGGAACGTGGAGGCAGACCGTCCGCAGCCCGCACGCAGAGCGCCGTCATCGGCGTGCTCGAAGAGGAGGGCTACGAACCCCACGCCCAGCGGGACGGCACCATCGTGCTGCGCAACTGCCCGTTCCATCAGCTCGCTCAGCAGCACACCGAGCTCATCTGCGGCATGAACCACTGCATGATGTCCGCCGCCTTCGATGCGGTCGCCGGTGCACGGCTCGACGCCCACCTCGAACCCGAAGAGGGCGTCTGCTGCGTCAGGATTCACCCGGCGCGATGAGCAGCGCTGGGGAACCTCGGGACACCGCAAGGGAACCGTTGACCGACGACCATCTCCAGGATGAGGGCGGCGACCCAGCCTGCTGGGCGCACCTCTTCGACGAGGATGATGACGGCCCACCCTGATGGCACCACGTCGGCCGCTTCCGGGCCGCTCACTTCCAGCGCTGGCTCATGCTCTCTCGCGAGACATTGGAGCTGGGATGGATCGACCCAAACGTCGATCGAGCTCTGGAGCTCGCCGAGAAGTTGGCACGGTGCACAGCCAGCAGCTGCTCCGCGGGGCCGTCATCGTCGAGGCGACCGGCAACTAGGCCTGGTCACGGACCTCAGTGGCCGTGGCCAGAAGCGGACGTCACGCCGCGGTCGGCTGATGCCATGTGGCTGGCACAACGATGACGGGTCGGCGGGCGCTGTGGGCTAGGGAGTAGCTGGTGGATCCGAGCACGCGCCCCACCAGGGTGCTGTGGCCCCTCGCGCCGACGACGATGAGGTCGCCCTGCTCGCGGTCAGCGGCGTGGATGAGCCCGGCCGCGGGTGACTCGTCCTTGACCACAGCACATCGGTGGGAGACGCCCTGCTCGACGAGGGGCGCTACCCAGGTCGTCTTGAGCTCGCGCTCCAGGTCGCGGCGCCAGTTGGTCATGGTGTCAATGGAAAGGTCGCGGACGAACTCGCGGTCGTAGGTGAGGACGTGCACGGCGCGGACACTTGCGCCGCTGGTCGCCGCGAGGCGGGCCGCCCAGTCCATCGCCCTGGTTGCGCCGTCGGACCCGTCAGTTCCCACCACGATGACCTGGAGGAACCTGGGTGCCTCGGTCACGACAAGCCTGCGCTGATCGCGGTGAGGACTGGCTGGCTGGTGTTCATGTGGATTGCTCCTTTCGTAGGCGACTCCGGCGGGAACCGCCAGTGAGTCGGGAGGTGAGCCCGTCTTGGCGCCGTTCGAGCTCGAGCTGCCGTCGGCGCACCTTCAGCAGGTCGGTGCGGGTGCAGACCCCCAGGAGGTGGTGGTCACTGTCGACAACGGGAACGTGCTCGATGTCCTCGTCCACCATGATCCGCAACGCGGTTTGGGCGGTTGCGGTCGAGGTAACCGTGACGACTTGGCTGGCGGCACGGTCGATGAGCGACTCGCAGTCGTCGCAGTCGTCGCGCAGAACGTCACCACGGGAGATGATGCCGACGAGTGTGCCGTCACCGTCAACGATCGGGTAGGCGCCGTGGCGGCCGGTGGCGAATCGGCTGCGGGCGTCGCCGAAGGTCGCAGTGTGGGCGAACGTTTCGACGTCGGTGGTCATGATCTCCTCCACGCGGACGTTGGTGAACGGGTCGACGCCGTAGTGGCGGCCGACGTGCAGACCACGGCGTCGAAGCTTCTCCGTCATGATGCTGTCCTTGTTCACTGCCGAGTACACGAGGTCGGCCACCACGCTGGCGAGCATCAACGGAAGGATCACGTCGTAGTCCCGGGTCAGCTCGAAGACGAACACGATGGCGGTGAAGGTCGCCTGAGCCGCGGCCCCGAACGTGGCAGCCATGGCGACGAGAGCGAAGGCTCCGATCGCGATGTCCGGGCCTGGCAGCAATCGGTTGAGACCCTCGCCGACGACCGTGCCGAACGAGGCGCTGATCAGCAGAATGGGCGCGAGCGTTCCCCCAGAGGTGCCGGACCCCAGTGCCAGCCACCAGGCGATGAGCTTGCCAATGGCAAGGGCGGCGACCGTGCCGACCGCGAGACGGGTGTTGAGAACGTCGCCGATGGCGTCGTAGCCAACGCCGAGCGCCCGCGGGACGAACAGCCCGACAGTGATGAACCCGACCGCACCGATGGCCGGGTGCCAGAAATCGCCCACCGGGAGGCGCCGGTAGAGGTCCTCGACAAGGAACAGGCCTCGGCTGATCACGATCGCGAGGACGCCGCAGGCGACGCCGAGGAGCACGAAGGCAGGCAGGACGGTGAGGCCGGCGAAATCGTGGGGCGGCACCCGGAAGAGGGGGCCGTCACCGAACAGCGCCGAGTGCATCCCCCCGGCGATGGCGGTCGCCACGACGAGCGGGACGAAGGCGCGCACCGAGAACTCGAACAGGAGCAGCTCGATCGCCAGCACAACGGCCGCCAACGGGGCTCCGAATGTGGCGGACATGCCCGCCGCCGCGCCGGCCGCTAGGAGGATCTTTCGCTCCGACGGGGTGACGGGCAGTACCTGTCCCAGCAGCGAGCCGATCGCCCCGCCCGTCACGATGATCGGTCCCTCGGCCCCGAATGGAGCGCCCGTGCCGATCGCAATGGCCGCGGAGATCGGCTTGGCGATCGCGGTCCGCGGCGAGATCCGGCTCTGCTTGGTGAGCACCGCCTCCATGGTCTCAGGGATGCCATGGCCCCGGATCAGCGGTGCCCACTTCGCCAGGCAGCTGATGACGACGGCGCCTCCGACAGCAGCGGCGTACAGCGTCCATCCGGGCTCGAGCTCGCTCAACGAGCGGCCCTCGGTGCTCAGCTCATGAAACAGCGCCGCGTTGGTCAGTACCTCGATGAGGTGGGTCAGTACCCAGGCAGCACCTCCCCCGGCCAGGCCGAGCACTGCGGCAAGACCGGTCAGGAGCGTGAGTCTTCGGGTCGAGGTCCGCACAATCATCGCAAGGCGATACTATCGTGTCCCGATATGGCATCACGAGCCCGCCGGCTGCATGACAACGACTTCATGCGTCTGCTCGCCTTCCGCGACGGTCTGCGCCGATTCGAACGCTGGAGCGCCGACCAGTCCAAGCAGGTCGGCCTGACGCCCGCCCAGCACCAGCTACTGCTCGCCATCCGCGGTCACGGCACGTCGCCGCCCTCGATTGGTGAGGTCGCCGACCACCTGCTCCTCCGCCACCACAGCGTCGTCGAGCTGGTCGATCGTGCCGTGGCAGCCGGCCTCATCGAGCGGGTGCACGACAGAGCAGATCATCGGGTCGTGCGCGTCGAGCTCACCCAGAACGGCTCCGAGCGTGTCGAGGCCCTAGGCGGGGCACACCTCGAAGAGCTGTCCCGGCTCCGGACTCGGTTCGAGTCGCTGTGGACAGATCTGCCACCCCCGGCAGCATGACGATCGCGAGGGCGCACCCCTACGCTTGGCGTCGATGATGGAGACCATCCTCGAGGCCACCGGTCGATTGCGCCTCGCTGGGTACTCCGTGGACTTCACGGCGACCGAGGACGGACGCCTGTGCTGCGGCGACTGCGGAAGCCTGCACGACCCCGCCACGGTCACGATCGATGAGGTGGTGCGCTACGAGGGCGCATCGAACCCGGACGACGAAACGATCCTGTTCGCACTCCGGTGCAGCTGCTCACGCCGAGGCCTCTACAGCACAGGGTTCGGTCCGAGCGCAGGCCCCGCCGACACCGCTGTGCTTCGACGCCTGCCCTGATCGCCGACGGCGACTTCAAGCTGTCATGACCTCAGGGGCGCTCGTTCAGCCGGGCCAGCCGGTCGAGGGCGCCTAGGCCTCGAGACACGTAGCCGTCCGGCATGATCATGACCGGGACGATGCGCCGTGGCAGAGCGAGCCACTCGTCGCGCCACCGCGTTGCGGTCGGTTCGTCGCAGCCGGCGCCGCCGAGACGTTCAAGCGTTGTCAGGTCGGTCAGGTCCTCGCCCTTTGGTCCAGTAGGCGTCGAAGAGGCGTTCCCGTACCTCCTGCCGCTCAGTTCTCGGAGCGTTTGCGTAGGCGAGAACGGCAAGGCGGGTGTTGGCCAGCCTGATGGGGAGGGTCAGGCGGTCGGGCTCACCGCCGGTGAGAAGGCTTCGGACCTGATCGAGCCCCCGTTGGAGCTCGTCCCGTCGAGTGCCTACTACCGGGTGCCCGCCGGCAGGGATGTCAGGCACATGCTTCACCGAGCGCCAGTCCACCTCCGCGAGACCTTCCCGCTCGAGGTGTCGAGCGCGGGCGCTGGCCAGTGCGCTGAACGGGCAGTTGAAGTCGCCGTAGATGATCAGTGGCAGTCGCGGATGAACGGTCATCGAGTGAGCGACGAAGCAGATTGGTACCGTCACAACCCGACGAGCCGACAGGCCGTCACCACCTAACCCGCACTGCACGCGACCCGGGGTGGCTCACTCCCTAACGTTCGGCCATGACACTCTCCTCCCACTGGCATCGCCATCCCGGGGTCCGCTCCGGGGAACAGCTCACCCTCGGCGAGCGGGCCGCCGACTCCATGCGCAACCGGATGGGGTCGTGGGCGTTCGTGTTCGGGGCGCTGCTGTTCCTGACCGGATGGATGATCGGCAACCGCAACGTCGGCTTCGACCCGTACCCGTTCATCCTGCTGAACCTGATCCTGTCCTGCCTTGCCGCCATGCAAGGCGCGATCCTGTTGATTGCCGCCAAACGCCAGGACCAGATCTCCTCGGAGCTGGCGCTGCACGACTACCAGACCAACGTCGAGGCCGACGAGATCGTCAAGGCGATCCACCTGCTCGCGACCGAGCTCCACCAAAAGATCTGCGTACCGGCAGCGCCCAGTTCGTGAACCTGATCGAAATCGTCGGACGATCTCTCGTCGTCTATGCCGCCGTGGTCGTCGGGCTCCGCCTCGGCGGGCGCCGCGAGCTCGGCCAGCTGACCCCCTTCGACCTGGTCGTGATCCTCCTTGTCGCCAACGCTGTCCAGAACGCCATGGTCGGAGCCGACACCAGCCTCCAAGGAGGGCTTGTGTCGGCGGCGACCCTGCTGGTCGTCAACGCCGCCGTCGCTCGCCTGCGGCTTCGCAGCGTGCGAGTGCGCCAGTTGGTCGAAGGCGTCCCCGCCGTGCTTGTCCAGCACGGCGAACTTGTCGCCGCCAACCTCCACCGCGAGGGCATCACCGAGGACGAAGTCATCGCAGCCGTCCGCGAGCACGGTGAGATCGGTGACCTGTCCCAAGTCGAGCTGGCCGTGCTCGAGACGGACGGATCCGTCAGCGTCGTGCCCATGTCCGCCAACGTCCAGCGAAGCCGTCGCAGGCTCCGTCCACGCCGGAAGTGACGGAACCCCTTGGGACGCGAAGGTGGCCCCGGCTCCTGCCGCTCGTGCTGATCGGCCTCGCCGTGGTAGCTCTTGCTACTCTCGTCGTCATCATCACTCGGGAGGGTCCCGACCAGACCGTGACCGGGACGGTCACGCAGCGGCAATCCCATCGGATCTGTGTCGCCCGGCCGTCCAGGCCGGATGTTTGCCTACGTGCTGACTCGCCCGGAGCCATTGGCGAGATCTCAACCGGCGACTGCATCAGTGTCCGCTACTCAGCCGAGGACGTGCTCATCTCCGTCGATCGCGTCAACCACGGTTGTAAAGACGTCAGACCCGCTGGGTAACTGCGTCAACCAGGCGAGCCACGCTTCTGGCAAACGGCCAGGTCGAGCACCTGACGACAGGCGGGCTACGGATTAGGCCGCGATCCACCGGTGGGCTGACGCCGCGCGCTGAGCGGCGCTTATCCGCGAGAAGTGCCTCCTTGCAGGGGACCGTGGTCACAGGACGGCTGGCTCCGGTTCGATCGCCCGGTCGGTGTTCCGGCCGGATGCCTTGGCCTCGTAGAGGGCCTGGTCGGCCAGGGCGAAGCTCCGTGATGGGTCGTCAGCGCCTTCGAGCGAGACGAGTCCTGCGGAGAAGGTGAGCGGTCCGGTGGCGGGCGGGGACGCGACGAGTGCGGTTCGTGCTCGTTGGAGGACGACCTTGGCCTCGTCTGTCGTCGTGGCGGGCATGAGCACGGCGAACTCCTCGCCGCCGATGCGGAAGCATTCATCGTCGATGCGGGTCTCGCGCACGAGGGTGGTCGCGAGGTGGGTGAGAGCCCGATCCCCGGCCGGGTGCCCGTGCTGATCGTTGATCTGCTTGAAGTGATCGACGTCGATGACTGCGAGCACCGACGGCCGGCCACGTGTGGCTGCAGCGCTGGCAGCCGCGAGCCGCTGATCGAAGGCTCGCCGGTTCCAGAGCCCGGTCATCGGGTCACGAAGCGCGAGGGCTTGGAGGTGGCGCTCGGCCGCGTCGAGGCGTCGGGCCGCCTGCTCGGACGCGACCGCGGCCGTGGCCACAATGAGGCCTGACACCACGAGGAGGGACCGGCCGCCAGTCGCTGGGGGGTCGACCTGGAGATCGAGCAGTCGTGCCAGGGCGCCGACGCCGAACACGGCGATGACCAACCCGGTGGTCCACAGGGCGGCACCGACGGTGCTGTGCGCGATGACCGCGAGGACGGTCCACAGCGCGACGAGGGGCAGTAGCGGTGAGGCGAGGCCTCCGGTCTGGTGCACGACGATGGCGAGCACCGCGATGTCAACGGCCAGTGCGATCTCGAACGCGACGGACCTCGCGGTACGGGGTCCGAAGGCGGCTGCGCCGCCCGCCAGGGCCCCGAGCGGCACCAGACCGGCGAGCGGCTCGACGTCTTCGAAGTCGAGGCCGTGGTCGGCCAGCACGAAGACCAGTGCGCCGAGGAGCCGCATCCCACCGAATACTCTCGAGTCGCGGAGCAGTGGTCGTTGCCGGGCAAGCACGAGTCGACGAGGAAGCCAATGGCTCATGGATCGTTCATCGGCCGCTGCCAGCGCTGCCTTGACCTCCGCGGGTGCCCCAACGGGGCGGAACGTCCTGCGCAGGTAGAGTCGCCGGTGCGTCGATCCCTTGGGGGACCGCCGCCGGGGCTGGAGTGAGCACGACGACGCGTCCCTGTGGCGCCGAGCCGTCGACCAACCTCGAGAAGCGGTTCCCTTCGACCTACTGGTAGCCGAGCTCGCGCAGGCCCTCGATCAGGCCCTCCTCTCGCACGACCACCGGTGGAACGCCCAGGTCGGTATCGCCGGTCTCACGGTAGACCTCCGCTCCGAGCTGCCACCGCGCCACGAGCGCGGTGACCATGTGGCCGCCGATGATGCGGTACCTCGACGGGCCGAGGACACCGGCCAGGTCGCCGAGCGCGACGTAACCGAGGTCGTCGGCGACGGACGCCGCCGCGAGTGATGTGGGTCAGGGGCGGTTCAGCTGCCATTCCCTCAACCTCCCGGCGGCCTCCAGCCGGTCAGCTCCCCCCAGGTCCTGCAGATCCCAGACCTGCTGAGTCAGGTCGGCGAGCGGGACATCGACGCCGTCCAAGTCGGCGACGAGGGGGTGACTCGGGAACACCGATACATCGTCGGGATTGCGGACGATCACGTTCGCGTCGTGGCGACCCTGCCCCTCCACCAGACCCAGTTGGTCGAGGTCGAGGAGCTGACGGGAGTAAAGGATCACGATGCTGGGACGTCGCCACGCGAGCACCAGGGCTGGACCGACATCGGCCGACACTGCGAGCGACCTCTCCTCGGTCTGCTGCGCCGCGAGCGCAGCGACCTCGTTCGGCGGGTCGAGGCTGTAGAGGTAGTGCTCTGACCCTCCAGGGCCGCGGTACTCGGACAAGAAGCGGTCGAGGAGCGCCGCGCGATCCGGCAACCATCGCCCCGGAGGGGTACGGGTGACGAGATCGAGGTCGAGGAGCCTGTGCAGGACCTGCGACGCGCGCGGTTGCGACACTCCGGCCTGACTGGCCAACGCGGTCGCCCCCTTCGCTTCCTCTGTCTCGCGCGGGAACGTGATGAGCGCGCGGATGATGGCAAGGCTTCCGGACGTGGGCGGGGAACCGCATGGTCAGTCCTTCCAGAATCTGCGTGGCCAGCATACCGGGTGGGGGTATATTCCAGAAGGTCAGGCTGAAGCCGTCTCGGGCACGAGGGCGGCCTCGTCGAGCGCCACCGGGCGGAGGTCGAGGCGCCGCAGTAGCTGGGCGTTGGCGGCCACCACGATGGTCGAAGCGCTCATGAGCACGGCACCGACGGCGGGAGCCATGTTGATCCCGGCCCAGGCGAGGGCGCCGGCGGCCAGGGGGATGGCGGCGACGTTGTAGCCGGCGGCCCACCACAGGTTCTGGACGCTCTTGCGGTACGCCGCCTTGGACAGCTTGATGATGCCGACCACGGCCCGGGGGTCCGAGCTGGCCAGGATGAGCCCAGCGGACTCGATGGCGACGTCGGTGCCGGCCCCGATGGCGATGCCTACATCCGCCCGGGCGAGGGCGGGGGCGTCGTTGACGCCGTCGCCGACCATGGCGACCTTGGCGCCCCGGGCTTGGAGCTCGGCGACCTTGGCGTCCTTGTCCTCGGGGAGGACCTCGGCGAACACCTCGTCGAGGCCGAGGTCGGCACCGACGGCGTCGGCGACCTGGCGGGCGTCGCCAGTGATCATCACGACCCGCCGGCCCATGGCCTGGAGCTCCGCGACTGCGGCGCGTGCCTCGGGACGGATCTCGTCCTCGAGCGCCAAGCCCCCGACGATGGCGTCGCCGCGTACGAGGTACAGCACGGCGGCGCCGCGGTCCTTCCAGCCTTGGGTCCACTCGGCCAGCTCGGCCGGTTCGGTCAGCGACCGTTCCCGCAGGAGGGCGGGGCCGCCGACGGCGTAGCGGTCACCGTCGACAGCGGCCTCCACACCCCGGCCGGTGATGGACCGGAACTCGGTGGCGGTGGCCACCGGCCCCCGGGTGCGGGCGGCGGTGACGATGGCCCGGGCCAGGGGGTGCTCGCTGTCGGACTCGACGGCACCGGCGAGGCGGAAGACCGCGTCGTCGCTGATGCCGGCGCCGAGCACGCCAACGACGGTGTGCTCGCCCTTGGTGAGGGTGCCCGTCTTGTCGAACAGGAACGTGTCGACCTTGCGGCTCTGTTCGAGTGCCAACCGGTCCTTCACCAGGATGCCGTTGCGGGCTGCGATTGCCGACGACAGCGACGTGGTCAGCGGGATGGCGAGCCCGAGGGCGTGGGGGCAAGAGATGACCAGCACGGTCACCACCCGGACGATGGCGTCATCGGCGTCGCCGACGGCCAGCCAGACGACGGCAGTGATGGCGGCGGCAGCGGTGGCGACGTAGAAGAGCAGGGCAGCGGCGCGGTCGGCGAGGACCTGGGCCCGGGAGGTGGACTCCTGGGCCTGGGCGACGAGGCGTTGGATGCCGGCCAGGGCGGTGTCCTCGCCGAGGGCGTCGACCCGGACCCGGATGGACGAGTCGGTCGACACCGTGCCCGCCACGACACGGTCACCCTGCTCCTTGAGGACAGGCTTGGACTCGCCGGTGATCATGGACTCATCGAGCTCGGCGGAGCCCTCGACGATCTCGCCGTCCGCGGGGACGCGCCCCCCGGATCGGACCAGCACGACATCACCGGCGACCAAGGCATCCAGCGCCACGGTCTCGACCTGACCGTCGGTGCCGACCCGTTCGGCCTCGTCGGGGAGCAGGGCAGCGAGGGCGGCGAGGGCGTCCTGGGCTTGGCCGAGGGCCTTCATCTCCTGCCAGTGACCGAGCAGCATGATGGTGACGAGAAGCGAGAGCTCCCACCAGAAGTCGAGGTTGAACCAGTCGAGCGAGGTGGCCAGCGACGCCCCGTAGGCGACGGTGATGGCCATGGAGATGAGGAGCATCATCCCGGGCTGGCGCTCCTGGAGCTCGCGGCGGCCGCCCTCGAGGAACGGCCGGCCACCCCAGAGGAAGATGGCGGTGCCAAGCACCGGCCCGACCCAGTCGATGCCGGCGAAGGACAGCTCGTAGCCGAACCAGTCCATGACCATGTGGCTGGTCGCCACCACCGGCACCGACAAGAGCAGGCTCCACCAGAAGCGGCGGCGGAACATGTCGGTGTCATGCCCGGCGTGCTTCCCGTGCCCGCCCCCAGCGCCAACGCCGTGACCGTCGTGGGACTTGGCGGCGGGGGTGTGGCTTGGATCCGAGTGGTGGTGCGACTGTGCTTCGGGCTCGAGGTTCGTCTGCATGGCGGTCTGCTCCTGCGCGGTCGATGATCTGACCTCATTATACCCCCCTAGGGTATACATGTAAACCCCCCCGGGGTATGCATGGCGGCGGGCCGTCCCTGGTGCGGGATGCGCCGCCGGCCAGCCGGGGGCGACCAGACTCGATCCGATGGCGCACACCCACGACCACAGTGGCGACGACCGGACGCTCACGTCACAGCAGACCCGGCGGCTCCTCACCGGGCTGGTGGGGTTCGTGGCCGTCGTGGCGGTCATCGGCATGTTCTTGCTGCGCCCGTCGGGTGACCGCCCGGAGCTGGCCGCCGAGCTGGGGCTGGCCAACGAAATCGTCGACGCCACCGTGACCGACGTCGCCGAGCTCCCCTGCAACGGCACGTCGTCAGCCGACGGGATCCTGTGCGTCGACGTGACCTTCGAGGTCACCAGCGGCGAGACGATCGGCGACGAGGCCGCCTTCCAGACGCCAGTCACCGAAGCGTCGGTGCGCTTCGAGACCGGGGACCGCATCACGCTCGGCTACCAGCCGCAGAACGACCCGGGCTTCGAGTACTTCTTCAACGACTTCCAGCGACGCACGCCACTCATGTTCCTGGCCGGCATCTTCGTCGTCGCCGTGCTGGCCCTGGGGCGGATGCAGGGTCTCCGGGCCCTCGTCGCCCTGGGGGTGACCGGGATGGTGATCCTCGGCTTCATGTTCCCATCGATCATCGACGGACATGACCCCACCGCCGTCGCCCTCGTCGGCGCGGCGGTCATCGCCCTCATCGCCCTGTACCTCACCCACGGCATCACCGAGAAGATCACCGTCGCCCTGCTCGGCACCTTCGCCGCCCTCGCGCTCACCGCCGTGCTCGCCGCGGTGTTCTCGAGCCTGGCGCGGTTCACCGGCTTCTCGTCAGAGGACGCGTTCTACCTGACCATCGCGTCAGCGAACGTCGACGTGAAGGGTCTGGTGCTGGCCGGGATCATCATCGGCAGCCTCGGCGTCCTCGACGACGTGACGGTCACCCAGGTATCGGCCGTGTGGCAGCTCCACGAAGCCGACCCTTCGCAAGAGGCCCGCCGCCTCTACCAGTCGGCCGTGGTCATCGGTCGTGACCACATCGCCTCCACCGTCAACACCCTCGTCCTCGCCTACGTCGGCGCGTCGCTGCCCCTGCTGCTGATCTTCACTCAGGGCGGGCGGAGCCTGGGGACCGTCGCCGAAGGCGAGCTCGTCGCCGTCGAGGTCGTCCGAACCCTGGTCGGGTCCATCGGGCTGGTTGCCGCCGTGCCGCTCACCACGGCCCTCGCCGCGTTCGTCGTCACCCGCGGCTCGACACTCGAGCCTCGACCGACGCGACGCCGGCGGCCCGCACCACCTCCGCCCGAACCCGCCGTCACCGATGCCCCAGACCCCGCGGCCGAGCCGGACTGGAATCAGTTCGCCCCCGACGAACCCGAGCGCTGGTAGCGGCCCTCAGCGGGCGGGGCGCACCCGGGCCAACGTCATCAAGAACCACGCCTTGAGGGCCCGGCGGCGCATGACCGTCAGGCCGACCGTGATCATCGGGGCCCCTGACGCCACGCAGTTCATGCACACGCCGAAACAGTACCGGGCCG
>JBBDWQ010000031.1:15369-21102 GCA_040902805.1 Acidimicrobiales bacterium
CCCACCCGAGGGTGGGTCTCGTACATGCGGACGAGAACGACCACGCCGGAAGCGGCGGTGAGGGCGGCGACGGCCCAGATGGCGGCAGTGATCGACACGGCATCGGCGAGGATCCCGGCGAGGAGCGCGCCGACGGCGAACCCGCCGTCGCGCCACAGCCGGTAGACACCGACGGACCGGGCCCGCCAGCTCGGGTGGGCGACGTCGCCGATGGCGGCGAGCAGTGTCGGATACACCATGGCCGTCCCCGCGCCGAGGGCGATGGCGCCGAGCGCCCAGGGCCAGAACCCGGTCGTGGCGGCGATCCACGCGATGGCGGCGGCCTGGGTGAGCATCCCGCCGGCGATGAGGGGCTTGCGCCCGATCCGGTCAGAGAGCGAGCCGGTCACGAGCTGCCCGAGCCCCCACACCGCGGGGTAGAGCGCGGCCAAGATCCCGATGCGCCCGACGCTCAGCCCGGCGTCCGCGAAGGCGATGGGGAACAGGCCCCAAGCCAGGCCGTCGTTGAGGTTGTTCACCAGACCGGCTTGGCTGCACGACGACAGCGCCTTTTCCCGGAAGCTGGTGAGCCGGAACACCTCGCCCGTGGTGACCGAGTCATTGTCCCCGTCGTGGCGGGCGACGTGCCCGGCTTCTTCGAGTTCGGCGTGACCGCGGGTCTCGCGGACGAACAGCACGGAGAGGCCGAGGCCGAGACCGGCGAAGACCAGCCCGAGGTAGAAGGGTTCGGGTCGCAGGCCGGCGTGCTCGGCGATGTATCCGGTGGCGAGCGCGGTGATGGCGACCGCGCCGTAGCCGGCGGCCTCGTTGAGGCCCATCGCCAGCCCGCGGCGTTCGGGTCCGACGAGGTCGATCTTCATGATGACCGTTGTGGACCAGGTGAGGCCCTGGTTGACGCCGAGCAGGACGTTGGCGGCGATCACCCACCCCCACGACGGCGCCCACATCAACAGCAGCGGCACCGGGAGCCCGATCAGCCACCCCGCAACCAAGACGGGCTTGCGGCCGTAACGATCCGACAGCGTGCCGGCGAAGAAGTTGGTCGCCGCCTTGACCGCGCCGAACGCGGCGATGAAGGTCAGCGCGGCGGTGAGGGCGGTGAGACCGAACTCGCGCTCCGCGAGCAACGGCAGGACGGTGCGTTCCTGGCCGATCATCCCGCCGACGAGCGCGTTGACGCCGACCAGGAGCGAGAACTGGGCCAGGTTCTGGTGCAACCCGAGCCGCAAGCCGCGCTCAGGCATCGCCGCGGTCATGAAGTCAGCAGGTTGATGCCGGTGGTCTCGTGCCAGTCGTCGGGTCCGCCGGCCAGGACCGAGAGGTCGCGATGGCCCGCGGCTTCGAGGATGCTGGCACCGGTCATGGCCCGCTCGCCGTGCCCGCACATGAGCGTCATCGGCTCGCCGGGGAGCGTGGCGCCGGCCAGCCGGCCGAGCTCGACATGGACCGCGCCGGGCAGGTGGCCACCGGCCCACTCGGAGTCCTGACGGACATCGATCACCGTGTCGGTCACCTGGGATGGGCCGACGAGTGGGATCGACCCGACCTCGAGGCCCGCGGCGACCCAGGTGGCGAGACCACCGTCGAGCTCGCCGAGGATGGCCTCGTGGCCGATGGTGAGGCATTGGCGCATGAGGTCGGCGCGATCAGAGGTCTCGTCGAGGACGAACACGACGGGCTGGTCGAGGGCCACGAGCCAGCCCAGCCAGCTGGCGAACACCGGCCGGTGCTCGATCGAGATCGCCCCACGCGGGTGGGCCCGCGAGAAGGCTTCGATCGGGCGGGCGTCGACCAGCACGGCACCATCGGCGAGGTGGGAGCGCACGGCGTCGAGGTCGAGCGTCGCCAGCGGTGGGAGCGCGGGGTAGAGGCGGGGGCCGCGTCGGTTGATCTCGGGGAGCTCCCGGAAGTAGTTCGGGAAGCTCCCCAGTCCGGCCAGAAGGGTCGCGACGAAGAGGTCCTCGTCGTCGATCCCGAGGAGCGGGTTGGTGGCCCGCTCGTGGCCGATGGTCGTGGTGCGGGCCGAGCCGGTCGGGGCTGAGCAGAACGACCCGGCGCCGTGCGTCGGGTACACCGGCAGGTCATCGGGGAGTGTGAGGATCTCCGCCCGAAGCGAGCGGAACAAGGCTCGGGCCAGGGCCTCGCGGTGCTCATCGCCGAGCAGGTCGGTGCGGCCGAGCGAGCCGACCATCAACGAACCGCCCGAGAACAGCGCCGTCGGCTCGTCGCCGGCCGCCAGGAGGAAGGCGAGGTGATCGGGGGTGTGCCCGGGTGTGGCGATGGCCCGCAGCGCCACAGCGGCAGCGACTTCGACGCACTCGCCCGGTTCCACCGACCGGTGCGGCACCTCGAGACCGGCCCCGGCCGAGGCCAGGAAGGTGGCGCCGTCGGCGGCCAGCTCGGGGCTTCCGGAGATGTAGTCGGCATGGGAGTGGGTGTCGAGCGTCCAGTCGATCCGCCACCCGTGATCGGCGGCCACCTGGCGTTGACGCTTGGGGAACCGGGCTGGGTCCACCACCAAGGCCGAGCCGTCACCGAGCCCCACGACGTAGGAGGAGTGCCCGAGGCCCTCGTCGATGACGCTGGCGATCTCGATCGTCGGCACGCCCCGGGTCATCCGGTCGTCGCGCCCTTCGCCGCCGCGGCGAGGGCCGCCAGGGAGGTTGGGACCTCGGTGCGGGCGAGCTGCCGGGCCCGGATCCGGCCGAGGAGCACCCGGCGCCAGAAGGTGACTGGGTGCAGTGCCCAGGTGACCGACACCCGACTGCCGGTGGGGTCCTCAGCGACCTCCCAGGCCCAGCGCGCGTGGGACGGGTTGCCGTCGTCGGTGCGGGACCGGTACGCGAAGCGGCGGTTGGCGATGTCGAGCTCCTCGACGGTGGACCGGCTCCGCCAGGTCCGTCCGAGCACGTGGAACTCGACCACCCACTCGGCCCCCACCTCGAGCGCGGGTGGCTCATCGATGACCGAGGTCATGTTCTCGTTCCAGGACGGCAGCCGACCGATGTCGGTCAGCGTGGCGAACACCGCACCGGGGCTCGCCGACATGACTGCCGAGGCATTGCCGGTGGCGCTCATCGTTCCAGCGCCTCGTCGACGTCACGACCGTTGGCCCGAACGTGGTCAAGGATGAACTCGTCGGTGATCCCATCGTTGGGGTGGTGCTCATCAGCGTGGGCCCGGCCCGTGCGGAACAGGTCGTCGTCATCGACGCCTGTCAGGGTCAGCCCGCACGGACAATCCAGTGCTCGAGTTGCCATGTCCAATCCTCCTTCTCACAGTGTTGTTTGGGTTTGTTGCTCTCACTCGGACGGCCGACGGCCGCCCCTTGTGCCGACGGTCCGCTCAGGCGGGCTTCGCGGCGAGGAACACATGGGCGGCGACGTCGTAGGCGCGGGCGTTTCGTTCGCCGCCGGACCCGCCGAACGCGTCCACGGCCCGACCGACGCTGATGTTGCCGAACCCGGCGCCTGCGATCGCCGCGCACCAGTCGTCGACGGGCAGCCCACCGGCGATGCAGCCGGTCCACAGGTCGATCTCGCACACCGCGGCCGCGGGCACGGGCTTGCCGTTGGCGATGTCGGCGAACTGGAGCACCCCGCCCGCCCGCAGGACCCGGAACGCCTCCGCGAACACCACTGCCTTGTCGGCGCACAGGTTGATGACCCCGTTCGAGATCACCACGTCGGCCCATCCATCCTCGACCGGGACCGCCTCGAGCAGGCCCTCGCGGAACTCCACGTTTCCGAGCCCGAGCGCGTCGGCGGTGCCGCGGGACTTGGCCAGCATCTCCGGGGTCATGTCGACCCCGACCACCCGGCCCTGGTCCCCGACGGCCTCGGCGGCGACGAAGCAGTCGAACCCGCCGCCGGACCCGAAGTCCACGACGTGCTCACCGGTCTGCAACGGCCTCACCGAGAAGGGGTGCCCGACGCCGGCGAAGGACTCCACCGCCCGATCCGGCAGCGCATCGACCACCTCGGCCGGGTAGCCGAGCAGCGCGGCCAGCGGACGGCCGGTGTGGAAGTGGAAGTCCCCGTCAGGATCCAGCGCCACCTCCCGGTACTTCTCCCGCACGTCAGCGCGCAGCGCCTCCGGATCGACAGGAATCGTGTCGGGCATCGCAGTCCCCCTTGTTCAAATGGATGTTTGAACAGTCGCGCCCCGCCTCCCCCATTGTCAAGTGTTCGTTTGTATATTGACAGACATGGCGGGACAAGCCACGATGTCGGCAATGGGTGATCGAGCTGCCAAGGACGCGCTGTTCGAAGGGTTCGCCGAGGTCGCCAAGGCCCTCTCGAGCGGCCGGCGGGCCGAGATCGTCGACGTCCTCGCCCAAGGCGAGCGTTCGGTCGAGGAGGTCGCCGGCGAGATCGACCAGAGCATCGCCAACACCTCGCACCACCTCCGAGCCCTTGCACGCGCCGGGCTGCTCACCACCCGCCGGGACGGGACCCGGATCTACTACGCGCTGGCCGGTGATCGGGTGGGGGAGCTGTGGACCGCGGTGCGTGACGTCGCTGAGGCCCATGGGGCCGGACTCGACCGTCTGGCTGCCGCCTACCTGGGTGACCGTGACGGGATCGAGGTCGTCGATCGCGACGGGCTCGCCACCCGGCTCAAGGACGGAGCGGTGGTCGTGCTGGACGTTCGGCCCGCCGCCGAGTTCGGCGCCGGTCACATCGCCGGCGCCCGCTCGGTCCCCATCGGTGAGCTCCGTAAGCAGCTCAAGGCGCTGCCCGCCGATGCGGAGGTCGTCGCCTACTGCCGCGGTCCCTACTGCGTGTACGCCGACGACGCGGTTCGCGAGCTCGGCCGCAGGGGCTTCAGGGCGGCGCGCCTCGAGGACGGCTACCCCGAATGGAAGCGAGCCGGCCTGCCCATCGCGGTCGGCGACTGAGGAGATCAAGGAGCACCATGACCGACAACGGCGCCCAGATCGGGTTGGTCCTCGACTGTGCCGACCCCGAGCGGCTCTCTGAGTTCTGGGCCCCGGCCCTCGACTACGTGAACCTCGGCACGGCCGGGGCCTACGTCGCGCTGTTCCCGAACGGTCGCCCCGGCCCCAAGTTGCTGCTGCAGCGGGTGGCCGAGCCCAAGGCGGTCAAGAACCGGATGCACTTCGACATCGAGGTCGCCGACATCCAGGCCGAGGCTGACCGCCTCGTCGGTCTCGGCGCCTCCCGGGTCAGTGAAGCCCCCTGCAGCGAGCACGGCTCGACCTGGGTGCTCATGACCGACCCCGAAGGCAACGAGTTCTGCATCTGCGACGGCGGCCAGTCCCAACCCGGCTGAGCATGACGATGGTCGCGACGCGGTTGGAGGCCGAGAACATCGAGCGGTTCACCTACCGCTACCGCCTGTGTTGCTCGCCGGTTCGGTCCGACATCGAGAGCAAGGCACTCGACGCCGACAACGGGTCGACCCGCGTGGTGCGCCCATCGCCGGAAGGGTGGTGCTCGCCCGCTCTAGCGTGAGTATCGATGCCCGGAATGGAAGAGAGTGCGCCGGTTCGGCTCGCCGAGATCGTCGCCGCGCTCTCCTTGGGCATCGATCTTGGCTTCGGCCAACCGATGGAGCACGTCCTACGGCAGTGCCTCATCGCGCTTCGGATCGCTGAACGGATCGGGCTCAGCGACGACGCTCGCGTCGCCGTGTACTACAGCGCACTGCTTGTCAACGTGGGCTGCCACTCCGACGCCCACGAGCAGGCGAAGTGGTTCGGCGACGACA
>JBBDWQ010000032.1:0-94474 GCA_040902805.1 Acidimicrobiales bacterium
GGCATCCACAAGAACCGGCTCGCCATCCTCAACCCGTCGTACCAGCTCCTCGGCTGATCCGGCGACACCACCCCCGGAACCCGTCGCCGCTGCGAGTGCGTCGCCGTACTCTGGTGAGATGATCGACCAGGTGGGGCTGCACGAACCGACCAATCCGGTGCGCATCGTGACCGCGGCCAGCCTCTTCGACGGCCACGACGCCGCGATCAACATCATGCGCAGAATCCTGCAGGCGCAGGGGTGCGAGGTCATCCACCTCGGCCACAACCGCTCGGTCGACGAGGTCCTCACCGCGGTGGTGCAAGAGGATGCGCAGGGTGTGGCGGTGTCGTCGTATCAGGGCGGACACGTGGAGTACTTCCGCTACCTCGTCGACCAGCTCCGAGCGAAGGGCTGCGGGCACGTGAAGGTGTTCGGCGGCGGCGGCGGCGTGATCATCCCGAGCGAGATCGACGAGCTGCATCGCTATGGCGTTACCCGGATCTTCTCCCCCGAGGATGGTCAGCTCCTGGGACTGACCCGCATGATCAACCTGATCGTCGAGGCGTGCGACGTCGATCCAGTCGGTGAACCGGTGACCGACCTGGCTCCGCTGCTGGCAGGCGACCAGCGCACGCTCGCGCGAGTGATCACCGCCCTCGAAGCCGGCCGGTGCGGCCCAGGAATGTTGGACCAGATTCGATCAGCGGCCGGAGCAAGGCCGGTGCCAGTGCTCGGCATCACGGGCACCGGCGGGTCCGGCAAGTCGTCGTTGAACGACGAGCTCGTCTGCCGCTTCCGCCTCGACCAGGAGGACAAGCTCCGCATCGCCGTCATCGCGGTCGACCCCACTCGGCGCCGCGGAGGCGGGGCACTGCTGGGCGACCGGATCCGGATGAACGCCATCGACCCCCCGCAGGTGCTGTTCCGTTCCGTGGCCACCCGCGGGGCCGGCGAGATCCCAACGGCGCTCGACGACATCGTGGCGGCATGCAAGGCGGCCGGGTACGACCTCGTCGTGGTGGAGACGCCCGGCATCGGCCAGGGCGACGCCGGCATCGTGGAGCACGTCGACGTGCCGCTCTACGTGATGACCCCCGAGTTCGGTGCGGCCAGCCAGCTCGAGAAGATCGACATGCTGGACTTCGCCGAGGCCATCGCCATCAACAAGTTCGAGCGTCGCGGTGCGGAGGATGCATTGCGCGATGTGCGACGGCAGATGGCCCGCAATCGTGAGGCCTTTGACGTTGACCCTGCTGATCTCCCGGTGTTTGGCACCATCGCGGCTCGGTTCAACGATGACGGTGTCACGGCGCTCTATCAGCATCTGCGCGATCGGCTCGCCGAGCATGGGCTTCCGGTCAGTGAGGGCATCCTGCCGCCGGTCGATGGCAAGGCGAGCACGAAGGTGGCAGCCGTCGTGCCGCCGGCACGGGCGCGCTACTTGGCCGAGGTGTCCGAGACGGTGCGCTCGTACCACCGGCTGACCGCGGAGCAGTCCGCCGCCGTGCGACTCGTGCAGCATCTCGAGTCGGCACGCTCAGCGATTGGGACAGCGGTGCCCGAGCTGGATGCGACCCTGGAACGTGCCGACCAGGCCGTGCTGCGGGAGAGCCGTTCGCTACTCGACCGCTGGCCGGCCACCGTCGACGCCTACAGCGGAGAGGTCCACCCGTCTGGCGCCATACTCGAGCGCGCATCGCTGTCGGGCAGCCTGGTGCGACGGGTGTCGCTCCCCCGCTTTGTCGACCATGGGGAGCTGCTGCGGTTCCTGCGAGCAGAGAACCTGCCGGGTCACTTCCCCTTCACCGCTGGGGTCTTCCCATTCAAGCGAGAAGGGGAAGACCCTGCCCGCATGTTCGCCGGCGAGGGCGACGCCTTCCGCACCAACCGCCGCTTCCATCTGCTCTCGGAGGGCCAGCCAGCCACTCGCCTCTCGACGGCGTTCGACTCGGTGACCCTCTACGGCTTCAACCCGGACGAGCGGCCCGACATCTACGGCAAGGTCGGGAACTCGGGAGTGTCGATCGCGACTCTCGACGACATGGAGGCGCTCTACGCAGGCTTCGATCTGTGCGACCCATCGACGTCGGTGTCGATGACGATCAACGGACCCGCCCCCACCATCTTGGCCATGTTCCTCAACACGGCGATCGACCAGCATCCCGAGCTCGACCGGGCGGAGGTGCTGCGCAGGGTGCGGGGCACGGTGCAGGCCGACATCCTCAAAGAGGACCAGGGTCAGAACACCTGCATCTTCTCCACCGAGTTCTCGCTCGGGGTGATGGCCGACATCCAGGAGTACTTCGTCGAGCACGAAGTCAAGAGCTTCTACTCGGTGTCGATCAGTGGCTACCACATCGCTGAGGCTGGCGCGAACCCGCTCTCGCAGCTCGCGTTCACGCTGGCCAACGCCTTCACCTACGTCGAGAGCTATCTCGCGCGGGGCCTTGACATCGACGACTTCGCGCCGAACCTGTCGTTCTTCTTCTCCAACGGGATGGACCCGGAGTACGCCGTGCTCGGCCGAGTGGCGAGGCGCATCTGGGCCGTCGCTATGCGCGACCTCTACGGTGCGGACGAGCGCAGCCAACGCCTGAAGTACCACGTGCAGACCTCGGGACGATCGCTGCACGCGCAGGAGATGGCCTTCAACGACATCCGCACCACCCTGCAGGCACTGATCGCGCTGTACGACAACGCCAACAGCCTCCACACCAACGCCTACGACGAAGCGGTCACCACCCCCACCACTGAGTCGGTACGACGGGCGTTGGCGATCCAGCTGGTGATCACCAAGGAGTGGGGCCTCTCTATGAACGAGAACCCCAACCAGGGCAGCTTCGTGATCGACCAGCTCACCGACCTCGTAGAGGAGGCGGTGCTCACCGAGCTCGAACGGATCTCCGAGCGGGGCGGCGTGCTCGGCGCCATGGAGACCGGCTACCAGCGGGGTCGCATCCAGGACGAGTCGATGCGCTACGAGCAGCGCAAGCACGACGGCAGTCTCCCGCTCGTTGGTGTGAACACGTTTGTCGCACCCGACAGCGGTGAAGCGGCAGAACCCGCTCGGGTGGAGCTGGCCCGAAGCACCGACGAGGAGAAGCGCAGCCAGATCGACCGTCTGCGCGCGTTCCAAGCCCGCCACGCAGACGAGCGACCCGCCATGCTGGCCCGCCTGCGCGACACCGCCATGGCAGGCGACAACGTCTTCGAGGTGCTGATGGACGCGGTGCGCATCTGCAGCCTCGGCGAGATCACCGATGCCCTCTTCGAGGTCGGCGGCCGCTACCGCCGCAACGTCTGACCACTGGCTACGAAGGGCCCCGGAGACGGTTTTTTCGGGATCGACCGGTCGATCGAGGACGTAGTTGGGCGATTTCTCCTTTACCTCTGGCTGGTGCGAGCCGATGAGCGGGTATGGAAGCCACGCGCTCCCGGGATCGTTCGGCCGGGCCACCAGTCGACGAAGATGCCCTCGCTGCCCTCGAGTCGAGCGGCGGTCGTCCGACGTGGCTCACGGCGGTCCGGACAGGTCTTCCTCGCGGCGGCTCCCTCACCGCCAGTGCATGGGCGCGGCGCCACCGTGCCATCCTCGTTCTCCTCTGGCTCCACGTCCCCGCGCTGGCTGCCGTCGGACTGATTCGTGGCTTGGCGCCGCTGCACGTCGCCGCTGAGGTGGCAGTTGTCGTCGGGGCGGCACTCGTGGCCGGCTCCGCCTTTCTGTCCCCGTCGGTCCGGATGGCCGCAGCGAGCTTCGGGCTCGTCTCGTCGTCGGCGATCCTGGTGCATCTCTCGGGCGGCTACATCGAGATGCACTTCCACTTCTTCGTCGTCGTGGTCATCGTGTCGCTGTACCAGCACTGGCTGCCGTTCCTGGGTTCGATCACCTACGTTGCCGTCCACCATGGGGTCGTCGGCGCACTGGATCCCACGTCGGTGTTCAATCACCCAGATGCCATTGCAAATCCGTGGAAGTGGGCCGGCATCCACGCCGGGTTCATCCTCGCGGAGAGCGCCGCCGCCGTGTATGCGTGGAGTCACTCCGAATCCGCGCAGCTGGAGGCCCAAAGCGTGACGCGGCATCTGGCCATCGAACGTGCGCAGCTCGAGGAGCGGACCGCTGCTCTCGTGCTGCTCCAGAGCGTCGCCGCAGCAGCGAACGAAGCCTCTGAGCTGGATGAGGCCATCAGGGGCGCCATGGGAGCGGTGTGCTCCTACACGGGCTGGGTCGCTGGTCACGCGTATCTCACCGCCGAAGACTCGTCAGACGAGCTCATCGACACTGGCATCTGGCATCGCGGCAGTTCGCCGCAGATGGACGCCTTCCAACGAGCCACCGAGGAAGAGCAGCTCGTTCCCGGTCTGGACGTCGGTGGACTCGTCGTACAGCTTCGGCACTCGGTCTCGCTCACCGATCTCGCGACCGAAGCATCCTTCAGCAGGAAGGGGGCCGCCGCCGATGCCGGTCTCGTCAGCTCGTTCGGAGTCCCCGTCCTGGCCGGCTCCGAGGTCGCAGGGGTGTTGGAGTTCTTCGCCGACAGTCCCAATGCTGTCGATGATGCACTGATCGATCTGATGGACCAGGTCGGGGCCCAACTCGGCCGGGTCGTCGAACGCCGACGCGCCACAGACTCGGTTGCCGAGGCGGTCCAAGCACTCGAGCACCGCAATCGTGAGGTGACCTTGCTCAGCGAGCTCGGAGAGCTGCTCCAGAGCTGCGAGACCATCGATGAGTCCTACGACATCGTCACGCGCTACGCCGAGCGTCTCTTCCCAGCCGACAGCGGAGCCATGTACCTGCTGTCGGCCTCGCGCAACGTTGTGGAGGCAGTCGCGGCGTGGGGCGATCCACTCGTCGGCGAGGAGCCCGTGTTCGCTCCCTCTGCGTGTTGGGGTCTCCGACGTGGCCGGCCCTACGAGACCAATGCAGTGAGCGGTCTTGCCTGCCCGCACGTGGCCGCTGGCGCGGCGAGCGACACCATCTGCATCCCGATGGTCGCACAGAGCGAAGCCATCGGAATCCTGCACATACGACGACCGCGCGGGGACACATCTCTCCGGGCCTATGGGGCTCGCCGCCAGCTGGCGCACACCGTGGCCGAGCACCTTGCGCTCGCCATGGCGAACTACAGGTTGCGGGCCAGCCTGCGCGCGCAGTCGATCCGGGACCCACTCACGGGGCTCTACAACCGCCGTTATCTCGAGGAGTCGCTGGATCGAGAGGTGCGCCGCTCCTCACGCAGCCTCAAGCCTCTGAGCGTCGTGTCCATCGACATCGACCACTTCAAGGTGTTCAACGACAACTTCGGACACAGCGCCGGAGACGCCGTCCTCGCCGCCGTCGGTCGTGTGCTGCTGGAGAACTTCCGAGGCGAGGACATCGCGTGCCGGATGGGCGGCGAGGAGCTCGTGATCATCCTCCCGGATACCACCAGCGAAGCTGCCATGCGTCGAGCCGAGCATCTCCGCAACCTCGTACGGGATCTCGCCGTCGACTTCCAAGGCCAGGCTCTCGGCACGATCACCATCTCCCTCGGGATATCGAGCTTCCCCGACCACACCACATCGGCCGAGGAGCTCATGCGCCTGGCTGACGCCGCCCTGTACCGAGCGAAGGCCGCCGGAAGAGACCGCACGATCGCGCACTCCGGCGAACGCGCCATAGCGCCCGATGTCACATCGCGGATCGTGGGAACCGAACCGGCGCTGCCGTAGCTGAGGCCCAGACAGTCAACGCCGTTCAGCGGTGAGCCACTTGCGCAACGCGCGGGTGACATTCGGCATGATGACGAAGGTCATCAGCGTCAGCACCACGAGGGGGAGAGCAGCGGCCCTGACAGCGAGAGGCCAATGCGTGATGTGGGGGCTGACCCATGCTTGGAAGGCCAAGACGAGCGGGTAGATGGCCAGCAGCGAGATGAGCCACATCTTCCAGCGAGGCGGCGGCACCATTGACTGGCCCCCGGAGGGCGGTTGGAACCACGTCTCGAGCCCAGTGCGTTGGACATCGGGTGGCGCCTCGAGAAGTGCTTCCCCCTCGCGGTGCAGGTCGGCCCGTTCGGTGGACTCCAGCCACGACTGAAGGGACGCGTCGTCGCGGAAGTGGTGCACAACTTGGTACTGGCCGGTCTCGTCGGGCCCGACGACCGCGGCGGCCAGGTTCCCCTCATGGCGACGGGCTGCACTCACGATGCGGTGTGTCCACTGCAAGAGACGCTCTTCTTGGCCCGCTCGGGCCCTGAACGTGAAGACGGCAGAACAGCCCGCATCCGAGCCCGCGGCGGGCTGGAGGTCCGCTCGCATGCAGGTTCGTCTAGTCGGATCGAGACCGTGAGCAGTCTCCTCGGCCCGAACGGCGCGGAGCTCGGGACCGATCTCGCCTTCCGAAAGCTCCCGGAACCCGAGGCGACGGTAGAGGGGCGCGTTCCACGACACGTCTACGAACGTTGTGAGGGTGATCGCCGACAAGCCCCGATCGCGCGCCCACCCGTGCACCTGGCCGAGGAGTGCCTTGCCGAGCCCTTCGCCCTGGTGGTCTGGTCGCACGCTGACTTGCTCGACGTGAGCACAGCCGTCCACGATGTCGACCAGGACGTAGCCGACGGGAAGATTCGCAGGATCGAGGGCGACCCACGATCGTCCGTCTCTTGCGTAGGTCGCGAGGGTCTGAATCGAATGGGGTTCGTCATCAGCCACCTCGGGGAACCCGGCCTCCCGGAACTGTTCCCCGGCGAGCACTTCGATCTCCTGGAGCACGGGTTCTTCACCGAGCCGCGTCGGACGGATCACAGCCATCTGCGCATGCTTACAAAGGGGACAACCTGGTGGGTCGTGCCGGACGACGCTCCCCCGGCTGAAGCCGCGTCGTCAATCGACGGAGATGCGGGCCATGAGGTCCGCCTTCTGCTCTTCGAAGTCCTCGAAGGACAGCTTCTTGGCATCGAACAGACGATGGATCTCCTCGACCCGGGCGAGCAGCTCGCCAGCAGACATCTCGGTGCCCGGCTCCGCGGGGGCGAGCTCGGTGAGCTCGTCGCTCTCCTCGTCGGGTCCCTTGTCCAGACGCTTCTCGCGCTTCGCCGCGGCCTTGGCCTTCTTGGCCCGATCGCGCTGGAGCTTCTCAAAGCTCGTGCGTTGTGCAGCCATTGCGTGCTCCTTCCGGCTCCGACAGCCAACCTACCGCCGGCGCCACGATCCACCTCGTCGGGGTGCATGCACAGGGCCGTCGACCTTGCCTCGTGCATGACGAAGCCGCCGGCACGAGTGCCGGCGGCTTCGATCAGCAGAACAACGGGTCAGATGACCCGGACGTTCTGGGCTTCCTCACCCTTGCGACCGGGGGCCACATCGAACTCGACCTGCTGACCCTCGTCGAGAGTCTTGTAGCCCGAGCCCTGGATGTTGGAGAAGTGAACGAAGACGTCGTCACCCTGCTCACGCGAGATGAAGCCGAAGCCCTTTTCTGCGTTGAAGAACTTTACGGTTCCAGTTGCCACTTGATGATCCTTCTATCTGCACTGCAAGCAAGTCCGACTGACTTCCTCGATTGCGGCAAGCCTAGAGGGTCTACGAGCCAGGCACGCCATTTCTTCTGGTTCCCGGACCGATGGCGGGCGCCGAGCGGCGCCCTGCAAGACTGCCGTGGTGAGCACCAGCGGCCCGTTGCTCCGAACCGTAGGGCTCACGAAGCGCTATCCGGGGGTCACGGCCGTCGATGACCTCGATCTGGAGGTGCCACAGGGCCGAGTGGGGCTCGTGGGGGCCAACGGGGCCGGAAAGACCACCCTCTTCCGGATGATGCTGGGCCTGAGCCGCCCGAGCGCGGGCAGCCTCGAGGTGTGCGGCATCGACGTGGCGGCCGACCCCATCGGTGTCCGGGGCCGAATCGGCTTCATGCCGGAGCACGATTGCCTGCCGCTTGACCAGACCGCCGCCGATGTGGTGTCAACCTTTGGTGAGCTGAGTGGGCTCCCCCCTCGGGCCGCCCGGCAACGAGCGTCCGACGTGCTCGATCTCGTCGGACTCGACGAGGCCCGCTTCCGGCCCATCGTCGGGTTCTCCACCGGCATGCGCCAGCGAGCCAAGCTCGCGCAAGCACTCGTGGGTGATCCGGAGCTGGTGCTCCTCGACGAACCCACCGCGGGGCTCGACCCTGGCGGTCGGGAGGAGATGCTCGCCCTCGTGGCCCGCCTCGGCGGCCTCGGCATCTCGGTGCTCCTCGCCACGCACCTGCTCGACGACGTGCAGCAGGTGTGCGACCACGTCGTGATGCTCGACGGCGGGCGACTGGTCGTGGCCGGCGCCACCGGCTCGCTCCTCAAGCGCACCGGGCTGCTGAACGTCGATGTCGGCCCCGACCGGGACCTGTTGGTCGAGGCGCTGGGCCAGCGATCGATCGTGGCATCGATCGTGAACGGTCTCGTGCAGATCGCGATCGATGACGAGGCGGACACCGACCTGGTTCGAGACGTCGTGGCGGAGCTCGGCTTGCCGCTGCATCGCATGGCCGCCCGGCTGACGTCACTCGACGACGTGTTCCTCGACCGCGCCAGCCGAACTGGTGACGCGTGACCGGCGCCGTCTACGACCGCGGCTATCGGCCCTACGAGGGCACCCGTGGCGGGCGAAGCGCCGCCCGAACCGCCCTCCTGCGATCCAGCATCCGTCGGGCCCTCGGGATTCGGAGGGAGTGGCGGCAGAAGGTGGCGCCGTTCGCGCTGCTCGGCATCGCGGTGGTTCCGGCCATCGTCAACGTGGGCGTGCAGTACCTGACGCGGAACACGGCAGCGCGGGACATCGAGTTCCTGAGCTACCGGGACTACGTCGGCGTCTCGAACTCACTGCTCGTCTTCGTGGCCCTCACGGCCCCCGACATCCTGTGTCCAGATCGACGTCAGCGCGTGCTCCCACTGATCTTCGCCCGACCCCTGACCGGCGTCGACTACGTCGTCGCCAAGGTGGGCACGATGGCGTCGATCGTGTTCGCCTTCTCGGTGATCCCGCAAGTGATCCTGTTCGTCGGCCAGATGCTGGTGAGCGACGACGGCTCGCTCCGATACCTCCAGGACAACGCTGACGTGCTCTGGCGCGTGCCGGTTGCGGCAGGGCTGTTGGCGCTCTTCTACGCGACCATCGGGGCGACCATCGCGTCGTTGACGTCACGACGGATCATCGCGGGCGCATCCATCATCGGGCTGTTCCTCATCACCTCCGCCGTGTCGTCGATCCTCGTCGGGCCCCGAACCGACGGCGGCTTCCAGGGCGAACCACCCGTCGTGTCGACCGAAGTGCCCGCGAGTCCATTCGCGCCAGCCCTCCCGGTCGAGGAGCGGACAGGCCGGCTGGTGACTTCGAAGTCGGAGCCGTCAGGGGCTCCGCTGCTGAACCTGGCCGGGCTACCGCTCGTGCTGCGAGACGTGGTCTTCCTCGGTGAAGTCGATCCTGGCCACCCGATGTCTGGCCTGGCCAACGGCGGTCTGCTGGCAGGCGGGGTGTACGTCCTGGTCGTTGGCGCTGGCATCGGCACGCTGGTGCTCCGCTACCGAGAGGTGGAGCGGTGAGCTCGCTTTCTCCCACGCCAACCCCGGCGCAAGATCCGGCATTCGTGCCCGACGCCACGGTGTCGATCACGGATGTGTCGGTGTGGTTCGGACAGAAGGTCGCACTCTCCGAGCTGGCCTGCTCGTTCGGGGCGGGTGTCACCGGTCTGCTCGGCCCGAACGGCGCCGGCAAGACCACTCTGATGCGAGCGATCACGGGCCTGCTGCCGGTCAACCAGGGGAACGTCCTCGTGGCCGGCGTGAACCCGCGGAGCGATCGCTCGGCCCACCGCCGCGTCGCGCTGGTGCCCGAGGACGAGGCCGTGCCGCGAGGACTCACCCCCCGCGGCCTGTGCCGCTATGTGGCAGATCTGCATCAGGTCGCCGATCGCAGCATCATCGACTGGGCCCTCCACGCTGTCGACCTGATGCCGGTGGCTGATCGACGAATGGATGGGTTCAGCAAGGGCATGCGCCAGCGATCGAAGGTGGCCGCCGCGCTCGTCAAGAATCCCCTGGTCCTCGTGCTCGACGAGCCGCTCAACGGCGCAGACCCGGTGCAGCGCCTCGCGCTCATCTCCCTGTTCCGGCGACTGGGCGACGAGGGTCGGACCGTCATCGTGAGCTCACACGTGCTCCATGAAGTCGAGTCGATGGCGGAACGGGTGATCGTGATCGTGCGGGGCCGGCTCGCGGCCGCTGGCGGGCACCACGCCATCCGAGACGCCATGGACACCGTGCCCCGCCATGTGCTCGTCCGGTGCGCCGACGCGCGCCGCCTCGGGTCATCTCTGGCCACGCTGGAGGCCGTCGGAGGCGTCTCGTTCGAGGGCATGGACCTCGTCGTCTCCACCACCCGTGCCCGCGAGCTCGCCGTGGCGCTGCCGCAAACCGCGCGCGATCTCGGGATACGGCTTGCCGAGGTCCGCCCACTCGACGACTCCCTCGAAAGCCTCTTCCGAGAGCTGGTCCGATGACCACCGTCGTAGCGCCGCGAAGGCGCCCGCCGATCGTGGCGGTGGTGGTCTACACGCTGGGGATCATGCTGCACGGAAAGCGCTGGGTCGGCTTGGCCCTCCCCTGCGCAACGGCGGTCCTCTTCGGCCTTCTCGCACGCGCACTCGAGAGCAGCCCCAGCGAAGACTTCGCGCAAGTTGCTTCGACCGCGCTCTTCGGACTCGTGCTGCCCGTCGCGTGCCTGGTCATCGGCGACTCAGCCCTCGGCTCGGAGATCCGATCCGGCTCGTTCGCGTTCACCTGGCTCTCGCCGGTCCCGGCCTGGCAGATCGCGCTCGGACGATGGCTGGGTGGCGCCATCATCGGCGGCGGAATGCTCGCCGTCGCGTTTGCGCTCTCCGCAGTGGTCGCCGGGGCGGCCGAAAGCGCTGATGAAGCCGCTGTGGCCGCCGCGTTCGGAACCATGGCGTACATCGCTGTGTTCCTCGCCATCGGGTGTCTCGTGCGCCGTGCCGCCGCGTGGTCGCTCGCCTACGTGTTCTTGGTCGAGCGGCTGCTCGGCGCCGCGTTGGCTGGCATCGCACAGATCTCGCCGGGCTGGGAGGCGCGGGCGGTGTTCGTCGAGCTCGCGAACGGACCGACCGAGCTCTTCCGCGACGACATCCCGCAAGGCAGTGCGGCCATCGTCCGACTTGTCGCCATCACGGTGGTGGCCCTGGGCCTGGCATCCTGGCGGCTCTCCCACCTGCGGCTCAGCGGGTCGACCGACTGACGCCGCCGTCAGGCCTCGCTCAGGCCTCGCGACGGCTCGCCAACGCGGCGCCGACCACCACCAGCGTCACGCCCGCGATGGCCGGACGGGCCACGTGGTCGCTCTGGAACCCCACCCCGAGCGCAAGGGCCACGACCGGGACCAGGTAGGTGATGAACGAGGCTCGGGTGGCTCCCACGCGCACGACGAGGCTCCCCATGAGCAGGAACGCCAATCCAGTGCCAGCGAGACCGAGCGCCGAGACAGCCAGGATCGGACCCAGCTCGATGGTCGAGTCCGGCAGGCCAGCCAGGCCGAAGGGCAGCGTCCAGATGGTGGCCAGCGCGAGCATCCGTCCCATGACCTGCTGGGAGCCGTAGCGGAGCTGCAGCGGAATGACGAGGTTCAACGCGATGCCATAGCAGACCGCCGCGAGCAGGACGAGCGCGACGCCAACGGCCTGCGTCGAGCCCTCGCCCAGACTCGGGGCGCTGATCAGGACGATTCCGGCAAAGCCAACCGCCACCCCAAGGAGCTGCGGTCCTGAGGTGCGACGTCCGAAGAACAGCGCTGCGAACACGACGACAAACATGGGCGTGGCGCCGTTGAGCAGCCCTGACACCGCCGAGTTGATCCGCTGCTCGGCCAACGGAAACAGCGTGAAGGGGATCCCGACCCACAGGAACGACACGGCGACCAGGCGGGCCCGGTCCTGGGGGTCGATCCTGACCCGCCCCCCGGGAAGCACGTTGAGGATCAGTGCCCCGAGTCCGACCCTCAGGAGGGTCACCACACCGGGTGCCATGCTCTCGAGACCGATGGCGATGAACAGGAACGACGCTCCCCAGATGCCGACGACCAAGCCGAAGATCAGCCAGTCCGTAGGCGAGAACGCGTCGCTTCCCACGGTCTGAGAGCTCGAGGGGACAGGAACGGCTGCCGCGGTCACGGCATGTATCTAGCGGAGTGAGAAGCGGATCCCACTCGGATTTCGCTCAGATGAGAATCCGCTCATCGGGAGCGCGGACGCCGAGCACCGCCAGGATCCGACCGAGTCCAAGAAACATCCCACAACACATCGTCAGGTCAGCCAGCTCGGCGTCGTCGAACGCGACATGCAGACGCTCCCAGAAGTCGTCGTCCATGGCCTGGTGGTCGAGCGCGAAGCGCTGCGCGAACTCAGCGGCGAGGCGCTCCCGGTCGGACAGCGCAGTGCTCGCGGCCCAGCCGGCGACCTCCCCGTAGAACCCTTCGTCGACACAGTGCTCGTGACCATCGCGGGCTCTGGTGTCTTGGCACACGACGCAGTCGTTGATGAGTGCAACAGTCCACCGGGCCGCTTCGCGCTCGCGAAGGGAGAGCTGGGTGTTGCCATAGACGGCCTCCGAGAAGGCGCCCATGCCGACAGCCATCTCCGTGCGCAGGAGGGCCCAGTCGACGTGTTCGCCCATCCCCCGGTCCGGGAACGAGATGCGTGCCATAGACGGAGCCTAGGACGGTTCCCGCGTGCGAGCAGACGTCTGACCAGCTCGCTCCTCATCCGGCCTGATGTCATGGAACATGGCCAGGAGCGAGAGGTCATAGATGGCCTTGAGGCCCCCGGCAAGAAGAAGCGGCCAGCCAAATGTCGAGTGTGCCAGCATCCAGCCAGCCGCGAGCGGCGGGAGGGCGGCGGCCAGACTGCGCGGGACGTTGGTGACGCTGGCCGCGGCCGCACGCTCCTCGGGTCGGACGATGGCCATGACGTAGCTGGTGCGCGCGGGGACGTCCATCTGCGACAACAGTGAGCGGGCCAGGAGGCAAGCGACCGCGAGAGGGGCGTTGGGCATCAGCGCGGCCGCCATGAGCAGGGCGTTGGCGGGAAGATGGGTGAAGACCATGGTGCGGATGAGCCCGATCCGTCGTGCGAGGACCGGCGCCAGCAGGGCCGAGCTCGCGCTCAACAGACCACTCCAGAAGAAGACGGCGCCCGACACTGCCGTGGACAGGTCGAAGCGGAGCGATAGCCACAAGACCAGAATCGACTGGACGACGAACCCGCCTCCGAGCGCGTCGACGGAGAACACTCCTGCCAAGCGGTAGACCACGGCGCGAGACGGACCGAGTCGGCTCGGCGGGTGGTCCGCCGGCTGGGCCCCACCGACGGTCAGGTGCCGATACTGGAGGAGCAGCACAACGCCGACGGCGGCGTACACCACGAACCCCGCTCGCTCGGCCTGGTGCACCGTGATCGCTGAGTGCCGGGCCACGAACCCAGGACCACCAGCCGCCAGCGCCCCGAACGCGCCCGCGAGCGATGCGACGAGGCTGTACCGCGCGAACACGGCGGTGCGGTTGGTGGGAGCGACGGTGTCCGGAAGCAGTGCCTGCTCGATGGGCAGGAACCCGCTCACGTCGCCCGCTGATGGGTTCACGGTTCCGATCGCGGCAACGATCAGAAGTGCGGCGAACGCGCTCACGGTCGCGAAGCCGAGTCCGGTGAGGACCATCACGATCGCCATGATCTGCAGGAGTCGGCGACGCGGCACGGCACCGCCGCGCATGCCGACGAAGAGGGTCACGGCGGCCGAACCCAACAGCGTGGCTGAGATGATCGCCCCCACCTGCGCCGCGCTGAAGCCCTTGGCCAGCAGGTAGCTCGGGAGGACCACCGCAACGAATCCATCGATGAGGGCCCGCAGGCCGCGCGTCCGCACGATGCGGCGCGCGTCGGGACTGGCCCGCAGGCGAAGCGGTGGAGTGATCGAGGCCATCCGAGTGGTCAGCCTCGCATGCGGCCGTGCCGGTCAGGGATCCGGCCGATGGTCAGACGGGTTCGAGCTCGGGATCCTCTGCAAAGTCATCGACCTCGTCGGGGTGCCCTTCGACGTCGATAGTTGGGAGCAGCCGGTCGAGCCACTTGGGAAGCCACCAGTTCTTGTCCCCAAGGAGCTCCATGGTCGCCGGCACGAGAAGCATTCGGACGATCGTGGCGTCGAGGAAGATCGCGACGGCGAGACCGACGCCGGAGAGCTTGAGGAGCCGGTCGGACTCCAGGATGAAGCTTCCGAAGACGAACACCATGATCGCGGCGGCCGCGCTGATCACGCGTGCGGTGGCCGCGAGCCCATTGGCAACCGAGAGGCGACTGTCGCGGGTGCGGTTCCACTCCTCTTTCACCCGCGATAGCAGGAACACCTCGTAGTCCATCGAGAGACCGAACACGATGGCAAACAGCATCATCGGGATGAACGGCTCAATCGGCGCCGGTTCCACGTCGGTGATGGCGCCGAGCCAGCCCCACTGGAACACAGCCACCACCACGCCGTACGCGGCACCGATGGACAGCAGGTTCATGATCACGGCCTTGAGCGGCACGAGAACGCTGCGGAACACCGTCATCAGGAGCAGGAACGACAGGATCAACACGGCGCCGAAGAAGAACGGAATACGACCAGCGAGGTACGCAGAGAAGTCGACGCCCACCGCAGTGAACCCGGTGAGCGCCACGTCCGTGCCCGAACCGGCCTCCGCGGCGGGTAGCACCTCGCTTCGAAGCCGATCCACAAGCTCGCTGGTTGCCTCGTCTTGGGGCGCTGTCTCAGGGATCACGACCCACCGCACCGCCGTAGGTGCCGCAGGATCGTTCAGCATCGAGGGAGAGACGAACGCGACCCCAGGGTCGGTGGCGACCGCTGAGCCAATCCCATTGAGAACCACCGGGTCTGCCCCCGAGGGAACCTCGGTCACCAAGATCAAGGGCCCGTTGAAGCCGGGCCCGAAACCGTCAGCGAGCAGGTCGTACGCCTTGCGAGTGGTGGTCTCCTCACCGAAGTTTCCTTCGTCGGAGAACCCGAGGCGGAGACCGAAGACCGGTACCGCAAGCACGACCAGGAAGATCCCGCCGACCAGGAGCGCCGGCCACGGGCGTCGCTGGATGAGACGACTCCAGCGGTAGGCGGTCGTGTGCCGGAGAGCCTTCGGGGTCCGCTTCGGCACCACCCGCCTCAGGGGTGCCACCGCCATCCCGAGCGCGAGAACGACCGCCGCAAGTACGAAGGCGGGCGCCGCGAGCGTCGGGACCCCCAGGCCCGAGCCGATCAGAGCGAGCGCGACCAGCCCGGTGGCGATGAGGCCACGCCAGCGCGTCACCTCCACCTTCTCGCCGGCAAAGCCCAAGAGCGCCGGCAGCAACGTGAGCGACGCCACGACGGTTGCGGACACCACCAGCGCGGCGGAGACGGCGAGGCCCGACACGAACGACACACCGATCACGAGCATTCCGAGGAACGAGATCACCACGGTGACGCCAGCGAACGCGACGGCTCGGCCGGCGGTGTCGATTGCGACGGAGATCGCCTCCGGCACCGTGTCGCCGTGATGCAGGTTCTCCCGATACCGGGTGACGATGAACAGCGCGTAGTCGATGCCGACACCTAGTCCGATCATCAGCCCGAGGAACTGTGCGAAGTCGGGTACGGCGATGAAGTTGGTCGACAGGAGCAGCAGGATTGTGCCGACGCTGATCCCGGCGAGGGCTACGGCCACGGGGAGGCCCATCGCCATCACGGATCCAAAGGCCACGATGAGGATCACGATGGCAAAGGCGAGGCCCAGCACTTCGGACTCGGGCTGCTGGAACTCGGCGAAACGCTGCCCGCCGACCTCGACCTGCAACCCGTCGATCTGAGGTGCCTTGGCCTTGATGAGCTTGACGACCTTGAGGGCCGCATTGTTCGACTGTTCCTCCGGCATCTCGAGGTCGGCGTAGGCGATCTTGCCGGCCTCGGGTCCCTGGAGTGCGATCTGGAAGGCGCCTTCGGGTGCGTACGGACTGCCGATCGTCACATCGTTGTGCGCTCCGATCTCTTCGAAGAGCCCCTCCATGGCAACCTGTACGGCGGGGTCTGTGACCCCTTGGTCAGCGCGGAACACGATCGTGCCGGTTCGGCCCGATCCCTCTCCAGCGAAGTTGTCATTGAGCAGGTCGAAGCCCCGCTGGCTCTCCACATCGACGCCCCCGAAGTCCTGCCGGAAGTCGGTCCCGACGGCGCTGGAGACGCCGCCGAGGATCACGAGCCCAGCGAGCCACAGGAGGACCACGCGCTTGCGGTGATCGTGGCACCAAGAGCCGAGACGAGCGAACACTGGATCCTCCGGGGGGCGGGAAGCGAGCGCCCGGCGATAAGAGGGCGGCCGGCGCCGGGCCAGTATGACGGTCGACGCCATCGTCAGGCGATCTGAGGAGCAGGCATGTGACGCATGTCATTCGGGCGTTGCCGTGGGCGCTGCGAGGTGGTGCCCATCGTCCCCGTGCCATGCTGCCGCCATGATCCAGGATCGATTTCGACTCGATGACCAGGTGGCCATCGTCACCGGCGCAGGGCGGGGCATCGGCGCGGCCACTGCGGTGGCGCTCGCAGAGGCGGGGGCCGACGTCGTGCTGTCCGCCCGCACCGCGGAGCAGCTGGCGGGGGTAGCGGCCCGGGTCGAGGCAGCAGGACGGCGTGCCGCTGTGGTCACGGCAGACCTGAGCGACCTCCACGCGGTGGCCGGACTCGCCGACGCGGCCCGGGAGGCGTTCGGGCGGCTGGACATCGTCGTGAACAACGTGGGGGGAACGATGCCCCGCGCATTCCTCGACACCTCACCGCGACGCCTCATGGAGGCGTTCTCGTTCAACGTGGCGACGGCCCATGCCCTCACCCGCGCGGCGGTGCCGTTGATGCTCGAGACGGGCGGCGGAGCCGTCGTCGGCATCTCTTCGATGATGGGTCGAACGGCGGGGCGCGGGTTCGTGGCCTACGGCACGGCGAAGGCCGGACTGGCTCACTGGACCCGTCTGGCGGCCCAGGACCTCGCCCCACGGATCCGCGTCAACGCAATCGCGGTCGGCTCGATCGCGACGAGCGCGCTCGAGGTCGTGCTCGACGACGACACCCTGCGCACCACGATGGAACAGGGCACCCCGCTTCGGCGCATCGGAGATCCTGAGGAGATCGCGGCGACGGTGCTGTTCCTCGCATCGGCCGCCGGGGGCTACGTCACCGGCAAGGTCGTTGAGGTCGACGGTGGGATCGAGTCCCCCAACCTCGACATGGGCCTCCCCGACCTCTAGCAACCAACGTCTGTGAAGCGTTTCGTCCGCTATGCGGACGTGGGGGTTCACAGACGTTGGTTGGTGGTGTACACGGGCAGGTCGAGCAGGGTCTTCACGCCGGGTGTGGCCTCGATCACGGACGGAATCGCGTTGACGACGTGCATCGCCGTGGCGAGGCAGCCGGCGTGATTGTGGTCGCCGACATCGGACGACAGACCGAGCTCGAGGTGCAGGTGCGGCTCGCCAGTGATGTCGATGCGATACCCGCTCCCCTGCGGCCAGTCAGGTGCGTCCTCATCACGCAGGCGCGTGACGTGCTCCACGACGATGCGCTCCTCGCCATCGACGAGACCGATGATCTCGAAGCGCATGCCCGACACGGTCCCTGCGGCGACAGTGCCCGAAGCGATCTCGATGTCCTTGTCAGCCAGGATGATCTCGTGGGTCTCGCGGACGTCATGAAGCTCGAGACCGATCGCCGCCGCCACCAGGTGGAGCACCGGTCCCCACGCGAGGGTCGTCGACCCCGGTGCCAACAGCAAGGACTGGGACGTGTCGGACTTGCCGAAGCCCATGATCTCGAAGAGCGTGAACGGGTTGTCCCACGTGGCGTAGTTCACGATCTCTGACATCCGGACGTTCCGCACCTCCTTGCACATCGCTAGGGCGTGGATGGCCAGGCCCGCATTGCCAAAGCCGGGGTCGATTCCCGAGGTGTAGAAGCTCGTACCGCCGGTTCGGCAGGCCGCTTCCAGCTGATCGAGCACACCGTCGCCCGCAGCCGCCGGAAACAGCAGCGGCACAAACGATGTGTTCACCACGTTCTTGCCCCCGGCGAGCATCCGGCAGAGATCCTCCACCACCTGCGCTGGTCGCACGTCCGAGCTGGCGGTGTAACAAACGCAGTCAGCATCGAGGGACAGCAACCCGTCGCCGTCCTGGGTGGCCGTGACGCCCACGGGTGGTCCGCCGCACAGCTCGCCAGCGTCCCGGCCCGCCTTGTTGTCCGAGTGCACCCACAGCCCGGCCAGCTCCAGGTCGGGATGAGCAACGATTGCCGGCACGGCATGGATGCCCACCGTGCCGGTGGCCCACTGGATCACGCGATAGGTCATGGCCGGACACTACGGGCCAAACCAGTCGAGGATCTCAGGAGGGGCGCGCGACCGCCGGCACTGGAAGCACCTCGGCCTGAAGAGCGTCCTGCACGGGATCGTCCGCCACCAAGCGAAGCGGCACGACCCCGGCCCAGACCGGAAGATCCATGTCCTCCGCATCGTCGATGGGATCGCCAGCTCGAACCTTCGCCGATGCCTCCTCGATGGGGAGGCGGAGCACCAACGTGGCACGCAGCTCGGCATCGTTCGCTGGTCGGGCTACCGACGAGCGGCCGGGCAGCACGTGCTCGACGACGGTGTCGACGGCGTGTCGCTTCTCGCCGTCGTCCTCGACCTTCGTCGCCATGCCGAGCAGCACCACCGATCGGTAGTTCATCGAATGGTGGAACGCCGACCGGGCGAGCACCAGGCCATCGAGCAGCGTGATGGTGACGCACACCTCGGCGCCAGTCGAGGCACCGAGCATGGCGTTGCCGACCGCGCCGTGGAGGTACAGCATGTCGCCATCGCGGCCGTAGGTCATGGGCAGGACGCGTGGTTGGCCGTCGACCACGAAGCCGACGTGAGCGAGGTAGGCCTCGTCGAGCACCTCGTTGACGGTGGCGCGATCGAAGCGGCCCCGGGCTGGGAGGCGGCGAAGCTTCGTGCGGGTGGTGGGGGTGAAGTCGTCCGTCACGGACGTCATCGTCGCAGAGCCTCAGGGCCGACCCCGCACGCTTTCCGCTACGGCCGCAGCACAGGTTTGATGACTCGACCCGAGAGCGACGCCTCTTCGGCCTCGTTGATCGCGTCGAGGGGGAACTCCTCGATGAGCCGATCGAAGGGGAAGCGACCGGCCTGCCAGAGCTCGATCATTCGGGGTATGAACGAGTGCGGGTCGGTGTTCCCCTCGAGGATCCCGATCGCCGTCTTACCAATGAGTGCGGAGCCGTCGAGCACGACGTCCCCGGTCTGGATGCCGACGAAGCCGGCTACTCCGCCGAGCCGCAGCGCACCCAGCGCGTTGAGCATCACGGCCGGCACTCCCGTGGTGTCCAGGGCGTAGTTGGCTCCACCGCCAGTCAGAGTCTGAATCTGCGCCACGAGATCTGTTGCCGCACCGTCAATGGCGTGCGTGGCCCCTAGTTCGAGGGCGAGGTCGAGGCGATGTTCGTGCAGGTCGACGGCGACGATGGTGGACGCTTCGGCCACCACGGCCGCCATCACTCCGGCGAGGCCGACCGCACCCGCGCCGAACACCACGATGCTCGTGCGGGGCTGCACGTCCATGGCAACGAGCACCGAGCCGGCGCCGGTCTGGATGCCGCAACCGAGTGGACCGAGCTTCTCGAGGGGCAGCGCCTTGTCCACCACCACCACGTTTCGAGAGGTCGCCATCGCGTGGGTGGCGAACGAGGACTGGCCGAACCAGCGCGAGGACACCTCGGCTCCTGCCGAGTCGACCACGCCGGTCGTGAAATCGAGCCGTCTCCCAAGAAGGTTCCGCAGGAGGAAGGTCTCGCAGTGCGCCGGATGGTCGGCCGCACAAGCTGGACACGCGCCACACGAGTCGAATGACAGGACGACGTGATCGCCGACCTCGACGCCAGTGACGTCGGCGCCGATGGCCTCGACCACGCCGGCGCCTTCGTGTCCGGTGATGATCGGTGGGGGTGAGAACGAGACGTCGGCACGGGGCAGAACGTCGGTGTGGCACATACCAACGCCGACGATGCGCACAAGCACCTCATCAGCCACAGGTTCGGCGAGCTCCACCTGCTCCAGGGCGTAGGGGCCATCCTTGGAGCGAAGAACCGCTGCGGAGATCTGCATGGCGTGGCAACCTACCGGGATGACCGAGCTCACCGCCCAGGAGGCCAAGCTCTGCGAGGACAGCACCTGGGATTTCAGCGACCTGCGGGCCCTCTTCCTGAGCTGCACCCTCAAGCGATCCCCTCAGGTGTCGAACACCGAGGGACTGGCAGAGATCTCGATGGAGATCATGCGCCGCAACGGGGTGGCCGTGGACCTGATTCGCATGGTCGACCGCGACATCGCCACCGGCGTCTATCCGGACATGACCGAGCACGGATGGCCCAGCGACGACTGGCCAGCGATCTTCGAGCAGGTCATGGCCGCAGACATCCTCGTGCTGCTCACCCCGATCTGGCTGGGCGAGAAGTCATCGGTGTGCACCCAGGTGATCGAGCGCCTCTACGGCAACTCGAGTCAGCTCAACGAGGCGGGCCAGTACGCCTACTACGGGCGCGTCGGTGGGTGTCTCGTCACCGGCAACGAGGACGGCGTCAAGCACTGCGCCATGAACATCCTCTACTCGTTGCAACACCTTGGGTACGTCATCCCGCCTCAGGCCGACGCCGGATGGATCGGCGAGGCCGGACCCGGCCCGTCGTATCTCGACGAGGGTTCTGGTGGGCGCGAGAACGACTTCACGAACCGCAACACCACCTTCATGACGTGGAACCTGCTGCACCTGACGCGAATGCTCAAAGACGCCGGCGGCATGCCCGCCCACGGGAACCAGCGGGCGGGTTGGGACGCGGGGTGCCGGTACGACTTCGAGAATCCAGAGCACCGCTAGAGGGACACAGCGCACCAACGCAGCCGAACCGGAGGGTTCGACGCCGCGCGATGCAGGGCCCCAGACAGGCCGCCGGTAGGTTCGCCCGATCAAACAGCTCCTCGCCCGTCTCGTCCTGTCCCTGTCTCGCTATCGCCTGGTCAATCGCCCGCCGGCCGACGTGCCTGTGTGCGTGCTCGTCGCCGCGCCGCACACCTCGAACTGGGACTTCATCCTCATGCTGGCCATGGCCTGGCGCAGCGACCTCTCACCCCGGTGGCTGGGCAAGCAGGAGATGTTCGCCGGGCCGATGGGCCCGATCTTTCGTGCCCTTGGCGGCGTGCCGGTGAACCGCGAGAACCCGGGGCCGCTGGTGACCGACCTCGTGGCCAGCGCCCAGTCTTCGGCGAAGCTCGCGATCCTCGTCCCGGCTGAGGGGACGCGTGCTCAAGGCGAGTACTGGAAGTCGGGCTTCTATCGCATCGCCCGAGATGCCGACATCCCCATCGTGCTGTCGTACCTCGACGGCCCCACCCGCACGGGAGGGTTCGGCCCGGTGATCCACCCGACGGGTGATGTCGGAGCCGACATGGATCTCGTTCGCGCGTTCTATTCCGATAAGGGCGGCGTGCGACCCAAGAACAAGACCGAGCCGCGCTTGCGTGAAGAGGACACCGCCGACACCTCGGGCTGACCGCGCCGCCTAGGTTCGCGGGCGTCAGCAACCCGCTTGGAGGGCCAGTGCCTCGTCTTCGTCAGGTTCCGCGCGCTGAGGTGACCGACAAGGTCACCCTCGCCATGTACGACCTCATGTTCGGGGATCGCGATCCCGTTGCCGAACCTGGCACGCCCACCGGAACGACGGGCGACTGGTGGACCGTGTTCGCCGCCGCTCCGGAGATCATGCGCCACTGCGTCGACGGGTTCGGCTTCTACCGCAGCCCCAACCGAGTGCTGGCGCCGGAGCTGCGAGAGCTGGGACAGACCCGCGCCGGCTGGGCCCGCGCCAGCCGCTTCGTGTTCTCGCAGCACTGCAAGTCGTGCCGGGCGATCGGGATGGACGAGGCCAAGATCCAGGCCATCCCCCATTGGCAGACCTCCGACGTCTTCAGCCCCATCGAGCGATCTGTGCTCGCGTACACCGACGCGCTCGTGTACGACGGAGGCCGGGTGGCCGATGGAGTGTTCGAGGCGCTGCGATCGCACCTCAGCGAGATCGAGATCCTCGAGCTCACCTACATCACGTGCATGTACGAGATGCAGGCCGTCATGTCGCGGGCGCTGCGCACCGAGCAGGACGACCATGATGATCCGGTCGCCGAGGACCCGGGCGACCACACTTCGCTCGGACCCACGCTCGGCCGCTAGCGCGCACTCAGTAGGAGCGAGGGAGGCCGAGCACGTGCTCAGCGAGATAGTTGAGGACCATCTCCTGGGGGATGGGAGCCAAGCGCATGAGGCGTGACTCCTTCCAGTACCGCTCGATGTCGTACTCGGTGGCGTAGCCGAAGCCACCGAAGGTCTGCATTGCGCGGTCCGCGGCATCGAACGCCGCATCAGCGGCAAGAAGCTTGGCCATGTTGGCGTGCTCGCCGCACGGCAGGCCCTGGTCGTAGCGCCACCCCGCCTCGCGTACCACGAGACTCGCAGCATGCAGCCGTGCATACGCATCCGCCAGCGGGAAGGCGATCCCCTGGTTCTGGCCGATCGGCCGCCCGTAGACCACCCGCTGGTTGGCGTACGCGACCGCACGCTCGATCGCGACCCGGCCCACGCCGATGGCCTCGGCCGCGATGAGCACTCGCTCAGGGTTGAGACCATCGAGCAGATACGCGAAGCCCTTGCCCTCTTCGCCGATCCGGTGATCAACGGGCACCTCGAGGTCGTCGTAGGTCACCTCGCAGGACACCACCGCGTTGCGGCCGGTCTTGCTGATGGGGGTGATCTCCACCTGCGGCGACTGCAAGTCGGCCAATAGCAGCGTGAGGCCCTGAGTCTTTCGCTCCACCTCGTCGATCGGCGTAGTGCGGACGAGCAGCAGCACCTTCTGGCAGTACGGCGCCTTAGTGGTCCACACCTTCCGACCACGCACGAGATAGCGGTCGCCGTCGAGTCGGGCGCGGGTGGTGATCGCGGTGGTGTCGGTTCCGGCATCGGGCTCGGTCACGCCGAAGGCGACATGGAGCCGTCCGGCCACCACGTCGGGGAGATACGTGTCGCGCAAGAAGTCGCTTCCGTGCTTTACGACGGGGTTCATGCCGAAGATCGACGTGTGGAGTGCGCTGCACCCGTTCATCGCGGCGCCAGAGGCCGCTACCTCTTCGAGGACGATCGACGCCTCGGTGATGCCGAGGCCACCGCCGCCGTAGGCCTCGGGTAGGGCGACACCGATCCAACCCCCGTTCGCCATCGCCTCATAGAAGGCCCATGGGAACTCATGGCGCGCGTCGAGGTCCCGCCAGTAGGCGTCATCGAAGGGGGTGCAGGCTCGTCGCACCCCGTCCCGCAGAGCGAGGTGGGTCTCGTCCTCGGCGAACTCCACGGAGTGCTCAGCCCACCTTGTCGTGGTGAGCGCCGCAGATGAACACGGCCAGTACCGCTGGCTCGGTACCTGCATTCGACCACCGATGCCGAGTCCCGTTCTGCACGACGGTGTCGCCGGACCCCACGGTGACCTTCGCCCCGTCATCGAGCTCGAGGGTCACGGTCCCCGACAGCACCACCTCGAAGTCGACCGTGGCGGTCGTGTGCATGCCCGGGTTGTCGGGCTCCATGTGCCCGGCCAAACCAGGCAGCTTGCTCTCGAGATCCTCGAGAGCCGCCATCATGTCGAGATCCGGCGGCGCACCCGTGCCGCCGTCGGGCGGGATGGTGAACAAGCCGAAGCGAAAGCCTCCGACGGGTGGGAAGTAAGCGGTATCACTCGGCCGGGAGCCGCTGTCGGGGAAGTGCGGGGCCACATCGCCACCCCACAGACGGTGGAACTCGTTGCCGGGGAGCAACGTGGGGACCACCGGTGCCACCACCTCGTCGCTGACGAACACGGCCCTGCCTGTGGAGTCGTGCCCGGTCACCACTCTTCGCACGTCCATGCAGCTCCTCCCGACTCACACGATGTGAGGCGGACCCTACCCAGTGCTGAGACCTCGGTGGTCGTGTGGTCGCTCCCACCCGGATCCAAGGCCTCTGTGCGGGTACCGTCGCAGCATGCGCGAGTGGCAGCACCTGCGGGTCGAGGACGACGAAGTGGTCACCCGCATCACGCTCAATCGACCTGAGCGGCGCAACGCCCTGTCGCTCGAGCTCATGGAGGAGCTCACGACCGCGCTGCGGGAGGCCGAGGGACGCGTCGTGGTGATCGCCGGGGCGGGTCCCGCGTTCTCAGCCGGGCACGATCTCGGCGAGCTGCTCGCGTCGGACACCCCCGAAGCAGAGCACCTCTTCACGGTGTGCAGCGTGCTGATGACCACGGTCCAGTCGATCGACCAGCCCGTCATCGCCCGTGTGCATGGAGTGGCCACCGCTGCGGGGTGCCAGCTCGTGGCCTCCTGCGACTTGGCAATTGCGGAGGCCGGAGCTCGGTTCGCCACTCCTGGGGTGAGCATCGGACTGTTCTGCTCGACCCCGATGGTGCCGCTGTCACGCTCGATCGGACCCAAGCGGGCATTGCAGATGCTCTTCACCGGCGACCTCATCGACGCGCCGACGGCGCTGGAGTGGGGCCTGATCAACCAGGTCGTGCTCCTCGACGACCTCGACAACGCGGTGGCGACGCTCGCAGAGCGGATCGCGCGAGCGAGCCCGATGGTGCTGGCCCTCGGAAAGCGGGCGTTCTACGCCCAGGTCGGGGTCGATCAGGCCGCCGCCTACGAACTGGCCGCCGCGACGATGACCCGAAACGCCGCGACGGACGACGCCCACGAGGGGATCAGCGCCTTCCTCGAGAAGCGTCCGCCGACCTGGACCGGGCGCTGAGCGCATCACACCGCCGCTAGGTTCAGCCGGCCGTGATCGTTCCCCTGCTGCTCGTCGCCGTCCTGGCCGGGGCGTCGCTGCAGGCGGCCACCGGGTTCGGGTTTGGGCTGCTCGCGGCCCCGATCCTCTTCGCGGTCATCGATCCCCAGCCGGCCATCGGGCTCCTTGCGGTGCTCGGACCGGAGATCAACCTGCTCACGCTGCTCACCGAGGGTCGGCGTCCGCAGCCGCTTGGGCGGGAGGTCCTCGTGCTCGTTGGGTTCGCTGGGCCGGGCGCGCTGATCGGCGTGGTGGTCCTGCGAAGTCTCGATGAAGTCTGGCTCCAGGTCATGCTCAGCGCCGGCGTGGTCGTCACGCTTGTGATCCGGCATGTCCTGACGTCAGACACCACTTCCCGAACCGTGCTGCCCGATGGGCCACGCTCGCGCCCAACATGGTCGGCACCGCTGACGGGAGTGCTGGCCGGTGCGCTGAGCACCTCGACGTCGACCCCCGGGCCGCCTCTGTTGCTGCACCTGCTCGGCCGCGGGGCGCGACCGTCAGTGGTGAGGGACACGCTCACCGCCTGCTTCCTCGCCCTGGGGTTGGTGACCCCCATCGCCTTGCTCGTCACCCGGACCACCGAAGCGATACCTGATGCGGCGCTCACCGCCACGCTCATTCCAGCCGCCGCCATCGGGCACATCCTTGGGCGACGTGTCTTCGCCCGACTGGCCCACGGACCCCACTACGAGCTCGTGGTCACGATCGTGCTTCTCGTGTCGGTCGCCACCGGCCTCCTCACAGTGCTCTCCTGACATCTATGGCTCATGCGGTAGACGGGCGCGCGTGCACATCCGTTCCTATCGACCTGATGATCTCGACGCTCTGTACGAGATCTGCCTCCGCGCGAGTGACGCGAGCAGCGGGACGTACGACGCGAGGTCGGGCACGTCGAGCCCACTGACCTTGCCGTGGTCGTCCCAGCGGCGAAGAGCAACCGCATCTTGCCAGGCCGGGTTCGTCTCGAAGGTCGACACCTCCGCGGCGTCAAGTGACCCACCCTGCCGGGCCAAGCTCGCGGTCGATCCCGGGGAGAGCATCGCCCCGTAGCTCTCGTCTACCGCGACGAGATATCGCTTGGCCCGGACGTGCAGAGCGATCGGCGCGGTGACCGACGGCGGAAGCAACGCCGCGAGATACCCCGAGCCCCGCGCTTCGTGGCGTAGGTCGGTGGAGCGGTCGAGCGGCCCGCTGCTATCCGCCATCGCCAGCAGGTGTCCCACGTCGTGAAGCAACGCCGCTGCGACCAGCGAATCGCTCGCGCGGGCGTTCCGCGCCAAGGCGGCCGTCTGCAGCGCATGATCCAGCTGGCGGATCTCCTCGTCGTAGAGCTGGGCTCCCCACCGGACGTAGAGATCAACCACGTCGTCGACGGACACCGCTGGGGCGGTCATCGGACCGGCCGGCCTTGGAAGTCGCCGATCAGAGAGACGGCGACCCGATCGGGCGCTTCGCCCAGCCCGGCCTCAGCCAGCTCCGCGCGCTTCTGCTCGTAGTAGGCGGCGCGGAGATCGCCCTCGGACGCCGCGTTGTACGTCGGGTACAGCGCGCGACGCGGGGTCGGACCTGGGTTCGGGCCGCTCCGGTGCGGCGCCCGGGAGTGGAACCACAGGGTCTCGCCCGCGCGGACCTCCACTGGTTCCCAGGTCAGGTCGGCGACGACGTCCGCCCGGATGCAACCCACGTCGTCCACCGCCAGGAGGTCCTGATGCATGCCCGAGACGACCTCGAGGCACCCATTCGAGACTAGGGCGTCGTCAACGGCCACCATGCACGAGACGTGGGTAGTGACGAAGCGGTAGGCGGGCGCGTCTTGATGCGGCGCGTAGCCCGCCCCTCCCGGCAGCTTGTAGTTGATCTTCTCCTTGTAGAGCACCGCGGGCTCGCCGAGGAGGGCCGACGCCGTAGCCAGCATCGAGCCGCTGGTGAGGAGCGCACGCAGTCCCTGGTGGAACGGCACGAAGTTCTCTGTCCGACAGAGCTGCGGGCCGAGGTCGGTCAGCTCGCGGTGGTGCAGCCAGGGGCCGGCGTCGTCCGGCCAGGACGCCACCTCGTCGACCCAGGTCGCCACGGCCTCGACGTCATCGTGTGACCGCGTGAGCACCCAACCGTGGGTTCCGAAGTGCTCGACGTCGTCCATCGCCTGGCAACGGTAGCGGCGTGCTCGGCTCGCTCAGCCTGTCGGCGCGATGGCACCGACCACGGCATCGGGCGCCTCGAGCGGCACCATGTGGCCGATGCCAGGGAGCACGACCAGCTGTGCCGAAGGAATGCCCTCCGCCAGCCCGCGTGCCAGACGAGGCGGCGTGAGCAGATCCCGGGTGCCCACGAGCACCGTCGTCGGCACATCGATCGAACCCAGCACCGGGCGCAGGTCCATGGTCGCCATCGCAGCCATGAACCCGTCTCGGATCGCCGTCGGAGTGGTGATCAGTCCGTGTTGGGTCAGCTCGACGTCGCTCCGACGAGGCAACCGGCCGAACGCGAGGCGGCTCGTGCCGTAGCCGAGGAGGCCTTGCGACGACCATCGCGGAGCGTTCCGAGGTTCCCCGCCGCGATTGGATCGCGCCGGCCGCGCGCGGCCTGCGACCCTGGCCGCCGTCGACACCAGAACGACAGCGCTCGTCCGTTCCTTGAAATCAACCGGGTGCTCGTTGGCGTAGGACTGCACCGTCATGCCGCCCATCGAGTGACCGGCCAGCACGGCGTCGCGTGCGTTGACGCTCTGCAGGACGGAGTGCAGATCGTCGCCGAGCATCGCGACCGACAGCTCCCGGTCGCCCTTGGTCGAGGAGCCATGACCACGCTGGTCGTACAGCACCACTCGATGACCGGCTCGCACGAGGCGATCGGCGACCGGGCCCCAGATGGCTCGGCTGCCCATCCAGCAGTGGGCCAGCACCACGGTCGGGCCGTCCGAGGGCCCCGCAACCGTCACCGCCAGCTCTGCACCATCGGAAGTGGTCACCGTCAGCGTGTCCCCGTCCGGGTAGCCCAGCGCGGCCGGATTCCAGGGCGCACCGCCCCGCGAGCGCTCCCATGTCGCAAGCGTCGCGGCGGCTACGACGGAGCCACCGGCCACGAACAGGGTGCGACGGGGCCAACGACGGGAAGGGCGCGAGGGCGACATCCGGTGAAGTGTACGGACCTCCCGAACCATCGAGGACATCACCGCCGCTCGCCATCTTCGCTGACCCGAGCCGCCCACTCGCTTGCGGCGTGCACACTGGGAACATGCCCCTCCTGCGCGTTCGTCGCGAGCCTCCGACGTTTCGACGGGTGTCGCTGCGCCGAACGACGTCTCTCTCGCCACACCTGCTCCGAGTCACGCTGGGAGGTGACGGCCTCCGCGGCTACGAGCCGGGACCACCCGCGGCCAGCGTGCGGATGCTGCTCCCACGTCTCGGCGATCCAAACCTGGCCATCCCGACCTGGAACGGCAACGAGTACCTGCACGACGATGGAGCCAGACCGACGATCCGCACCTACACGCCTCGCCACGTGGACCTATCCCGTGACGAGCTCGACATCGATGTCGTCCTGCACGCGACCGGTGCTGTGCCGATCTGGCTCGGGTCAGCGGAGGCCGGGACGGAGGTTGGGATCGCCGGCCCGGGCCGGGGCTACGAGATCGACGACACCGCGACCAGCTTCGTGCTGGTCGGTGATGAGTCCGCCATTCCGGCGATCAGTCAACTGTTGGAGCACCTGCCTCAGACCGTGCAGGTGCGGGTGCTTGTCGAGATTGCGAACGCCGATGCACGTCACGAGCTGCCACGGCACCCAGGGTGCACCGTGCGGTGGATCGACCGGCCAGATGAGGCAGCGCCCGGTTCGACCCTGGTGACCGCTGTCGAAGGTCTCGCCATTCCAGACGAGGCTCGTCTCTGGGTCGCCGGTGAAGCCGCGTCGATGCAGCGCATTCGACGTCACCTGTTCGAGGAGCGAGCGATGCCGAGAGCACAGGCGGTGGTGCGCGGCTACTGGAAGAGCGGCAAAGCCGGGGATGTCTCCGGCGACTGAACCAACGACGGATCGCTCCCCACGTGCTCCACACCACCCTGAGTCGATACGGTCTCCGGACATCGAGGGTGAGGGGGACGAGGCAATGAAGCGACCGCAGGTCGACGTAGCGATTGTGGGGGCTGGCTTTGCTGGCATGTACATGCTCCACAAGGTGCGGGGGCTGGGGCTCGTGGGCCAGGTCGTGGAAGGTGGCAGCGACGTCGGCGGCACCTGGTACTGGAACCGGTACCCGGGCGCCCGCTGCGACGTCGAGAGCATGGAGTACTCCTACGGCTTCGACGAGGACCTGCAGCAGGAGTGGGAGTGGAGCGAGCGCTACGCACCGCAGCCTGAGATCCTCAGCTACGCCAACCACGTCGCCGACCGATTCGACCTCCGTCGAGATATCCGCTTCGACACCCGGGTGACCGCCGCCGTCTACAACGATGCGGCTGCCACATGGCGGGTCGACACCGATCGGGGCGAGCCGATCACGGCACGGTTCGTGGTGATGGCCACTGGCTGCTTGTCGTCGGCCAACATCCCCGACATTGCCGGCGCCGAGTCGTTCACCGGCCCGACCTACCACACCGGCCGCTGGCCCCATGAGGGTGTCGACTTCACGGGGCTGCGGGTTGGCGTGATCGGCACCGGATCGTCCGCGGTGCAGTCGATCCCGATCATCGCGGAGCAGGCTGCGCACCTCACGGTGTTTCAGCGCACCGCGACCTATGCGGTGCCTGCGTGGAACCAGCCGCTCGATCCCGTGGAGCAGAAGGAGATCAAGGCGGACTACGCCGGTTTGCGAACCGCCAACCGGCAGACCGCCTCCGCGTTCGGCTCACGTCAGGCCCGCAATGACATGTCCGCTCTCGAGGCGTCCGACGAGGAGCGCCTCGAGGAGTTCGAGCGACGCTGGCAGGTCGGTGGGCTGGGGTTCCTGGGGGCGTACACGGACCTGCTGCTCGACGCGTCCGCCAACGAGCTGGCCCGGGAGTTCGTGCTCGGAAAGCTCAACGAGGTGGTGCAGGATCCGGAGCTGGCGGCCAAGCTGGCCCCGGACCAGGTCATCGGATGCAAGCGACTTTGCGTCGACACCGGCTACTGGGCGACGTTCAACCGCCCGAACGTTGAGCTGGTCGACCTGCGGGCGACACCCATCGAGACGATCACCCCCACCGGGATTCGGACGTCCGCGGCTGACCACGACCTCGATGCAGTCGTCTATGCCACCGGCTTCGACGCCATGACCGGAGCGCTGGCCCGGATCGACATCCGCGGTCGCGATGACCTCCCCCTCGCCGATGCATGGCATGCGGGGCCCCGAACCTACCTCGGCCTCACGGTGGCAGGGTTTCCGAACATGTTCATCATCACAGGGCCTGGTAGCCCCTCGGTGCTCACCAACATGCTCGAGTCGATCCAGCAGCATGTCGAATGGATCGCTGACTGCGTCGATCACCTCCGGACGACAGGGCACGCCACCATCGAGGCGACCGTCGTAGCGCAGGACCAATGGGTCGACTACGTCAACATGGTGGCGGACTTCACCCTGTTCCCCACCTGCAACTCCTGGTATCTCGGGGCGAACGTGCCGGGGAAGACCCGCGTGTTCATGCCTCTGCCAGGATTCCCCACCTACGTGGACCAGTGCAACGACATCGTCGCCGATGGCTACCGGGGCTTCGCCTTCGCCTGAGGACCTGCGGTCAGTCCTTCAGCGACGGATGCTGCTTGGCGAGGATCGGGAGCAGCAGTCGACGCGGCACGTGCTGGGCGAACCGGGCCACGACCCGGTTCACTGTGCCGGGAATGACGACGTCGCGGCCCTTGTCGAGACCCTCGATCGCCGCCTCCGCCACGTCGGACGCCGACACCCACATGATCTTGGGGAGCGAGTCGCCTGCTTCGAGGTCACCGAACCCGGCCACCTCCGCGAACTCGGTCTCGACCGGACCGGGGCACAGAGCTGTTGCGGTCACCCCCGTCCCGCGTAGCTCCTGGGCCATCGCCTGTGTGTAGGCAAGGACAAACGCCTTCGATGCGGCGTAACCCGCCTGGCCGGGCAACGGCTGAAATGCCGCCGTCGACGCGACGTTGAGCACGGCGCCTCGGCCCCGCTCGACCATCCCGGGCAGGAGCGCACTGCACAGGTGGACGACCGCTTCCACGTCCGTGCGGAGCATCTGCAGCTCGTCATCGACGTCGCTCGACGCCACGGGTCCCGTCGTCGACACCCCGGCGTTGTTCACGAGTACGTCGACGACGAGACCGCGCTGACCGATTGCGTCCAGCACCGAGGCACGGGCGCGTTGGTCGGTGAGGTCCGCCGTGATGACCTCGGCCCGAATCCCGTGAGCCGTGGACAGCTCGTCGGCCAGGACCTTCAACCGCTCCTCGCGTCGGGCAACAAGCGTGACACCCAGACCTCGGGATGCGAGCTGACGCGCGAGCTCCACCCCGATGCCGGCCGAGGCCCCGGTTACGAGGCAGGTGCGATCCGGGCCAGGTGAAGGGAGGCTCATGCGCGGGAGGCTAGGTCACCGACAACACGCGATCACCAGGCGTAGGTGACGCCGGTGAGCTCCTCGCTGCGCTCCCACAAACCTCGGGCAGTCGCGTCGTCCCGGGCGTACTTCGTGCGCTCGACCCGTCTGGGGTAGCCGCGCTGCTCTCGGAACCCGTCGGGGCCCCAGTAGTCGTCGGGGGCCACGTCGGGCATCGTCGACGCGTACAGCTGCGGAAGCGCGCCCATGTGATCGGCCTGACCCGCCACCTTGTCCGCGACCTTGAGGATGGGACGGAGTGCCGCCGCTCCCGTGGCCGGGCCGGAGGTGAGGTTGGTGGCTGAGTAGCCAGGATGGGCGGCGGCCGCGATCAGGCCACTCGACGCCGTGGTGGCCCGGCGCTGCAGCTCCGCGATGAACAGGAGGTTGGCGAGCTTGGTCTGCCCATAGGCCCGCCAGCGCGAGTAGCTCGTTCGCTCGAAGAACAGATCGTCGAGGTTGACCCGACCAAGCTTGTGGGCGTTCGATGACACGCTCACCACCCGGGGCGCGGGGGCCGCTAGCAGGGTGGGCAGCAGCAGACCGGTGAGCGCGAAGTGGCCGAGGTGGTTGGTGCCGATCTGGCTCTCGAAGCCGTCGACCGTGAGGGCCTTGGGAACGGCCATGATCCCGGCGTTGTTCAAGAGCGCGTCGAGGTGCCCGGAGCGCTCCGCGAGCGCCGCTGCGCACTCGCGCACCGATGCCAGCGACGCCAGGTCGAGCGACACCACTTCGGGCATCGGCCCGGTGGATCCCGCCTTCACCGACTCGAGCGCCGCAGCCGCCTTCGTGGCGTTCCGACACGCCATGAGCACCATCGCTCCCTTGGCCGCCAGCGCCTCGGACGAGCGCAGCCCCAACCCACTGCTGGCACCGGTCACCAGGAAGGTCTTGCCGGTCAGGTCGGGGATGTCTACTGCGGTCCACTTGGCCATTCGGCCCAGCGTAGGGGTCAGAGCGCGGCGTGGAACCCTTCGACCAACGCCTGGCAGGTCCCTGCGGCGTCATCGAGGCCGGGGTCGAAGCCCTTGATGTGAACACTGAGGCTGGTGACGCCCGCGTGGAGCAGCTCCGTCGCCGCGGCCATCGTCGCCATCGCGTCCGGTCGCCCGTCGGCGTCGCGCACCGGCGGCACAGAGCCCTGCACCTCGAGATCTGCTGGTGATCGACCAGCGGAGATGAAGGCGGCGCGCAGCTCATTTGTGCCTCTACGGATGTCCTCCGGCGTGGAACCCATGATCGGAATCCAGCCATCGCCAAGCTCGACGATGCGGCGGAGGTTCCGCTGGTTGAGCGAGCCCGAGAACCACACAGGCACACGCCCTTGAACGGGCTGTGGCGCGCAGTAGATCTCGGAGAACGACACCGTCTCCGACGCGAACGAGGCGGGCAGGTCCTGCCACAGGGCGCGACACGCCGCGATCGTGTCCGTGAGGATCCGACCTCGAGCGGTGTAGCGGACGCCCAGCGCCGTGAACTCCTCCGGCTGCCAGCCCGTGCCGACACCCAGATCCACCCGTCCGCCAGACAGCACATCGAGAGTGGCCACGCTCTTGGCGAGCAGCCCGGCTGGACGGAGAGGCGCTATGAGGATGCCGGTCGACAGCCGCACGCGCTCGGTCGCACCGGCGATGGCGGACAGGACAGTCAGCGGCTCGAGCCAATCACCATCGGGGCCCGTTGGGAACCGGCCCCATGGGTAGTCGGCCACGTTGGGGCCGTTGACAACGTGGTCGGTGACGACCAGACGATCGACCCCTGCCGCCTCCGCCATCTGTGCGATCTCGAGCAATCGGCGCCAGTCCCCGCCGGGCATCGAGCCGAAGGTGGGCAATCCGAGCGTGAGCGTCGGTTGTCGCGGCTCGGTCATCCGTCCACCGTGATCGATCGGTGCTCGGTGAGATCGACCAAGACCCGTCGATCCTCGATCCCCCACTGGCCATCCACACGCCGATAGCGATCGAGGTAGCGGATGTGCATCACCTGCAGCACCGGGGGATCCGTGCGGGTGAGGTGATGCGCGAGGCAGTAGATCTCCCCCGTTGCCGTGTCGTCGCCGACCATGTCGTACCGGGACTGACCGAGATGGTGAAAGGTGTGGGAATAGCGGTCGAGCAGACCGGGCACCTGGGCCAGGGCATCGAGGCCTTGACGATCGGTGGACGGTTCTGTGGCGTCGGCGGGGTCGTAGCGCCGCAATCTCCCCTCAGCGAGAAATGCGCTGACGAACAGATCTGGGTCGCGACGATCAGCCCCGGCCGCATAGCGCGCCGCGAGATCGACGAGCTCGGCGGTCATCCGGTGAAGACCGAGCCGTCGAAGCGGTCGACGGTGGTGAACTCGTCGACCGGGCGTCGCGTGAGCTTGGTCGCGCGGCGAACGGGGTGCCCGACACAGACCATGGCAGCAACTGCCCAGTCATCCGGCAGACCGAGCAGCGGGCGCGCCGCACCCTCGGCTCGAGCCAGGAACGTGGTCATGACGCCACCGAGGCCGCTGTCACGGGCGGCAAGCAGAATGGAGTGCACGAATGGGTACACGGACGCGCCGCCGGTGAGCGTGGCCCGTCCGAGGTCCTTGTCCATCATGGCGATCGAGCCCAGATCGGCGGCCACGACGAGCACCACGGGGATCGTCTCCACGACATCGAGCAGCGGGTTCGGCACCGGCTTGAGCTCACCGACGGGCGCCGTCGGCGTGGTGGCGGCGAAGGGCGTGGCGCCAGTAGAGCTGATCGCCATGTACTCCGACCACACCGGGCCGCAGAGATCAGCGAGCTGACGTCGCAGCGTCAGGTCCTTGACGACGACGACGTGCCAGGGCTGCCGATTGCCGCCGCTGGGGGCGAAGCGAGCAACTTCGAGGAGCTCACCCACCTCACCGTCGCTGACCGGCTCGTCGGTGAAGTCCCGGACGGCGGGGTTGGTGCGCAGCGCGTCGAGCAGATCCATCGGCCAAGCGTACGCGTGCCTCAGGTACGGCCGCCGGAGGCCACGTCCGTCAGGCGTTGGGCGACGTACACCGGAACGATCATCACGATGACGACAAACGTTGCGGTCACGTTGACGAGGGGCAGGCTGGTGTCACGGAACATGTTCTGGAAGATCCACAGCGGCAACGTCTGGAAGCCGCCTTCGGCGGTGAACGTGGTGACGATGATCTCGTCGAAGCTCAGCGCGAACGCCAGCAATCCGCCTGCGAGGAGTGAGCTGGCAAGCAGGGGGAGACGCACGTACCAGAACGTTTGCAGCTGGTCTGCGCCGAGGTCCGCGGACGCTTCGTCGAGGCTGGAGGACAGCTGACGCATCCGCGCCGATACGTTGTTGAAGACGATCACCAGGCAAAAGGTGGCGTGGGCCGTCACCAATGTCGCCCGGGAGAGGTCGACGCCGAGCCGAGCGAAGCCGGAGCTGAAGGCGATGCCGGTGATGATGCCGGGGAGCGCCAGCGGCAGCACGAGCATGAGGTTGATGACGTTGCGCCCGAAGAATCGGTAGCGGCTGAGCGCGGCCGCCGCTAGCGAGCCGAGCACCAGCGCGACGACCGTGGCCCAGAAGGCAATGGTGAGCGAGTTCCCCAGCGCATCGCGGGGGCCGGACGCCTCCGTCGCGGACCGCCAGTGCTCCAGCGTGAGACCACTGGGCGGCCACGTGAACCCGTGGGAGGTGGCAACGCTCAACCGCATCACGTAGAGCAACGGAAAGTACAGAACCGCAATCACCGCGACCGAGAACAGGCGGAGCACGATCCGCGCCGGCCGAGAGAGGAACATCAGATCTCCTCCAGCGCGCCGCTGGCGCGAGCCGCGAGCAGGTAGCCGCCCATGATCAGGATCGGAACGGTGGCGAACGCCGCCGCGAGCGGCAGGTTCACACCAAAGTTGCTGTAGATGTTGTTGCCGATGAACTGCGTCGTCCCGCCAAAGATGCGGTTCACGTAGAAGTCGCCGAGCGTGAGCGAGAACGTGAAGATCGAACCCGCCACGATCGAAGGAACCAGGAGTGGGAGCACTACGGAGCGGATGGTCCGACCGGCCTTCCCGCCCAGATCGGTCGACGCCTCGAGCAGCGAGTCCGGCAACCGGTCAAGACCCGCGTAGATCGGGATGACCATGTATGGCAGCCAGAGGTACGCCAACGTGATGGTGGTACCCCAGATCCCGTAGCCGGGACTGAATCCCAGTGCCTCACGGAGCAGTCCACTCTCTGGGTTGAGCATCGCTCGCCATGCGTATCCCTTCACCAGGTAGCCCGCCCAGAGCGGCATCGTCACCGCGATCACGAGACGGCGCTTCGAGCGCGGCGAAGCGACCTTGGCCATGAAGAAGGCGAGCGGAAGAGCTATCGCGAGGTCGATCAGGGTGACGGTTGCCGCGGCCCGGACCGTGCGCAGCGCGACATCTCGGTACACCGGTGTGTCGATGATCGTGCGGTAGTTCTCGAGCCCGGGCTCGGTGACGATCGTCGTCACGATCCCGGTCGTCTCGTTGTGGAAGAGCGAGGTCACCAGCAGCGCCACGAGCGCGCCGATGTACGCCACGACCAGCCACAGCAGCGGACCCGCCAGCAGACCACCGAGGCGGATGCCCCGATGGCTGCTGACGAATCGAGCCGCCCTGCGGCGGCGGGAGGTGCTCAGCCCTTGATCTCTGTCCAGGCCGCGACCCACTCGGCGTAGTCCTTGCACTCCACGTCGGAGCGCCCGTCGAGGCATTCCTCGGTGGGCGTGGTCCAGTAGTGGAGCTGCTCGTAGTAGGCCGGATCGTCTGCGTGGTACTGCGTGCAGTGGTCGGCGATCGAGTCACAGGCCTTCAGGTTGGCGGGAGCCTCGCCAAAGGTCGATGCCACCTCGGCTTGGACATCCGGCAGCGTGATGTAGTTCAGCCACTCGTAGGCGCAGTTGGGGTGCTCCGCCTTGCTCGACACCATCCAGTTGTCCGACCAAGCGGTTGAACCCTCCTTTGGCAGAACCGAGTCGACCGCCGTGGGCGGGTCGTCAGCTTGCAAGGTGTTGACGATGATCTGCCAGCTGGTGCCCATCACGGTGCTGCCGGCGCGGTAGTTGTCCTCGTAGGCGACGTAGTCGCTCCAGTACTCGGCCAGGAGCGGCTTCTGTGCCTTGAGGAGATCGACCGCGGCCGTGAACTGGGTCTCGTCGAGCGAGTACGGGTTCTCGATGCCCAGGTCGGGCTGCGTCGCCATCAGGTACACCGCCGCGTCGGCGATGTAGATCGGCGAGTCGTAGGCCGCGATCTTGCCGGCATAGGGCGATGCGGCATCGAAGACCGCCGACCAGCTGTCCGGGGCCGGCGTCACAACGTCGCTGTTGTACTGCAGGACGTTTGCTCCCCAGCCGTGGGGCACGCCATAGACGGTCCCGTCGATGGAGTTCCACGCCTGCGCCTTCAAGAAGTCGGCGATGTCCCCATAGTTGGTCAGGAGGTCGGTGTTGATCGCCGCTGCGTCCCCCGATGCCACGCTGCGCATCGACGAGTCGCCAGAGGCGGACACGACGTCGTAATCACCGGTGCCGAACAGGGTGAAGGCCTCGTCGGAGGTGCCGAAGTACTTCACGGTTGCGTTGCACCCGGTGTCAGCTTCGAACTTGGAGACCCAGTCGAAGTTGGGATCCTGGCTGCCGTCCTCGGCGTAGTACGGCCACGCGAGGATCGAAACGGCACCTTCGCCCTCGCCGATCTCGTCCTGCGCGGACGGGGTGTCAGTGGCCCCATCGTCGTCGCTGCCACACGCGCCGGCAATGAGCACGAGTGCGGTGGCTGCGACGACAACCCGATATCGCTTCTTCATCCTTACCCCCTGATTGGTTGTTGTGTCCTGACTTCCTGGCTTCTATTCGCGAGCGGAGCCCACCCGCTGTCGATCATCCGGCCGCCAGGACAGCTCAACGCTGTCGCCTAGCGCTACCGGTGGAGTCGCCTCCGTGTTGAGCAACTCCACGACGAGAGACGAGCCGTCTCCTGCGATCACGCGATAGCGGGTCACGGCGCCCAGGTACTGCACGTCGTCGATCACCCCTGAGGTACCGAGCTCATCTGCTCTTGGTGCCCTCATCCGGATTCGCTCCGGTCGCACTGAGCTCAGCTGCCCGCCCTCGCGCAGGAGGTTGGCGGTGCCGACGAAGCCAGCCACGAACTCGTTGGCCGGGTGTTCGTAGATCTCGGTCGGCGTGCCCACCTGCTCGAGCCGGCCCTCGTTGAACACGGCCACCCGATCACTCATCGAGAGCGCCTCGCCCTGATCGTGCGTGACAAAGACGAACGTGATGCCCACGCGCTGCTGGATCTGCTTCAGCTCGACCTGCATCTCCTCGCGCAGCTTGCGATCGAGCGCGCCAAGCGGTTCGTCGAGCAGCAGGACGCTGGGCCGGTTCACGAGTGCGCGTGCCAGCGCTACCCGCTGCCGCTGGCCACCGGAGAGCTGGGAGGTCTTGCGGCACTCGAATCCATCGAGGCGCACCGTGGCCAGCGCCTCTTCCACCCGCTGCGCCCGCTCGGTCTTCGGTACGCGCTTCACCTTGAGGCCATACTCGACGTTCTTGGCCACGTTCATGTGGGGAAACAGGGCGTAGTCCTGGAAGACCGTGTTCACGTCCCGGTCGAACGGTGGATCGGCTGTGACCTCCCGTCCGCCAAGCTCGATCGTGCCGGCGGTCGGCAGCTCGAAGCCGGCGATCAGACGCAGGGTGGTGGTCTTGCCGGACCCCGACGGGCCGAGCATGGCGAAGAACTCCCCGCGACGGACCTCAAGGTCGAGTTGATCGACAGCGATCACTCGATCGAATCTCTTGCTCACGCCGCTCAGCCGCACCGCGGTGAGGTCCACATCCACCATCTGAGCGCACCCCCGAAGATCCGGGCGCCAGGCTAAGCGACCGCCGCGAGGGATGTGTGGTTTCTCAAATCGAGATCACCAGTCACCACCGCGATCTGGCCGTCGTAGCGCTTCACGTCGACACTTCTAGCCCATGGGCACCGGCACATCGTCGGCCCGCAGCAGAGCGTCGGTGCCCCCGTCCACGAAGATCACCGATCCGCAGAAGAATCGGGCCCCGGGTCCAAGAAGGAACTGCACGAAACCGGCGAGCTCATCGGCGGTCCCCTTGCGACCCACGGGGATCGGGAACGAGTCGATGAAGGCGCCGATGGTGGCATCAGCTCGCGTGGCGTCTAGTAGCGGCGTCTCGACGGCACCGGGGGCGACGACGTTGAGCGTGATGCCAGCTCCGGCCCAGTCGTCGGTGGGCGCGTGACGGCGGGCCCACCGAGCGACCGCGATCTTGGTGGCCGGGTAGGTGGCGAGCGCGCCGGATGCGTCGGCTGCTGAGCGGGCATCCGCTTCGTCACCGGCGAGGCAGCGCTCCACGAGGTCCATGGGCACCCCTGGCTGGCAGGTCGTGGAATTGGAGCTGATGGCCACGGCGGCCGGTCGTTCGCCGGCAGCCAGCAGCGGGCGGAGCCCGGCCAGCAGATCGACGGTTCCGAAGTAGTTGACCGATGCGAGCAGGCTCCCGGGAACATCGGTGAGCCCGGGAAGCCCGGCCCACGTGACCAGACCGTCGATCGAACCGTCAGCTCGGTCGCCGACACCGTCGACTGCGGCCTGCCGACCGGCTGGCGTCGCGAGGTCAGCGATCACCTCTGCATCGCGGAGGTCCACTCCGATGACGCGTTGCCCGTCTGCCTCCAGCCGTGTGCGGGTGGCGGCGCCCATGCCCGACGCCGAACCCGTGACCACAACCGTCCTGACCTTCACCATTCGCGGGGCCTCCTCACACCGGCCGGAGGGCCGGGGTGGGCAGTCTGGCCCGCCGCAGCGCTCAGGTGAAGACCGTTCAGCCGCCGAGCAGAGCAGGAAGCGACGGCCCGTGGCCCGTCAGCAGGGTGATGCCAAGGGCGAGGCTGAACAGCGCCGTTGCCCCCGCGAGCGCGCCGGCCATGACTCGATTGCGCAGCATCGTTCTGAACCCAAGCGTGCTCGCTGCGGCTACCGCCGTGTTGGACGCAAGGAGCCCCACGACGAAGCAGCCAAGCAGCCCCAGGCTCGTCGCCCGACCGTCCGCACTCGCCGCCGCGGCAAACACCATCAGCTGCGTGGGTGTCTCGACCCCAATGCCGTGGAGCACCCCCACGCCGAACGACGACCAGCGGCCGTACTGCAGGAACGGGTCCACCGGGGCGACCCCCACGTGTCGGTGCAAGTGGGTGTGCATGAATGCCGTGGTCACCGAACTCCCCGTGTTGGCACCCTCGTCGTCGAGGAACCGAACCTCGTGCACATGCCCGTGCAGGGAGTGCCCGTGGTCGTGGGGATGGGCGTGCTCGACCACGATCAGCTCGCCGCGATTGCGGCATCGTCCGAGGAAGGACCGCACAGCGTTGATCACGACCATCCAACGACTCCGCAGCGGCGGGACGCCCCGAGTGCGCACCGCTGTCTGCACCAGCCAGATGCCGAGCAGGATCAACGAGACTCCGACCACACGATGCATTGCCTCGTCGACGCCCGTCGGGAGTCGCTCGGCGAACAGGATGGCCACCGCTCCGAGGACGAGAACCATGGAAGCGTGGCCCAGGGCGTAGAGCGTGGCCAGTCGCATCGAGCGCCGAGTTGAAGTCTGCGAGCCCGTCAGATCGGCGAGCGCCGCGATGTGATCCCAGTCGACCCCGTGGCGCAGACCGAACAGCAGCGCTGCCATGAAGGCGCTCGATCCGAGGAGCTCGATCACGCTGTTCCGCTTGCCGACGCCATGAGGTGGCGAACGCTATTCGCAACGCCGAGCCAGAGCGCCACAGCACCGCGTCGCCGGTTGCTATATACCCCAGGGGGTATATAGTCGGGCCCATGGATCTCCCCCAGGAAACCATCGACGATCTGATCCGACGCCTTCGCCGCATTGAGGGCCAGGTGCGCGGGCTGCAGCAGATGCTCACCGACGGTCGCGACTGTCGGGAGGTCGTCACCCAGCTCTCGGCCGCCAACAAGGCCCTCGAGCAGGCTGGGTTCGTCCTGGTCGCCGCGGGCCTCACGTGGTGCTTGGAGGACCCCGAGCGGTCCGCCGCGGGCGGCTACGAGCTGGCCGACGTCCAGAAGATGTTCACGAAGCTGGCCTAGGAGACCCGATGTTCTTTCGCCAGTACGACCTCGCCTGCCTGTCGCTCTACAGCTACCTGATCGGCGATGCCACCACTGGTCGCGCAGTGGTGATCGATCCCCAGCGCGACATAGGCGAGTACCTCGCCGACGCGGAGGCCAACGGTCTGCGCATCGAGCGGGTGATCGAGACGCACTTCCACGCCGACTTCCTCTCGGGACACCTCGAGCTCGCGGAGGCCACCGGCGCCACGATCTCCTACGGCGACGTCGCGACCACCGATTTCCCGATGGAACCACTCGCCCACCGCCAGCGGCTCCCCCTCGGCGAGGTCGTTCTCGAGATACGCCACACGCCCGGGCACACGCCGGAGGGCATCTCCATCGTCGTCTACGAACACGTTGATGCCGATCCGTGGGCCGTGCTCACCGGCGACACGCTGTTCATCGGCGACGTCGGCCGCCCTGACCTGTTGACCTCGGTGGGGCGCACCGCGGACAGCCTGGCCCGCGATCTGCACCGGTCGCTGCAGGAGCAGCTGCTCACGCTGCCGGATCTCACCAAGGTGTACCCGGCGCATGGCGCTGGCTCTGCGTGTGGCAAGGATCTGTCCACCTTGCCGTCCTCCACCATCGGCGAACAGCGCCAGACCAACTACGCTCTCCGGCCGATGAGCGACGACGAGTTCGTCGACGTCGTCACCGAAGGACAGGGCGCAGCACCGCTGTACTTCGCGTTCGCGGCCGATGCGAACCGTCGTGAGCGCGAGCTGCTGGACGATCACGAGGCACCAGCGATCCTTTCGATCGACGACGCGCTGGCCCTGGGCGAAGCGGGTGCGATGCTGCTCGACACGCGCTCACCCGAGTCGTTCGCGTCAGGGCACGTGCGAGGTTCGACCAATGTCGGGCTCGACGGTCGCTTCGCCGAGTACGCCGGCGACGTGGTGAGTCCGGGCCAGCAGGTGGTCCTGATCAGTGACGCCGGGCGGGGCATCGAGGGCAAGATCCGTCTCGCCCGCATCGGCTTCGACGATGTGGCCGGCGAGGTTCCCGACATCGAGCGGGTGCTCGCCGAGCGCCCGGAGCTCGCCACCTCGGCTCGCCGGCTACCAGTCGGCGAGGTGGCCGCCTGGCTGGCCGAGGACCCGGACCTCCAGGTCGTCGACGTCCGAAACCCTGGAGAGATCGTCGATGGCGACACCGTTCCCGGCGCCCATCTCCTTCCGCTCCCTCAGCTGCTGGACCACCTCGATGAGCTCGATCGCCGTAGGCCCACCGTCGTGTACTGCGCTGGCGGCTACCGGTCGTCGGTCGCCGCATCCACGCTGCGGGCTCACGGCTTCACCACCGTCGCCGATCTCATCGGCGGTTACGGCGCTTGGGCATCCAGGAGGTCGGGCTGACCGACTGATGCGCGCCCTGCGGGCCTCTCCACTTGCTTCCTCGTCGGGCTGTCGCTTGGCGCCCGCGGTGGGTGCCGCTCCATCCTCGGCGCGCCGGTCTTTGTCTATGCGGAGGGCCAAGACGTGAGAGCCGCTACCGCGACAAGTCTGTTCCTGGTCGCGGCCTGGCCCATGCTCACCGCGTGCCCGACCTGCACGAAGGTGGGCGAGACGCAGGCCCTCGGCCGTTCCGACACCGCTGTGCTCATACCGCCACGCACCGGGTGGCAGACCGCGGTGATGGTCCTCGGAGCGGGGAACTGACTGTCACACCACGTTCCTAGTGTGAATGGCATGTTGTTGGCGGAGATCCATCGGGGTGTGGTGGCTGAGCGGGAGCGCCTCGGGGCGCTCGTGCGTCGGCTCGACCCCGATGGGCTGCCCGCCTCGCAGGCGCCTGCGCTGTGGCAGGAGTTCGAGCTGATCGCCCGGCAGGCCGCGGCGGCGAAGGCGCTGCTGGCTCGGCGAGTGGAGGACTCGCATTGCTGGGCGGGTGAGGGCTTTGCCTCGCCCGCGGAGTACCTGGCCGCTCGTGGCGGCACGTCGGTGGCGGCTGCTCGTGGTGAGCTCGAAATGTCTAAGGCGCTCCCGTCGCTGCCGGTCGTACAGGAGGCGCTGGTGGGTGGCGCGGTGTCTGCGTCCCAGGGCGCGGTGATCGCGGACGCGGCCAGGGCCAACCCTGCGGCGCAGCGCGATCTCATCCGATCCGCGGGGAAGGACAGCTTTCGCGAGCTGCGTGATCGGGCTCAGCGAGTGAAGGCCGCCGCCGATTCCTGCCCGGAGGCGACGCAGCGCAGGATCTATCAGGCCAGACGCCTGCGCGAGTTCATCGATGCTGAGGGCGCGTGGAACCTGCACATGCGCGGCACCGTCGCCGATGGCGCCAAGGTCCACGCCGCACTCCACCCCGTGATCGAGAAGCAGTTCCGGGCCGGCCGCAAGGACGGCACACGCGACTCCGGTGAAGCCAGGGCGTTCGATGCCATGGTCCACCTCTCAACCCGCCGCGGCGACTCAACCGATGTGACGCCGGGGCGCTACCTCGGGCTGATCCGCTGCGACCTCTCCGCGCTGCAACGCGGTGCCATCGATGGCGACGAGCTGTGCGAGGTCGCCGGCCTCGGTGCCATACCCGTCCACGTCGCGGTCGACCTCCTCGGCGATGCCACCTGGAAGCTGATCCTCACCAAGGGCGCGGACGTCGCCAACGTCACCACCCTCAGCCGCAAAGCCACCGCCGCCATGCTCGCCGCACTCCAATGGCGATCACCGGTCTGCTCCGTCGAGGGCTGCGGCCGCACGATCCTCCAGATCGACCACCACATCCCCTGGGCCGAGACCCGCCACACCCGCTTGACAGAGCTCGAAGCCCTCTGCCCCCACGACCACGCCCTCAAGACCCACGACGGCTGGGAGCTCGTCGCAGGTTCGGGCATTCGGCCCTTCGTCCCACCCACCGACCCCCGCCATCCGCGCTACTCCGGCCGGGCCGACCCTCCCGCCGACCCGCCCTGAGTGACTGAAGAGCGACGCTGCACGTACAGAGCCGCCGTTCCTGCGTCCGAGGGATCGTCCGACTCGAGCCGTCCGGTCCACATCAGCTCGTAACCTGACTTCTCGAGTGCCCGACACGACGCCCGGTTCCCAAGTTGAGGGGTCACCACCACCTGTTCGATGTCTGGGTAGTCAGCGAACAGCAGCCGGGTGAAGTCCTCGACTGCTTGCGTGCCAGTCCCCCGACCGATCGCGTCCCGAACGCCGATGAAGTAGTCGATCCCGGCCGCGTTCGCGTAGGAGTGTCCGGTCGCGGCGATCGTGTGCGCCCAATCGGGATGAGTGCTGAGCCGATACCGCTCCATGATCCCGAGATCCCCTCCTTCGAGCACGATCACGAAGACCTCAGTGGGCTCCTCCGCACGGATGCATGGCAGGTACTTGTCGCGGACTGCGTCGAGGTCTGACGGGTCATGCCACCACTCGCGCACGTGAGGCTCAGCCAGCCACCGCGCCAGCTGCGCCAGATCCTCCTCGGCCAGCGGGCGGAAACTCAGACGCACGACTGCTAGCTGCGGTTGCGCTCGCGGTGCTTGCAGCCGGGCCAGCAGCAGGGGCGGCGCTGGCCTTCCTCCAGCTCCTCCTTGGTACGGCGGATGCGGCGCTCACGGGTGACCTGCTGTTTGGCGTCCTCCACCCAGCAGATGAACTCGTTGCGGGCCAGCGGCGTGATGTCCTTCCAGGCGGCAAGCGCTGTGGCGTTGGCGATCAACGTCTCACGCAGATCGGAAGGAAGCTTGTGCACCACCCCACCGGGCAGTCTCGGGCCGCTCATCAGATTCACGGTACCGGTCGTCACTCCTTGGCGAGCTCGGCCTTCGCCGTCGCCGCGATGTCGGCGGCGTCAGGGCGACTCTGGATGTCGAAGATGACGCGGTCGATGCTGCCGGTGAAGGGGAACGGGGCCTTGTAGTCGTCGACCACCGGTGAGAGCGCGTCCCGGCCGATGTCGAGGCCCGTGGAGCCGAGCATGCGGACGATCTTGGGGATCTCGATGCTGGCCAGGTCGGTGCCGTCCACCTGCAGGGTGAGCGAGCCGCCCTTGCCGGAGCGCTCGAAGTGGGCGGCGATGGCATGGCTACCCGACAGCGGGGGCAACGGCGCCGTGACCCGGTGGTGAGTGCCGAGCGCGTTGTAGTCGAAGTGCAGGTGTCCATCGAGCACGAAGAACGAATGGCCCACGTTGTGGCTGCCGCGCGCGTACAGGACGCCCTCCACCCTGCCGGGCACTGCTCCACCCGGAGTCTCTGACACCTCCACGTGCGCAGTGACCGTCCAGGTGCGCCCGCCGAGCGGGGGTGAGGCATCGGAGGGGACGTGGGCGATAGGTGGGTAGTAGATGTACTGACCGTCGCGGGCGTGCACCGTGCCAGCCCGCGGAGGCGCACCGAAGAGCTCGATGGTGCGGTCGTCGAGCGGGAGCACGCCGTGCTGGCCCGCCTCCACCCACCAGAGCTCGATGAGCTCGCGGAGCTTGTCGGGGTGTTCGGCGGAGAGGTCGTTGCACTCGGAGAAGTCGTCGTTGAGGTTGAACAGCGCCCACTCGTCGTCGTCCATCGGCTGGCCCTGCTCGTGATACGTGCTGATCTTCCAGCCGTCGGCCCACAGGCCGCGGTGGCCCATCTGCTCGAAGTACTGGATCGGGCGCGCTGCGGGAGCCGCAGGATCGGAGAACGTCGCCGCGATCGACGCGCCGTGCAGGGGGATCTGCGGCAGGCCGTTGTGCACCTCGGGCGCGGCGGTGCCCGTGAGGTCCAGGATCGTGGGCGTGAGATCAACCACGTGGCAGAACTGATTGCGCAGCGCGCCACGGTGCTGAGCGTCAATGCCTGCCGGCCAGTGGACGACGAGCGGGTCGCGCACGCCGCCGCCGTAGGTGTTCTGCTTGTACCACCGCAGCGGCGAGTTGCCGGCCTGCGCCCACCCCCACGGGTAGTTGGAGTGCGAGTGGGGGCCGCCGATGTCGTCGAGGCGGTAGGCGGCCAGCTCGTCGATGTCCTCCCACATGCCATTGAAGAAGCTGAACTCGTCCATCACGCCGAATGGACCGCCTTCGCGGGAGGCACCGTTGTCGGAGAGCACCATGAGGATCGTGTTGTCGAGCTGACCACGGCTCCGGAGGAAATCAGTCAGCCGACCGATCTGGGCGTCGGTGTGTTCGAGCATGGCCGCGAACGCCTCTTGCAGGCGCGCGGCGAAGGCCTTCTGGTTGGCGGTGAGGTCGTCCCACGGGGGCACGCCGGGGTTGCGCGGCGCCAGCGTGGTGCCCGTCGGGATGATGCCGAGCTCGAGCTGGCGGGCGAACCAGCGCTCGCGCACCATGTCGTAACCCTCGTCGAACCTTCCACGCCAGCGCGCGAGGTAGTCGGCGGGAGCCTGATGGGGCGCGTGGGTGGCGCCGAACGCCAGGTAGAGGAAGAAGGGGCGGTCGGGTCGGATGGACTGCAGGTCGCCGATCCAACCGGTGGCCTTGTCCACGATGTCCTCCGACACGTGGTAGCCGTCCTCGGGCCCGAAGGGCGGGTCGATGTGCCCGTTGTCGCTCGTGAGCTCCGGGTGGAACTGGTCGGCTTCGCCTTGGAGGAACCCGTAGAAGCGGTCGAAGCCCTTCTGCAGCGGCCAGTTGGTGTGTGGTCCGGCCGCGGAACACTCCTCCATCGGCGCGAGGTGCCACTTGCCGGCTGCGTAGGTGGCGTAGCCCTGCGGGCGCAGCATCTCGGCCAGGGTGGCGGCGCGCGGGCTGATGCCGCCACGCATGTGGGGGAAGCCGGTGCTCCAGTTCGACACGCCGCGCATGCCGACCGCGTGCGGGTTACGACCGGTGAGCAGCGCAGCGCGCGACGGCGAGCAGAGCGCTGTGGTGTGAAAGCTCGTGTAGCGCAGGCCGTTGGCGGCCAGCTCGTCGACGCGGGGCGTGGCCAGCTCGGATCCGTAGCTGCCGAAGTGGGCGAAGCCGGTGTCGTCGAGCACCACCATCACCACGTTTGGCCCGCCGAGACCGCCCGGCGGATCCGGCCACCAGGGTGTGGAGTCCTTGTAGGTGCGGCCTATGTGGCCCCCGAAGTCGGGCTCGTTGGGAGAGCTCACGCCCAGCCACCCGCGAAGGCGACGAACTGGCCGGTGGCGAAGCGGCTGGTGCCGTCGACGAAGGCGGCGGAGAAGTGGGCCAGCTCATCGAGGGTGCCGAGGCGACCCATCGGCACCTGCGCCTCGACGCGCGCTCGACCCTCGGCGTCCTCGGCTCGGTTGGCGGCGAGGAACTCCGGGAAGTCCATGAAGTTCGTGCCGATGGCGTTCACCTGCACGCCCTTGCCGGCCACCTCTGCAGCCACGTTGCGCACCAGCATGTTCGCGCCGGCGCGGGCCGATGAGTACAACGGCGCGCCCGGCGTGGGTCGCGCCCCTGCGGCAGACGTGAACACCAGCACCTGCCCTTCGCCCTGCTCCACCATCACGGGCACCACGGCTCGCAGGAACTGATATGGCGCTTCCATGCATCCGATCATCGCGGCACGCATCTCGTCGATCGACGAGCGCAGGAAGCGACCGACCACGATGCGACCCGTGAACGCTGTCGCAGAATCGATGCGTCCGAAGCGATCCATCGCCGCCGCAACAAGCCGCTCGGCGGCGTCGCCCTTGGAGAGGTCGCGCACGCGCTCCACCACCTCGATGACGGCACCCTTGGCGGTGAGCTCGTCGACGAGTCCCTCAGCGGGGTCGCCAATCACGAGGTCGTGCCCGCGCTCGACCAACACGCGCGCCAGGTTCGGCCCGACGTAACCCGCCGCGTCGCTGACGATGGCGACACGCCGTTCGGTCTCACCTGCTTGCTCTGACATCGCTCAACCCCCCGTTTGCGTACGGAGCGGGAACCTAGCCTTGACGAGGTCAGCTCAATCGTCCGACACGGTCATCTGCACCGCGGCCCGCTGGGCAACAAGCGGGCCAATGCGGTCGACGATCACGGCCTGATGGGCCGGGTGATCACGATAGACCTCGTATCCGGCCTGGTTGGCAAAGTCCGCAACGACGACGAAGTCCCAGTTGCCCTCGGCGATCCCGGCATCAGGGCCAAAGCGGTAGGTCCGAATCTCGGGGATCTGCGCGGGGAGGCCATCGAGTGCCACCTGCACGGCTCGCCGACTCTCAGGATCGGCGGCGTCATTCCAGCGGAACATCACGACATGACGAAAGCTCACAAGGATCTCCAGTCAGTCTGTGAAGCCGACGACGAAGCTCACCGTGGTGGTGGTGGTGGTGGTGGTGGGGCCACCGACGTTGAGCGTGGCCAGCGAGATCATGCGGGGGGTTCTACCCCTCTGGAAGCGACTCCGTCGGATTCACCAGGACTGGCGGGCCTTGCAGGTGACGCAGAGCTCGGCCGTGGGCAGGGCGTCGAGGCGCTCGGCGCCGATCGATCCGCCGCACTCGCGACACTGCTGCCAGGTGCGGTTCTGCGTGCGGGCAACCGCGGCATCGAGCGCTTCGAGCACCGCTCGCTCCTCGCCGATCTGGGCCCGAAGCCGATCGCGCTCGACAAAGCTTCCATCAGCCTCCGAGCCGCCTTCGTCCTCGCCCGCGCCCACATCGTCGCCAGCCTCGATCAGCTCATCGTAGCCCCGCTGCAAGATCTGGATGCGCTGCTCGGTCGCGGCGCGAAGCGCGTCGAGGTTCTTGCGGTGCTTGGCGAGTGTGATCGTTGTTGCGGTGGGCACGCGGTGGTCTCCTGCGATGAAAGGGGCGCATGAACCTAGCGGGCGCGAGACGCGATGCCGAGCCGGCATCGCGTTCGCTGTCGCACCCTGGTGTGAGACTGCACCCATGGCCTTCGGACAGCAAGCCGGTCCTCCCGCAACTGCACGGCAGGTGCAGGAGCTACTGACACTCCTCCAGCAGGCTGGACACGCGGACTTCCGCGACGCCCGCGGCCCCATGGGCTTCACACAGCGTCAGGCAGCGGGCAAGTTCACGCGGGACGAAGCGGACGCGCTGATCGCAACCCTCGGCGAGGCGGAGCCCACCGATGCCGGCACCGGGGCCCCCGCCGCCGCCCCTCCGCGATCGGCCGCAGAGCGCTCACTTCGTCAGATCCCAGCCGAGACACTCGCGGCGGAGCTCCAACGGCGGGGCTGGGTGGTGATGGCGCCCTAGCGCCGATGAGTCCAGGGCAGCCACAGCGCACCGTCACACCTACCGCTCTACGATCAGCGACGTCCACCACAACAAAGGGAGTCGTCATGGTCACGGAGAACCTGGCACGGGCATTCGCCTCTACCCGCAACGTCCTCGAGGGCATGAAGGGCGTCGATCTCGATGCGCCCACGCCATGCTCGTCGTGGAAGGTGCGCGATCTGGTGAACCACATCGTGGGAGGCGCCCACTTCTTCGGCTTCGGCACCGACGGGGGCGCTCCACCCCAGGCGCAGGACTACGACTGGTCTGCCGGCGACGTGCTTGCCGACTTCGACGAGGGCGCCCGTCGCGCCATCGCCGCCTTCGAGGCTCCGGGCGCTCAGGAGAAGGCCCTCACGCTGCCCTTTGGGGAGTACTCGGGCGCGGCGTTCATGCAGCTCGCCACCAGCGATGCGTTCACGCACGGGTGGGACCTCGCGAAGGCCACCGGTCAGTCGACGGACCTCGACCCTGAGCTGGCCGGGCAGCTGCTCGCCGCCGGCGGAATCCCGGACCAGTTCCGCGGCCCCGAGCCGATGCCGTTCGGCCCGGTCCAAGAGGCCCCCGCCGGCGCCACCCCGGCCGACAAGTGGGCGGCGTACATGGGTCGAACCGTCTGACCCACTTCGCGCCGGCCGGGGCGCATCGGGCATGCTGCAGCGATGGAACCCGGGGAGTTCAAGGGCAAGATCGGTCGCTACCACTGGGAGTCGACGCCGTGGTGGCCTGATGATCCGCGCCCGTCCGCCGGCGCGCCCAACGTGTTGCTCGTCATTCTCGACGACGTCGGATTCGCGCAGCTGGGCTGCTTCGGCTCCGACATCAGCACGCCGCACCTCGACGCGCTCGCCGCGGGTGGGCTGCGCTACTCGAGCTTCCACACCACCGCTCTCTGCTCCCCGACGCGGGCCTGCGTGCTCACCGGGCGCAACCATCACCGTGCGGGCATCGGACGCATCGTCGACCTCGCCACGGGCTTCCCTGGTTACGACGCCCGCATCCCGAAGGCGTGCGCCATGCTGCCCGCCGTGCTCACCCCGCACGGCTACGCGTCGTACGCGGTAGGCAAGTGGCACCTGACACCGGAAGACGAGGAGCACCTCGGCGCCCGCCGTGACCGCTGGCCCCTTGGCCGCGGGTTCGAGCGCTTCTATGGCTTCTTCCCCGGCGAGACCCACCAGTTCGTCCCGGCGCTGTTCCATGACAACCACCAGGTCGAGCCCCCTGGCACCTACCAGGACGGATACCACCTCACCACAGACCTCATCGATCACTCGATCGAGTTCATCGAGGATCTCCGCAATGTCGATGTGGAGAAGCCGTGGATGCTCTATCTCGCCACGGGCGCATGTCATTCCCCACACCAGTCACCGGCCGAGTGGATCGAGCGCTACCGCGGGCACTTCGACGCAGGGTGGGACGAATGGCGCGACGCCACGCTCGCCCGCCAGAAGGCAGCCGGCGTCGTGCCACCGCACACCGAGCTCTCGGAGCGACCCGACTGGGTGCCCGCGTGGGACACGCTCAACGACGACGAGCAACGAGTGTACGCCCGATACATGGAGGCCTTCGCCGCGTTCCTGTCGCACACCGATCACGAGATCGGCCGACTGGTGTCGCGCCTCGATGCGATGGGTGAGCTCGATAACACGATGATCATGGTGCTTTCCGATAACGGTGCGTCGTCCGAGGGTGGGCCGTTCGGTTCCCTCAACGACGCCCGGGTGTGGAACGCCCTCCCCCGCACGGTCGAGGAAGCCGTCGACCGGCTCGACGAGATCGGTGGGCCCCGGATCCACAACAACTACCCTTGGGGCTGGACGGTCGCCGGGAACACGCCCTTCCGACGCTGGAAGCGAGAAACCCATGAGGGGGGCGTCGCCGACCCGCTCATCGTCCATTGGCCGCATGGCCTCACAGCAGCGGGTGCCCGCGGGGGCGACGTCCGAACCCAGTACGTGCATGCGATCGACATCGTGCCCACACTGCTGGAGCTCATCGGCATCGACATGCCGGAAGCGGTCAACGGCGTCCAGCAGATGTCGGTCGACGGCACCAGCTTCGCCTACACGTTCGCGGATGCCGACGCCCCCGAGCGCCACACCAGCCAGTACTACGAGATGCTCGGATGCCGCGCGCTGTATCAGGAGGGGTGGAAGGCGGTGACCTACCACGAGGTCCAGGCCGAGGAGCCGGGCCTCGACAAGGCGCGCTGGGAGCTCTACGACCTGCGGTCGGATCCGTCGGAGTGCCACGACCTCTCCGACGCCGAGCCAGAGCGCCTGGCCGCGATGATCGAGCAGTGGTGGGTGGAGGCCGAGCGCAACAACGTACTGCCGGTCGACAACCGACCGTTTTCAGAGATGGTGTTCGAGCGGGCGTCGTCGGTTCGCGAGCGGGCCCGATACACCTACTGGCCCGGCCGAGCGCCCGTGGCCGAGAGCGTGGCCGTCAACGTGCGCAGCCGAGCCCACGCCATCACGGCCCATGTCACGATTCCGGAGGGCCTCGCGACAGCAGAGGGGGTACTTGCCGTCCAGGGCTCCGTTCTCGGGGGCTGGTCGTTCCACCTCCTCGCCGACGGCCGACTCGTCTACGTGCACAACCTTGCCGGCTGGCGCACCTACCGAGTCGAGGCGCAGGTCGGCGACCGGCTCGCCCCGGGCGACCACACGCTGTCCATGCGGTTCGACCCGCCCGGAGTCCAGCTCCTCGTCGACGAGGAGGTCATCGGCACGGGTGAGGTGAAGCGCAGCGTCTGGAGCCGGTTCTCACTCACCGGCGCGGGACTTACCGCCGGTTGGTCGCCCGACTTCTCCCCCGCGGATGAGGATTACCGCGGCCGCTTCGAGTTCACGGGCGCGCTGCACCGCGTCGACATCGACGTCGCCGGTGCCGCCATCGACGACCCAGAGACCGCAGCCGAAGAGGCCATCGCCCGCCAGTAGCAACCCATTCCGAGGTTCGGGGCATCAGGGCACCGATTCGGTACCCCCATGCCCCCAACCTCACTCGATGGGGGTGGAGCGGGTCAGCCGAGGGTTGGTGCGTAGCCGAGGCAGTAGGAGACCGCTGTGGCCTGCGGTGTGCCGAAGCGGTTGCGGCTGTCGCAGGCTCGCTTGAGCAGGTCGGTGGCGTCGTCGGGCAGGAGCCAGCCATCGGTCACGTTCTGGGCGACGGCAGCCTTGAACTTGGCGTAGTAGCTCTGGTGGCTTCCGTACATCGCGAGCAGCTGCACCTCGCTGAACGGGATCGTCTTGCCACCGAGCTGGCAGACGGTGGACTGGTAGGACGCCACCGGGACCTCCATAGGGGCCAGCCGGATGCCGCCCTGCGTGTTGCCGAACTGGCCGGCGAGCACCGATCCGAGGCGGTCGGTGTTGATCTTGACGCCGCTGTCTGGGGTAGCCCCACCGCGCACCCACTTGTCTAGATGGGCGATCGCTGACGAGGTCACGTAGTGCATGGGCATGGCGGCCCCTGCGAGCGTGCAGGCCGCAAGCAGCGGGTGCACCTGTTCGCCGTAGTTGCCGGCTTCGATGGAGATCCGCTCCTTCTCGGCCCGTGACACCTTGGCCGCGTGGAGTTGCGAGCGCGGCCCGTTCCCGAAGACCGAGTGGTATCCGATCCAGTAGTCCGAGTGCGCGGCGCCCGCGACCTCCCAAAGCGCGATGTTGTCGTGGGGCGTCGCGCCAAGCGCGACATCGGCGTCGCTCTCGAGATGGATCACCGGCACATCCGATGCAGCCGGTCCATCGCCGCCAAAGGTGCCGTGGATGAGGAAGCCGTCGATCACATCGGCGGTTTCCTGGTGGCTGTTCACGTACTCGGTGAGCTTGCTGGCCGACTGCGACTGGCCCGCCGCCAACACGTAGTCCACATCGAGGCTGCCCATCGGATCCGGACCGGCGAGCCCACCGTCCTTCACCGCCTTGGCGATCTGGCTGAACATGTCGAATGCGTACTGGTCGCCGGGATGGTTGATGGCGGCGTAGCGCGCTGGGTCCCACTTCTTCGGCACGAGCGGGTTGGGCACCAGTGGGGTGTCGAGCCCAGCGACCTGCGCGCTGACGTGCACCCAGGCGTAACCCTCGCGCAGCAAGAACTCGTGCGCCTCGATCGAGTCGACGGCGTTCTCGAACTGTGCCGTGACGTTCACCCAGTCGAGCAGCACCGTCCCGTTGAACTGTCCGCTCGCCGCCGTTGGTCGGAACACGATGATGCGGGTCGTGTACGGGGCGGTCGCAGCGCCCGCCGTCGCGGTGCCGGACACGAAGTATTCCTGCTCCTCGTACCCGTACTCGCCGAGGTCGAACCAGCTGTCCCACAGCGGATGGCCGTAGGTGCCTTCGGGCGGAAGCGCGATCGTCGGCTGCGGCACGCCCGCACCCTCATGCGAGGGCGGGTCCGGAACGGCGGTGGCGGTGGGTACGACCACGGCCAGGCTCAGGCCGACGAGAGCGACGGACAGTGCGGCACGAAGGCGCATGGTGGGCATCCAGGTGATCGAAGGGGCTCAAACGGGTTCGGGGGTGAGCCTGCGAAGTCCTGCCTGAAATGACCGATTCGAACGATTGCGCACCTCGGCTCGGTGGGCAAGGGTGCGGACATGAGTTCCGCGTCAACCGCCACCGCCCCTGCGTTCGAACCGCGAAGCGGCGAGACCTGGCGGGACCCGTTCGGCATGTATGCGGCGCTCCGTGATCACGATCCGGTGCACCACGTCGTCGAGGGCGACTACTGGGTGCTGTCCCGCTTTGCGGACGTGTTCGCGGGCGCACGAGACACGGCCACCTTCTCGTCAGCCGAGGGACTGACGTTCACCTACGGCGAGCGGGAGGCGCTGGCCCTCGACTTCGCACCGATGGTGATGCTCGATCCGCCGGAGCACACTGCGTTCCGGCGCCTGGTCGCCCGCGGGTTCACGCCGCGGGCCGTGGCGGAGGTCGAACCTGCGGTGCGGGCCTTCGTCGTCGAACGGCTCGAAGCGCTGCGGGCAGCCGGAACCGGTGATCTCATCGAGGGGCTCGCCAAACCGCTGCCGAGCTTCGTGGTGGCCCACTACCTAGGAGTGCCGGAGGAGGATCGCGGACGGTTCGACGGCTGGACTGATGCCATCGTCGGCGCTGGCGCTGCGGGCGACACGATGCTGGCCGCAGACGCGGTGATGGAGCTGGCGACCTACTTCACCGAGCTCATCGAACGACGCCGTACCGAGCCGGGCGACGACATGACCTCGGCGCTCGTGAAGGCCGACCTCGGCGACGAACCCGTGCCCGTACTCGACATCCTCGGCTTCGCCTTCACAATGGTCACGGGAGGTAACGACACCACCACCGGCCTGCTCGGCGGCACGGCCCAGCTGCTCACTGAGCATCCTGAAGAGCGACAGCGCCTCATCGACGACCCCACCCTCATCCCTGGGGCGGTCGAGGAGCTGCTGCGGCTCACCTCACCGGTCCAGGGGCTCGCCCGCACCACGACTCGAGACGTGCAGATCGGCGACACGCTGATCCCAGCAGGCAAGAAGGTGATGCTCCTCTACGGTGCCGCCAACCGAGACGACCGCGAGTTCGGCTCCACTGCAGAGCGGCTCGACGTACGCCGAACCATCGACAAGATCCTCACCTTCAGCTACGGCGCCCACCACTGCCTCGGCGCCGCCGCCGCTCGCCTCCAGGCCCGCGTGGCCATCGAAGAGCTGCTTGCACGGTGCCCCAACTTCGCCGTCGACTCCGATGCGGCCGTCTTCGCCGGAGGGCACTTCGTCCGTCGCCATGCATCACTGCCGTTCACTGCCTGACCATCACAAGTTCTATGCACACGGGAGCACGAATGGCGTGCCTGCCCGTGCAGAGATGTTGCTACTTCTGCAGTGAGGCGACACGCTGCTGACGGTTGCGGACCAGGTCATGCCGGGCAGATCGCGGCTATTGGTGACGCATGGCTCGGACGTGCTCCGCCGCGAAGTCGAACGGCGGCGGCGCGCCGACGTCGATGCGAACGCCGACGAACGGGGCCGGCGCGGGCGCCGGGGGCAGGTAGTCGTCGCAGACCGGGAACGGTCGGCCGTAGCCCACGGTAAGGAATGCGCCGTCCGGCGCGATCGCCGGAGGGAACGCCATGGGCAGCACGCCTTCGGCGGCAAGAAGCTCATCGAGATGCAGTTGGAGGTCGAATCCCGCCGGCTGTCGTGGCTGCGCATCGACCACCGCGGTGCGGGTTTTGGCAGGCAGAGGCGCGCTGAGCCGATGCTCCTCACCGTTCCAGGCCAAGACCCAGGTGAGCACGCCCTCTTGCAGGAACCAGGCCCAGCCGGCCATCCAGTCGCCCTGCTCACACAGCACACCTGACGCGTCCACTGGTAGGTCGGCATCGAAGGTGGCCGCCATGCGGAAGCCCATCATCAGCATGGGCGCGTGCGACTCATGGAGCTTGTCGCCGGGACGGAGCTCGTAGGTGCTCTGGAAGTGAAGCCACGGAAGGTGCATCTGAGCCACCCGATTGTCGCGGCCGTCATCGATCGGGAGCACCTGATTTCGCTCGGCCTCCGCGTGCCACCGCTCGATGAGCTCGGCCAGCTTCTCCGGATGCTCAGCGGCGACATCGTGCGACTCCGTGAAGTCCTTGCTGGTGTCGAACAGCATCCACGCATCGGTGTCGAAGGAGGCGCTGCCGATCACCGCGTCACGCTCGTTGGCCGTGAGCTGGTTCACGTGGTCGGTGACGGCCTTCCACCCGTCGACGTAGATGCCCCTGCTCCCCCAGCACTCGAAGTACTGGGCGGTACGAGGATCCGGCGCGGCAGTGTCCTCGATGGTGGCGCCGATGGATACGCCGTCGAACGACATCTGCGGCACGCCGGCGAGGACCTCCGGCGGATCTACACCGATCAGGTCCAGCACCGTCGGCAGCAGGTCAACGGCGTGGCAGTACTGGTCGCGCAGCCCGCCCGGATCAGCGATGTGACCCGGCCACGAGATGATCAGCGGGTCGCGGACACCTCCCTCGAACGTGTACCGCTTCCACCGTTGGAACGGCGTGTTCCCGGCCAGTGCCCAACCCCACGGGTAATGGCCACTCGAGCGGAAGCCACCGAGATCATCGTAGTGGGACAGCTCCTTGGCGAGATCGTCCTCTTCGTCGTTGATGTAGTGACGAAGCTGGTTCCAGCTGCCGTTGGGACCTCCCTCCGCGGAGCAGCCGTTGTCGGAGATGAGCAGCACGACCGTGTTGTCGGCTTGGCCGCTGGCATCGATGGCGTCGAGCACGCGACCGATCTGGTGATCGGCGTGGCTGAAGAACCCGGCGAACACCTCCATCATGCGGCTGTACAGACGACGACGATCGGCATCGATGTCGGCCCACGCCTCGACCCACGGGGGCCGAGCGGACAGCTCAGCATGATCGGGCACGACGCCGAGCTCCTTCTGTCGAGCGAAGGTCCGCTCCCGCCACAGATCCCATCCGTCGTCGAACCGCCCGCGGTAGCGGTCGCTCCACTCGGGCGCCACCTGGTGCGGCGCATGCGGAGACGCGGTCGCGTACCAGAGCAGGAACGGCCGGGCGGGGTTGTGCAGCCGCAGATCGCGCAGCTGACGAATCGCCTCGTCGGCGAGGTCGGCGTCGAGGTGGTAGCCGTCCTCAGGGTCGCGGGGCGGTTCGATGTGGCTCTGGTCGCGCACGAGGTTGGGCGTCCACTGGTTGGTCTCCCCATTGAGGAATCCGTAGTACCGCTCGAAGCCCAAGCCGGTCGGCCACATGTGGAACGGGCCGGTCGCCCGCTGGTCGCGCGGCACGAGATGCCACTTGCCGATGGCCGTGGTCGACCAACCCTGATCGAGCAAGATCTGCGCCATCGTGCCCGCACCGGCCGGGAACTGTCCCGTGTAACCGGGGTAGTTCACGGGCAGGTCGGGCAGCATCCCCATCCCGACGCGATGGTGGTTGCGGCCCGTCAGCAGGCACGCACGCGTGGGTGAGCAGACGGCCGTGGTGTGGAAGTTCGTGTAGCGAAGACCGCGGGCAGCCAGCCGATCGATGTTGGGCGTGTCGAGGTCGGAGCCAAAGCAGCCGAGCTGGCCGAACCCGAGGTCGTCGGCGACGACCACTACGACATTGGGTGCGCCGGCGCGATACGGCGTGGGTGCCGGCGGTGCACTGCTCTGGTTGAGGGCCAGATTGACCTTGTAGCCCCCGTCGCTCATCGGCTGGATCAGCCCGCGAGGTCGTAGCGCACGTGGAGCTCGTTGACGCTGCGCAGCACCATGCGGTTGGCCCACGTGGGCGGAGCGACCAGCTCCATCTTCGGGAAGCGCTCGAGCAGCCGTCGGATGGCGATCTCGCTCTCCAGCTTGGCGAGGTGCGTGCCGAGGCAGGCATGGATCCCGGCACCGAGCTGCAGGTGATGCGCGGCGGACGGACGATCGACGCGGATCTGGTCGCCGTCTTCGCCGAACTCCTCCGGGTCGTGGTTGGCGGCCGCGATCCCGGGGTAGATGACGGCACCTGCGGGAATCGTGCCTCCGTCGAAGTGGAGGTCTTGCATGGCGATGCGACGCACGAACTGGTTGGGACCGTCGTAGCGGAGCAGTTCGAGCACCGCGTGCTCCAAGAGCGACGGATCGTCGCGCAGCATCTGGAGCTGATCGGGCTGCTCGAACAGGCCACGGAACCCGTTGCCGAGCACGGCCGTCACGGGTTCGTGACCAGCGATGTACAGCGTCTGCAGCTGCAGGATCAGCTCATCAGCTGAGAGCTGCTCGCCATCCTCAGAGGCAGCTGCGAGCTCGGAGGTGAGGTCGTCGGTCGGGGTCCCGCGCTTGGCCGCCACCTGCTGACGGAGGTACTCACGCATCTCCTCGCCGGCCTGGAGGCTTCTCTCCCGCTGCTCCGCGCTGATGAACGGATCGAGCCCGAGGGCCACGTACTGCACCCAGGTCCTGAACTCCGGACCGTCCTCTTCGGGCACACCCATGAGCTCGCAGATCACCATCACAGGCATCGGGTACGCGAACTCCGAGACCATGTCGAAGGTGCCGCTCGGCCCATGGCGCTCCACGATCCCATCGAGCAGCACGCTGACGTGGCGCTCGATCGTCTCGTTGAGGTTCTTGACCGAGCCCTTACGGAACGTCGGCGCGATGAGCCGGCGCACGCGTGTGTGGTCGGGTTCGTCGAGCAGCGGGAGCGGGTCGGCGTGGCCCTGCTCGACCTCGCCCCGGCGCTGGATCTCCATCTCGGTGATCGGCGTGGGTGTGGCATTGTCGATGTCAGAGCTCATCGACGGGTCCTTCAGCACCCGGTCCACGTCCGCGTAGCGAGTCAGCACCCACGCCTGGAGCAGGTCGCTGTAGTGCACCGAGTCGGCGCGGCGCAGGCGGGCGTACTGGGCATAGGGCCACTCGGTGTAGCCCTCTTCGAAGGGATCGAACTTCACCGGTGCATCGGTCTCGGCGGTCGTCACGGTGGCGGCACCTCAGTCCAGGTCCGGGTCGGGACGGAGCTTCCCGAGCGCGAACGCGGGGCAGCGCATCGCTTCGTCCGGGATGTCATCTCGCTTCAAGGGCAGCGACAGATCCCCCACCGCGGGGCCGACCTTCGCAGCAATCGGGGCCAGCAGACCCATGTCGAACCCGTAGATGCGAGCGGCGTTGCCGCCCACCATGGCCTGGATCTCGTCCGGCGTGCAGTGTCCGCCGAAGGACATCTTGAGGTGATCCTTCGACCATGGCCAGCAGCCTTCGAGATGCGGGAAGTCGCTTCCCCACATGATGTGGTCGACGCCGACCTGCTCACGGATCTTCACCTCGTGGCGACGGATGAACGACGACCCGAGGCTGCACTGCCGTTCCCAGTACGCGGTGGGCGAGAGGCTCATGACGTCGACGACACCCTCGCCGAACGCAGCTTCCTGGCTGCCGGCGGCGGACTTCATGCGGCCGTAGTACATGTCGAGGCGAGCGAGCTCCTCGGGAACCCACTCGGTGCCTTGCTCGGTGAACACGAACTGCAGGTTCGGGTGGCGCTCCATCACGCCACCGAAGATGAGGTGCCACAGCGCGCGGTGGGCCCACCAGGTCACCTCCAGGAGGAACATCACCTTCGCCTGGGGATACGGCCCGTAGTCGGGCGCCGCGCTTCCGGAGTGATGGTTGACCGGCATGCCGAGCTCTTCACACGTCGACCAGATGGGCTCGTACTCGGACGCATAGAACGGAGGCACACCCGACCCCGGGGGCGCGCCGGGCAGCAGCACGCCGCCGGTAAGCCCGTGCTCCTTGGCCCAGCGGATCTCCTTCACCGCAGCTTCGACGTCGTGCAGCATGATCTGGCAGATTCCCGCTCGACGCCCGGGAGCATCGGCGCAGAAGTCGGCCAGCCAACGGTTGTGAGCCTGCAGGCCCGCCCAGCGGCGCTCGAGGTCGCCGTCGTTCGCGCCCGGTGCTTGGTTGAGCAGGCTCACCGCGGGGAAGAACGGCGGGATGGTGTTCGGGAAGATCACCTCGGCGACGACGCCGTCATCTTCCATCTCGGCGAGCCGGCGGGCGGAGTCCCAGTTGCGCTCGGCATCGTTGCCCGTGAGGTCCTTGTAGGGGTTCTCGAACGTGCCCATCCAGGCATCGAAGTCGTCGTGGTAGCGCGACTCCAGATACGGCCGGTACGCAGCGATGCTGGCACCACCGTGGCAGTCCGATGAGATGACGACGTAGCGATCGCCAGCGGGCAGCATGCAGATGTCCCCCGTTTCAGTACAATCCGTACCTCAGACCAGCATAGGACGACCGCTGAGGCACAGATCCCTGATCGGATTCAGGTCGGGGCGAACGTCTCGCGGGCCGCCTGGATGCGCACGTTCTTGATCTTGTCGTCGAGCTCGGCGGTGTCCCCAGGCAAGGTGAAGGAGCTGTAGGTGACTCGTCGCTCGCTGTGCAGGGGTGGGGTGGAGCAGTGCAGCGTGCAGCTCAGGTGCGCCGTCACATCCCCTCGTTGCGTGCTGAGGTAGACGAGCGGAAGGTCCATGGCATCGCTGAGATCCATCAGCGGCATGTTCACGCGGTGCGAACCTGCCACCACGCCGAGCTGGCCGTTGTCCGATCCCGAGGGGGTGACCGAGACGCCGCAGGTGATGCTGCAGCACTTGTAGCTGTGCATGCCGAGCGAGCAGTCCTTGTGCCACGGAAGATCCGAGATGCCCTCGCTCACGCCAACCGGCTTCACGAGCAGGTCGCTGCCGGAGAAGGTGTGCTCGCCCCCCGCGACCGCCGCGATCGCCGCCAGTCGTTTGGCCAATGGGAACTCGACCTGATGACCGACCCCAGAGACGCGCACACACACCCGCTCGTCGCCGACCGTCGCCATCCATGCCCGCTCGTCATCGGGGCTGACCCGAGCGCGCCACAGGTCGATCTCCGTGCTCAGCTCGTCCATTTCCTCGGTCGTGAACACCCCGCGCACGTGGAGGAACCCTGCCTGGGCGAGGAAGTGGCTCATCTCGGCAGCATCGTCGTCGAGGGCGAACGACCGATCGAGGTCGAGCGAGCCGCCATCGCGATCTACGAAGCCGACCAAGCCGTGCTCAAAGGCAGCACGACCGTCGAGCAAGGCACGCACCACGGGTTCCCACGCGATGAGATGAGTGATGTGACCGCGCGTCATCACGGGTTCGTTGGCGATCATGAGCGCCACGGTGCTCCGCACGTCGTTGACGATGTCGTTGAACCATGCCGGGTCGAGGTCTGCTCGCGCTCTACCTTCGTCGCCGGGAACTACCTCGAGCGCGCCGGTAGGGTCGAGTCGCCACGTGAACGCGTTGCCGTCGACCGCGATGACGATCGACTCGAGTCCGGAGACGCGAAAGGCACGTGAGGCGATGTCACCTCGCTCGGCCAGGTGCGCTGGTACTGCCTGCGTGTGGAACGTGTCGAAGTCGACATCACATATGTCGATGGCGGAGCGACTGCGGACGTCGAAGCTCATTGAACCCTCACATCCTCGACCCTATGCCGACCTCAAACGACGACGCTTAGCGCCGAAGACCAGGACCCGCTGGTAGATGCCCGCTGGCAGGCGAGACACCAGATCCAGCGCCTTGGCATCAGGGCCGATCAGCGCTCGGCGCCGATTGCTCGCCACGGCGGCAAGAATCTGGCTAGCAGCCTTCTCGGGAGTGGTCTTTGCCAGCCGGTCGAACTCGTCGGCTGCGGTGGACGGGGCAGTCCCACCCATGGTCAGAGCGCTCGGGTCCATGCGGGCACTTCGGGCGATGTTCGTCTTGATGCCACCCGGGTGCACGGTGGTGGCCGACACCCCACACTTCTCGATCTCGAGCTCCATGCGCAGGGCGTCCGTGAACCCGCGCACTCCAAACTTGGCCGCGTTGTATGCGGACTGGGACGGGATGCTGATGAGCCCGAACACGCTCGAGAGGTTGACAACGTGTCCGTCTCCCGATGCCTTGAGATGTGGCAGGAACGCCTTCGTGCCATGCACGACCCCCCAGAAGTTGATGCCCATCAGCCAGTCGAGATCGTCGTAGGACATCCCGTCGACGGTGGCGCCGAGGCCGACGCCCGCGTTGTTGAAGATCAGGTTGGCCTTTCCGTGGTCGTCGACAACGGCGTCCGCCCATGCATGGACGGCCGCTCGGTCGGCTACGTCGACGCGCTGCGACGTCACCTTCACGCCGCTGCCCTCGCAAAGCGACACGGTCTCCGCGAGCCCAGCCTCGTCGATGTCGGCGAGCGCGAGATGTGCGCCGCGACCAGCCAGATCCTTGGCCAGGGCTCGACCGATGCCCGAACCTGCTCCCGTGATGGCGGCAACACGCCCACTGAACTGCTTCATGGTCAGCTCCCGGTGGCTTCGAGGACGGGTGATTCGGCAGGTTCCGGGTTGCTGAAGCGCATCGCCTCGTCGCGGATGTCACTGCGCTTCATCGCTCGGTAGTCGCGCAGGTAGCTCTGGTGCATCTGCCACGGGAACTTCGAGCCCGCTCGGGGGAAGCGATCGGACGCTCGCTGGATGTAGCCGCTCGACAGGGCCAGAAGAGGGCTCGTCTCAATGGACGGATCAGAGTTGATCGGCGTGCACTGCCGAAGCCCGGTGTCGCGCAGGTGGTTGAGGAGTCGACACACGTAGTCACAGGTGAGGTCGCACTTCAGAGTCCACGAAGCATTCGTGTAGCCGAACGCCGCAGCCATGTTGGGCACGCCCTCGAGCATCATGCCCTTGTAGGAGAGCCGGCCCGCCACATCGACGGCCGCGCCGTCGACCGACACCTCAATGCCTCCGATGAAGAGAAGCTCAAGCCCAGTGGCCGTCACGATGATGTCCGCCTCGAGCTCGGTTCCTGACTCGAGGAGAAGTCCGGTCTCGGTGAAGGTCGCAATGTGGTCGGTGACCATCTCGGCCTTGCCCGAGCGGATCGCCTTGAACAGGTCGCCGTCGGGGACCGCGCAGAGCCGCTGATCCCACGGGTCGTACTTCGGAGTGAAGTGCGTGTCGATGTCGTAGCCTTGGGGTAGTTGTCGCTTGACGCCCTTGAGCAGCAGCCGCCGCATCAGCGCAGGACGCTTCTTGCTCAGCGCATAGCTGCCTTGGGTCATCAGCGCGAGCGCCCAGCGCAAGATCGGGCCGGAGCGCCGCTCGGGCAACACCTTGCGCAGCAGGTCGGCAAGGGGGTTCTTCGCCGGCACCGACGCGATGTATGACGGCGACCGTTGAAGCATCGTCACGAGCGAGGCCTTCTCCGCCAGCGACGGAACGAGCGTCACAGCAGTGGCGCCGCTCCCGATGACGACCACTCGCTTGCCCTCGTAGTCCAAGTCCTCCGGCCAGGCCTGCGGGTGGATGATCGTGCCGTTGTAGCGATCCATGCCGGGAAAGTCGGGCTGGTAGCCGTGGTCATAGCGGTAGTAGCCGCTGCAGGACAAGAGGAACCCACAGGTGAGCTCGACGCTTTCGCCGGTGTCCGAGCGCTCCGCCTTCACGGTCCAGCGTGCGTCGTCTGTCGACCAGCTCGCAGACACGATCCGGTGCTGGAAGCGGATGTGCTTGTCGATCCCGGCTTCGGTGGCGGTGTCGTTGATGTACCGCAGGATCGAGGGACCGTCAGCGAGGGTCTTCTCGCCCGGCCAAGGCCGGAACGAGTAGCCGAGCGTGAACATGTCGGAGTCGGACCGGATGCCGGGGTAGCGGAACAGATCCCACGTGCCGCCGATCGCGTCGCGGGCTTCGAACACCGCGTACGTCGCCCACGGGCTCTCGGTCTGCAGGTGATGGGCGGCTCCGATGCCCGACAGGCCCGCGCCGACGATGAGGACGTCGAGGTGCTCGGTCATCGGATCGCTCACGCTGCAGGCGAGGTGGCGAGCTTGTCGTTGAGCGTGCCGACGGGGCCGAAGAGCTCGGCGCGCCAACGCTCGACGAGCTCCATGGTGTCGCGGTCGTCCGGGTGGAAGTCCGGGCGCTCGTACTCGCGAAGCTGGTCCCAGATCTCGCGCCTCATCACTGGCGACTTCCGGAACCGCTTCCAGCTGGCGCGCAGGTTGCCGCGCTTGTACGTGGCCCGATCGAAGAGGAGCGATACACCCACCTGGAAGGCCATGCCCACCACGAAGCCGTAGCGAAGGAACTTCATCGTCCACACCCGCATGCGCTCGGAGCCACCGACGGCCTTGTACACATCGAATGCGACGGCCTTGTGCTCAGACTCCTCGAGCGCGTGCCATACGAACAAGTTGCGCACCTCAGCGTGCCCGAACATCGCCCGGGTCTCCTCGCTGGTGAGCACGAGCTCGGCCAGGGTGGCTGTGAAGTGCTCGAGGGCTGCCGTGGCGGCCAGGTTGGCCTTGGCCGGCGCAACCTTCTCGCGCAGCTCGAGCCCGAACTTGGTGATCTTCTCGACCTGCTTGGTCGGATACCCGAGCTCGGCGAGCTTGTCGTTGAACACACGGTGCTCGCGGCCGTGCACGGCCTCCTGACCGATGAAGCCAGTGACCTGGCGCTTGAGGTCCGGGTCGGTGACTTGATCCCGGAAGTTCCGGACCGAGCGGACGAAGAAGTCCTCGCCATCGGGGAACACTGCGGAGAGCCCTGCAGCCACATGGCTCTGGATGAGATCGCCGTCGCACGCGTAGTGCTTGGGGAGGTCGCGCAGGGACTCCTCGAAGGAGATCCGGCGGGTCGGGACGATTCGGGTGGGGTCGCTGGTCTGCGTCATCGAGGACGAACGTACCACGGTTTGAGTGATTTACTCAAGTCCTCAGTTCGTGTAAGATCGGTCACATGACGGTGACGAAAGGCGAGATCACCCGCCAGACCATCCTGGCCGCCGCCATAGAGCGCTTCGGCCGCGACGGCTTTCGCGCCGCCTCGGTAGCCGACATCGCCCGCGACGCCGGCGTCGGGGGCACCGTGGCCTACGCCTACTTCGACAACAAGGAAGCCCTGTTTCTCGCCGCTCTCGACGAGGACGCGGCAGCCGTGATCGAGCAGGGCCTCTCGACGGTGGTCGACGTGACGGACCTCAGCGACTGGCGCCAGACGCTGATCTTCACCCTCATGGAGGCCGTCGACCAGCATCCGCTCGCCCGGCGGGTCCTGGCTGGTCTCGAGCCCGAGGTCACCGAGCGCGTCCTCGAGATCCCGGCACTGGGGGAGCTGCGCAAGGCCTGCGCCGAGCTGATCCGAGCGGGCCAGCTCGACGGATCGGTCCGCCCCGACATCGACCCAACCGCGATGGGCAACGGGATCGTGTCGGTGATGCTGTCGCTGCTGATGTCGGTGGTGCAGGTCGGACGCGGCGTCGCACTCGCCTACGGCGCCGACGTGGCGGCGGTGTTCGAGGCGGCACTCGACCGCACTCCCCCGCCCCGGGGCTGAGCGCTACTCGATGTAGCGGCGAACCTCGGCGCGCTTGCCGCGGATCGTGGTCGAGCGCATCTTGGCGACCACGTCGTCGACCGACCCCTTGGGCACACCGACGACCGAGTAGTGCTCCGCGATGCGGATCGGCCCAATGACGCGGCCGGTCAACCCGCTCTCGTTGGCGATGGCCCCGACGAGGTCGGCAGGGCGCACGCCCGAGTCCTTGCCGAGGTTCACGTACACGAAACCGGTGTCGTCAACCGAGGGCTTGCCTCGCTTCTGATCCCCGCCTTGGCTTCTGCCCGGAGCGGGGCGTTGCTTCGTTGCATCCGCAGACGCGTCCGGGATGTCCCGCTCCTCGAGCACTGCACCCCGGGCCTCGTGCACGAGCTTGATGGCGGCGAGTGCGACACGGCGGCTGTCCTCGCCCGCCAGAGCATTGAGCACGCCGTGGTACTCGTCGAGATCGTCGGAGCCGAGGGCCTCGTTGAGCGCTTCGACGGTGAGCTCGATCTGACGTGAGCGCAGGTCTGCCACCGACGGCACCTTGGCGACAGCAATGGACTGCTTCGTGAGGCGCTCGATGTTGGACACGAGGCGTCGCTCGCGGGGCTCGGCCAGCGTGATCGCCACTCCCTCCCGACCGGCCCGACCGACGCGCCCGATGCGGTGGACGTAGCTCTCCGCCGCAGACGGGACGTCGTAGTTGACGACGTGGGTCAGCTGGTCGATGTCCAGACCACGCGCCGCCACGTCTGTCGCCACGAGGAGCTCAGCGGAGCCATCGCGCAGGCGACGCATCACACGGTCACGCTGTGGCTGATCCATCCCGCCATGCAGCGCCTCGGCCCGGTAGCCGCGCCCGTTCATCGTCGCCGTCAGCTCGTCGACCTCGTGGCGTGTGCGACAGAACACGATCGCCGCCTCCGGCCCCTCGATGTCGAGCACTCGGCCGAGCGCCGACGCCTTGTGGGCCCGCTGCACGAAGTAGACGGTCTGCCGCACCAAGGGCTCGCCATCCGCGGTGTCGGCCTTGCCGATCTCGATGCGCACCGGGTGGCGCTGGTGGCGCTTTGCGATGTGCTCGATGCGCCGCGGCATCGTCGCGGAGAACAGCACCGTCTGACGCTCGCTCGGGGTGGCCTCGAGGATCGACTCGATGTCCTCGGTAAAACCCATGTCGAGCATCTCATCGGCCTCGTCGAGCACGACAGTCGTGATCTTGTCGAGAGCGAGAGACCCCCGAGAGATGTGATCGATGGCTCGGCCGGGCGTGGCCACCACGATGTGCACCCCTCGGTGGAGCTCTTGGAGCTGGCGCCCGATGGGCTGCCCGCCAAACACTGGAAGAACCTTCACACCGAGCTCGCGGCCGTACTTGAACATCGCTTCGCTGACCTGCACGGCGAGCTCGCGAGTCGGCACCAGCACCAGCGCGGTGGGAACCGCAGGAGCGCCGCGTCCGAGGGCCTGCAAGATGGGCAGTGCGAAGGCGGCGGTCTTGCCGGTCCCGGTGGCCGCCTGGCCGAGCAGATCTGCTCCGTTGATCAGGAGCGGAATGGCCTCCGTCTGAATCGGGGTTGGCTCCTCGTAGCCGAGGTCGTTGAGCACGTGGAGGAGCTCGCGGCAGAGCCCCAGCGCGGCGAAACCGCCCACGTCGCCTGAGCGCTCTACGGGCCCGCCGACAGTTTCTGGGTGCGATGGAGGCTGCGTCACGCCCCCCATTCTCATTGGCGACGGTGAGAACGCAGAATCGAGCCGTTGGTCAACGGCGGAGATCTAGGCCCTCGCAGGTCCCCGTCAGTCAATCCAACGAGGTCAACACAACTTGACCGCACGGTCAAGATCGGGGGCGACCGGGTCAGCGGGGCGCCCAGGCGTCGGGGTCGTCGACGAGGGAGCGGACTGCCTCGGGCAGATCGCCGCGCAGCACCTCTGCGAGACTCACGGACTCCATCACCGACCGCACGGCAGCCCGCAGCCCCACCCAGAGATCAGCCAGGTGCTCGCTGGTCCCGCCGTAGGTGACGTTCTCTGGCCGCTGGCCCTGCACAAGGGCCAGCGGGCCATCGACCGCCCGAGACACCTCCGCGATGCTGATGCTCTCGGGATCCCTGGCCAGCCGGTACCCACCGGCCGCGCCTCGTTGTCCGACCACCAGCCCGCCGTTGCGCAGCTGCACCAGCACCGTCTCGAGGTACCGAGGCGGGATGCTCTGCGCCGTGGCGATCTGATCACGGGTAACAGGCGCGCCGGGGCTTGCCGCCAGCTCGAGCAGCGCCCGCACCGCGTAGTCGACCTTCGCCGTCACCTGCACGGACCCATGCTGTCACCCCGACGGTCGTGCGAGTCGCGCTCGACTGTGCGGGACAGAGACCCCGTGGCTACGGTCCGATCGATGACGCAGGCCGATACGCCGCTTACGAAGGTGCGGGGCGCCGACTCGATCCTCGATGGGCAGGAGACCGATGTCCTCCCCGCCCCCGCTGATCAGCCGCAGGCGGGCGCCTCGCTCAGCGAGCTGATCGCCTTCTTCGTGCGGAAGCCGTCGCCCCTGATCATCGGTGGCGCCGCGCTGACGGCGAGCGCCGCCCGGCTCTGGATCGGGCAGTGGGGATGGTGGGACCTTCTCATCCCAGCGATCATCGTCGCCGCCGAACCGTTCGTGGAGTGGCTGATCCACGTGCGCCTCCTGCACCGACGGCCCACCCGCCTCGGCCGCTTCACGATCGACCCAATAACTGCCCGCAAGCACCGACTTCACCACCGCAACCCGCGCGATCTGCGCATAGTGATGGTTCCCTTCCAGGCGCTGTTCCCGGCCGGACCGATCGCCGTCGCATTGGCGATCTGGCGTCTCGATCCGCCACAGGCCGCCATGGCACTCGCCTGTGGCTTCGGCATGCTCGCCTACTACGAGTGGACGCACTACCTGATCCACGCGCCCTACCGCCCGAAGACGGCGTGGTTTCGCAACCTCTCGCGCAATCACCGACTGCACCACTACCGCAACGAGCACTACTGGTTCGGCGTGACGGTCAGTATCGGCGACCGAGTGCTGGGCACACGCCCGGAGTCCGGCGAGGTCCCCCTGTCGCCAACCGTGCGAACCCTCGGGCTCAGCGACCCGACGCGCTGAGCGCAGGCGCCGCATCACCACCACCCCGGCAGGGCCGTTACGGTCTCGGTGATGCCTGCGGCCACAGATCGAGCGCGCCGGACAGGGCTCCGCGTCATCCAGGGTTTGCTGGTGGCCACGGTCGCACTGTCACTTCCCGCCGACGGTCTGTGGCTCGTGTGGCCGTGGTTCCTCCTCTACTGGGGCAGCCGCACCCTGCGCACCCAGTACGTAGAGGCCTCGTGAACCCAGCCGACCTCGAGGAGATCGTCGACGGGGACACCACCTGGCGCTTCGATGCCGCGTTTCTCCAATCGCGCTGGACCTGCATCTTCGGACGGGGCTGCCTCGGTATCGCCGACGAACCTGCAGAGCATCTCAGGCTCGGGTGCTGCTCCCTCGGCGCCGAGCTCGATGGCGAGGAGGACGAGCCGCAGCTCATCAGCGCCCTCGCCGCGATCCTCGAACCTGACCAGTTCCAGCACTACGTCGACGCCCAGCGAGATGGCGTCTTCGCGGACGACACCCGAACCTCCACACGCGTCGTTGATGGCGCCTGCATCTTCCTGAACCGTCCTGGGTTCGCAGGTGAGGCGGGATGCGCCTTGCACGTTGCCGCCCTCGACGCCGGCGACTCCCCCACCGACTGGAAGCCATCCGTGTGCTGGCAGCTTCCCATCAAGGTCGACTGGGAACCAGGTCCGAACGACACCGAGACGGCCACGGTGCGGAGCTGGACCCGAGCCGACTGGGGGGAGAACGGCGAGACGATGGCGTGGTGCTGCACCGAAGGCGAGCGCGCCTACGTCGGCGATCGACCGGTCCTCGACTCGCTCAACGACGAGCTAGGAGCGCTGCTCCCTCCCGCTGTGCACGTCGAGCTCCGACGACGCATCGCGACAACCAACGAGCGCCGCCAGACGTGACGTCGTTACCGGCTCCTCGACAGATCGCGCTACCCGCGCACGACCCCGCGGGACCGATCACGCTGTCCACCCACGAGGCAGGATCCGGTGACGCCGTCGTGTTCTGTCACGGGTTCCCCGACATCGGCTTCGGTTGGCGCCATCAGCTCCCAGCCGTCGCCGACGCAGGCTTTCGCGCCATCGCCCCCGACCAACGCGGGTGCGGGTTCAGCACCGCGCCGCTCGATCCGTCCGCCTACGGGCTGAGCGAGCTCACCGGCGACCTGGTCGCCTTGCTGGACGAGCTCGAGATCGACCGGGCCTTTTCGTGGGGCACGACTGGGGCGGGTTCGTGGCGTGGGCCATGCCAGTGCTGCATCCAGATCGCGTGCGAGGCGTGGCGGGCCTGTGCACGCCCTACATGGCCTTTCCGAGCGTCGCGACCCACCTGGCCATCGTGGGTGGCGCTCCCGAGCGCCAGTACGTCGCGTGGTTTCAGGAAGCCGGGCAGCGTGTTCGATCCCGACGATGTCAGCGACGCTCTCGCCGCCGCGCTCGCTCACCGAGGACCCGCGCTCGTTGACATCGTGACCGACGTCTCGTTGGTCTGATGACATCCTCCGCTGGGATGGCCGTCGCCGCCCCGGATGACGGAGAGGGCCTCGCGCTCAGATCGCGCCGGGGGCGGCTCGCGCTCGTCGCAACGGTCGCGGCCAGTGCGATGGCCAGCCTCGATGCGACCATCGTGAACGTCGCCGTCCCCCACATTGGCGACGACCTCGACGCCGGCGTCAGTGCACTGCAGTGGGTCCTGACCGGCTATCTGATCGCGTTGGCGTCGCTCATCCTGCTCGGCGGGGCCCTGAGCGACCGGTATGGGCGGCGACGAGTCTTCATCCTTGGCACGATCTGGTTTGCGGCAGCGTCCGTGGTGTGCGGCGTGGCTCCGAACATCGAGGTGCTCATCGGGGCCCGACTGCTCCAGGGCATCGGCGGTGCGCTGCTCACTCCGGGGAGCCTCGCCATCCTACAAGCCAGCTTCCAACGGAGTGATCGAGCCGCCGCGGTCGGAGCCTGGTCGGGACTCGGTGGGGTGGCTGGGGCCATCGGTCCCTTCGTCGGTGGTGCGCTGGTCGATGGCCCCGGCTGGCGTTGGGCGTTCCTGCTGAACGTCCCGGTCGCCGCAGTCGCCGTCGTCACGGCGCGGGTTGCAGTCCCCGAGTCGCGCGACCACCACCCGGTCGGCGCGCTCGATCTGCGCGGGGCGGCCCTTGTCGTAGCGGGTCTCGCCAGCGCCACCTGGGCGCTTACCGAGGCGGGTCCCAGGGGCTGGACGGATACAGCGGTGCTCGGCTCGTCAGGAGTCGGGCTCCTCCTGCTTGTCGGGTTCGTGCTGCGCATCCGGACAACCCAGCACCCGCTCCTGCCGCCGGCGTTGTTCCATGACCGCACCTTTGTGACGGTGAACCTGGCGACTGTTGCGCTGTATGGCGCGATCGGCGTGACGTTCTTCCTTGTCGCGTATCAGCTCCAGGTTTCTGCCGGTTGGTCCGCGCTGTCCTCGGGGCTCGCCCTGCTGCCGGTGACGGTGCTCATGCTCACGTTGTCGGCTCGATCGGGCGCGCTGGCGGAGCGGATCGGCCCTCGGCTCCAGCTCACTGTTGGTCCGTTGCTCACTGCGGGAGGACTCCTCCTGCTCAGGCGAATCGACACCGATCCGTCGTGGTGGATCGACGTGTTCCCCGGCGCCATGGTGCTGGGGATCGGACTGGCGACCTTCGTCGCGCCGCTTACGGCGACGGTGATGGCCTCCACAGATCCCAACCTCGTGAGCACCGCTTCGGGTGTCAACAACGCCATCGCTCGGACGGCCAGCCTCGCTGCCCTCGCCGTCATCCCCGTCGTCTCCGGGCTCACGACGGCTCTGGAACCGGGCAGCGTCGCGCGCGCCGGACAGCTCGGCCTGATGGTGGCAGCCGTGCTCGCTGCGTTGGCCGCGCCGGTCGCCTTCCTCGGCCTTCGCCATGAATCGCCGGTTATCCCAGGGGCCCGTCGGGTCCACTGCGCGATCGATGGTCCGCCGCTGCAACCAGACCCGCAGCGCTGCCCAGCGGCGGCTTAGGGGTTCGGGCTGCGGGCCCAGGGGGGCGGGCCCACGTCGATGGGGTCGAGCGACGACGCCACCGTGCCGTACCGGCCGCTACGAGCGGTCCAGTCCGCGTGCGCGTCGGTGATCTCGTTCGTGCTGCGGGCGACGTAGTTCCACCACATGGTGATCGGCTCAGGGAAGGGTGACCCACCGAGCAGCAGCGCCGTGCTCGGCCCGTCGACGGCGAGGTGTAGTTCGTCACGACCGAGCGCGATGTACGCGAGGTTGCCCGGGGCGATCGTCGAGGTCCCGATCCGCACCAATCCGGTGGTGACGACCAGGGCGTGCTCGTGGCCCGGGTCGATCTCGATCGTGGTGGTTCCACGCTGCAGCGCCAGCTCCGCACCCAGGTGGTCGGTGTCGGCTCGGGCCGGCGATCGTTCGCCCACCAACGAGCCCACCATGATCGTGATGCGACAGCCGCGAAGCTCCGCCACCGGGAGCTGGGTGTGGTGCTCGAAGGTCGCGGCGCCATCGCGGGTTGTCGACGGCTGAGCCACCCATAGCTGCACCCCGTGAGCTCGTGCGCCAGAACCCCCTGTGGTCTCCTCCGAGTGCGAGACGCCGTGGCCAGCGGTCATGAGGTTGAGCTGGCCCGGTCTGATCGGTTGCTCGCTGCCGAGGCTGTCCCGATGCAGCACCTCGCCCTCGAAGAGCCAAGTGACGGTCTGGAGTCCGACATGGGGATGGGGCCCGATGTTCAGAGCGGGGCCGTCACCGCTCGAGGGGCCCATGTGATCGGCGAAGCACCACGCACCAACGGTGCGTCGTCCGTGACGCGGCAAGGCCCTGCGAACAGGAAGACCGCCGACGTCAGCCGAGCGGCTCTCACCGATCTCGATAGGCGGGCCGTCTGGAGTCGGCATCGGTCCTGTGCTCACGTCATCGACCAGTGTTACAGGCTCGAAGGAGCCATGGTCATCCCGCGGGAGCGCGATCAAGACGGAAGCGTGTAGGTGTTCTCAAGTTCGTCCTGCAGCACGGTCGCGATGGTGGCGGTCGTGTCGACAACGAGCTCGTCATCGAGGATGCGGGTGCGGTACGACCATCCGGATGGGAGGTCCAGCCGCTCGCCGAGTCCGGCTAGGTCCTCCTGTCGCAATCCAGGATCGACACCGATGCAATAGGCCTGCATGACGTAGACGAGCCCATCTGGGTTCACGAGCTCATAGACCGCAGCGCCGGCGTCCCAGTAGAACACTGCCCCGCGGTTGACGTACCGCTCGACGTAGGGCTGCGTCGCCGGGTTGTCGCCGAGGTCGACCGTGGCGATGCGACGCATGGTGAGACCATTGAAGTCACGTAGCACCGGCTCCACAATGGCGACCTTCGTGCCGAGGCCATCGAGCATCCAGTGACGAGGGCCGTTCAGCTTCACGGCAACAGCTCCCATCTCCTTCGCGATGGCGTCTGGGTCGAGGGTCTCCCAGAGCTCCTGCGGACAGTCGTTCAGCATCTGGGTGCCGTACACCTCCGCCTCCAATCCCGACTCGCGCACGTACACGGCGAGCACCTCGCCGTACCGAACCCCGCGCATGTCAGAGATGAGACGGGATGGGCCTTTGCTGGTCATCGGTGCGACCCCCCTTTTCCCGGTCGTGAGCCGGACCGAGATGATGTCACGCGCCACAACGGGACGCAGCGGGGCCTCGGGACGCACGCAGCCGGATGCTGCGTCGCGCCACAGAATGCATACTGAGACACGATGGTCCGCTCTGATGACGGCACACCTGAGGTCTCTCCTGACACCTGGGCCGCGTCGTATCACCTACTCCGGACGAGCCCACTCGATTCACTGGATCCCTCGGAGCTGGAACGTCTCGCTGTCGCGTCCTACCTGATTGGCGACGATGAGTGGTGCGCCGCGTGTTGGGAGGCTGCGCACCGTCGACATGCCGAGTCCGGAAACAAGGCCGACGCCGCCCGTTGCTCGTTCTGGCTCGCCTTTTCCCTCATGGTGCGTGGACAGATGGCTCAGGCCGGAGGATGGCTGGGGCGAGCTGAGGCGATGATCGGCGACGGTCCGACCTGCAGCGCAAGCGGCTACCTCTTGATACCGATGCTCCTCCGTGCGTTGGACTCGGGGGATGCATCGGCAGCGCGAGACCTTGCGTTACGGGCCTTGGACATCGCGGCCGAGTTCGCCGATCCCGATCTGGCGGCCTTCGCCTGCCTCGGCGAGGGCCAGGCCCTGATCGCGCTGGGTCAGCCGGCCGCGGGGATTGCCCGCCTCGACGAAGTGATGCTTGCCGTGTCGAGTGGCGAGGTCGGCCCGGTGGTATCTGGCGTTGTGTACTGCGCGGTCATCTTGGAGTGCATGCAGATCTTCGACCTGCAGCGAGCCGCCGAGTGGACCAAGGTCCTCCACGCGTGGTGCGAGGATCAACCAGAGCTCGTGCCGTACCGCGGCCAGTGCCTCGTGCATCGGTCACAGCTCCAGCAGGCCGATGGCGCCTGGCAGGATGCGATCGCGACGATCGAGTCCGCGTGTCGCAGGCTCACCGAGCCCCCACACCCGGCGCTTGGCTTGGCGCACTACCAGGAGGCCGAGCTCCATCGGCTTGTCGGGGCCTTCGACGAGGCCGGCGTCGCCTACGGACGAGCCAGCGCGCTTGGACACGAACCGATGCCGGGCCTCGCGCTGCTCGCCCGCGACCGAGGTGACATCGACGCCGCCGCCATCGGGATCCGCCGAGCGTTGGACGAAGCCGCGCAGCCCCTGCGACGACCGACCCTCCTCGCCGCGGCCGTCGACATCCTTTGCGACGCCGACGACATCGCTCCGGCCCGGGCGGCCGCGGACGAGCTGGCCGAGATCGCCCGTGGCTCCACCTCCGAGGTCTTGCAGGCCATGGCTGAGCTGTCCGTCGGCACGGTCGTCTTGCACGAGGGAGATCCGTCCGCGGCGCTCCCCATCTTGCGTGACGCCCGATCGAGGTGGGCTCGCATGCGGATGCCGTACGAGGCGGCTCGCGTGTCCGTGCTTCTCGGCCTGGGGTGCATCGCAGTAGGCGACCGCGCGTCGGCAGAGCTCGAACTCGAGAACGCGCGCATCGCCTTCGTCTCGCTGCAGGCCCAACCCGACCTCGCCCGCCTGCAATCGATGAGGGCAGCGGACGCGTCGGAGACCCACGCGGGTGCTCATGGGAGCGTTCCAGGCGACCTGTCGACCCGGGAGGTCCAGGTGCTCGCGCACGTCGCCCGCGGCGAGACGAACCGTGAGATCGCGGCTGCCCTGACGATCAGCCAGCACACCGTCGGCCGACACCTCGAGAACATCTTTGCCAAGCTGGGCGTGACGGGGCGAGCGGCGGCTACCGCCTTCGCCTACGAGCACGACCTGCTCTGACTCGACCGATTTACAGGATTGGCTCTGAGTTGACGCCGTACTGGCTCTGATAGGCCGATGCCCTCTCGCGCATCTCGTCCGCGTCCAGGCCAGTGTCTGCGAACCGATACCGCGTGCCGCCTCCCCCGCCATCACCGGGGTGCCGGTCGAGGAACTGGCGCATGGCCTGCTCCGTGTCGCTGGCGAGGTCGCGCCCGAGCGCGGCGTAGATCTGACGCACCGTTGCGATGGGATCGGCAACGAAGGCCGAGAACTGGACGTCGACGATGCGATCGGCCGGGATCACACCACGCGCCCGTGCGGCCATCCCCCGATCGAGCCCCAGGAAGACGTCCTCGGCGTAGTCGGTCGCGATCTCGTGAAGATCAGGAGCGTCGCTGGCCATTCGCCGAAGGTGAGCGGCCAGCGTGCTCGTGGACGCGATCACCTTGAGCGGGTCGCGGTGCGTCTGCACCATCAGTGCATCGGGGTACTCCGCCGCCAGCGCATCGAGGTGCCAAAGGTGAGCGGGCGACTTGAGGAGCCACTGCTTGGCCGGGTGACCGGACTGCAGGTGCTGCAGATACATCCGGTGCCAGCGATAGGCGGGGGCGAGCTCGGCATCGTGGAGCAGCCAGTGGTTGTAGGTCCGCAACCGGAACTGGATCGGGAAGATCATGCTGCGGAAGTCGCTGCCCGTGATCCGGACGCACTCCTGCGCGAGCTGGGCTCCCATCGGGTGGAAGTCCGTGAAGCCCGGAATGAGAGCATCGGCCATGGCGAGTGTGGCGTCGACCTCGGCGATGCGCGGGTCTGTGTCGTACGTCGCGGTTTCCGGCGGAGGAAGTGGCCGATCGACCTCCCAGGTGAGCGGCGCGCGCAGGTCGGGGTCCAGGGCGAGCAGGTCGTACAAGATCGTGGTGCCGGTTCGGGGCTGGCCCACGATCACGATGGGCTCGTGGATCCCAACGGTCGCGATCTCCGGGTGCGACTTCCGCCACGCCACGATCCCGAGCCGGTTGGCGAGGTGGTTGCCGAGATCAGTCGTCGCGACCGCCACTCCCAGCTCGTGCAACGTCGCCTCGGAGCGAAACCCCTCGATCAGAAGGTCGAGGCCTTCCTGCCAGGTCGGCTCGCCGAAGTCGTCGCTGCCGGCGCGGTCGATCGCCTCGGCGATGAGGCGATCGCGGTGCAGTCGGTCGTTGTCCATGCGCGCTCCCGTTCGACCTGATGGAGGCACTACCGACGCCCCCCGGCGACGGAACCTACTCTGAGTCGCATCGAGCAGCCGGGCGTCGATCTGCGACGGTCGCCCAAAGGAGTCCGATCTCAGATGGCCATCGATCCGCAGCCCGATGCGACGATGCGCGCGTGGCGCACCCATGTTTACGGACCGCCGGCGGAGGCGCTGCACCTTGACCTGGTTGCCGTGCCCACTCCTGATCCAGGTGAGGTCCGGGTACGGGTGCAGGCCATAGCGCTCAACCTGAACGATCTCGAGCGCATCACCGGCGGCGCCATGATGGTCGAGCCGGAGCTTCCCTACAGCCCCGGCATGGAGGTGCTGGGCATCGTCGACGCCTGTGGCGAGGGCACCGACGCGTGGCTGGGCCGCCGCGTGGTCGGCATCCCCAAGGGCGCCAACGGCGGCTACGCGGAGTACGCGGTGTGTCCGGCGGTGTCGACCTTCGAGATGCCCGACACGATTCGGCTACCCGATGCCGCCGCGCTGTTCTTCCCGTTCCACCTGGCGTGGTTGGGGCTGTTCGACCGGGCCGAGCTGCAGGCCGGTGAGACGGTGCTCATCCACGCTGGTGCCGGAGGATCCGGCAGCGCGGCGATCCAGCTGGCCGCGCATCGTGGTGCCCGAGTGATCGCAACCGCCGGGACCGACGAGAAGGTCGAGCTGTGCCGCTCGCTCGGTGCCGAGGTCGCGATCAACTACTCGACGACCGACTTCGCTGAGGTGGTGCTAGCCGATACGGCCAACCGCGGGGTCGACGTGGTCTTCGACAACGTCGGGGAGGCGGTGTGGGAAGACTCGCTGAACTGCACGGCGTACAACGGGCGCTACCTGATGATGGGGTTCGCCTCCAACAAGGCCATTGCTGACGAGCCCTTCGTCGTGCCGCGCCGCCTCGCGCTTGGCAACATCAAGCTTTGCGGCGTGCTCCTTGCCTACGCCACCGATGACCTGGCTGAGATCGTGAAGACAGCCATGGGGTGGAACTTCCCCAGTGGCCACCTCGGGGACCAGATCATGGGCGAGGTGGTGCAGCTCGTCGAGCTGGGTCACGTGCGGCCGATCGTCGGCGAGGTCGTCGACTTCGAGGACATCCCGGCCGCCATCACGGCGATGGCCGAGCGGCGGACGATGGGCCGCACCATCGTCCTCCTTGATCGCGACGCCTGATCGCCAAGAGCCCCCTCCCCCAAATCTTATCGACTTCGATATACTCGCCACATGTACGGGAACCTCGTGCGACGTGTGCGCACCGAGCGCGGCCTCACCCAGGCAGCGCTGGCGGAGCTATCTGGACTCGCGCAATCCAACCTCTCGGCCATCGAGAACCAGAAGCGGATGCCGAGCTCCGAAACGCTGCATCGCCTGATCGAGTCGTGCGGATTTCAGCTGGCAGCAGTCGCGGGCCCACGTGTGATCTCGTGCGGGCCGCTCTCCGCAGAGCCGACCGCTGCCCTGCCTGTGGATCCGCCGACCATCACCGCGTCCACGCCGATGACCGAGCGCGTACGGGCCCTGACTGCCGTGCTCGATGCATCCGAGGCCATCGTGAGGGGACGGGGATGGACTTCGTAGACCTGATCGTCGCGGTGCACGGCCGGTTCGCCGACAACGACATCGCGCATGCCTTTGGTGGCGCACTCGCGCTCGGCTACATCGCTGAACCTCGCGGAACGGTCGACATCGACGTCAACGTCTTCCTCCCCACCGATGACCTGCAACGGGTGTCGGTCGCCTTGTCCTCGCTGGGCTACGAGCCACCGGCGGCCATCGACAACGCCCCCATCGCGGGCATCCGCTACCGCGCGCCCAGCGAACCGTTCCCGATCGACGTCTTTCCCTCACTGCACGATCGCTACGCGGAGGTCGAGCGTCGAGTGGTCACCTACCCGTTCGGTCGAGGACTCGATCTCCTTCCCTTCTTGTCAGCCGAGGATCTGTGCGTGTTCAAGCTGTCGTTCGGGCGGCCGCAGGACTGGGTCGACCTGGACAAGGTTGCGTCCGCTCGTCCTGACCTCGACGTCGAGTATGTGGAACAGCAGCTCGTTGCGTTGAGAGGACCCTCGATGTATCCACGCCTGGCCCGCTTTCGAGCCGCATTCGGCGAGCGCTAGATCCGGTACACACGCTCCGCGTTCGCGGCGAAGAGCTTGTCACGGGACTCGTCATCCAGCCCGGCCGTCAGCTCAGAAAACGTGTTGTACAGCTCGTCGAAGGTGCCGTGCATGCCATCAACCGGGAAGTTGCTGGCGAACATGCACCGGTCCACACCGAAGAGGTCGATGGCGTGGTCGATCCACGGACGGAAGGCCTCGACGCTCATCGACCCCAGCGGCATGGCCAGCCCCGAGAGCTTGCAGAGGACGTGGTCGCCGAGCGCGGCGAGCGCGGACATCCCTGCCTTCCACAAGGCCCGCTCCTCAGCGGAGCTCGACCGGGGCCAACCCATGTGCTCGACGACGACCACCAGGTCGTCATGTCGTGCCAGGCCGGCAGCGGCCGCCCGGAGCTGATCTGGGTGGGCCATGAGCTCGAACAACAGTCCCCGCTCCTGCAGCGTGCTCAGAACGTCATCAGCGGGAAGAGGCCCATCGGACACGCCCATCGGGCGCACTCCGCGAAAGCGGGGCGCCGTCATCTGTCGGTCGAGCAGCTCCACCGCGTCCGCCGCTGAGTCGGTGGGCGGGAGCCCGCCGACAATGGCATCGGGGTGGCCATCGGCCTCGGCCCGACGATCGAGCTCGAGGGTCTCCTCGATCGAGTGGCGCCCTGTGGCGGCGGCCACGTTGACGATCTTCTCGACGTTCCACCCACTCGATTCGGCCAGGTAGGTCGATACGTCGAAGTGGCGAGCCATGCCGGTGACGTCGCCCATGTTGAGCTGTTGGCGCCCCGAGAGGTACGGGTACCAATCGGTGCGGGCCGGATCCCACAGGTGCACGTGGCAGTCCACCACCCGGACGGGCTTCGCCGTCATCACCTCGACCTTCCGAGGATGTCGCGAAGCGCGTTGTCGAACCAGTCCGGGATGGCAGGGCCGCCGAAGGTGATGCTGCCGCTTGGATGCGGGTGACTGCGTAGCCCGAACCACCCGGCGCCCACCGCAAGCTCGGCTCCGGAGAGCGGCGCAGCCGCATCAGAGCAGAGGAGATGGGCCACGATGTCGCCGATCGCGGGAGCGGCGTCCGCCCACGGTGTCTCGAGGCCGACGGTGAAGGCGAGGACTCGGTCATCTGTGGCACCCCGAGCCGACCTGGCGTGCTGTGCCGCGGCTTGGGCCCGGCTACGTCCACCAGCGGTTGTCGCATCGGTGACGGTGACAAGGCGGACGGCGCGGTCGGCACGCTCGGAGTAGTCCGAGACTGCTCGCGCCCAGCTCGCGTCCGTGTGGAGTTGGCGCACGATGCCCTCGTGCTCGGCCAGCACCCCGGCCCAGGCGCTGGCTTCGCCTGGCGACTGGTTTCCAGTGAGTGCCAGCACAACTCCGTCGATCGGACCAACTCGGTCAACGGTCGACGCCAGTGCGGCAGCTGCGGCGTCGAACCCTGCCGACGCACCGGTCACGTCGATCGTGCTGCACGTCACTCCGCGAGAAGCGAGAGCAGCACGGAGTACGGGCTCCACATCGGGGCGGTCCGTCACGATGAGACACGAAGCGATCGCCGCCTCTGGCCACGGCTCTGGGGCCGCGTCTTCGAAGACCGTGGGGAACCGTGCGTTGCTCCCACCACTTGTTCTCTGCTTCACTTCGGCTGCCACCAACGCTCCGGTGGTGACTGTTTCGAACACGTGCCGTAGCGACCCCACCCCTTCAGTGCGGACCACCTCGAGCAAGCGGGGCTCGTCGATCACGGCAATCTCGGAGCCACCGGCGAAGATCACCTCGCCGCTGCACCAGGAGAAGGCGTCGCTGACGAGGTGGGCGCCCAGCGGCCCGAGCGCTTCAGGCGTGGGCATCGAGGCCAATGAGAGCCCACCAGTGGCCGATGGGCGCGCCTTGCCGCTGGATTTGGCCGCCGGTGGGCGGGCGCGGCTGAGTGCGGCCGTGACCATGCGGGTCGCCGCGATGGGCGACACGGCGTTGACGACGACGCCGGGAGGCGCGTGTCGGCCGAGCTGCCAGGTGAGCGCGGCGACGGCGCGCTTGGCACAGCCGTACGCGCCGGTGTCGGCCGGCCGCCAGCCCGAACCCGAGGTGACGCCGAGGATCCGCCCCCGCCCAGACGCCGCCATGATCGGCAAGGCCGCGTTGAGGATGTTGAGGTATCCGTCGAGGTGCACCGAGAGCACACCCAGCCAGTCCTCGTCGCTCCCCCTGGCGAAGCTCGTGGGTCTCGTGATGCCAGCCACGTTGACCACCGCGTCGAGGCCGCCCAGCTCGTTGACGAGCCCGTCGAAGAGCGCGCACACGCCGTCGGCATCGGTGACGGACACCCTAGATGCACGGGCCGAACCACCGGCCGCGACGATCCGTCCGGCTGTTGTCTCCTCCGGCACCGGAAGCTGCTCGGTTCCGTCGACCGACACCAGTGGGTCCATCGTGACGACAAAGGCACCGTTGCGGCCGAGCTCCTCCGCAATCGCGGCGCCGATCCCGCCGCCGCCACCAGTCACGACGACGACGCGCTGCCGATCAACCATCCCTACGCCTCCTCGCGGCGCACATCGAGCTCCAGCCCCTCACACTCCCCGTCGGCCACCCACCGCTCCAGCAGCGCTCGGTAGCCGAAGTAGTCACCACGACCGCGTCCGTAGTTGCCGTTGCGCGGGTTCATCCCCTGCGGGTTGCCCTCGAGGTTGATGCGAGATGGCGTACAGGCGGACATGACCGCGCTGGCGTCGACGAAGGACTCGACGATCTTCTCAGTCCAGGCCTCCTCCGCTTCGACGCTCACGTCGAACACCTTCGACCCGCGCTTGTCCAGAACGCTGACCGCACCGGCGACGAACCCGGCCCCAACGACAGCAAGGCGCGTGTAGTTGACGGTCACCACGGCCTGCTGGCCGGGGGCCGGCATGATGAACATGTTGGGGAAGCCCCGGGTCATCATCCCGAACAGACTGGACGCGCCGTCGGCCCACTTCTCGGCCAGGCTGACCCCGCCCCGCCCTATGACCTCGTGGCCGGCGCGACGGTGCAATGGGGTGAGCTCTGCCTCGAAACCGGTGCCATAGATGAGGCAGTCCACCTCGTACTGCTGACCGGCGACGACAGGTCCCTGAGCGGTGACAAGGTCCATGCCACCAGGGCAGTCGATCAGGGTCACATTCGGGTTGTTGAACGACTGCAGGAACTCGTCGTGGAAGCACGGACGCTTGCACAGGTAGCGGTAGTAGGGCTTGAGGATCTCGGCCGTGTCAGGGTCGGTGACGAGCTCGTCGATGCGTCGACGGTGCTCCTCCATGATCTCGTAGTCGATCGCCTCGGCACCGCGGATGTACTCCTCGATGCTCATTCCCTTGTGGCGGGGTGGGTTCTGTACGGCGGCGTAGTGGTGTGTCCAACCGTCGTCGGTGAGGTCGGCTTCGACGGGCTTGCCCGACATCACCGCCTCGAAGTTGTCCATCCGTGAGTCCTGCCAGCCCGGCTCGAGGCGCTGCGCGAAGTCGCCTTCGGTGGAGCAGTTATCGCGACAGCCGACGGCGGATGGCGTGCGCTGGAAGACGTAGACGTGCTTGGCTGCGGCGGCCAGTGGCGGGAGGCACTGAATCCCTGTCGCGCCGGTCCCGATGAGGCCGATGACCTTGTCACTCAGATTGGTGAGCGGCTGACCGGGACCACCTCCTGTGTAGTGGTAGTCCCAGCGGGCCGTGTGGAACGAACGGCCGCTGAACTGCTCCATGCCGGGGATGGCGGGCAGCTTCATCAGGTTGAGGATGCCCACCGCGAGGACGTAGAAGCGGCAGGTGAGCGTGTCCCCGCGGTCGGTCTGGATCCTCCAGCGTTCGAGGTCCTCGTCCCAGGCCGAGGTGGTCACTCCGGTGTGGAAGAGGGCGTCCGACACGAGATCGAAGCGGTCGGCGATCGCCTGCACATGCAGTCGGATCTCCTCACCGGACGCATATCGGTCCTTCGGGAGGTAGCCGAGCTCCTCGAGCATCGGCATGTAGATGTAGGACTCGACGTCGCACATCACGCCGGGGTAGCGGTTCCAGTACCAGGTGCCGCCGATGCCGCCGGCTTGGTCGATGATTCGGAGCTTCTCGATACCAGCGTCTCGCAGGCGAGCACCGGCGAGCACGCCAGCGATCCCGCCGCCGACGATCACGACGTCGACGTCATCAACCACGGCATCTCGATCGGCGAACGGCGTGAACGGGTCCTTGCGGAAGGCCGCGAAGTGCTCGTCGCTCGTCAGGTCGCGAATGTCGGCGCGGCCCGGTACGAGGCGCTTGTCGCGCTCGGCGAGGTACCGGGCATGAACGGCATCGGGGTCGAACTTCGACATCCCGTCAGCATCTCCCACCGTCGTGCCCCTCCCGGTCTGATCAGCCGCGCGTATGTGACGCTGGTGTCAGAAACCTAGCGCGGTGGTCCGAGGGGCTGACAGCCGATTGATCCCAGAGCGGGTCAGGCCAGGTCGAAGCGGTCGAGGCGCATCACCTTGTCCCAGGCCGCCACGAAGTCGTGCACGAACTTCGACGGAGCGTCGCTCGCCCCGTAGACCTCCGCGATGGCTCGCAGCTGAGAGTTCGAGCCGAAGACGAGGTCGCAGCGGGTAGCGGACCACCGCAGGTCGCCAGAGGCTCGGTCGCGTCCCTCGAACAGATCCTCGGAGGCTGCTGTCAGCTGCCACTCGGTGCTGACGTCGAGCAGGTTGACGAAGAAGTCGTTGGTGAGGGCTCCGGGCCGGTCGGTGAGGACACCGTGTGCGCTTCCATCGGTGTTCGTGCCGAGCACGCGCATGCCTCCCACCAGCACCGTCATCTCGGGTGCGCTGAGCGTCAGCAGCTGCGTTCGATCCACCAGCATCTCCTCGGCGGTGCGGATGTGGCCCTTGCCGAGGTGGTTGCGGAAGCCATCCGCGGTGGGTTCGAGCGGCGCGAACGAGTCGACGTCGGTCTGCTCCTGGGCGGCGTCGGTCCGCCCCGGCGCGAAGGGGACGACGACGTCATGCCCGCCGGCCTTCGCAGCGGCCTCGACGGCTGCACAGCCGCCCAGCACGATCAGGTCGGCCAGCGACACGTGCTTGCCGGACTTGTTGAAGTCGTTCTGGACACCCTCGAGGACGGAAAGGATCCGTCGGAGCTCCGGCGGGTTGTTGGCTTCCCACCCGTTCTGCGGTGCGAGCCGGATGTGCGCGCCGTTGCCGCCTCCGCGCTTGTCGCTGTCGCGGAACGTCGAGGCCGAGGCCCACGCAGTGGAGACAAGGTCAGAGATGCTGAGACCTGACGCCAGCACCTTGGCCTTGAGGTCAGCGATGTCGGCCTCACCGATCAGCTCGTGATCGATCGCTGGCACCGGGTCCTGCCAGATGAGCTCTTCCGATGGCACCTCGGGGCCGAGGTACCGCGCGACGGGGCCCATGTCGCGGTGGGTCAGCTTGAACCACGCCCGGGCGAACGCGTCGGCGAACTCATCGGGGTGCTCGTGGAAGCGCCGAGAGATCGGCTCGTAGACCGGGTCCATCCGCAGCGCCATGTCCGCCGTCGACATCATCGGCGCATGCGAACGCGATGGATCGTGGGCGTCGGGCACCGTGCCCTGGGCTTCGGGATTCGACGGCGTCCACTGCTTGGCGCCGGCAGGGCTGTCGGTCAGCTCCCACTCGTACCCGAAGAGGGTGTCGAAGTAGCTGTTGTCCCAGGTGATCGGCGTGGGCGTCCAGGCCCCTTCGAGCCCGCTGGTGGTGGTGTCGGCGCCCTTCCCGGTGCCAAAGCTGTTCTTCCAGCCGAGGCCCATCTGCTCCATGGGCGCGGCTTCGGGCTCCGGACCGACGAGGTCGGGATCGCCCGCGCCGTGGGTCTTGCCAAACGTGTGCCCGCCCGCGATCAGTGCGACGGTCTCCTCGTCGTTCATTGCCATGCGAGCAAACGTCTCGCGGATGTCACGGGCCGATCCGAGCGGGTCAGGGTCGCCGTTGGGACCTTCCGGGTTCACGTAGATCAGGCCCATCTGCACGGCACCGAGCGGATCCTCGAGCTCGCGGTCGCCGTGGTAGCGCTCGTCGCCAAGCCAGGTGGTCTCCGGCCCCCAGTAGATGTCCTCCTCCGGCTCCCAGACATCGGCACGACCTCCGCCGAAGCCGAACGTCTTGAAGCCCATCGATTCCAGGGCAACGTTTCCGGTGAGCACCATCAGGTCAGCCCAGGACAGCTTGCGGCCGTACTTCTGCTTGATCGGCAGCAGCAGGGCGCGCGCCTTGTCGAGGTTGCCGTTGTCGGGCCAGCTGTTCAGGGGCGCGAACCGCTGCGTGCCGGTCGAGGCACCACCCCGACCATCTTCGATCCGGTAGGTGCCGGCGCTGTGCCATGCCATCCGGATGAACAACGGGCCGTAGTGCCCGTAGTCCGCGGGCCACCAGTCCTGGGATGAGGTCATCAGATCGGTGAGGTCGCGCTTCACGGCTGCGAGGTCGAGGGTCTTGAACTCGGCCGCGTAGTCGAAGTCGGCGCCCATGGGATCGATCCGTGGCGAGCCCTGGTTCAGCATCTTCAGGCTGAGCTGGTTGGGCCACCAGTGCTCGTTGGCGGTGGACCCCGTTGCGGCGTGCGCAGCATGGGGGCCGTGCATCACGGGGCACTTCTGTTCACTCTCGTTGATGTCCCAGACCTGGTCATCGCTCATGGCTGCTCCTGGTGGTGGTTGGTGTGTTGACTTGGGACGCGCACGATGGGCAACGCCCCCAGTAGACGACCTCGGCCTCGTCGATCTCGAAGCCGTGATCGAGGTTCGCGGTGAGGCACGGCACGTCTCCCACTGCGCAGTCGATGTCGAAGGTGGTGCCGCAGCCGCGGCAGATCAGGTGGTGATGGTTGTCCCCCACTCGATCCTCGTACCGCGCCGCTGATCCGGCGGGCTGGATGCGGCGGATCAGGTTCTTCTCGACGAGGACACCCAACGTGTCGTAGACGGCCTGACGGGAGATGGACCCGATGGCGGCCCGAACCTCATCAGCGAGCTCGTCGGCCGTGGCGTGCGACCGGGACGACACCGCCCGCAAGATCGCCATTCGCTGCGCCGTCACCTGCAGCCCGTGCTGGCGCAGCAGCTGCGCGAGGTCGGTCGTCATGGACCTACCTCATCACAGATTCTGGATTGAGTCAAGAATCAGATCGAATACGCCAAGGGTCCTCAGCAGCGAGTGCAGGGCTTCGTGAAGTACTCCGTGCTCGAGGTCAGGAACACCGTCAGCTCGAGGTCATCAACGGTGCGCAGCAACCCTGCCCAATAGGAACGACCCTGCGCATCGGCGCTGCGCCCGAGGAGGTAGGCGTACTGATCGCTGACCCGTCGCCGTCGGGACTCGTCGGATTGGTAGAAGTCTCGTGCGACCGAGGCCGGGCCGCGCCGCCCCACCTCGGTGATCCAGAAGCTGCGGGCCGAGTCGGGCTTCCGGTTGAGGATGTCGGCGTAGAGCTCGTCGACATAGCCCCCAGCGGTGCCGCCTCCCTGTTCGGGGCTGTTGAAGTACTCCTGACTTCCGTAGATGTTCGACGCGAAGTCCCGCGCTCGCATGCCCCCACAGACCTTGGCGGTCCAATAGTCGAGACCGCCCTTCTCGGGCTCGCGACCTAGCACCTGCAAGTAGATGTCGCGCACGACCTTGCGCGACCACTCACAGCTGGACGCAAAGACCAACCCTCGAGTGAAGGCAGCCCGTCCGTGGGCACGGACGTAGCCGTACCAGTACCGCTGGCCGGCGGCATCGACCGGCCGGTCGAGCAGATCGACGAAGGCCTTCGCTATGAAGCGCCCCTCCGGGGTGTTGGGGACGTCGATCACCGGCAGCGGATCAACCGAGCCCTGGCGCGTCCTCGGGTTGCCCCGGAACGCCGGCCAGTCGCTGTCGCCAAGAGGAGTGTCTGACGTGAAGAGGAACAAACCGTCTTGATCCTCGGCGTCGCGCCCGCCGGTGCCAAAGTTCCACAGCACGTGGTAGGCGATCCTGGCCTGCCCACCCATCTCGAAGGCCGCCGGAGTAGAGACCTGGTTGAGCATCTTGTGTGGGTCGCCGTACATGAAGTGCGACCACTCGACGGCGCCAGTACGCCCGTCGTAGACGCGCATCGTCCGCTCACCGTTGAAGATGATCTCGTTGTCACCGTCGTTGTCGATGTCGGCAGCCACCGGACTCGTGTAGATGCCGGTATCGGGGGTGGTTCCGTAAGCGCCGTCGCGGCACGCGGCTGCCGAGTCGCGCCCGCATGCCTCCCAGCGGACCACGCCATTGGGGTGGTACACCCGCAGCCAGCCCTCGCTGTCGGACACGGCGACCTCGTAGGTCCCGTTGTTGTCGACATCGACGAGCGCCGGTGAGGCCATCGTGGCGTTGCGCATGGTGACCGGCCAGCCCGGTAGCGGGGTCAGGTTGCGGTTGAACGCGCTCACGCGACGCTCTGCGCCACCTGAGGTCCCGCTCCAGCGGAAGACGTTGCCGGACCCGACGACGATGTCCGGGAAGCCGTCACCGTCGATGTCACCGACGGCCGGGGATGAGAACGCCACCTCCCCCTGGATCACCCGACGGGCCGAGACCGCTCCGTTCGACTCGACCACCCAGATCATGGCGCCGAACTGGCCCGGCGAGCACCCCAGGCCGGCATCGTTCGAGCAGTTGCCGGTGTCGAGGTCGACGACCATGACGATCTCGGCGGTGCCGTCGTTGTCGAGATCGGCGATCGCTGGCGAGGACCAGGTCGTGTCCCTCAGGTAGATCGGGAACCCAGGCAGGTAGGCGCCGTTGTCGCGCCAGGCATGCAGGTAGTGGTCCTGGCTGGTGGCGACGACGTCCTCGTCGAGGTCACCGTCAATGTCGCCGACGGCGATGGTGGAGAACACGTTGCAGGGCTTGCCGGGGTAGGTGCACGTCTTCTTCGAAAAGAGCAACACGCCGGTGGAGCCGTCGTACCCGCCGATCGTGCGCGGGGCGGAGCCTTCGTCGGTGGGCATCAGCCCGACCAGGATGTCGAGACGGCCGTCGTCGTTCAGATCGGTCAGCGTTGGCGATGAGACCGCATTGCCGACACCGACCTCGATCTTGCGCTGCAAGACACCGGTATCGGCTCGGTAGATGTAGAGGAAGCCGTTCGCATTGGCATGCACGGCATCGAGCACGCCGTCGCCGGTCACGTCGCCGATTGCCGGTGATGAGAACGGCCCGTGCCTGGAGCCATAGACGTCGGCTTGGTAGCGACCCAGCTCGCCTCCCGATACCGCGTAGGTACGGGTGAGCGCCGCGGAGGCAGCCGATGCAGGAGTTTGCGTCGCGAGGAGGACCACCGCCTCGATCAGCAGCGCGAGCCCAGCTACAAGCCGGCTGCTGCGCATCCAGATGTCTGATCGCGACGAGCCGGACATCTCCTGACCCTAGGCCGGGTTCGCAAGCCCCAGCTCGGGGTCTCAGTGTGATCGGCGGTCAGCGCGGGAACCGGTGCTCGTGCGCGGCTCCAACGCGCGCCAGATCGGAGGCGGGGAGCTCGGCTAGCCGGCTGACCTCCAGAACGAGATCGGCTTGCTCACGCAGGGCGGCCCCGACTTCCGTTCCCCCGTCATCCGGGAGCGAGAGCATGATCAGCTCGAGCACCTCGAGGAGATAGATCTGCACCGTCGGCTGCCCGGCGGATGCGATGCGGATCTCGTCAAAGGCCAGCCCGATCACCTCCATGTGGCTGACCTCCTGAGGTAGGAGAAGCACCCGGCCTTCGGCCCCGCATCGATGCCGCGGAGGGGCAGTGCGAGCCAACAGCGCCCGTACGACGGTACCCAGGTGGAAGATCGCGTCCTGGGCGGTGGTCGGGTCGTTGACGCCCGGGGACAGCGCCTTCAGCGCAACATCGGCCAGCTGGCGCACGCCATAGGTGACGTCCTGCTGCATCGTCCGGGCCTCGCCCAGGACAACGGCCTGTCGCACGATTGCGTCAAGCCCCTCGGCGTCATCCGGCGCAGGGACCGGCCAGAGCGTGCAAAGTGGCGTGCCTGCGATCGCGTACCGGCCCGGAACCGTCTCGAGGCGGAGGCACCCACGTGGCGGGAGGATCTCCAGCATCCGGGCTTCGTCGACCTGCTGGATCCATCCGTGGGCCGAGAACGAGATCGTGAACCCGTCCACCTCGGGCGGCTCCACCACCTCGGAGGCGCTGGGGTCCGCTTCGAGCCGCCAGGTGGATAGCACGCTCGCGATCGCGTCCTCCGTTACGCGGTGGAGGATGAGCGAGACGTCCATCGAGTGGGCGCTGTGGCTGATGAAGGCGATGATGGAAAGCACCGAGACGATCCCGAGGATCACAGCCAGCAACGTGGCAAGGCTTGGGACGACCGGTTGGCCGCTGTCCTCCAGCGGGCCCCGGACGGCGCGCATCACGACGAGGCAGTAGCTGAAGGTCCCGACGACGACCCCCATGACCCGCTTGTTGAACGGATCACGGAACAGACCGTGCACAACGCGCGGGGAGTACTGACTGGCCGCCATCGAGATCAGCAGAAGGCTGATAGAAAAGGCGATGCCCGCGAAGGTGAGGGTGGCACCAGCGACCACCGCCAGCACGTTGCGAGAGCTGTCAACCGTCGCAGTGAGCGATGGGCTCAGGTGATCGACGCGCTCGTCGACCGCCAGCAAGACCTGCGCCAATACGACTGATCCCAACACGAACATCATCGGGACGAAGAACAGGCTGCTCCGCAGGACATCCTCGAGCTTGCGCAACCTCAGCACGGCGTCAAGGCCCTGACCGCGGCCGCTCGGGTCTCACGATCAGCCATGCCGAAACTGTAGGCATGACCGAACGTGCAACCGAGTACTACGTCGCTCCGCGGCGGCAGGCTCTGGCTCGACGGGTCACTTCATCAGGGCGCTACTACCATCTGTCGAGGTAGCGGTCACCACCGTTCCGACACGAGAATCGGGGAGCAATGGCCGAGAGGACAGTCGATCGTCCCACCACGGGGAACCAGACGCAGCCAGCGGTCGGTGAGCGATTCGCGAAGGCGGTGGCGGCCAAGGATGCGGCGGCGCTGCGGTCGTTGCTCCATCCTGACGTAGACGTTCGGGCGATGACGCCTGGCCGGTTCTGGGAGGCGACAAGCGCCGCCGAGTTCATCGACGAGATCCTGCTCGGCATGTGGTTCAAGCCCGAGCACCGCATCGTTGACGTCGTCGACATCACCGCGGGCGGCGTCGGCACACGACCGAGCGTGGCCTACCAGTTCAGGATGGAGAATCCGGACGGCGAATGTCTCGTCGAGCAGCGGGCGTACTACGAGTGCGACGGCAACCAGATCTCCTGGCTCCGGATCATCTGCTCGGGGTTCGTGCCGGCGGCCCCAACCCCGAGCTGAACCAAGCGCCCGTCCGGCGAACCGATCCGCACATCGTTCGCGACAGGTCTCTCGAATGGCCCAATCGAGGCCCGAGCGCTGGAGATGCAACATGTCTGTCGGACGTCGAACCTTGGGTCTCACAGTGGCGACGACGTTGCTGCTCGCCGCGTGTGGCGCTGACGATGAGACCAGGGTGTCCTTCGTCGCTCCGGCCGATGGCGCCACGCTGGCTGGAGGAGTCCACGTCGAGATGGCCGCTGACGGGATCACGATCGAGGAGGCCGGCGAGGCCCGAGAGGGCGCCGGCCACTTCCATCTGATTGCTGATGCGGGATGCACCGCGGCGGGTAAGGCGATCGGGAAGGATGCCGATCATGTGCACTTCGGCAAAGGTCAGACGGAGGGCGTCATCTACCTGGAACCTGGCGAGCACGAGCTGTGCCTGGAGGTCGGTGATGGAGTCCACTCCGCGCTGGGCGTCACCGCTACGAGGACGGTCCAGATCGAGATCAGCGATCAGGAGCAATGGTGCGCCGTGGTCGAGGAGGTGGATGAGCTCTTCGTCGCCGTCGACGACAGCTCCGACGAGTTCCCGGTCAAGCAGATCGGCTACGAGAACATCCGTCGGCTCACGGCACAGCTCGAGGCCGGTATTGGCGTCATCGACGCTGCTCCCTCCGACCGGGTGAAGGATGCGATCGAGTTCGCCGCGGCGGTGGCGACCGCGTTCGTGGATGCCGCCGATCTGGGTGCCGCCGAGAAGGCGCTCGAGCCGCTGTTCGAAGAGCTCGCCTACCAAGAGAACCTGCCCGGCGCGGCATGGATCAAGTCCGAGTGCGGTGTCGACGTCAACGGCTGAGCCATGACCGTCGACCCAACGGCGGAGGCGGCAGGACACGCCTTCTACAGTCGCCGTTCGCTGCGGGCGTATGACGCGCTGATCCTGGGTTGGTTCAGCCGGACCGCCTGGCGCTGCCCATCAGGTAGGCACGTGCAGCTCCACGACCGCCACGTGAGCAACAACCACCTCGACATCGGCGTCGGGACGGGCTACTTCCTCGACCGGTGCCGGTTCCCGACCCAGGACCCGCGCATCGTGCTCATGGATCCCAACACCGCCTGCCTCGAGGCGGCATCGGTACGGCTTTCGCGATATCGACCCGAACGCGTCGAAGCCAGTGCGTTCGAGCCATTTCCCGCCTCGGTGGGTGGAGTCGACAGCGTGTCGCTCACGTACCTGCTCCATTGTCTGCCCGGGACGATGGCGAGCAAGTCGGTCGTGTTCGACCACGTGGCCTCGGTGCTCAACTCCGGGGGCGTTGTGTTCGGTGCCACACTGCTCCAGGGTGGCGTGCGACGGAACTGGTACGCCCGATCGGTGATGGCGTTCAACAACCGTCGCGGCATCTTCTGCAACGCCGAAGACAGCCTGGGGTCGCTCGCGGAGGCGCTGGAGGCACGCTTCGACGATGTCCAGATCGAGGTCATCGGGTGTGTGGCGGCGTTCGCTGCCAGTGCGAGAGCCAGCGCCGGTCGGTGAGCCAAATGGGCGCGCTCACCGATGCTCAGCTGCTCGAGGCCATCGCCGCGTCGGATCGCGACGCCCTTCGTCTGCTGCACGACCGCCACGCGTCGTGGCTGTCGTTGCGACTTCATCGTCGGTGCCACGATCCCGAGCTCGTCGCCGAAGCCGTCCAGGACACGTTCGTTGCGGTTTGGCGAAGTGCCGGCCGCTGGGAGGGACGAGGCGAGCCGGCGGCATGGATCTGGGGCATTGCCATCAGGCGCCTGATCGGCGTGATACGAGCTCGGAATCGCTGGGACCGCGACCGCTCGTTTCGGGCCGAGCCCGCCGGCGAGATGGTGGTTGCCGCCGAGGACGCGGTGCTGCTCGGCGTCGAGCACGGCGACCTCGCCGCTGCCCTGGGCTCACTCTCCCCTGAGCTGCGAGCGGTCGTCCAGGCCACCGTGCTGGACGGCCTGACCACACGTGAAGCCGCACACCTCCTTCGCATCCCCGCGGGCACCGTCAAGACACGGATGATGCGCGCACGCCAACAACTCCGAGGAGCACTGGCATGACGGACACCGACTGGCATGCATCCGACGAGCTCATCGCTCGCTTCGCCACCGACCCATCCAACATCGACCACGCGCGCGCCGCGTCCCTCGAGGCACACCTGGTCGACTGCGCCCGTTGTCGTTCGCAGATCAACGAGCACGTCGATTCGTCCTTCCTCGACGACTCGTGGGCGCGGATCGCCGACGAGATCGACCGGCCTCACGAGTCGCCGATCGAGCGCTTGCTCCGCACGAGCGGGATGCCCGCCGGCTGGGCCCGCCTCATTTCCGCCACCCCGGGGCTGCGCGGTGCTGGCGCCATCAGCGTGGTGGCGATCTTGATCGTCGCCGTGCTGAGCTCGTTGACCACTGACACAGCCGGCGCGTTCCTGATTTTCGCCCCACTCCTTCCGATGGCCGCGGTGGCGGCATCGTTCCATCCCACCGCCGATCCGGCCGGCGAGGCCGGGGTCGCCACTCCGCTGCATGGATGGGCGCTCGCGGTGCGGCGCACCCTCGTCCTCGGTGGTGGCGCGCTGGTCCTGATCGGCCTGGCGGAGCTCGCTGTCGGCGCTGTCGGCGTTCCCATCGCCGCGTGGGTCCTCCCCTCCCTGGCGCTCGCCGCCGGCGCGCTCGCCCTCGGGACCTGGCTTCGGATTGAGGCGGCGGTGGGATCCCTGGTGGCGGGATGGGTGGTCCTGGTGTGCGCGGTCCGCTGGCTCGACGGCACCGATGTGTCCTTCGCTGACTCCACGACCTTTGCCCTGGGAGGGCGCCTGTGCACGGTCGCTGCCCTCGTCCTGGCCGTCGCCGTGATCGTGGTTCGACGAGATCGATTTCAGACCATGGAGGTGTTCACATGACCGCAGTGCAGGTCAAGGGCCTCGCGAAGCGGTTCGGTCCGGTGGTCGCGCTCGACGATGTGGACATCGACTTCGAGCCCGGCATCAACGGTCTGCTCGGCCCGAATGGAGCTGGGAAGACGACGCTGCTGCGAATCGTCGCGACGGCCATGGCGCCCGACCGGGGCCGGGTCGAGGCGTTCGGTGCTGACGTGTCGACTCGGGAGGGGCGTCTCGCCGCTCGCAGGAACCTCGGTTACCTGCCGCAGGAGCCCGGCTTCCATCGCAACTTCAGCGCCTTCGACTTCGTCGACTACGTGGCCATCCTCAAGGAGTGGGGCAACCGAAAGAACCGCCACGACGAGGTCCGCCGCGTGCTGTCGCTGGTCGGCCTCGAACGCGAGATGCACAAGCGCATCAGCCAGCTGTCGGGTGGCATGCGCCGGCGGGTCGCGATCGCGCAGGCCCTCATCGGCAACCCGCAGCTGTTGATCCTGGACGAACCGACCGCAGGCCTCGATCCGGAACAGCGCCTCCGATTCCGAGAGCTGCTCGGAACCGCCGCCGCCGGCTCCATCGTGCTGCTGTCGACCCATCAGACCGACGATGTCGCCGCCCTTTGCCAGCGAGTCGTCGTCCTGCTGGATGGCCGGATCACCTTCTCGGGAACGCCTTCGGCTCTCGCCGAGCTGGCGGTCGGTCGGGTGTGGACAGCGGCGACACGCGACCCCAATGCTGACCTCGCGTGGGTGACCGGTGAAGGCAGGGTTCGCCAGATCGGATCGCCGCCTTCGGGGGCCGAGCTCGTTGCGCCGACCGTCGAGGACGGTTACCTCCTCCTCGCGGGACGCTCCGCTGACGCACTGGCGAACCCAGCGCCATGAAGCCCGCCGTACTGCTCATCCCGCTGGCGGTGGTGATCGTCGGTGCTGTGTCCATCGGTTCCCCGATCATTGCCGTGATATTCCTGCCGATCGTGGGGCTGTTGCTCGTGTGGGGACGGGCGACGTCTCGCCGCACGATCCGAGACCCGGGCTGGTCGGCACCACCCGAGGCGGCGACGCTGGCAGCGGTGCCGGGACCGCAGCCAGGAACCACCGGATCCGGGGACCTCGTCGCGGCGCTGGCCTGGGTCGAAGGGCGGCACCTGCTGGCCAGCCCCGCGTTCGGCGCGGGGATCGGATTCTGCGTGCTGCTGTTCGTCCTGTTCACGTTTGTGTGGGGTGGGGAGAACACTGCGCCGTGGTCCGAGAACCTGCAAACGACACCGTGGCTCGTCCACCCCGTTGTCGGGCTGACCGTTCTCGGAGCGCACCGTGCGGTTACCCGCGGCAGACGCGATGGCGCGGACGAGGTCCTTGACACCTGCCCGACCGGCTGGACCACCAGGACACTCGGTCACCTCGGTTCTGGGTGGCTCCCGGCCGCCGTCGCGGCCGTGTTCCTTGCCGCCATGATCATCGGCATCTCGATCCAGGGCGAGCTCGTCCATGGACCGATCAGTCAGGCCGACGTGCTCGATGTCATCACGGCACTCCTCCTGCCCGTCGGCGGCGTGACGCTCGGAGTCGCCCTCGGTCGGTGGCTTCACCACACGTTCGTGCCCGTCGTTGCCGTGATCGGCGTTGCCTTCGCTACTACCACCATCAACGGAATCGGCGGCCACGGATGGAACCCCTATACCGCCTTGTCCACCGCGCCGACCATCGAAGGTAAATCACCCGTCTTCACCGTCCGCCCTGCCGGTTTCCACCTCCTGTGGATCGTCGCCCTGATCGCACTCATGGCGGCGCTGGCGGTGCTCCGTCATCAGCGCACCAGAGCCGTCCAGCTCGCTGGCGTTGGCGCCGTTGCGCTGCTAGCCGTCGCCGGCCTTGGGGCGACGAGGCCGCTTTCGGTCGCGTCTGCGCAACGCATCGCCGATCTGGTCTCCCATCCCGAGAACTACCAGGTCTGTGCTGATGCGTCAGAGCGGGTCGAGGTGTGCACCTTCGAACACCACCGCGAGATGCTTGCCTCGTTCACCGCACTCATGGCCCCCGTGGCCAACGCACTGCCGCCTTCGGCGGGATCGTTCACGCTTCGCCACCGGTACCTCGACGATCTAGCCAAGCTGCCCCCAGAGGTGCGATCGCTTCTCGACGGAGTGGACCTCTTCGATCGGCCGCGGAACGAGATCGCGTTGGCGGACGTCGACGACATCGGCTTCGATCCGCTCGGCACACCGCTCACGATCGCGCTCGGAGCCGTCGGCCTCCCAACGGTTCCTGATGAGCACCACCTACCCGCGGTGGTGTCCGGACAGGCGCGGGGCGTCGTGGCGCTATGGCTCGCGGTCCGGGGGGTCGAGGCCGCGCAACGGTCAGGGGTCTTGACCGCGTATGAGCCGAACGCTCCGGATGCCTACGACCGCGGGCTGCCGCGCAACGCGGACCACACATGCTCGATTCCGAGTGTCGTCTGGTCGGCCCAAGACCTCGCCGCGGCTCGAGCGATTGTTGTGCTCCCAGACGCGAGGGTGAGCGAGGTGCTCGACGCCGAGTGGCGACACTGGGTGGGTGCCACGACCACCACCGACGAGCTCCTCGACGTACTCGGACTTCCACCGATGGGGCCATACGACCGAGTCGTGCCTCGGCC
>JBBDWQ010000032.1:94574-103106 GCA_040902805.1 Acidimicrobiales bacterium
CGTGTCGATCGCACTGAGCGCTCTCTCGCCCTGCGAGGTCTCGGCCGGCTCTCAATGCGAACTGCTGGGCTCGGCCGTACCGCGGCCATCGTCGTTGCCGGGGCCATCCCCCTCATGGTCACCGTGGCGAGAGGCCGGACCGACCTCAGCGCCCCCCTCTCGATGCTCGCGCTGGTGGCTGGGGCCTCCGTCGGAGGTGTGGCCGACGATCCAGCCGCGGAGCTGCTCGCGCCATGTCCGATCGCAGCGACAACTCGCATCCTCGCTCGCCTGGTCGTCACCCTGGCGACGGTCTTGATCTGCGTCCTTGCCTCCCTGGCGGTGGGACAGCTCGGGCCAGGCCTGCCATCCGGATGGCTCGACCGCTTGCCCGAATTCGCAGTCGCGTCGACAGCTGCGGTCGCCGTTGGGCTATCGGTGCACCGTCGAGGTGAACCGCTGGCGGCGCTGGCTGGCATCTCGGCCGGACTCATGCTGCCGCTCACCGTCGGTGCGCTCTCCGTCCGCTGGCCGACCGCGCTGCCCGGCCTGTCGGCCAGCCCGGCCCACGAACGCTGGTGGTATCTCGCGGCTACGGCGCTTGTCGTCGCGTGCCACGCTGGTCGCGACGTCGCCCGCCCTCCCCTGCCTTCCCAGCTCAAAGGACTCTCCCGTTGACGATTACGACCAACACCTCAGGCGCCCAGGCGGCGAAGCCGCTTCCACATCCCCCGTTGCGACGCCAACCATCACTGCTTCGACGGATCCTCGCGGATCCACAACCAGTGCTCGACGAGCTCGCGGCCGCCCACGGCCCGATGTACGCCTTCGGCGCCGGTCCGGTTCGGATGGCCGTCGTCGGCGATCCTGTGGCACTCCGCGAGTTGTTCGCGATGCCTATCGACGACTTCAGGTGGGGGCACAAGTTCAATGTGCTCGGCTTCGTCGTCGGCGCAGAATCGATCATCGTCTCGGATGGCGACGACCACCGGAGACGCCGCGCCCCGGTTCAGACGGCGTTCGCGCGACGGCGTCTGAACGGCTGGATCCCGATGATCGTCGAGCGGACCGACGCCGCCATCGACCGCGTCATCGCCGGCCTCGATGGGGCCTCGAAGCAGATCGACATGTACACGGTGGGCCGATCGCTCGTTCTCGAGATCGCCATCAGGTCCCTCTTCGGTGAGCGGCTCGCCGAGCGGTCCGACGAGATCGGCGCGCTGTTCCAACGCCCTCAGGACTACCTCGAGTCTCCAGCGGTCAAGCAGGTCCCACACCCATTCCCCGGCACGAAGCGGGCCCGGGTGCGGGCTGACCGGCGAGCGATCGACGTGATCATCGACGCCGAGATCGCCCACCTGCGATCACAGCCCACCGACGACCCCCTCGACGTGCTCGGGTCGCTCGTTGCCGACGGGAAGCTCTCCGATGGGGAGATCCGCGACCAGGTCGCGACACTTATGGGCGCCGGCTACGACACGACGTCAGCGTCCCTGTCATGGATGTTCTGGCGAGCATCCCAGACCGACGGGCTGTGGACGCGCCTCCGAGCAGAAGCTGATGACGTCCTCGGCCCTGTCCCAGCGGAGCACGTATACGGCCCGGAGACGCTTGCCGCGCTCGACCTCGCAGATCGAACGATGCGTGAGACCACCCGGCTGCATCCCGCGGGCGTCATCAGTCCCCGCGAGGCTGCCGTTGACCTGGTGGTGGGCGGCTACCGCATTCCCAAGGGCACGTTGATCCTGTGGTCTGCGCATCTTGCCGGTCGCGACGAACGGGCGTGGATCGATCCGCTGCGATTCGATCCGGACCGGTTCATCGACCCCGATCCGGAGCACAAGGCCCTCGCTGATATCGCCTGGGTGCCGTTTGGCCGGGGCGTTCGCAACTGCATCGGCTTCGCACTCGCCCAGATGGAGCTCACCCTCATCATCGCCCGTGTCGCCCAGCGACTCGACATCACGGCAACGTCGAACGACGTCCCTCGGCCGGTCGGCATGGTCGTCAACCGACCATTGGGTGGCGCACCCATGGTGGTTGGGGCGCGAACGTCGCAATGACGTGACTGCGACGACGGGGGCCGTCGACGAGGGCGTCTGGCAACCGGAGGTTGATCTGCACCCCCAACCCCGTTGTCCGACCTCGGCCTCACCATCGCCGTGTCCTCAGCATGTCCCAGATGTTCGGGACGGCGGTCCGTTCCCCACCGGCCCCTGCTTCCGTACAAGGAAGGGGCCGCCCGGCGACCGCCGTGCGTCAGAGGAGGTCGAGTCAGATGCCGATGAGCTCAGGCGCCAACCGGACGCGTCGGATCGCCGGCGCGATCGCGGTAGTGGTCGTGGTCGATGCCCTATGGGTGCAAGCGCCCTTCCTCGTGGTGCTTGCGCTTCCCTTCGCCATGGTTGCCTGGCGCTACCGCGGCGAGCACGCCGCATCAGGGGCAGCCGTGATGCTCCTCTGCACGGCCTATGCGGCGATCGGGGTGTCCTATGCCTTGACCAACGGACTGCACGGCCCGGTGGAGACCGGTCAACTCCGCGAGGTGATCAGTGTCGGCGATTTCGTGTTTGTCTACTTCGGCACGCCGCTGGCGGTATGGCTCGGCGTTCGGGTCGGCACTTCGATGGTCCGCCGTCCCGTCGTCACCGTCACCGCGCAAGGAGGCCGGGCATGACGAAGCACCTCGCCATTGCCGGGCTCGCGGTCGCGGCGCTTGCAACCACCCTCATCGCCCCCATGGCAGCCGGAGCGACCGGCCCGGGACTGGTGCGCTACTCCGTGCGCACCGACCGCGTCGTCACGGAGAGCTTCGACGCGGACAACAGCCCGTGCGGCACGGCTGGCACCGTCACCTTCGACGAGCACACCAATGCCGCCGTCGCCGCAACGGAGCCCGGGCTCACCGACGATGAGGTCGTGGCCCTGCTCCAGGACGACCCGGACGGTGTGATCCGCCAGCTCACCCAAACGTCAACCGGTACCGCCGAGCTCGTGACGGCCGGCCACGTGTACACCGGGAGGTTCACGATCTGGTTCGGTGGCCATTGGATGCCCAACGGCATGTATGTCCAGACGGGCACCTTCTCGTTGACTGCGCGATCCGAGCTCGGGACCCTGCTTCGGGTCGCCAGCGGGGGTCACGATCTCGACGAGTTCGACGGGACCACCAAGATGTTCACGCAGCACGGATCGGTCAGCGGCTGCCTGCCGTAGGTGTGGTCACCTCCCGCGGACCGAGAGGAACTCGTAGCCTCGCGGCGATGGGCAGCACGGCCCGACGGGCGAACGTGGTGTGGTGGGCGGTGGTGGTTACGAGCGCCAGCGTCGCGGCCCTCGGTGTCGCAGCCCTCGCGGCGGGCGGTCCCAACGAGAACCCCTATTCGTGGTCGCAGTTCGCCATCGGTGCGTCCTGTGTGGCGGTGGGTGGGTTCGTGGCCCGCCGCCGCCCGGATCATCCCCTCGGGTGGCTCGTCGTCACCGCCGGCGCCGCCGTGTGGACCACCTTCGCCGGGGTCCCGGGCATCGCCTGGCTGATCCAGTACCGCCCGGGCTGGGAGACCTTCATCCGCGGTCTCCTGCACCTGGGGGTGTCCGGGTGGATCGTGTCCCAGAGCATCCTCATCGCCCTCGTCCCGCTCGCCTTCCCCGACGGCTTCCTCCGCACGGTGTGGCGCCGAGCTCTCCTCGTGTCCGGGACCGTCACCACCGCCGCCTGGGCCACCGCCCACTCGATGCTGTACACGCCGGAGTACTTCCAGGGTCAGCCCGCCACCGGCATCCGGGCGACGGCGGAGCGGTGGGAGAACACCTTCGCCAAGGGCACGCTCATCGTGGCGGTGCTGGCGATGAGCACGATGGTGTGGTCGACCGTCAGGGCCGAACGGCCGGAGCGACGACGCCAGGCGGGCTTCGCGGTGGCGACGGTCGCGCTGCTCCTGCCGACGTTCCTCGACTTGTTTCACGGCCTCGTCCACGAGCTGCCCCGGCGGTTGGTGGACGACTCGGCGGCTGTGCAGGTCTGGGCCCTCGCCGTCGCGCCCGCCGTGCTGGCGGTCGGGATCCTGCGGCACCACCTCCTCGACATCCAGGTCATCGTGCGACGGGCGACGTTCTACGCCGCGGTGGTGGCGACGGGCGCCGCCATCTACCTCGGGACGGTCTGGGTCGTCGCGACGGTGCGGCCCGGGTCCGACGTCGTGCCGGCCGTGATCGGGTCGGGGGTGGTTGCCGTGTCGCTCGGGCTGGTGCGGGATCGACTCAACCGGTGGCTGGCCCGGCGACTGTTCGGCACCCGCGATGACCCGTTCGGCGTGGTGCGGGCCCTCGGCTCGAGCATCGAGGGCGCACCGGCGAGCGAGCACGCCCTCCAGACCGTGACCGACACGCTTTGCGCACAGCTGCGGCTCCCCTTCGCACGCGCTGAGCTGCTCGTCGACGACGAACCCTCGACCGTCGCCATCACGGGGACGCCGACGGACGACGCGGAGCGCTTCCCCCTGTCGCACCAGGGCGTCATGCTCGGCGAGCTCGTCATCGGTCGACGCGCCCCCGGTGAGCCGCTCACCGGGGGCGAGCGCGACATCGTAAGCACCCTTGCCCGGCAGGCGGGCGTGCTCGCCCACAACGTCACGCTCGTCGAGGCCCTGCGGCGCTCACGGCTGGTGCTCGTGAACGCCCGGGAGGAGGAGCGGCGGCGCATCCGTGCTGACCTCCACGACGGGTTGGGCCCAACGCTGGCCACCGTGGCGATGGGGCTGGAGGCGACCGCCCGGCGACTCGACGGCGAGCCCGAGCTCGAGTCGCTCCTGCAGGACCTCGAGCGCGAGCTCCAGGGGGCGATCCAGGACGTTCGCGCCCTCGTCTACGAGCTGCGCCCGGCGGCCCTCGACGATCTGGGTCTCGTGAGCGCGGTCCGGGAGTACGCCCGCACGCTGGCGCAGCGCTCTGCGGCAACCTCCCATCCCCTTGACGTCGTCATCGACGCCCCGGAGGCGATCGGCCCGCTCCCCGCCGCGGTCGAGGTCGCCGCCTACCGGGTCGCGCTGGAAGCGCTCACCAACGTCGCGCGCCATGCCGAGGCCACCCACTGCGCGGTGCGGCTCTCGGCCGACGACGGCCTCGCGCTCACCGTCGAGGACGACGGCATCGGGTTGCGAGCGGACAACACCCCCGGCATCGGACTCGCGTCGATGCGCGAGCGCGTCGCCGAGCTCGAGGGACGCTTTCACGTGGGTTCGCGACCCGGAAGAGGCACCATCGTGTCCGCGTGGTTCCCGGTCGCAGTGATGGCGGTCGAATGACGGCCATCCGCGTCCTAGTGGCGGACGACCACCCCACGTTCACGCGGACCGTCTCGCTGCTGCTGGCCGACGAAGCGGGCGTCGAGGTGGTGGGCACTGCGTCGGATGGCGACGAGGCAGTCGCCCGCACACTCGAGCTACGGCCCGACGTGGTGCTGATGGATCTCCAGATGCCCGGCACCAACGGCATCGACGCCACCCGCCAGATCGTGGAAGCCGCCCCGCATGTGTCGGTGATCGTGCTCACGATGTTCGACGACGACGAGAGCGTGATCGCCGCGCTGCGCAGCGGCGCCCGCGGCTATCTGCTGAAGGGCGCTCGCCAGGCCGACATCATGCGGGCGATCGAGGCCGCCCACAACGGCGAGGCCATCCTCGGTTCGGGCGTGGCCCGCCGCCTTGCCGGCATGGTCGAAGCCCACCCGGCCGAGGACCCCAGCGGCGCGTTCCCCGCCCTCACCAACCGGGAGATCGAGGTGCTCGACAAGGTGGCCGCCGGCCTTGACAACCGAGCCATCTCGGCGGCGCTGTTCCTGAGCGAGAAGACCGTCCGGAACTACGTCTCGACGGTGATGGCCAAGATCCACGCTGCTTCGCGGGCCGAGGCCATCGTCCGGGCCCGCGATGCCGGCCTCGGCGCAAGGTGATCGTCCGGGCCCAGGACACCTCGAGTCCGGACCGGCAGGGCGTCGGCAAGTCGCTAGCGTCGGTGCCACGGTGAGTCCCATGTCTGTCACCCTGGAGTCTGGTCTCTCGCTGTCGTACACGGATCAAGGCCGCGCGTCTGATCCAGTCGTGTTGCTGCTCCCGGGACCTACCGACTCGTGGCGCTCTTACCAGCCGGTGCTCGACCTGCTGCCGCCTGATCTGCGCGCCGTCGCGGTGTCCCAACGTGGACACGGCGACTCTGACAAGCCCGAGACCGGCTACCGGGTCGAAGACCTCGCCTCCGATGTGGTCCCTCTCCTTGACGCACTCAGTGTCGAACGAGCGGTGCTGGCCGGACACTCGGGCTCGTGCCCCGTCGTCCGACGGGTGGCTCTCGATCATCCCAAGCGGGTCGCCGGTCTGATCCTCGAGGCGTCGCCGACGACCCTGTGTGGCCACGCGGGCTTCCAGGAGTTCGTGGACTCAGTCGTCTCGGATCTACCTGATCCGATCAGCCCAGAGTTCGCCCGCTCCTTCGTGATCGACACCTCGTCGGACATGGTGGCACCTGAGCTACTGGACCAGATCGTCGCTGAGCTGCTCAAGGTCCCCACACGGGTATGGCACGCGATGTTCACCGATCTGCTGCACTACGACGACACCGCTGAGCTGTCCCAGATCACCGCACCCACCCTGCTGCTGTGGGGAAGCAACGATGCCGTGGTCTCACGAGAGATGCAGGACGAGTTGGCGGGCCGAATCCCTGACGCCACCCTGGTGGTCTTCCCCGGCGTCGGGCACACCCCACGTTGGGATGATCCATCGCGGTTCAGCAATGAGGTCGTGGCCTTCACCAAGGCACTGCTGCGTAGCTGACCTCACGGCGTTGCCGGGGTCATCACCACAGTCGAGAGGCTCGTCGCCCGAGTTGCTTGCGCTGATCCAGATGGGGACGACCAGGGCGAGTGACGCGAGACCGGCGATGATCGCGGTGATCGCCGCTCGACGGTCACGCGGATAGCCGCGGGTTGCACCGAGTCTGAGGGCGCCGCGAGCGAGGCCCACCACAGCGAGGGGTAGCCCGAGAACCAACCCGAGCAGATCCCAGATCAGCAGTCCGACGATAGCGGTGATCGCCAACCCGAGGAGGGAGTAGATGCGGGCGTTGCGCGCGGCAGGCACGCCGAGGTCGAGCGGAGTGCCGGCCCCAGGCGAGTCAGCCATGGTGGGTTCTCTTCATCGGAAGGCCCTTCAGGCGGTCGCGAGGGTATCGGGGTGATGGGGGCGGTCGATGGCGGGCTCACGCCACAGGTGCCAGCCGAGCCAGACGTAGCCGACCACCATGAGCAGCGCCGGTAGGTAGACGAAGGCGCTGGCGTTGCCCCAGCCGGCGTCGCCGCCCGCAGCGGTGACCGCCGCGACCAGTGCGATCGTGCCTACTGGACCCACACCCACCAAGACGAGCGGCACGACCGGCAACACGTTGGCGTGCAGCATCGCCACCACGAGGGCCACGACGGCGAAGCACAGCAGCGCGATGCCGACGAACAGCCCGGCCCACGCGGCGAAGAACCAGAGGGGCGCGATGCACGCGGCGATGATCCCCACCTTGCCGAGGCGTCCCAGTCCTCCGTGTCGCGCCCGCAGACCCCAGAGACCGAACACGAAAGCCGGGATCGCAACCACCAGCATCATCACCCCGATCCCGTGGACGGACCCCCGATCGGACGGGACGTTGATGTTGAGATACTGGCCCACGACGAGGAGCACCGGCGTGAGCATGGCCGCCAGTCCAGCGACACGGGTACGGGAGGTGGGCACGGCTGCTCCTCGCTTCGACTCGGCGGCGCAGACCCTTGCGACGAGAGCAGCCGAACCGAACCGGGCGACGGCTTCGGCTGCCGCGTCCGCGGGGCGGTGCCCGTCGCGCACGAGGCGCTCGGTCGCTTCGAGGAGGTGGTCCTCTGCCTCGGCGACGATGTCGGCGGCGTCGGGCAGCCGGGCGACGCTGAACTCGAGCTCGCGGAGGTAGGCGGTGATCAGGCCATCGTCGGCCATGCCGGAGCTCCCACCACTCGCTGCACGGTGAGCGCGAACGCCGTCCACTCGCGCCGCTTCTCCCGCGCCGCCTTCTTGCCCCCAGTCGTCAGCGAGTAGCTGCGGCGGCGCCGACCGTTGACCTCCGACCAGCTGCTCCTCAGCAGGCCGGCCCGCTCCAGGCGGTGCAGGGCCGGATAGATCGTCCCCTCCGGCAGGTCGATCGCCCCCTCTGTGCGCCGGCGCAGCTCCTCGATGACCGCATACCCGTGTTGCGGGCCACCCTCCACGATGGCCAGCAACAGCAGGTCGAGATGCCCCTTCAGGATGTCTGCCTTCATGCCATCAACCATCGCTTTCTTCGTTGCCGCCGCCGGCCGTCGACCCGAGCTCCCTGGCCTGGCCTGGCCTGGCCATCAGCGAAGGCTTCGGAGCTGGAGGTGGTTCACATACCTCGCCACGCTATACCTTGTGACGCTAGGGGTCAACTAGCGTCTCACCAACGGCGGTCGGCAGCGGGATCTCTCGACGCGAACGCGAAGATCAGGGTGGCCGCGGCCAACAC
>JBBDWQ010000033.1:0-3018 GCA_040902805.1 Acidimicrobiales bacterium
CCGCGATAGGTGCGGAGCCACTCCGCCTGGGGGCGGGCTGCGAGATCGGCGGTCGTGGTGGCGTAGTCGAAGGCAACGACGCGTCCACTCGCGCCTGCCAGCGCCCGCGCATCCGCCAACCACGAAGCGGCCGCTCGCTGCATCGGGATCCGGTCACCGGGCGTTGCCTGGGGGGCCAGCCCCTTGACCGAGCGCGCCTCGTCGGCCCCAAGTGGCACGCGCACCTCCACGAGCGAGTCCCCGGCGAGGCCGACCCTGACCTCATCCCATCCATCCGCGGTTCGCTCCGCCAGCCCGAACGGCAGATTGTCGAGCAGCTCGTTGGCCAGCACCACGCACGGGCCCGGCAGTCGCGGGAGGTGCGGAACGCTCACGACGATCGGCCCGTTTGGTAGATCCGCTCGGGGACCATCGTCATCAGGGATCGTGAGGGCGGCGAAGGCTGCGGCCGAGTCCCCCAGGACCAGGCCCGTTGTGTGCTGCGCCCGTTGCGCTGCGGAGCTCTCGACAAGCACGTAGCGCAGCGCCCGCGCGCATGCTGGCTCCGCACGAACGACGCTCTTCGCGAGGGTGCCGGGGCCGGCCCCGGCCTCGACCACGACGAACACCTCGGGCTCCCCCGCTTCCCGCCACCAGTTGTCGAGTGCCCGAGCCACCACCGCGCCGAAGAGGGGACCTACCTCCGGGCTGGTGATGAAGTCGCCGCGGCGACCGGCCTTCCCACCGGTGGCGTAGAAGCCGTGATCCGAGTTGTACAGGGCGATGTCCACGAGGACGTCGAAGCCGACGGGCCCGTGCCGCTCAATCACGTCGCGCAGCATCGTCTCGGCACTCACACCAGCGACGCTAGGCGCGCCGCTCGCGTCCACGTTCGGGGCATGGAGATACCGAATCGGTACCCCGATGCCCCCAACCTCGGCGGGCATGTGGAGCAGACCTAGGCAGGAAGGAAGCTGGCAAGGTCGCCGAGGCGGGTGGCGAGGTTCGAAACGCCGAAGGCGACGGTGATGACGACGGACATTGCCAGCGCGGCGGTCAGCGAGAACGGGACCCGGATCGGGGTGCGGTCGCCGTCGGGGACGGGCTTCATCCACATCTCCTTGGCGACGTTCGCGTAGTAGTAGAGCGCTATCACCGAGTTCACACCGACCACGACGGCAAGCGTGACGCCCCCGGCGGTGAGGTCGGGTTGGATGAGCGTGCGGAACACCACGAACTTCGCGAGCCAGCCCCCGAGCGGCGGGATGCCCGCGAGGGAGAACAGGAACACGGTCATGAGCACCGTGAGACCTGGGGCGTACTCGAACAGGCCGCCCCACGAGCTGATCTCCGCGCTGCGGGTCTTGCGAGCAACGGCCAGCACGACGGCGAACGCTCCGAGGTTCATCGCCGCGTAGATGAGGAGGTAGGTGACGATCGCGTGCAGTGCACCCTCCGGGTTGGTGCCCACCACGGCGAGCGGGGCCAGCATGAACCCGGCCTGGGCCACACCCGAGTACGCCAACAGGCGAACGATGTTCGTCTGCCGGAGCGCGATCAGGTTGCCGACGGTCATCGTGAGCGCAGCGAGCACCCACATGAGCGGCTCGATCACGTCGTCGCGCCCACCGAAGCCGACGAGCACGAGCTGCAGCAGGGCCACGAACCCGGCCGCCTTGGAGGCCACCGCCAGGAAGGCCGTGATCGGCGTCGGGGCGCCCTCGTAGGTGTCGGGTGCCCACGTGTGGAACGGCACGGCGGACACCTTGAACGCGAACCCGACGACCACGAGGACGATGCCGAGGGTGATGAAGGGGCGGCTGTCGCCGGCACTGACGGCCGCACCGATGTCGGTGAGGAGCGTGCTGCCGGAGAGCCCGTAGAGCAGCGACATGCCGTAGAGCATCACTGCTGAAGCGAACACACCCATGAGGTAGTACTTCACGCTCGCCTCGTTGCCGTGCGCATCGCTCTTGCGCCACCCAGCCAGCATGTAGGCGGGGATCGACAGGAGCTCGAGCGCCACGAAGATCGACACGAGATCGCGTGACGACGCCATCACCGTCATGCCGAGGATGGAGCTGAGGAGCAGGAAGTAGTACTCGCCCTCGTGGTAATCGCCCTCGGCGATGTAGTTCGTGGACAGCAGTACGACCACATAGCCCGACAGCAGGAACAGGGCCTTGAGCACGAGCGAGAAGTTGTCGACGGCGTAGGCGCCCCCGAACATCGATCGATCGGCGCCATCGACGGCGAGGGTGAGCACTGGGACCATCGCCGCGAGCAGGCCAAGGCCCGCCACCTGCGGAACGATGCCTCGAGAGCTGTCCGACGTGAACAGATCGACGAGCAGCACCGCAACCAGGGCACCGACGAGCACCATCTCCGGCGCCAGCGCGTGCCAGTCGACTTCGGGTCGAAGGAATGGGGTCCCCTGCTGCAGGAGCGAAGCGAGCATGTGGGTCTACTTGCCCAACGCTGCGAAGGTCTGGCCCAGCGATGAGACGGCCGGGTCGGTGATCTGAAACACGAGGTCGGGGTACACACCGAGCACCAGGATGAGAACGAGCAGCGGGAGCCAAGCGATCCACTCCGTGATGTGCACGTCCGGGATGTCGGCGTCGTCGAACTCCTCGGACGTGGTGCCGAACGCGGTGCGCTGGAACAGCCACAGGAGATAGCCCGCCGCGAGCACGGTGCCGACGGCGGCCACGACCATGTAGGTCCGGAACAGCTCCTCCGACAGGCCGGCGGCCGGGTTGTACGCCGACAGGATGGCCGGGAACTCGCCCCAGAACCCAGCCAGACCGGGCAGGCCGAGCGATGCCATCGTGCAGAAGCCGAGGATCCAGCCCAGCTTGGGGGCCTTGAGGAGCAGCCCGCCGAGGCGCTTGATCTCGAGGGTGTGGTAGCGCTCCTTCACGGATCCAGCCACGAAGAAGAGCATCCCGGTGATGAGGCCGTGCGCCACCATGCCGAAGATGGCCGCGTTGAGACCGAAGTCGGTGAGGGTGGCGATGCCGAGCATCACGAAGCCCA
>JBBDWQ010000034.1:0-35436 GCA_040902805.1 Acidimicrobiales bacterium
GCGATGTCACACCAGAAGCCCGCACCTATCAGCACGCCATCAGGACGGTCCTGCTACCGCGCACGCACCAGACACCCGGCGATATTCGCGTCGCCCGACGTCCGCTCGGGTCGTGCTGATGGTCGTGCTTGGGGTCGTGCTGGTTCACAGCGACTGCGTTGCACCACGGAGCACCGTGAGCACTCCGCCGCGTAGTCACCCATCCGTCGTGAGCACACGCCTTGGCTGATCCGACCCGCTCATCAGAAAGCCAGAGTTTGCAGTGCCCGGGGCGGGGGTCGAACCCGCACAGCCCTTACAGGGCCAGAGGGGTTTAAGCCCTCCGCGTCCACCAGTTGCGCCACCCGGGCGGGTGTTCGCTCAGATTAAGGCAGCGTCGACGCCACCGAGGTCGCCATCGCCTCTGAAGAGGTGCTGGTGACCGTCGCTGAACCGCAGCATGGCGTGACCGCTGAGCACCAGATCGTCGGGCGTGTCAACGCGAAGCTCGTAGGTGCCCGGCAGCAGATGATGGCGCTCGGCTGTTCGCACGGTCGCCTCCCAGTCGTTGGGACCCGGGCGATCGTCGCCCTCACGTAGGACGACGAACAGGTCGGCGTACGCGACCTCGACATCCACCTCATTGATCGCCAGCCGAGCGGCCAGCAGCCGCCATGACCGCATCGAGCCGACGGTACCGGTCAGGCGGCTCGCACGCGCGACGGGATGGCCGGTCTGCCGTCACCATCGAGCGCGTTCCAGAGATCTGCCCTGGCCCGATCCGCGGCCGGGCTATCGAGGGCGTTGGCGGCGATGACCCCTTCGATGAGGTCGGCCTGGACCGCCGCCCACGGGCGGCCCCGCACCACGACCGCCACCGTGGACCCGCCGGGCCAGCGCTTGATCGATCGCTGCACGCCGACCAGGCGCGGCGGGCTTCGAAAGCCAGGAACCACAAGCCCCTGGGTGCGCGCCGCCGCCCCGAGGCTCTGTACGGCTCTTGCGAAGCGAAGGGAAGACGACTGCATCACCTCTCCAGTCAACTCGCGAGGTGTGACAATGGCCCCGTGGATCTCGTCGAACCCGCACCCGAGGCCGAGACGGGTGCGGAGACAGCCGCCGAGACGTCGGCCGACGCGCTGAACCCGGCCCAGGCTGAGGTGCTGCGGGCCCTCGGGGCCCGACCCGAGGAGCGACCCGCCTTCGACCCTCGGCTCCGCACAGAGCTCCGGGCCGAGCTCGTGGACCGCCTGACTCCGGCGGCCGGGCGGTTGCCGAAGGGCGAGACGCTGTGGGTCAGCAAGCACCTGCTGTCGTCGGTGCATGGATGTGAGGGGATGTTCTTGGCCCGGGAGGCCGAGGAGTTCGCCTGGAACCCGGCCAATGCCCGCGGCGTCGTCTCCCACAAGGCCATCGAGCTCTCCGTCAGCTGGCGGGGCGACCCACCGCCAGGCGTGCTCGTCGACGAGGCCCTCGCCAGACTCATCGCCAGCAACGACCGCATCTCCGACTACCTCGGCGCCCTGGGCGAAGGCGAACGGGCTGAGCTGCACGGCGAGGCCGTCGAGCGAGTCGCCATGTTCCTCGAGTGCTTCCCACCGCTTGAAGCCCGGTGGCGGCCGGTGCCCGAGAGCAAGCTCCGCGCTGATCTGTGCGACGACCGGATCGTGCTGGCGGGCAAGGTCGACCTCACCATCGGCCGATCCGAGGGCACCCGCGCCGGAAAGGTCCTCATCGATCTGAAGACCGGTGCCTTCTCGCCGAGCCACCGCGACGATCTGCGCTTCTACGCGCTCGTCGAGACGATCCGCATCGGTGTGCCGCCCCGACTTCTCGCCAGCTACTACCTCGACGGCGCACGGCTCCAGGACGAGGTGGTCACCGAAGCCCTGCTGGAGAGCGCGCTCGAACGAGTCGTGCACGGGGTGGAGAGCGCCGTCGCCCTTCGCCACGAGGGTCGTGAGCCGGCGTTGCGGCCGGGCCCACCGTGCCGCTGGTGCCCCATTCAGTCGACCTGCGAGGTGGGGAAGAGCTGGCTGGAGAACCGGGCCGACCAGGACGGTTGGTAGGCCCAGGCCCTACGATCGGGCCGATGGCGCCCACGAAACCGACAAACCCGACCCGCGGAGCGCCCCCCAAGGTCGCCGAGGCCAAGCCCGCCACCATCGACCTCCGTGCGGAGACATCGCACTCCCTGGCCCTCGTGCCGGTTCCATCAGCGCCCGACGCCGAACTGCTTCCGTCCCCGCGCTTGTCAGACGTCGACGAGTGGGGACGTTCTGAGCACGTGCGGGAGCTCGCTCGACGGGCCTACGGTCCGCTGTACCGATCGTGGCACCGTGTCGAGTGGGAGGGTCTCGACAAGATCCCCACCTCGGGTGGCGCGCTGCTGGTGTCGAACCATGCCGGCGCCATCCCGTCGGATGCACCCGCGATCATGCACGGCATCGAGACCGAGCTCGGTCGCCCGGTGTATGGCTTGGCCGACGAGATGTTCAAGCGCATGCCCATCGTCGGCACGATGTGGGCACGCTCCGGTGGGGTGCTTGCTCATCCGGACAACGCCTACCGCTTGCTGCGAGAGCAAGAGCAGCTGGCGCTGGTCTTCCCCGAGGGCACCAAGGGGACGGGCAAGACCTACGGCGAGCGATACCAGCTCCGGCGCTTCGGGCGAGGCGGGTTCGTACAGATCGCGATGCGCGCGGGCGTACCGATCATCCCGATCGCTGTGGTCGGTGCCGAGGAGGCCATGCCGATCGTGTGGAAGAGCGGACAGCTCGCCAAGCTGCTCGGCGTGCCGTACGTGCCCGTCACCGCCAACATGCTTGCCTTCGGGCCCATCGGCGGTGTGCTACCGCTCCCGGCCAAGATCAAGATCCGCGTGCTCGATCCCGTTCACTTCGACGTCGAACCTGACCAGCCGCGGTACTCCCGTAGCCGGATCATGGACGAGTCGGAGCACATCCGTCAGACGATCCAGGAGGCGCTGTTCGACATGCTCCGCGCCCGCAAGTCAGTCTGGTTCGGCTGATGGGTAAGCGCGTGCTGATCACCGGGCTCGGCACCTTCTGGGGTGGACGAGTCGCACAGGCACTCGAGGCCGACCCTGAAGTCGAGGTCATCGTCGGCCTCGACCGCTTCGAGCCCGAGGTGCAGCTCGAGCGCACGGAGTACGTGCGCAGTGATGAGAGCTACTCGATCCTGGCCCGGATCGTGAAGGCCGCCCGCATCGACACGATCGTGCACACCTTCCTCGTGGTCGACTCCACGCTCATGCGCTCGCGCACGATGCACGAGATCAACGTGATCGGCACGATGAACCTCTTCGCCGCGGCGTCCGCGCCTGACTCCACCGTGCGGGACGTTGTCGTGAAGTCGTCCACCCTTGTCTACGGTGCCGACCCTCGAGACCCCACGTGGTTCTCGGAGGAGTCGCGCCGGGCCTCACAGCCCAGGAGCACCGTCGAGAAGAGCCTGATCGAGGTCGAGGGCTACGTGCGCGACTTCGCCGTCGACAATCCACATGTGTCGGTGGCCATCATGCGGTTCGCCAACGTGCTCGGCCCCGACATCACCACGCCGCTCGTCAAGGCCCTCGAGCTCCCGGTCGTGCCGCACCTCTTCGGGTTCGACCCGCGGCTGCAGTTCGTCCACGAGACCGACGTCGTCCGCGCGATTCTGTTCGCCCTCGACACTCAGCTGCAGGGCCTCTACAACGTGGCCGGCGACGGCCTCGTGCCGTGGAGCGAGGTGATATCGATCTGCGGCAAGCGCACCGTTCCGCTCCCGCCGTTCGGGATGAACCTCATCTCCAGCCAGCTCGCTCGTCTCGGCATCGTCGACTTGCCACCGGAGCTGCTCGAGCTGCTGCGCCACGGCCGCGGCGTCGACAACCGCCGTCTGAAGCAGGCGGGCTTCGAGTACCAGTTCACCTCTGCTGGCGCGATCGCCGACTTCGTGGAGGCATTGCGGATCCGCAAGCTCGTCGGATCCAGCGCCACCGCCTACCAGTACGAGCGCGACGTCGAGCAGTTCTTCCGTCACTCCCCCGCCGTGATCCGCGACGACTCGTCCTCCACGGTCAGCAAGGACTAGCGCAGGTCGCTACGCGCGACCAGCGGTTCAGTTGCCGTTGGTCGACCAGTGCCAAGGCTCGGAAGGCAGGTTGCGGAACCCGTAACGACCCGCGTTGGCATCAAGCCAGCGGAAGGCAGGCGTGCTGCGCGACTGGATCGCCCGCCCATTCGAGGTGAAGTCGATGGCAAGGCCCCTCTCGTGCATCGAGGAGCCCGGACGAGCCGTGGGGACTGTGCAGCCCGTGTCGCAGTTGTGCTCGTCCCACAGCTCCTGCTGTCGTTGCGAGCTCCGCCAACCCCAGCCACACAAGCTGATGTCGCCGGGGGCCGCGTTGAGCAGGGCCTGCGTATCGCTGGCGATGGAGCTGGCGACCGTGATCGACCCGCCGGTGGGACACCGCACGGTGCTGAGCGATCCGTTGAAGGATCCCCCGCCGCCGCTGCCACCTGAGCGCCCACCGGATGAGGCGGCCTTGCGGGCGAGCTCGGCCTGCTCCGCGGCGATCTTGGCCGACAGCTCAGCGTCGAGCTGCTCCAGCGCCGCGGCCTCGCTGAGCGCATGGGCGAGGCGGGCGTTGACCTGATCGGCGTAGGCCGCTTGCTGGTCGCGGGCCGAGGTCAGCTCACCGAGCCGGTCGGCCGCGGCGGCTCGCTTGTCACGGGCGCGCTGGGCGGCGCCCTCCGCCAGCGCTCGCTGGACGTCGAGGTCCTCCTCGGCGGCCGTGAGGCGATCGAGCAGGTCGGCGTCGTTCGTGCTTCGAACCTCGAGCAACGCACGCTTCTGCGCCGCTTCGCCCGGATCCGCAGTGTCGAGCGCCTCCAGGGCGTCATCGGAGGGCGGGTGCACGAAGGCTTGGACAGCGAACTCACGGATCTGCTCGCGCAGCACCTCGATCTCGGCCGTCTTGGCCTTGACGGCGGCGAGCGCCTCCGCCAGCGCCGACTCCGCCTCTGCGGCAGCACGGTTCGCCTCGGCGAGCAGCGCCTCCTGGCCGGCAACGTGGGCCTGCAGCGCGTCGAGGGCTGCGGATACCTCCGCGTCAGTCGCCGTGAGCGCATCGACATCGGTGGCGACCTGCGCCTGCTGCGCCCGGACCTTGGCCCGCTCGGCGGACGGGTTGCCGCCTGCCCGCTCCGCACTGCTGGGTGCCGGCGACATGACGAGCACGGCGGCCACCAGGGCGCCAAGCATCTTCACCAGCGGTCTCAGAGACATCGACGGAACGTGCACAAACCTCACCGTGGGTTGATGACCGACAACAATCAGTGACCACATGGTCCCCTGGAGCCACAAGAACAACAAGCCCGACATCGACAACCTGTGCGCCGTTGGCCCCACTGGCCGTGAGGCTGACACGGAACTGTAACAATTGTGGGGCCTGGAGTCACGTCATCGACACATGACCCGCTGAACCTGAGCCCCCGTCGATGCCAGACTCGGGCCATGTCACTTGTGCGCACCGAAACCGCCGACGGCGTCGCCACCGTCACGCTGGCCGACCCCGACCACCGCAACGCCCTGACCCTGCCGATGGTCATGGAGATCGTCGACCTCTTCGACCAGCTCGAACGTGATCCGGCCATCGGTGCCGTCGTCGTCACCGGAGAGCCCCCCGCCTTCTGTGCCGGTGCCGACCTGTCACACCTGTCCTCGTCAGCGGATCAGGGGCCCGAGAGCGGACTGCGGTCGATCTACGAGGGGTTCCTTCGGATCGGCCGCTCCCCGCTCCCCACCATCGCGGCGGTCAACGGTGCCGCGGTCGGTGCCGGCATGAACCTCGCCCTCGTGTGCGACGTGCGTGTCGCCGGGGCCCATGCTCGCTTCGACACTCGGTTCCTCCAGCTCGGGCTGCACCCAGGCGGCGGGCACACGTGGATGTTCCGTCGGATTGCCGGGCCGCAGGCAGTTGCCGCGACCGTGCTGTTCGGCGAGATCCTCGACGGCGCCGAGGCCGAGCGAGTGGGGCTCGTCTGGCGGTGCGTCGCCGACGACGCGCTCCTCGCGACCGCCCAGGAGATGGCCGCCCGAGCAGCGGCCGCCCCCAACGAGCTCGTCGCTCGCACGAAAGCGACGATCGCCGACATGGCCGACGTCGCCACACATCAAGACGCCGTGGATCGCGAGCTGGTGCCCCAGGTCTGGTCACTGGAGCAGCCTGCGTTCAAGGAGCGCGTCGCGGCCCTGCAGGCCAAGATCACCTCGCGCTAGGGCTCAGTCGAGCCAGTCGGAGCAGAGCTGCTCGCGGCGCTCGTCCCACTCCTCTGCGGTGATGGCGTAGCGGATGTGGTCCTCCCAGGTGCCGTTGATCTCGAGGTAGCGCTGCGCAACACCCTCCTCACGGAGGTCGAGCTTCTCGACCACCCGTCGACTCGCGGTGTTCCGCGGAATGATCGAGATCTGCACCCGGTGCAGGTGGAGGTCCTCGAACGCGGCGCGACAAAGGCACACCAGCGCTTCCGGGGTATACGAGTTGCCGGCATGAGTCTCATCGATCCAATAGCCGACGTACGCACTCTGGAACGGTCCTCGCTGCACGATCGACAGATTCATCTCGCCCGCGAGCTCTCCCTCGACAAACACCCCGTAGCCGTAGCCCGTGCCGAGCTGGCGCTCGCGGTGCCGCGCTCCACATCGCACCGCAAACGCGTCTCGGCTCTCCACGGGATCTGGTGCTCCCTCGTGGCGCATCGGTTCCCACTTCAACAACCAGTCCGCGTTGCGCCGTCGCACTTCGCGCCACGCTGTGAAGTCCTCGACCGCAAGGGGCCGCAGCACCACACGGCGACCGATCAATGTCGTCGTCACCTATACCGCCTCTCGAACAGAGGTCACTGCATCGACATCCTCGAGCGACGAGATGTCGCCCGGATCAGCTCCTGTAGCAACAGCCCGCACGACCCTGCGCACCACCTTCGCACTTCGCGTCTTGGGCAAGGACCGTACGAAGCGCACCCCCGACGGCCGGAAGCTCTTGCCCAGTCGTTCCGCGACGATGTCGGTCAGCTCGGCGCGCAGGTCGTCGGTTGGCTGAACTGAGGATCCGACGACGACGAAGACCCAAAGTGCCTCGCCCTTGCGCTCATCAGGCAGCCCGACCGCAGCCGCTTCGACCACGGACGGATGCGATACGAGTGCGCTCTCGACCTCGGCGGGGCCGAGGCGCTTGCCGGCGACCTTGATGGTGTCGTCGCTCCGCCCGTGCAGAAACCACTCCTCGCGACCTTCCTCGGTCTTGTCCACTGATGCCCAGTCGCCGTGCACCCAAACGTCGGGCCACCGCGACCAGTAGGTCTCGAAGTAGCGATCGGCGTCTTGGTAGATGCCGCGGGTCATTCCCGGCCACGGCCTCGTGCAGACCAGTTCCCCCACCGCCCCGCGCAACGGGTGACCTGAATCGTCGAACACATCCACGGCCACCCCCAAGCTGGGACCCCCCAGCGACATCGGGCTGATCGGCTCGACCGGGTGCGGCGACAGGAAGCATGCGCCGACCTCCGTCCCGCCTGAGAGGTTGATGACCGGACAACGCCCCCCGCCGACGTTGTCGGAGTACCAGTGCCATGGCGCTTCGTTCCACGGCTCGCCGGTGGACGCGAGGATCCGCAGCGCAGACAGGTCATGGCGGGCAACAACCTCCTCGCCATGGACCATCAGCGCGCGTACCAGCGTGGGGCTGATTCCGCAGTGCGTTGCTCGGTGACGAGCGAGGAGCGCCCAGAGCCGATCGGGTCCGGGGTGGTCTGGTGCCCCGTCGTAGAGGACCATGGTCGCCCCGTTGGCGAGAGCGCCGGTGATGAGCCACGGTCCCATGATCCATCCGAGATCCGTGAGCCAGAAGACGCGATCACCGGGACCGATGTCGGTCTGGAAGGCGCCTTCCTCCGCGACCTTGACCGTCCATCCGCCGTGGACGTGCACGACCCCTTTGGGTCGACCGGTCGTTCCAGACGTATAGGCCAGGAACAGCGTGTGCTCGCTGTCGACCATCACCGTCGGAAACGGGGTCGACGATGCGCCAGGCCACCCCACCACGCGCGTGTCGTCGGGGTGGGAGGCCCCGACTCGATCGACGACGACAACGGTTCGAAGCGTCGGGAGACCGATCGCGGCCGCCAGGGCCGTGTCGAGCATCGGGACCACCTTGGTTCGGCGAGGAAACCCGTCAGCGGTGATGAGAGCGACCGCGGCTGCGTCTTCGAGGCGCACGCGCACGGCGTCCGCGCCATACCCCGAAAATACGGGCACGAACACCGCGCCGAGCTTCGCCACCGCCAGCACCGCCGCCACCGTCTCCGGGAGCAGCGGCATGAAGATGCCAACGGCATCACCGATGCCGACCCCCCGGTCTGCGAGCAGATGCGCGAGACCATCGGCCTCCGCCCGGAGCTCCGCGTAGGTCCACGCGCGCGTGGCGCCCTCCTCTCCCTCCCAGACAAGAGCCTCAGCGTCGGGGGTGGCGGCCGCCCACCGATCGCAACATGCGTCGGCGAAGTTGAGCGACCCGCCGTTGAACCAGGTCGTCCAAGGGATGCCAGCGGAATCGTCGAGCACCGACTCGTACGCGGTCGAGAAGGGCACGCCGAGGGAACCCACCACGGCATCCCAGAACCAGGTCGGGTCAGCGACCGACTTATCCCGCAGCTCATCCAGATCGGCGCAGCCATGCAGGCTGCCGAAGCGGCCGACGTTCGTCGATGTCCAGGCATCGCGAGGAGGCTGCCAGGTGCCGGGCTTCATCGGTCTCGCGCTTCGTCGACCCGTTCCGCGAGGCTGAGCACCAGCCCATCGAGGATGTCGGCCTCCGATACCAGCATCTCCTCGATGCCCAGCGTCCGAAACAGCCCGACGAGCACGCAGCATCCGCCGACGATGACGTCGGCCCGCGCCGCCTCGAGGCCAGGGTTGTGAACCCGATCGGCGAGTGCCTCGGTCGCCAGAGTGCGGAACACCTCTTCGGCGACCCGTCGCGTCAGGCGAAAGTGATGGATGACGTCGCGATCCCACTCGACGAGACCAAGCTCGATCGCGACCACCGACGTGATGGTCCCCGCGAGTCCGACGACGGTTCGGGCACCGCGCATGGCCGGGATCTCGCGCAGCACGTCGTCGAGACCGTCAGTGACCTCCGCGATCGCGTTCGAGAGCTCCTCGGGTGCGGGAGGATCCGAGCTCAGGTGCTTCTCGCTGAGTCGAACGCACCCCACGTCCAGTGAGCGAACGCCCTCAACGCGGTCGAGACCGACGATGAGCTCCGTCGACCCACCACCGATGTCGACCACGAGGAACGGGCCGTCGGCCGGGTCAAGCTCGGCGGTGGCGCCGGCGAAGCTGAGCTGGCCCTCCTCAGCGCCACTGATGAGCTCCGGTCGAACGCCGATCGCCGTCTCCGCCTCGTCGAAGAACTCAGCTGAGTTGCTGGCATCCCGTGCCGCGGACGTGGCCGTCATCCGAACTGCGGTCACACCGTGGCGGTCGAGCGCATCCTTGTATCGGCGCAGCACCGCGATCGTCCGGCCAATCGCTGCCGGATCGAGGCGGCCGGTCGCATCGACCCCCTGGCCGAGTCGCGTGATGACCGCCTGGCGATCGAGGACCTTGCGTCGGCGGCGGTCGCCCTCGCTGATGAGCAGGCGCGTGGAGTTCGTACCGCAATCGATGGCCGCCAGTACCGACATCGGCTGCAACCTACCGGCGACGTGCACCTACGTGGATCATCGCCCGGCCGCGAGCCGAACGAGGATCTCAGAGACCGAGCAGCGAGAGCGGCTTCGAGATCAGTGATGCGAGGCGAGATGACTCGGTCGAGGCCGATGCCGCCGACGGCGCGGGGGTCAGCGGCGTGATGAGGGTGAGCGGCCCATCGCCGGCCGGCGGCGGGCAGCCGACTGCGGTGCCGAGCACCTGAGCGCCGGTGCAGTCGTCACCAAAGGTGATGCCCACGACGCCGGGGATGTCGACGGTGAGAACCTGGCCCGCGTCGTCCGGGGCAACCGGCGGCGGGGCCGTGGGATCGGGCGGACCTGCGACGTCGGGGACAACGCCAAGCGATCCGTCGGTGCGGGGAAGTGCGACGGCACCACCGATCTCCGCCGCGGGCGTGGCGCGGGTGACACCAGGGGGGGAGGTCGGCAGTGAGCTCAGCGGGTCGCCATCGAGATCAGTGGGCGCGGGCTCGCCGAGCGCACTCTCCCCGTTTGCGGGCCGAGCGACGACGTCGCGGCCGCTGCCCTGACCTCGTCCGGCAACGAGCGTCGCGCCAGCGATGCCCAGGGCGACGAAGGCGGCCACGGCCCCCGCGAAGGTGCGCTGCGCCCAGGGGGGCATCGGCTCCCCGCCGGGCATGCCGAGGCGGAGCGGGCCGAGATTCCGAGTGAGGGAGCGCGCCCAGCGAGTGGCGGCACCGTCTGCGAGGAGCAGCGGCAGCGCGAGCAGCGTGCCGCGGAGCACCGGAACGAGGTCGTCAAGCGCCGCGAGACGACCCCGACATCCCGCACACCCGTCAAGGTGTGTCCGGATGCGGGCAGCGTCGCGCTCACCGAGCGCCCCGGACGCGTACGCAGTCAGACGATCGGTGGTGCGGCGGCAGTCGTGGGGGCTCGAGCGCCGCAGCCCGGTGAGCAGCACCTGCTCCTGAAATCCGAGGCGAGCTCGCTCGAGCAGCGCCCCCGCGGAACCGGGCGTGACGTCCACGACCTGCGCGACATCCTCGACGTCGCCGCCCTGGACGTCGACGAGCCACAGCACGCTGCGCCAACGCTCGGGCAGAGCGTCGAAGGCGGCTCGGATGGTGGCGACGCGGGGCGACGTCGCCTTCAGATCCAACACGGTTCCCCCCGAGCCGTCAGCGACCTGGGCGGGCGTGGCATCGATAGCGGCCCGGCGGGTGGCGCGCAGCAGTGCGACGCCGGCTCTGGGGGTCGAGGCGCCCGGCTCGGTATGCCCTGCCCGAGCCAGGGTGTGGGCGAATCCACCGGCAACGGCCGTCTCGGCAGCCAATGGGTCGCGGGTGACCGCTAGCGCCAACCCCCAGGAGGCAGTGGCATGGCGTCGGTAGAGCTCATCGAACGCCCGCCGATCACCCGTCCGCGCCGACTGAACGAGCGCATCGTCAGGCTGGAGGTCAAGATCAAGGTACGCCGCCATGGATGTCTCATTCTGCCCCAGGAGGCGTTGTTCCTGCTTTGAGAACTTCGACCAGTTTCATGGCATTTGCCGGAAGTGAGGCCAGACTTGCCAGGCAGGAGGGTCGCCCGGCTACGTTGAACTTGTTACCGGCTGGTAACTTAGTTGTCCCGACCCGCCCGCCGACTTCCCGCGAGGTACCGCCATGGCCGAGTTCTCCCTGCAGCTCAACGACGACCAGAAGCAGCTCCAGAGCTGGGTCCACGACTTCGCCGACTCGGTGATCCGCCCCGCCGGCGAGGAGTGGGACGAGCGCGAGGAGACCCCGTGGCCGATACTCCAAGAGGCCGCCAAGATCGGGCTCTACGGGTTCGACTTCATCGCCCAGGCGATGATGGGCGACCCGACCGGGCTCACGTTGCCGGTCGTGATCGAGGAGCTGTTCTGGGGCGACGCCGGCATCGGTCTGTCGATCATGGGATCGGGGCTGGCGGCCGCCGGCATCGCGGGCAGCGGCACTCCGGAGCAGGTCCTCGAGTGGGTCCCCCAGTGCTACGGCGACGCTGACGATGTGAAGGTCGGCGCGTTCTGCGTGTCCGAGCCCGACGCCGGATCCGACGTCAGCTCCTTGCGCACCCGCGCCGTCTATGACGAAGCGAAGGACGAGTGGACGCTCAACGGCACGAAGGCGTGGATCACCAACGGTGGCATCGCCAACGTGCACGTCGTGGTGGCGTCGGTCGACCCCGAGCTGAACAGCCGGGGCCAGGCGTCGTTCATCATCCCGCCGAACACGCCCGGGCTCTCCCAGGGTCAGAAGTACAAGAAGCACGGCATCCGTGCCTCACACACCGCCGAAGTTGTGCTCGACGACGTGCGGGTGCCCGGCTCGTGCCTGCTCGGCGGCAAGGAGAAGCTCGACGCCAAGCTCGCCAAGGCGCGCGATCACGAAAAGACCGGCGAGAAGCAGCCGGCGATGGCGACCTTCGAGTCGACCCGTCCGGCCGTAGCCGCCATGGCCGTGGGCATCGCTCGTGCCGCCTACGAGTACGCCCTCGGCTACGCCAAGGAGCGCGAAGCGTTCGGCAAGCCGATCATCATGAACCAGGCCATCTCGTTCATGCTGGCCGACATGGCCACCGAGATCGACGCCGCCCGGCTCATGACCTGGCGCGCCGCGTGGCTCGCCAACAACGGCGGCTACACCAACGCCGAAGGCTCGATGTGCAAGCTCAAGGCCGGTCGCACCGCCACATGGGTGACCGAACGAGCGATCCAGATCCTCGGGGGCTACGGCTACGTGCGCGAGTACCCGGTGGAGCGCTTCCACCGCGACGCCAAGATCATGGACATCTTCGAGGGCACCGAGCAGATCCAGCAGCTCGTCATCTCAAGGGCGATCAGCGGACTCCGAATCGAGTAGCCGACCTGGATGAACGCGGCCTGACGCCGACCCACCTCAGGTCTGCGCCACGAGGAACCCGCGCTCGACCATCGTGACCATCACGCCGACCTCGGAGTTGCTGCGGGACTGCGACGCAAAGACGTCGGTGATCGCCAGGAGGATCGCAGCGTCGACCTCGGCCTGCCCGATGGCTCGAGTGCAGATCGTTTGGGCAAGTTGGCGGCGTCCGTCGTCGATGACCGCGGCGCGGTCCTGGCGGAGCGGTCCGGTGGTTGCTTCGAGCCAGGCACGAACGAGGGGTCCGCTGGTTCGATTCACGTCGGCGTAGTGACGGAGCCAGTGACGGAAGGCCGTCGGAGCGAGATCATCGGGGAGCTCCTCCATCACGGCCGACGCTTTCCGTATGCCCCGAACACCGACGACGTTGACGAAGTCACCGATGTCGTCGAAGTAGGTGTAGAACGACCCGCGAGACACGCCGGCGGCCCGAACGATGGCGTCGATGCGGAGCCCGCGGAAGCCTTGGTCAAGGACGAGTCCTGCGGCCGCGTCGAGCATCGCCCGCAAGGCCCGCTTGGTTGGGCCCGCAGCGGACACGTCGAGAGCGCGTGCTCGTTGGAGGATGGCTTCGGACTCAGCGCTCAGGTGCAGCTTCGGCGCAGCGTCAGCTGTGGCTGGAGGGCGGACGTTCACTCCAGGAAGGGGGCCGAACAGCACCCGGTGGGCGACATCGGCGATGGCGAGGTCGACGCGCTCGCGGCCGTAGAACTCGGGCGCCGCGGCGCGCAGCGTGGCGAGGTGGCTCAGGGCCCGGACGATTCCGGGGTTGAGCAGCGCGACCGTCGACTCCACGGCTCGGGGAGCGAGGTCGGTCCCGACGAGGCGTGCTTCGAGTAGGCCGACGCCCCTGCGCAGGATCGTGGCGGCTTCGCCGGTGAGGGAGCCGTCACCCTCCGCGACCGCGTCGAAGGCTCGGATCACCGGCGCGTAGCGGGCTTCGACATCGCCGAGGCGGGAGACGAAGGCGCGTAGCGAGGCGTGTCCGCTCGCATCGGCGGTGATGTCGTCGAGGCCCTCCATTGCGGACCACATCTGCGTCGACGCTTGGGCGCCGAGCCGACGGAACAGGCCGTCCTTGCCGTTCGCGTATTGGTAGATGGTGACCCTCGAGCATCCTGCGAGCTCTGCGACACGGTCCAAAGACGCACGGTCGTACCCCGATTCGGCGAATGTCTCCAACGCAGCGTCGAGGATGCGTTGGTGGGTGCGGAGCCCGCGGGCGCCGACAGAGCTGTCGGCGAACGGCTCGCGCCTCGTCGGCCGCGCCATTGCCTGGTCCGCCAGCGTTCGCACCTCCCGAGCCTGACAAGTCCTAACAATAATGTCAACGACATCCGTACGATAAGCCAGTATCAGCGGCAAAAAGGCGGATCGATGAACTCTCAAGGCTTGCAGTACTTGACGACTTGTGCATTCTGCAGAAGTCTGTCCGGAGACGATTCGGAGGTCTGAGGATGAGCAGCGTCAACCCCAAGTTCGAGTTCACCGGGGTGAACCACCTGGCACCGGTGTGTCGGGACATGCAGGAGACGGTCGCCTTCTACAACGGGATCCTTGGGATGCCGCTCACCCTCACGACGCAGTGGGGGACCGGTGACGGGGAGCAGCAGATCTTCTTCTTCGACATCGGGGCGGGCTCTCACCTGGCCTTCATGTGGCAGCGGCACCCCATTCCGCCCTTGCCTGGCGTGGCCTCGCCGGCCGCCTTCCTCGAAGACACCATGGGCGGCGATCTCACGAAGCTGACGAAGGAGGAGATCGCCGACCTCCCCTCTGCAGCCACCGCCGTGGGTTCGATCAACCACATGGCGCTTAACATCCCTGTCGACAAGTTCGACGAGTACCGGGAACGGCTGATCGCGGAAGGCGTCCACGTCAGTGACATCAAGTACTGGACCGTCGATCGGCAGTGCCGGCCGGTGTTCGTCAACGACCCCGACACGTCCCCCTACGTCTTCATGAAGTCGCTGTACTTCCGTGACCCCAACGGGATCCAGCTCGAGTTCGCAGCGTGGACCAGGACGATGACCGAGCACGAGGCGTCCCTTGACGGCCTCAGTGCGACACAGCCCGCGCTCTCCGATGCCTGACGTGACATCGTCGTCCACCCACACGAGGAGGCTGATCCGCAGTGCAGGTCGATGACGCTGGCCTGTCGTTCGAGTGCCTCCTGACCCGGATGGAAGGATCCACTCTGGTCCTGACGTTCAACCGACCCGAGGCACGGAACTCGATCAACTGGACGATGGAGCGCGAGCTCTGGATGGCCCTTGCCGCGGCACAGCGGCTCGACGAGGTCCGGGCCGTCGTCCTCACCGGCGCCGGTGAGATGTTCTCCGCCGGCCATGACCTCAAGCAGGTCGCCCGGGAAGCACGCGACGGGGGACCCCAGGTCGACGGCGAGTGGTGGGCCCGGCAGACCACGATGCTCCCGTCCTGGAACTTCACGAAGCCGCTCATCGCGGCCGTGCACGGCTTCGTCGGCCCATTCGCCAACGGGATCCTCCTCACGGCCGACTTCGTGATCGCAACGCGTGGAACCAGGTTCAGCTTCGAGCATGCCCGCACCGGCGTCGGCCGGCCCTGGGGGCCCTACGCCCTGATGTACTTCATGTTCCCACCCCGCGTCGTCTACAAGCTCTGGGCACTGGGCGGCTGGATGGACGCCGACCAGGCCGAAGCGCTGCACTACGTCCAGCGGGTAGTGGAGCGCGACGAACTCGACTCGGTCGCCATGCACTGGGCCGAGCAGTGCTCGCTGATCGACTCGGAGGGGTTCGCGCACACCAAGCAAGGGATGCACGAGATGTACGAAGCGATGGGTCTGCTCGACATGGTCGAGATCGGGAGGCAGCCGATGGTGCCCCCGAGTGCGGAGGCCGTGCAGCGCAGCATCGAGTTCAACAAGACCTGGAAGCACCAGGGGGCCAAGGCCGCGCTGGCGCTCCGAGACGCCGGTGTCGACCCGGACTTCAGCCAGGTCTGACATGAGCAAGCCGCTTGACGGGGTCCGGGTCCTCGAGGTCGCGCAGGCCGCCTTTGTGCCCAGCGCCGCGCTGATCCTCGCCGACTGGGGCGCACAAGTCATCAAGGTCGAGCACCCGGAGCAGGGCGACATGGCCCGCGGAATCAACGTCCTTGGCGTCGATCCCCACCCCTCGGGAGTCCGCTACCTGTGGGAGATGCTCAACCGGGGCAAGCGCAGCATCGGCCTCGACCTCGGCAACCCGGCCGGGCGCGACGTACTGCTCCGCCTCGTCGACGAGGCCGATGTCTTCATGACCAACTTCCTCGGGGTGGCCCGCTCCCGGCTGCAGATCGAGCCCGAGGACATTCGGGCCCGGAACCCCAGGATCATCTACGCACGCGGCACCAGCCACGGCCCCGCCGGCCCCGACGCGGAGCTCGGAGGGTTCGACTCGGTGTCGTACTGGTCGCGCACCGGCATGGCGCTGGCCGCCAAGCCGGTGGACTACGACTACCCCATCGCGATCCCCGGCCCGTCGTTCGGGGACTCCCAGTGCGGCACCGCGCTCGCCGGCGCGATCGCCGCCGCGCTGTACCAGCGCGAACGGACGCAGACGGGATCCCTGATCGACGTCTCCCTGCTGAGCGCCGCGCTCTGGGCAGCCCAGGGAACGAACATCGGGGCCTGCCTGAGCGATGGCGACGTGCTGCCCGCACACGACCGACGCCGGCCCGCCAACGCGCTCGTGAACACCTACCGGACCCGGGACGGCCGGTTCATGGTCCTCGGTGCGCTTCAGGCCGATCGGTACTGGCCCCGCTTCTGCGAGGCGATCGGCCACCCAGAGCTCCTCGACGACGAGCGGTTCGCCGACGCCGACGCGCGTCGGGCGAACATCGAAGAGTGCGTCCAAGTGATCGACGCCGCGTTCGCGGAGCATTCCTTCGACCACTGGGCCGGCGCCTTCCAGTCCGCACGAATGCCGTTCGGCATGGTCAAGACCCCACGAGAAGCCCAGGACGACCCGCAGGCGCGAATCAACGGTTTCGTGCAGGACCTGACGCTGGACTCCGGCGTCACGCTCCCGGTCACCGTCGCACCCGCGATCTTCGATGAAGAGCCGCCCGTAGCCGTACCCGCCCCCGAGCACGCAGCGGACACGGACGACGTGCTCGTAGCGCTGGGCTACTCGCCCAATCAGATCATGGAACTCAAGATCGCTGGGGCGATCACCTAACACCCGAGAGGATGACCAGTAAGTAGGGAGAACATCAGCCTCAACCTCGATGTCCCGGTGATCGCGGCCTGGGCGGAGAAGCGAACCGCGATCGTCACCGGGGCCGGATCGTCAACATCTCCTCCTCGATCGCACAGACAGGCAACGGCATCACCGTGAACACCATCCCACCGAGCTTCGTCGACACCCCAGGCCTCCGCTCGACGGAAGAAGCCGGCTACGTGACAGGCTGGGTCATCGGCGTCAACGGCGGCCGGGTGACCTGACCCGAGGAGACGACGACATGACCCAGCACCCCCATCGCGGTCCACGCATCCCCCCAATCCCGCCCCGGGACTGGTCCCCGGTGATGAAGACCGCCACCGCCCCGCTCACCCCCGCGACCCCCCGGCCTCCTGGACAACCACGCGGCCTCAACATCCTCGGCACGTTCGCCCACCACCCCGACCTCGCCACGGCGTTCTGGGTCTTCAACGGCTACCTGCTGAACCGGTCGCGACTCAGCCAGCGCCAGATCGAGCTCGCCGTCCTGCGAGTCGCGCATGTCCGCGGCTCCGCCTACGAGTGGCACCAGCACCTCTTCGCCGCTCGTGCGTGCGGCATCACCGAACAGGAGATCGAGGCGATCCGGGATACGGATCGACGACACCCATGGCCCGCCGTCGACGGGGCGATCCTGGCAGCAGTAGACGAGTTGATCGCCGACGGCACCGTCGCCGAAGAGACCTGGTCGGTGCTGTCAACCGCCCTGGACCACCAGCAGGTCCTCGATCTCGTCTACACCGTCGGCGCCTACGTGGCCATCGCCATGATGCTCGGCGTGGCCGGCACCCCGCTCGACGCCGACCTGCTCGCAGCGACGAGCGGAGCGCCGCTGCCCGAGTCCGCGTCCGGCGGCTCGGACGGGGTTCCTTCGACGTGACCACCTCGGGGGACGTGGCGGCTGTCTCATGGTCCAGAACTCGGCGGAACCGGGTGGAATCGGGGCCGGGGCTCGCCATCGTCAATCCTCGAACGCCGGCGGGCGGCCTTCCTTGCGGGCGCGCACAGCCTCCTCGAAGTTCTTCGTGGTCAGCCGGATGAACAGCTGCGTGTGCGTCTCCATCTCGATCGCCGCTCGCAGGCTGCCCATCTCGAGACCGGCCCACATGGTTCGCTTCGTCAACGCAGTGCCTTGCGTGCTCCACCCGTTGATCCGGTCGGCTAGGTCCAGCGCCTCGTCGAGCAACACCTCATCGGGAACGACACGCGACACCAGCCCCATTGCAGCCGCCTCGTGCGCGTCGACGTCCCGGCCGGAGAGCATGATCTCGAAGGCCCGCGATGACCCGATGGCCCTCGGGAGTAGGAAGCTCAGGCCGAGCTCGGTGGCGGTGAGTCCGTTGTTGATGCCGGCGGCCCGGAAGTAGGCGGACTCGCCGGCGAGCCGGATGTCGGCGCCGAGGGTGAGGCACATGCCGCCGCCGACGGCAGCGCCGTTGATGGCGCAGATCACCGGCTGAGGCATCCGCTGCATCGCTGGGACCAGGTCGGCGAGCACCGACATGGCCTTCGTCGCAATGCGGGTGAGGGTCAAGCCGTCGATGTTTGGAGGCGCGCCCCCGTCGCTGCTGGTGTCGGCACCCGAGCAGAACCCGCGGCCGGAGCCCGTGAGCACGACGCAGGTCGTGTCGTTGTCCGCACCGACGGTCTCGAAGGCTTCGTGCAGCGGGACCATGAGCTCGAACGCCATGGAGTTCATGCGCTCGGGTCGGTTCAGCGTGATCACGGTCGTGTGCGGCCGGGGCTTGTCGATCAGGATGGGCTCGTTGCTGGCTGCGCTCATTGTGAGGCAGACTAGCGAATATGTCCCACAAAGGTTGGCGTCGGCACGCCGACGCGGACGCCGCCCTCGACGAGCTCCTCGATGCCGCTGGCCTCGCGTTCGCCGAGCTCGGCGTGGGGAGAGCGACGATGACCGACGTCGCTCGCTACGCCAACTGCTCGCGGGCCACGCTCTACCGCTACTTCCCCAGCCAAGACGCCCTGCACCTAGCGTTCGTCCATCGGGCGACGCTCCGCATCGCCGGCCAGATGGCGGTCGAGGGCAGCGATGGCACCACGGCGTCGCTCACGGATCGAATCCTCGCCGGCATCGCGGCCGTCCGGTCCGACCCACTCCTGTCGGTCTGGTTCGAGCCCGAGAACATGGGGGTCCCGATCCGGGTCAGCCAGAGCTCCGAGCTGCTCCTGGCCATGTCGGTCGGAACGATCGACCACACCGAACCGAGCCCTCGGGCACGCGAGGAGATCGAACAGCGCGGCGAGTGGCTGCTTCGTTCGATCGTGTCGCTGCTGGCGATGCCCGGCAAGGACGACGCAACGGAGCGAGCGATGGTCGAGTCGTTCGTGGTCCCGCTGCTCGTCCAATCATCCGATATAGGAAGAGGTCACCTATGACGCTGACGTGGTGCGCCGGATCGAACCGCGGCCCCGCGGTCTTCGATGGCCCTCACACTCGAACCTGATCAACATCAACGAGATGCGAATCAACTACGACGTAGGTTCGTAGCCGACCAGCTCCCCGTGGGGTGCCAAGAGTCACCACGGTCAGGTTTGGTCGTCGGTTCAGCCCCCTCAGTACCGTCGTGGGCATGGTGAATGCACGACCACGCACGTCCCCGGCCGATCTCGACCGCTCGGGCAAAGTCGTACCATTACCGGACCTTGGGGCCGCCCACTCAGAGCTGGTGCGTGAGGCGGCGGTGACGCGCTGGACCAAGGTGCACGGCCACGACGTCGCCTATCGCCAGGCGGGGTCGGGACCGGTGCTCGTGATGATCCATGGCATCGCCGGCAGCTCCGGCACCTGGGTGCCCGCCATGCCGCTGCTCGCCGAGCGCTTCACCGTGATCGCACCCGATCTCCTGGGTCATGGTGAGTCGGCCAAGCCCCGAGGCGACTACAGCCTCGGCGCGTACGCGTCCGGGATTCGGGACCTGCTCGGCGTGCTCGGGCATGACAAGGCAACGACCGTGGGCCACAGCCTTGGTGGCGGGATCGCGATGCAGTTCGCCTACCAGTACCCGCAGATGTGCGAGCGACTCGTCCTGGTGTGCAGCGGTGGCCTCGGCAAAGAGGTCAACCCGCTTCTGCGGGCGCTGAGCCTTCCGGGCACCGAGTACGTCCTGCCGGCGATCCTGGCTCCGCAGATCCACGGCGCGGTGGCCAAGCTGGGCGGGGTGCTGGGTCGCTTCGGGCTTCGTGCAGATCCGTTCCTCACCGAGGTGTGGGCGGCCTGGACTCGACTCACCGATGTCCGCGCCCAGCGAGCGTTCATCCACACGATTCGCGCCGTGATCGACGTGGCCGGTCAGCGGGTCAGCGCTCGCGACCGGCTGTACTTGGCCCATGAGATCCCGACGATGATCGTCTGGGGTGACCACGACGCGGTGATTCCCGTCGACCACGCGCACATCGCTCACGACCTGATCCCCGGCAGTCGGCTCGAGATCGTGCCCGACGCTGGCCACTTCCTCCCCTGGGAGCGACCGGAGCTCCTCGACCGCCTGCTGCGCGACTTCATCGCCACGACCACACCGGCGCATGTCTCCCCCGCCCGCTGGCACGAGGTCCTCACCAACCAAGGTCTGTGAAGCAAAACGTCCGCTATGCGGACGTGAGCGTTCACAGACGTTGTTCGATCCAGCGGCCGACGGGGTCGTCACCACCCGCGAGGTGCCAGGCGTAGTGCGCGTGGAGGCACTTCACGCCCTTATGGGTGCCACCAACGCCCCCGCTCGGGCGATGACCCACGTGGTCTGCCGCGATGGCGGCATCTCGTTCGGTGGCGTAGCGGCGGTGGGCGTCGGCGAGCACCTCCGCATCGATCTCCGCCTCCGCCGCTCGCACCCCCCCATCGGCCTCCAGGCGGGATACGAGGGTTCGCTCCGGTTCGCCCACAAGCCAGTAGCGGGTGGGCATCGGTGTGCCATCGTCCATGAACGGCGCATTGCGCAGCACAACGGGGCTTCCGTCGTCGTGACGGACGACCACCTCGAAGGCTCCCTGCACCGGCCGACCGAGGAGCACCTCGACGGCCTCCCGGTCAGCGGGCGAGGCCACTAGCGCTGGCGGCGGCCGAGCAGCTTCTTGAGCACCCAGAGCACGGCGACGATCGCCACGATCGGGCCCACGCGCTTCACGATCGGAGAGCCAGCCGTGTCGAGGAGGTTGATGGGCTCGGGCTCCGCCGACTGGATCCGTCGCACTGCGGGAGTGGCGGCCGGTGCCGACGCGGGGTCGGAGACGCGTGCGCTGGCCGGTTCTTCCGGCGCGACCTCGGCCGCCGGTTCGACCTCAGGCTGGGCCTTCGCCTTGGCCTTCGGTTGGGGCTTCGGTTTGGGCTTCGTCTTCGGCTGCGCGTCGACCGGAGACCCGCCAGCATCGTCGGCGAGGACCATCTTCTCCAGCGACTCCACGAACTGATCGAGCAGCTTCGCACTCACATCCGCGAGCACGCCGCGACCGAACTGCGCGACGCGACCGGTGACGGTGAGGTCGGTGACAACCGAGACCGCCGTGCCATCACCGTCAGCGACGAGCGCTGCGGTGATCGTGGCGCTGGCATGACCCTGGCCACGGGTCTCGCGTCCCTCGGCCCGCAAGACGGCGATGTGCGTCGTGTCGTCGCGGTCCACGAACACGGCCTGACCCTTGTACTGCGCAGTGATCGGTCCCACCTTGATCTTCACGATGCCGCGGTGCTGATTGCCTTCGACCTCCTGCAGCTGCGCACCAGGCATGCAGGGCGCGATGCGCTCGAGGTCGGTCAGAACCGCCCACGCTTGCTCCACGGGGAGAGCCACCCGGAAGTCGTTGGTCAGCTCCATCGCTTGAGATCCTCCGCTGTGTCGACGTCCGAGTGGTCGCCGCTGCACGGTACCTCTCCGCACAGGTCAGGCCGATCTCGCATCAGTCCACGGGCTCCCTCATCACCGGTAACAGGCACGAGATCCCAGATGGATTCGTGCAGCCGCACTGGGTTGGCTCGTCGCCCCTCGTAGGTCGCCACCGCCAACGGCGGATGCGGAGCCGCGTCAGCCAGCGACCGCCAGGCAGCGGCCGTGATCCCCGGCTGGTCGGCCAAACCGACGACCACCGCCTCGTGGCCACGCTCTCGCGCATGGCCCAGCGCCACCTGGAGCGAGGTGGCGATGCCGTCTTGCCACGCTGGGTTGTGGAGAACGACGAGGTGATCGGCAGCGCGATCGGAGAGATCCGTGCTGCCGTCGACGAGAACCACTTCGTCGAACCCGGCACTCCTCACGGTCGCGAGCACATGATCGACGAGCGCGACCCCCCGCAGCTCGGTGAGCGGCTTCGGCCCGATCCCTCCGGACGCGATGAAGCGCGAGCCCGCTCCCGCCGCCAACACCACCGCCGCGATGGTCAACGGTGGATCGGTCCCTCTGCGACGCGCAAGCTCGGTGCAGCGCTGCCAGTGCGCTGGGCGATGATCTCTGCGCAGATCGCAACCGCTGTTTCCTCTGGTGTCCGAGCCCCAAGATCGAGTCCGATCGGCGCCATCAATCGCTCGAGGTCCTTGTCGGTCACACCCTCGGCTCGCAGTCGTTCAGCCCGTTGCTCAGTCGTTCGACGGGAGCCCATCGCCCCGATGTAGCCCACCGTCGTGCGCAATGCGGCCACGATGGCCGGGACATCGAACTTCACGTCGTGCGTGAGCACGCAGATCGCGTCACGAGGGCCAAGCGACTCACCGATGGTCTCGAGGTGACGATGCGGCCAGTCGACGACGACCTCGTCGGCGAGCGGGAACCGAGCTTTGGTGGCGAACACCTCGCGGGCATCGCACACGGTCACGTGGTATCCGAGCACCTTGGCGACACGCACCAGCGCAGCGGTGAAGTCGACCGCGCCGAAGATCACGAGTCGGGGTGGCGGGGCGTAGGCCTCGAAGAAGACGAGAACATCGGTCTCGTTGGCCTCCCCGTGGGCGCCGTAGTGACGGATCGAGGTGACGGCCGCGGCAAGTGCGGCGGCCGCGTCACGGCGCACGACCCGGTCCAGACCAGGATCACCGAGGTGCCCCGCGATGTCGTCGCCCTCGACCGCGAGGAGCTTGTCACCCGTTCCGGGTCCTTCCACCACAGTCACCAGCACGGCCGGCCGGTGGGCACGGATCGCATCCCGCAGGGCATCGAAGGTGACCTCGGGCATGCGACTACCAGTCCAGTGGTTCGAGGTAGAGGTGGACCGTTCCACCACAGGTCAGACCAACTGCGAACGCGTCGTCGTCGCTGTACCCGAACGAGACGATCCGGCGGGCACCGGTGGCGAGCACGTCGAGCGCCTCGGTCACCACGGCGCTTTCGACACAGCCGCCCGACACCGACCCGATCACCTCGCCATCCTCGTTGACGGCCATCGAAGCACCAGGGTCGCGCGGCCCGGATCCCTCGATGTCGACGACTCGGGCCAGAGCAATGCGCTTGCCTTGCCTGCGCCACCGGTCGAGCTCTCGCAGCAGATCCCTCATCGCCGCCTCACGCGCCGATCACCTTGGCCAATGCCTCGAGCGAACGAAGCGAATGGCCCTCGACGAGCTCGTCGACGTGCGGGAGCGCGGCCGCCATGCCGCCTGCGATGGGGGCAAAGCCCGGAGTGGCCTTGAGCGGGTTCACCCAGATCAACCGGTGGGCGGCTCGCTGCAGGCGGTGCACCTGCTCACCGAGGAGCGCGGGGGCGCCCCGATCCCAACCGTCAGACAGGATCACCACGGTGGCGCCGCGGGCCATGCCCCGCATCCCCCAGGCATCGTTGAACGAGCGCAGCCCCTCCCCGAGCCGGGTGCCACCCGACCAGTCCTCGACGGCCTGAGCGACAGCACGAAGCGCCACGTCGGGATCTCGCGAGCGCAGCTGGCGGGTGATCCGAGTGCACCGTGTGCCAATCGTGAACACCTCGACCTGCGTACGACCAACGACGGCCACATGTGCGAACCGAACCAGCTCGCGGGCGTAGGACTCCATGGAGCCCGACACGTCGCACAGGAGAACGATTCGTCGGGGACGATCGCCGCGCGCTCGGTGCATGGTGCGGAGGGGTTCGCCCCCCGTTCGCAGCGAGCGGCGGGCCGTACCGCGCAGGTCGATGGTGCCCCGCGTCCGACGGCTCGGGCGCAGACGACGACTGCGCCGACGGGAACCCACCACCCGAAGGTCAGCCATGAGACGGTGAGCTTCGTCGAGCTCATCGGCCGAGCAACGGGCGAAGTCCTTGTCGCGCAGCAACTCGCGCTCAGTCCACCGCAGCAACGACACCCGCCCGTCGATCGGCTCCACGTCGTGGGTCGCGGGTGGGTCCTCGTCTGCGTCGACGAGCAGCGTGACGTCGTCGTGGGGGGTCGCCGTCAGACCTGGCAAGACCTCGGGCGCGCCGTCGAACACGGCCGCGAACACCTGATCGAAGGTAGGCACGTCTTCAGGCCGGTGCACCAGCGTGGCGCGCCCCGCCCAGTAGGCATGGTCTCGCTTGCTCAGACCCACCTCCGCCAGCGCGGTGGCAAAGGCAACGGTGGAGTCTGGCGACGTGGCGATACCGAGGCCGCGCAGTGCCCGCGCCATCGCTACTGCGGCCGCCTCCAGATCGCCGGCCATCAAGCGCCCCGCAGGGCGGCCGCGCCGACAAGCCTCCCGAGGTCCGCCGCGCGCACCCGTTCCTGATCCTCTCGGTACTTCAGCACCGTCCCCAAGGTCGCACGCACGGTCGACTCATCAAGGCTCGTTCGGCCGAGCGTCGTGAGCGCCACCGCCCAGTCGATCGTCTCAGCTACGCCTGGCGGCTTGTAGAGCCCATCAGTCCGCAAATGCTCGACAGCGGCAGCCACCTCGCGAGCGAGACGCTCCGGTACCTCGGGCGCCCGAAGCCGGACGATGGCGACCTCCCGCTCGAAGCTCGGGTGCTCGACCCAGTGATAGAGGCACCTGCGCTTCAGCGCATCGTGCAGGTCGCGGGTGCGGTTGGAGGTGATGACGACAACCGGAGGCTCGTCGGCGCGGAACGTGCCGAGCTCGGGAATCGTGATCGACCACTCGCCGAGCACCTCGAGCAGAAAGGCCTCGAACTCATCGTCAGCGCGATCGAGCTCGTCGATGAGAAGGACGGGAGGAGTGCTGCCATCCGCCGAGGCGATGGCCTGAAGCAGCGGACGTCGGACGAGGAACTGCTCGGTGTACAGCTCGCCCTCGAGCACTTCCGTGGTCAGCCCAGACGCGGAGCCTGCGGCCTCGGCGGCGCGCAGGTGGAGGAGCTGCCGTGCGTGATCCCACTCGTAGACCGTCTGGGCCGCGTCGAGCCCCTCGTAGCACTGGATGCGGATCAGCTTGCCGCCGGTCCAGCGGGCGAGGGTCTTGGCCACCTCGGTCTTGCCGACGCCTGCCTCCCCTTCGAGCAGCAGCGGACGCCGCATCCGAAGAGCCAAGAACACAGCCGTGGCGAGGCCCTCGTCGGTGAGGTAGCCGTGCTGCGCGAAGGCGTGCTCGACCTCACCCACATCTGCGACTGCCCGACCCATCAGGTGAGGCTATCGCCGCTCAGCAATCAGCTCGCCTCGTCGATGGCTCGGCGCACGAGGACCTGCGCGAGATGGCGCCGGAACTCCACACTCGCGTTCAGATCGGCCGAGGGCTCCGCTCCGTCAGCGGCGACCGACGCAGCCTCAGATGCCTCCGCTCCACCGTCGAGCGCGACTTCGGCCGCCGAGGCCCGCAGCGGGACCGATCCCATGTTCACGAGACCGATGCCCGTCGTGCCGTTGCGCACCAGCGCCACGCCCACGATGGCCCAGTCCTGGGCCCGGCGGTTGAACTTCTGGAACGACCATCCCGCGCCGGGCACCTTGGGTACACGGATCTCCGTGAGCAGCTCCGTGGGGTCCAGCGCCGTCTCGAGGAACCCAGTGAAGAAGTCATCCACCGGAACGGTTCGTTCGCCGTTGGGTCCCTGCAGCACCATCGTCGCTCGTAGCGCGAGCAGGACTGCGGGAAGGTCCGAGGCAGGATCTCCGTGGGCGATCGATCCACCAATCGTTCCCCGGTGACGCACTTGAGGGTCGCCCACCTGTCCGGCCGCGTGCCTCAGGATCGCCGCCTCTTCCCCGAGTAGCTCACTCGTCTCGAGATCGCGGTGACGGGTGAGGCCACCGATGGCGAGGTGGTCCCCCGCATCGCGGATGTAGGAAAGCTCTGCGAGTCGACCGATGTCGACCAGCACCGAGGGCGCCGCCAGTCGAAGCTTCATGAGCGGCAGCAGCGAGTGCCCTCCGGCAAGCAGCTTCGCCTCGTCACCGTGCTCGGCCAGCGCCGCGAGCGCCGCGTCAACGGAGTCAGCCCGCACATAGTCGAACGCGCTCGGGATCATCGGTTGGCGCCTGCGCTCGCAGCGGCCAGGGCGGCCTTGACGATGTTGTGGTAGCCGGTGCAGCGGCACAGGTTGCCCTCGAGGCCCTCGCGCACATCTCGCTCAGACGGGTCGGGTTGCTCTGCCAGCAGGGACACGCACGCCATCACCATGCCGGGTGTGCAGAACCCGCACTGCAGGCCGTGGTGCTCGCGGAACGCCTGTTGCACCGGATGCATCGTGTCACCATCGGCCAGTCCCTCGATCGTGATGATCTCCCGACCATCGGCCTGCACGGCGAGCATCGTGCACGACTTCACCGACTCACCGTCGACGAGCACCGTGCACGCCCCACAGCTGGACGTGTCGCAGCCGACGTTCGTGCCAGTCAGTCCGATGTCGTCACGGATGTGGTGGACGAGAAGCCGTCGTGGCTCCACGTCGGTGACGTGGCCCGTGCCGTTGACTTGTACCGAGATCTCCATCGACTCAGCTCTCCTGATCGCTCATGTCAGTTGACGAACCTGCTCAGGCCCCTCGCCGCGAACAGCCAGAGCGCCGTCATCGATCCACCGATAGCCACCAGTCCGGGCCAGGTGCTCGACCACGTGATGTCGCCGAGGAACCCCTGGCGGGCCAATGCGAGGATGTCGGTGAGTGGGTTGTAGCGGGCAATCTCCTTCACCCATCCTGTCTGCAAGAACAGCGGCACGTTCCCGGTCGACAAGAACATCGACATGAAGATGCCGAGCTGCAGCATCGGCCCGGCCCGCTGATCCGGCACCCGATACACCAGCCCCAGGGCCCAGCCGGTCGCAATCGTCGCCACGCCTACCGCTGCGACCCAGAGCGTGGCCACACCTGGCAATCCGCCCGGGAGGTCCGTACCGAGTGCAAGGCCGAACCCCAGCACGATTGTCAGCGTGACCGTGCAGCGCACGATGCCAGCGAGGATCGGGGCGACGAGCAAGGCCAGTCGACTCCCGGGGGCCAGAAGGAGACGGTCGTAGAAACCCGTCTCGATGTCGCGCACCATCGAGAACCCGGTGCCGAACCCAGCAAAGGCGGAGCCCTGGACGATGGCGAACGGGACCATCCAGTCGAGGATGTTCTCGGTGGGGAAGTTCGGCAGCTTGGTCAACGACGTGAACGACCCGGAAAACGCGATCACGAAGAACACGGGCATGGCGATCAGCGGAATCACCGCTGACGGGAGCCGCGTGATCCCCACCAGGCTTCGCTTGGCGAGCGCGACTGCGACCGGAAGCCACGACAGATTCCGCGTCGGCCTGATCGCGACCGTCGTCATGATGCCTGCCGCAATCGAGCGCGTAGGGCCGCGTTGGCGCCCGCAATCGCCAGGACTGCGAGCCCGGCCGCTACGAGGATCGCCTTCCCAGCCTCGGACCAGTCAAGGCCCGTGATCACCTGATGTCGCATCCCGTCGATCATCCAGGTGACGGGATTGCGCGTCGCAATCGACCGATAGATGCCGGTCATGAGGGCGGTGGGGAAGAACGCGGAGGAGATGAAGAGCCCTATGAAGGTGAGCGGGAAGACGTTCTGGACCGCTTCCGCTGAGCCAGTTCGCAGCGCCAGCATGGCGGCGAAGCCGCCGATCACGAGGGCGAGCACCATGGCGAAGATGATCAGCAGAGCAATAGCCGGGAGGCCGCCCGCGACGCGCACGCCGAAGATCCCATAGAGGACGATGAACACCATCGCCTGCACCGCGCCCGTGACCGACGCTCCCATGAGCCGGCCGACGAGGATTGAGGTACGGGACACGGGCGAGGCGAGAAGCCGGTCGAAGAAGCCAGTCTGGATGTCCGTCGCCGTGTCGCTACCGGCCGAGAGCCCGCCAAAGAGAACTGACTGGGTGATCGATGCGGGGAGCAGGAAGTCGAGGAGCGAATCCACATCGGGAAAGCCCGGGATGCCAGTCGAACGACCCATCGTCGACGTGTTGACCGCAGCGATGAAGATCGGGAACAGGAAGCCCGGTAGCCACACCTGAGGTTGACGCAACGTGCCCACGACGGACCGCCGAGCCAGCAACCGAGCCTGCGCGATCGCCTGGGACGCACCGATCTCCACCCGGTGACGGGGAATGACCGCGGCCGTCATGTGCTTGTCCCCGGATCCGGATCGTGTGCTGCGCCCTCGAGCCGGCGACCCGTGGCGTCAGCGAACACGTCGTCCAGGCTCGGAGCGTCGAGCTCCACGTGCTCAACGGCGACACCTGCGTCCTCGAGGGCGCGCAGCGCTCCGGACATGGCCGTGGTACCGCCCTTGAGGCCGATGGCCAGTGCCCCAGCCTTGCCGGGTCGCGCTCCGCCGAAGCCGCTCAGGACCTCCGTAGCCAGGTCTTGTTGCGCGTCGGAGACCGTCACAACCAGGGTGTGATCCCCCACCGCAGCCTTGAGTGCTTCGGGTCGACCCTCCCGGACGATCTTGCCGCCGTCGATGATGGCCACTCGACCGGCGAGCTCATCGGCTTCCTCTAGGTACTGCGTCGTGAGAAAAACCGTGGTGCCCTCGGCGTTGAGTCGACGCACCTCCTCCCACAGCGACAAGCGGCTCATCGGGTCGAGACCGGTTGTGGGCTCGTCGAGGAACAGCACAGTTGGCTCGTGGACAAGCGATAGCGCCAGGTCGAGGCGTCGCCGCATCCCGCCTGAGTAGGTGCCCACGCGCCGATCGCCGGCAATGGTGAGACCCACGCGCTCGAGAAGGACGCTGCCGCGGGAATCGGCCTCCGATCGGCCGATGCCGTGCAGGACGGCTTGCAGCCGAAGGAGCTCCCTCCCTGTCATCAACGGGTCGATGGCCGCGTCCTGGAGCGCCACCCCAATCGAACGGCGCACATCTCCCGCCTGCGCCACCACATCGAATCCGGCGACTCGAGCCACGCCGGCGGTTGGCCGGAGGAGGGTCGTGAGCATGCGGACGATGGTGGACTTACCTGCTCCGTTAGGACCGAGAAACCCGAAGATCTCGCCCTGCTCGACGACGAGATCGACTCCGTCAACCGCGATGATGTCGCCGAAGTGGCGTACCAGGCCCTCGGCTTCGATCGGCTTGGTCACGCCGGCACCCCCTGGGCTGCCTGGATCGCTCGCCACACACGCTCTGGCGTGGCGGGCATGTCGATGTGCCGCACGCCAAGGTGACTCACCGCGTCGACCACCGCTGACTGGACGGCAGGAGTCGATCCGATCGTGCCCGACTCACCAATGCCTTTGGCCCCGAGCGGGTTCAGATGAGTGGGTGTCTCCATCGCGACGAGCTCGAACGACGGCAGCTCGGTCGCGGAGATGGCCGCATAGTCAGCCAGGTTCGACGTCACCGGATTCCCGTCCTCGTCATAGCAGACCTCCTCGAGCAAGGCTTGGGCAGCACCTTGCGCGATACCGCCGTGGCGCTGGCCGTCGGCGAGCAACGGATTGAGGATCCGGCCCGCATCATCGACGGCGATGTGCCGTCGCAGCACCACGCGACCCGTCTCCGTGTCGACGTCGACCACGGCTACGTGCGCCCCGAACGGGAAGGTGGGCTGCGCGGCCTTGAAGTCGGTGATCACCGCGAGCGGGTCGCCCTCGGCGGTGGCCTGCATGGACAGCTCGGCCCAGGTACGGCCGATGGCAGGCGTGCCGGCAACATGGAAGCGACCGGACGTCTTGTCGAGCACGAGATCATCGGGATTGGCCTCCAGCGCGTCAGCCGCGAGCTGACGCGCCCGGGTGACCACCCCGATCGATGCTTCGTGCACCGCGGAGCCGCCGAGCTGCAACGAGCGCGAGCCCATCGTCCCCTCGCCCCGCTCAACGAGGTCCGTGTCGCCATGCACGACGGAGATCTGCTCCATCGGGATGCCCAGCTCCGCACTGGCCAGCGATGCGAACGCCGTGTGATGTCCCTGACCATGCGAGGAGCTGCCGGTGTAGACGGTGGCTGAGCCATCGGCTTCCACCACGACGCGGGCGTGCTCACCTCCCGCGGTCGGACCGGCGGTGACCTCCACGTACAGGGCTACCCCGATCCCGAGCTGCACCACATCGCGCGCTGCTCGTCTGCGCGCCTGCTCGGCCCGCAGGTCCGCATAGCCGGCCTGCTCGAGAGCAAGGTCAAGGGCGCGCTCGTAGTCGCCGACGTCGTAGACCACGTCGGTCGGGGTCGTCCACGGGAACGCATCGGCCGGGATCAGGTTTGCCCGACGCACCTCAGTCGGGTCCATGCCGATCTCGACCGCGAACAGGTCCATGGCCCGCTCGATGGCAGCAGTGGCCTCCGGTCGTCCCGCGCCTCGGTAGGCGACCGTCGGCGTGGTGTTGGTGATGACCGACGTGGCGTTCACCTCGATCTTGGGGATGTCGTACGTGCCCGCGGCCATCATCCGAGTGAGGTACGGGAGGATCGACCCGATCTCGGCGTAGGCGCCGCCGTCCTGCAGGATCGTGAGTCGATAGGCCTCGACGGTGCCGTCGCGGCGGCCACCGATCTCGAGGCGCTGTCGCTGCCCTCGGCCGTGGCCGAGGGCCACCATGTTCTCGCTGCGGGTCTCGGCCCATCGGACGGGCCGGCCGACTTGCCTGGCCAGCCACGGCAGCAGGAGCTCCTCGGGATAGCTCCCGATCTTGGCTCCGAAGCCTCCCCCGACGTCGGGTGCGACCACGCGCACCCCTGAGTGGTCGAGGCCGTAGACCGAGGCCAGGTTGTCGCGCACACCATGGGCGTGCTGGGTGCTCGACCACTGCATGAGGCGCCCGTCCACCCACGCGGCAGCAGCAGCACGACACTCCAGCGGCACGGCGGCCACCCGTTGGTTCACGACGTCTTGAGTGACCACCACTTCGCAGCCGTCAAAGAGGTCTTCTGTACGTCCGAACGCGAGGTCGATGACGAGGTTGGTGCCAGCCGCCTCGTGGACCAGCACTTCATCGCGACGAGCGGCGGCAGGGTCGACCACCGCCGGAAGCGGTTCGTAGTCAGGCCACACCAGTTCCGCGGCATCAACGCCCTGCTCCGGTCGCTCGCTCACGATAACGGCCACCGGCTCGCCGACGAACCGCACCACGTCAACAGCCAGGAATGGGCGCGTCATGGCCGGATTGAACATCGGCGACCCAGGGGGCAACGGTGCCAGGTCGAGGTCTGCGGCGGTGAACACACCGAGCACCCCGGGCGCCGAACGGGCGTCGTCGACCTCGATCGAGAGCACGCGAGCGTGCGCCATCGTGGATCGGACGTAGGTGACGTATCCGGCCCCGTCGAGCTCAGGCAGCCGCAGGTCGGCGACATAGGTCCCGCCCACAGTCAGGAGCTTGGGATCCTCGACGCGAGGTACCCGGTTTCCAAAGATGCTCATTCCTGCTCGACTCCCTGCGCGACGAGTGACCGCTCGATCTGGCGCACGCTATCGGCGCCCCGCCCCAACCCACAGATTCTCTGCGTCGGGTTACTCGACTGGCGGTAAGAGGTCGCCGAAGGGCCAGACCGCTGGCAGGACGAGCGACGGGAGCGGAGCGGGCAGCACGGCATAGGGCTCTTCGCCGGGATACGCCAGGTTGTACTGCTCCCGAGCAAGGCGCTCGATCTCCTCGTCCGACTCCAGCCCCTTGATGCGCTTCTCGAAGGATGCGTTCTGCTCCCGGAGCACCTCGAGACGCTGCTGGGCGTCCGCCGTATCGCCGCGCTGGGTCAGGAACGTCTGAGTGGGAAGCAAGCCGATCGCCAACGCACTGAGCACTACCGCACCGCCTCCGGCCACGCCGAGGAACCGCCCGATGCGACGTGCCCGGCTCATTGGCCGCGACCCCGAGCCAGTGCCCGTTCGCCCCAGAACTCTGCGGTCTCGCCGAGCTCAGCTTCGATGCGAAGGAGCTGGTTGTACTTGGCGACGCGGTCCGAGCGGGCGGGGGCGCCAGTCTTGATCTGGCCGCAGTTCGTAGCAACGGCGAGGTCAGCGATCGTGACGTCCTCGGTCTCGCCGGACCGGTGGGACATGACCGACGTGTACCCCGCGCTCGTTGCCGTCCCGACCGTGTTCAGGGTCTCGGTCAACGTTCCGATCTGGTTGACCTTCACCAAGATCGAGTTGGCCACGCCGGCCTCGATGCCTCGTTCGAGGCGCTCTACGTTGGTGACAAAGAGATCATCGCCGACGAGCTGGACGCTGTCGCCCACCCGATCGGTGATCAGCCGCCAGCCGTCCCAGTCCTCTTCCGCCATGCCGTCCTCGATCGACACGATCGGATAGGCCTCGCACAGGCGAGCGTACTCCTCCACCATCTCTGCGGGCGTGAGCGAGCGCGACTCCCCGGCCAGGATGTAGGCGCCCTCCTTGAAGAACTCCGTCGACGCCGGATCGAGCGCGATGGCGATCTGCTCCCCGGGGGTGAACCCGGCCCGCTCGACCGCCTCGATCAGCAGGCGGCAGGCGGCCTCGTTGCTCTCCAAGTCGGGAGCGAATCCCCCTTCATCACCGAGGGCTGTCGACAGGCCTCGGTCGTGGAGGAGCGCCTTCAGCGAGTGGTAGGTCTCTACGCCCCAGCGCAGCGCCTCGGAGAAGCTCGCCGCACCGACCGGCATGATCATGAACTCCTGGAAGTCCACGTTGTTGTCGGCGTGCGCTCCGCCGTTGAGCACGTTCATCATGGGTACCGGCAGCACGCGAGCGTTCGCGCCGCCCACATAGCGCCACAACGGCAACCCGGTCTCCTCGGCCGCCGCGTGGGCAACAGCCAGACTGACGCCCAGCAGCGCGTTGGCGCCGAGGTTTGCCTTGTTCGGCGTGCCGTCGAGGTCGAGCAGGAAGAGGTCGACGCCGCGCTGGTCGAGGGCCTCGAACCCCTCGAGCGCGTCACAGATGGTGTCGTTGATGTGGCCCACCGCGGTGAGCACTCCCTTGCCGCCGTAGCGGGAGCCGCCGTCGCGCAGCTCAACCGCCTCGAACTGGCCGGTCGATGCGCCTGACGGGACGATGGCCCGCCCGGTCGCCCCGGACGCGAGGAAGACCTCCACCTCCACCGTGGGGTTGCCTCGCGAGTCGAGGACCTCCCGGCCCGCGACGTGCTCGATGTCACTCATGGTCTTGTTGCTCCTGTGGCAGGTGTGGCGGATGGTACTGCTGGTGAGAACACTGCCCAAGGCATGGGGCAGTCAGTGACGGGCGATGTAGGCGTCGCGGAGGCGGTTCGTCGCCGACCGGAGGCTCGTCTCGGGGTCAACGCCGCCGCGGCGGGCCTCGTCGACGAGCTCCAGCAAGCGAGCCTCGAGCGTGTCGGCATGGACCCCTGGGAGCGTTCGCCAGTCCACGCCCTGGGATGCCGCCTTCTTCTGCACCTTGGCGGCAAATGCGAGGGCGGGCAGAGCCATAGGGATGCCGTCCATGACGCCGTCGCGGCCCTTCTCCTCCACCTTGCGTCGCTCCCAGTCCATGGCGAGCTGGTCGAGGTCGGTGTCACCTGCCTGCGGGTCGAACACGTGGGGATGGCGATCGCGGAGCTTGTCGTGGATGCCTCGGGCCACATCTGCGAGCGTGAACTGACCCTCCTCAGCGGCGATCACGGAGTGGAACACCACCTGGAAGAGCAGGTCACCGAGCTCCTCCTCGAGCTCGTCGAACCCGGCGCCGGTGTCTTCGTCGAGGTGGTCGAGCGCTTCGAGGACCTCATAGGTCTCCTCGAGGAGGTGGCGCGTGAGGCTCGTGTGCGTCTGCTCTTGGTCCCACGGGCATTCGGCCCGTAGACGACGAACGAGGTCGTGGAAGCGCACGAGCTCGCCTGCGATGGGCTCGGCCAGCCGTGGGATCCAAAGCGAGGTGAGGTGATCGGGCTCGACGTCACGGTCGAGGTCGGTCCAGGCCACGGTTCGGATCTGCTCGTCCGGAAGCCCCAGCCGCTGGAGCACGATGACACCAGGCCCCTCATCCATCGTGAGCTTGATGTCGGAGAGGACGTGGGCCTGGTCGCACTGGCCGACGAGGAGCGGACCTCGCTCGCCGGCGGCCTCGGACCCGAACCGTCGTCCGTCGATCAGACGGGCACCGAGGGCGACCGGGTCGACGCCCAATCGGGCCCAGGCCAGATCGAGGAACGACATCGCTGGCAGCATCTCGACCTCGACCCGTTCGTCGGCGAGGAGCAGCTCGACTGCCCGCTCCGCAACGACGGGCGATCCCGGCACGGCGTAGAGCACCTCGCCATGTTGTGCGGCCGCGGCAACCAACGTCTCGACGATCGACTCGTAGACGTCCTCGAAGGACGACGATGATTCGTAGAGATCATCGAAGCTCGCCGCGCCGGCCACGGCCATCGCCGAGGGATGACGCCGCGTCCGCAGATACCGCTGCGGAACCCCCTCGATGGCGCTGATCGTGCCCGTCGTGAGCAGGTCGGGTCCCGCGGGACCGAGCCCGACCACTACGACGCGGGCCTGCGACGGAACCAACGACGGGGGCGCTACGGCCCGGACGGTGCGCTGGCGGGCGAGATGGGGCCCTCGGGAGGGGCGACCTGACCAGTGGCGCTGTCCCACGAGCCGTAGCGAGGGTTGACCTCGATGTCGGCGGTTGCGTATGCCTCTGTGCGCCAGGCCGAGTAATCGGCCTCGGCCAGCGTGTCTGATACAGCCACCTGACGAGCTACATCATCGATGAACTGCGCGGTGAAGCCTTCGCTGAACGCGCTGAACGCCTCCTCGGCAAACGTCGGATCCCCAAACAGCACCGTGAGCGCTTGGGTTCGCATGGTGTCGTCGAGTATCAGACCCAGCTCGGCGAACTTTGCGTTGTGCAGCGCGAAGTCGATGCGCTGCTGCAAGAGCTGGCGGACGAGCTCGAGGGGATACGTGCCCGGGCTCTGGCCCGTCAGGGTGGCCGGGTCGACCGCCACCGGGTTGCCGGTCCACTCGCCCACCTCGGCGAGGAAGTCGTCATTGCTGACCTTCACGTCTCCGACCCGCAGGGCCGGCGAAACATCCTTGGCGCAGCCAGCGTTGCCAAGCAGCGCAAGGGCGACGACGGCGAGGGCGAGGAGGCGTCGGGGCACGGGGGAAGATCCTAGGAGGTGACCGCCCCAGCGAAGTAGTCGTCGGCCAGACACGCTCAGACAGGGTCGGGAACAGGGTCGGGAACAGGGTCGGGAACAGGGTCGGGAACAGGGTCGAGCTCGCGCAGCAGTGCGACCA
>JBBDWQ010000034.1:35536-97097 GCA_040902805.1 Acidimicrobiales bacterium
ACAGGGTCGGGAACAGGGTCGGGAACAGGGTCGAGCTCGCGCAGCAGTGCGACCAGAGCGTCCGCAGGGTGCTCCTTGTGCGGCACCTTCACGATCAAGAGCTGGTCGGCCTCCTTGTAGATCGCCGTCGGGTGCAACCGCTTGAGGCGAATCTGCTGGCTCGTCTTCAACGCCAACGGTGAAAGGCGCGCGGTGGACGGTGCACCGCCGTAGCCGCTCGGCTTCACCACAGTGACCTCCCGCACCCCGGTGCGCGACGCCTCTGCTCGTAATCGCGCTACCGCGAGGAGATCCTGAGCCTCATTGGGCAGCGGGCCGTAGCGATCCTCCCACTCGGCTCGGATGTCGGCCACCTCGTCGTCTGTGGTGACTGCAGCAAGCCGTCGATAGGCCTCCAACCGCAGCTCCTCCTTGTGCACGTACTCCCGCGGAAGGTTGGCGGCCACCGGCAGATCGAGCTTGATCTCGGCGGGCTCGCGGATGGGCTCACCCTTCAGCTCGGCAACGGCCTCCGTCACCATCTGGCAGTACAGGTCGTAGCCGACCGCCGCGATGTGGCCCGACTGCCCGGTGCCCAACAGGTTGCCGGCGCCGCGGATCTCGAGGTCCCGCATGGCGATCTTGAAGCCAGAGCCGAGCTCGGTGGCCTCGCCAATGGTCTTCAAGCGCTCGTACGCTTCCTCGCTCAGCACGCGGTCGGGCGGGACGAAGAGATACGCATACGCGCGCTGACCTGAGCGCCCAACCCGACCGCGGAGCTGGTGCATCTGGCCGAGTCCCAGCAGGTCGGCACGATCTACCACGAGGGTGTTCACCGTAGGCATGTCGATGCCCGACTCGATGATGGTGGTGCAGACCAGGACGTCGTACTCGCCTTCCCAAAAGGCCAGCACCACCTGTTCGAGTGTTCCCTCATCCATCTGCCCGTGCGCGATCGCGACACGAGCCTCTGGGACGAGATCGCGCACGTGGTTCGCTGTCTTGTCGATGTCCTGTACCCGGTTGTGCACATAGAACACCTGACCCTCACGCAAGAGCTCGCGGCGGATCGCCTCACCCACCGCCCGGTCGTCGTACTCCCCCACATAGGTGAGGATCGGCATCCGGTCAGCCGGCGGTGTGTTGAGCAGCGTGAGGTCGCGGATGCCGGTGAGGCTCATCTCGAGTGTGCGGGGGATCGGGGTCGCCGAGAGCGTGAGCACGTCGACGCCGACCTTCAGCTTCTTGGTCTGCTCCTTGTGGCTCACCCCGAAGCGCTGTTCCTCGTCCACCACCAGCAGACCGAGGTCCTTGAACTGGACATCGTCTGACAACAGGCGGTGCGTGCCGATCACGACATCCACCTCACCCGAGCGCACACCGGCGGCAACTGCCTTGGCCTGTGCCGGAGTGAGGAAGCGCGACAGCACCTCGACCCGGATCGGGTAGCCGGCAAAGCGGTCACTGAAGGTCTGGTGGTGCTGCTGCGCGAGCAACGTGGTCGGTACGAGCACGGCCACCTGCTTGCCGTCCTGCACCGCCTTGAACGCCGCGCGGATCGCGACTTCGGTCTTGCCGAAGCCGACGTCGCCGCACACGAGCCGATCCATCGGGTGGTCGGCCTCCATGTCCGCCTTCACCTCGTTGATGGCGGTCAGCTGATCCGGCGTCTCTTGGAAGGGGAATCCGTCCTCGAGCTCGCGCTGCCAGGGCGTGTCCTGCTCGAATGCATGACCAGGCGCGTTGAGCCGGGTCTGGTAGAGCACCACCAGCTCCTGTGCGATCTCTGAGACAACGGAGCGGACCTTGGCCTTGGCCTTCTGCCATCCGTCACCGCCGAGCCGTGTGAGCGAGGGCGAATCACCACCGGTGTAGTGACGTACCGCGTCGATCTGGTCGGACGGCACGTAGAGCTTGTCGTCGCCCCGATACTCGAGGAGCAGATAATCGCGCTCCACGCCGCCGATGGCTCGCTTGACCATTCCCCCGTACCTGGCGACACCGTGCTGGTGGTGCACCACGTGGTCGCCCGGCTTGAGATCGTCGAAGAAGCCTTGAGCGTCACGCTTGCGGACTCGCGCCTTGCGATGGGCGCGCCTTCGTCCGGTGAGGTCGTGCTCGGCGATCACCGCCAGCTTGATCGCGGGGAGGATGCAGCCGCGTTCGAGCGGAGCCACCTCGATCGTGGGACTGACGCCGTGACTCGACAGGAGGTCCTTCAGCCGGGCGGCCGACCCCTCGCCATCCGCGGCCACGATGATCCGGTAGCCCTGACCAGCGAGGTCTGCCAGTTGACGTACCACGCGCTCAGGGTCGCCCGCCGCGCCGGCCACGCCCATGGAGGCGATGGTGGCGACATCGGGACCCTCGGGCGCGACCGTGACGGTCCACGCTGCAGCGGTGGTGTGCGTGAGCAGCCGGTCGAAGGGCAGGTGAAGTCGGGGAAAGGCGTCATCGCGGTCGTCCGCCGCACTCGTGGCACCCCACGTCTTGGCCAGGACTCGGGCGAGGTCGGCTTCCTCCGCTAGGAGATCAGCGGCGCGATCTCGCATGCGGCGCGGTTCCACCAGCAGCACGAGGGCCTCCGGTGGGACCAGATCGAACAGCACATGCTCGCCTTGGGTGAGCCACGGGAGCCACGACTCCATGCCATCAAAGGACAGCCCCTCCGACAGCCGCTCCCACTGCTCCCGTCCCCACGGCTCGACGGCGACGAGCCGCTGCGCGCGGGTGCGAACCTCGTCGGTCGGGAGCAGCTCGCGACACCCAAAGATCTCGACGTGGGCCAAGTCGTCGGTCGATCGCTGATCGGCGACGGAGAACTCGCAGAGGCGGTCGACCTCGTCCCCCCACAGGTCGATGCGAATCGGGCGTTCGGCGGTGGACGGGAACACATCGACAATGGACCCGCGCACGGCGACCTCGCCGCGATGCTCGACCACTTCCTCGCGGCGATAGCCGGCGCCTACCAGCAGAGACAGCAGCTCATCTCGGTCGCGCTGCTCGCCCGGCCGGATGACGACGGGCTCGACGTCCTCGACATGCGGGCCGAGGCGCTGCACCAAGGCGCGGACCGGCGCAACGAGCACCTCGGGGGCGCGGCTGGGGTCGCGCAGGCGCCACATCGTGCGGAGCCGGCGTCCCATCGTCTCCACCGACGGCGACACCCGCTCGAAGGGCAGCGTCTCCCATGCCGGAAACGTGTCCACGGCTTCGGGTCCGAGGTAGGTGCGGAGGTCGTTGGCCAGGCGGTCGGCGTCCCCCGTGGTGGGAACGGCGACCACGATCGGACGCCGGGACGACAACGTGGACAGACCCGCAATGGAGATGGCGCGGGCCGGTTCAGGGATGGCGAGGACTGCAGAGGACCGGCCGAGCACGGACGCGAAGCCGGGCTCCTCACGCAGCAGCGAGGGGAGGTCGCGAAGCAACATCAGAGGCCGTCAGGGTACTGCCCGGTCGGTCACTCTCCTGCTTCGATCGGTGGGTAGCGTTCGACCAATGGGAGCCCTCACGCCTCGGACCATCGACTGGATTACAAGCGCCCCGATCTCGATCGAGGCTCGCGCCGAGTCCACGGCCTCGCCCGATGCGGTGTTCGCTGTGCTCGCCGACCACGAACGCTGGCCCGAGTGGTTTCCGTCAGTGAAGCGCGTGACGGTGCTCGGCGAGGCGAGCGGCGTGGGCGCCCGACGCCGCGTGGCCGTTCCCGGCGCGACGGTCGACGAGGAGTTCATCGTGTGGGAGCCGGGAGTGCGCTGGACCTTCACCGGAATCGCGGCGCGCCCTGGGGTGCTGAAGGCACTGGTTGAGGACTGCCGGTTGACGCCTCTGGCCTCCGGCGGGACGGCGATCTCCTACACGATGTACCTCGACCCCCCGAAGGCAATGATCCCGATCGTGAAGCTGGCCGCCCGCCAGATCCGCCGTAACAACACCCGGGCCATGGAGAGCCTCGCGGCGAGGGCATCGTCGGACTAGCTGACGTCAGGCCCTCGCCCACAGCGTGAACCTGGTGATGGGGAGAAAGCCCATCCGGATGAAGCCCGGCCGGCTGTAGTCACTGGTGAAGGCGACCGCCGGAAGATCCGGGGCGTCATCTACCCGAGCCCACACGAGGCTGGCCCAAACGCCGCGTCGGCGGGCCGCCGGAAGGGTGGCCGCGAGGCACAGGTTCACCACCCCGTGCCCGATGTACCGAGCGGCGACCCCCACGGCAGCCCCCTCGAGCAGGCCGACCCGGTAGCGCACGTCGGTCGCGAGCAGGCCCGGGGCGAGCACCTCGCCGGCGGGACGGCCGATGAGATCTGGCATCGGGTAGCCCTCGGCCGCAACCCGCTCAGCAGTCTTCAGCCCCGTCTCGTCCTCGACGACCTCGAGCTCAACGCCTGGATCGGACCTCGTCGGGTGGGGTCCCGGAGCGCGGACGACGAACATCGGGTGCCCCTCGAGACGCCATCCCCGAGCCGCGAGATCTGGCGTCGGCCACGCGGACAGGAGCAGGTTGGGACGGTTCGCATCGTGCGCCCAGAAGTCGTCCGCGGCGTCCAGCACCGGATCGTCAAGGCCGGTCAGCGGCCGATGCAGCGTCGCTTGATTCAGGAACGCGAGCTCACCGCCGGCATCCGCAAGAGCAACGCCGTGGGTCTCCGCGGTGCGACCGCCCGACGCCAGCGCGAGGGTGGCTCCAAGATCCGATTGGTTGCGGATGAACTGCCGCAAGACGCTGTCTTCGATCGGCGAGTCATCCAACCAGCCCGTTTCAAGGGGCCGAGCGGTTGTCGTGGCCACGTCAAGCCCCCAGGCGATAGAAGCGGAACACAGGATGCTCGATGGGTAGTACCTCGACGGTGCCAAAGCCTGCCCCACGGGCGTATCCGTCAAGGGTGCTCGGTCGCATCACCGTCCCGGTGGCGGCAGAGTGCTCGTGGGTGCGACCGGCGGGCAAGCAGTGGAGGACGCTGAACCCGTAGAGCAGTCGCTGCACCTCATCGCCGGGCGCTTCGAAGGACTCCGACGCGTTCTCGTCGATGATGAGCACCGCTCCGTCCTCGCCCGCGAGATGACGCATCGCGGTGAGCACGTCCACCGGATCGGCGAGGTCATGGATCACCTCCGTGGCCATCACGAGGTCGTATCGATCCTTCGGAGCCGCCTCCGCAATGTCCTGGAGCTCCACGCTCACCCGTCCGTCGAGACCGCGCTCGGAAATGTGGCTGCGGGCCTGCGCAACCGACGCATCGTCGAGATCGAATCCTGCGACCGTCACGTTGGGGTACGCCTCGGCGACGTAGATGGCGGCCCAACCCTCCCCGCAGCCCACGTCAGCAATGCGGAGCGGCTCACCCGCTTCCAGCCGAGCGTGGACATCGGGCAACGCGGGCAGCCAGTCGGCGACAAGCGAGTTGGCGAACATCGGCCGCGTGAACCCGGCCTGCATGTCGTGCAGGCCGTAGGCAGCGAATGGCACCCCCGCGCCAGTGCGGAAGGCCTCGGCCACCAGATCGATCGACAGCGTGAGTGGACCGATGATGTCAGCCAGCGCCCCGCTGTATGCAGGGTGCTCCTCGTCGAGCAGGACGACGGCGTGCTCCTCGGGCAGCTCAAAGGTCCGGGCCTGTGGGTCTGGCGAGCTGTCCCGCACGCTGAGGACGCCCGCAACTGCCTGCTGCTCGAGCCACTCTCTGGAGTACCGCTCGTCGATGGCTGCTTCCCGAGCCAGATCGCTGCTGGTGCGGACAGCTCCGCGGAGCGCTTCGTAGAGGCCCAGGCGGCGGCCGAGGTAGATCATGCTCAGCTCGATCGTCGCCAGCGCTGCGCCAAAGGTCTCCTCGGCAAATGCCCCGAGGCGCTCGTCGTTCAGCTCGGTGGCAGTGGGTTCCGTCACGGTCATGGTGTCCTCCAAGGGTCGGGTCGATGCCCCCTGGGCGCCAGATCCCCTCTGGCGACGCCAGAACGAGACCGGCGGGCGATTCAGCCGCCGCTGACGACCCATCTGACGGGGCGCTCGGGCTCGTAGGCGCACCAGAACCCCGTGCGTACGGAGAGCCGGAGGTGGCGGCCGAGTCCGGGATCGAGCTGCTCGAGCCGAGCGATGCTGGCCCGTACCCGCGCCGACACCGCCTTGCGGAGCCGTTCGTCGGGGTCGCTCGCGACAGATCGAGCCCGTCCACTCAGCCCGAAGGCTCGCGTCAGCTCGGCGACGAGCGCGTCGCGCTCCGCCGCCAGCGACGCGGCGCGAGCGATATCGCCATGTCGGTCGGCCTCGTCAAGATCTTCTTCGAGGTCTCGCAGGCGACCCTTGTACTGCTCGACGGCGACCGGATCGAGCGCGGCCTGGTATGAGCTTTGCTCCCGGACACCGACACCCTCGAGCTCACGAACATGGACCTCACGACCGGGTCGAGCCAGCAGCACGGCGAGGTCACCGACCCCTTTGGCGTGCCGGACGTGGACGGTGAGGCCCTCCCACCTGACCGACCAGGTGTCGCCGAGCCGGCTGAGAGACGCTGAGGCCGCACTCCCCTGCTCCGGCCCGTCGCTGAGAAGGTCGGCCTCCGAGGCGAGGACCGACAAGTCCGCCCGACTGAACGCGGCCCCCGCCCGACGTGCAAGCTCGATCGCCGCAGCACCATCCCGCTCGTCACCTGACTGAGCCAGCGCCCACGCACCGTCGACGTCCGTGAGCGCTTCCACCACGATGCCCGCGCCCGCTGCCGCGGCCCGCGCCGATCCCACGTGAGAACGGGCCGCCTCCGCGTCGCCCTCTGCCGCGGCCAGGAGACCTAGGAAGCGGTGCACCGAACCGTGCAGGTAGGCGCCGATGCCCTCGACACCGGCGCAATCGGCGAAGGGTTCCAGCTCCGCACGGACGTAGCGAACGAGCGCAGGCAACCCGAGGCGCGCGCTGACCGCGGCGAGCTGTACGAGGAGCGGCACCCACTCGCTGTCGCGAGGCAGGGCCGCGATCCGGTCGGGTGACACAGCATGCATGGAGAGCCGGGCTCGGTCGAGATCTCCGAGGGCAACGTCACGAAAGGCGTTCGTGACATCCGCGTAGGGCGAAATGATCTCGGGGAAGAACTGGAGCATCGTGGCCATTGCCTGCTTCGAGGCGGCGCGGTCCCGCTGGTCTACGGCGACCATCAGCTCGTGAACGCGGACCAGCAGCAGGCTGTTGGCGCTCCCGCCAAGAGCCCCGAGCTCGAGGGCTCGTTCGGCGAGCACTCGAGCTTCGGTGTACCGGCCGTCGGCGGCCGCGATCGCGGCCCGCCAAAGCGCGCCGTACCAGGTGTAGAGCGGATCGCCCAGGGCCGAGGCGACGCTCTCATACGCGGCGACCTCCGCGTTTGCCGCCGCGTGCTGTCCGCGCTCCAGCAGCCCCACCACACGAAGGCGTCGACCCAGCAGCTCCAGCGGTTGGTCGCCCGCCCGTTGGCCGAGGGCCACCGCCTCAGCAGCCGCCAACAGACGCTCGCCGACGTGACGCGGATCTGCGTGCGCGTCACACCATGCCGCCAGCGCGTGGCCGAGGACGATCGCGTCGCCCGACTCGCGGGCAAGCTCCACGGCCCGTTCCGCAAGATCTGCGCGCCGCTCCTCGGAATCGATGAAGGCCAGCGCCACGGAGAGCCTGGCCAAGACCAGCGGGAGCAGTGGAGCAGCGGAGTCGAGGAGATCGGCGGCCTCCTCGAGCAGCTCGATCTGGTGGTGGTCGAGCAGGCGGACCTCGAAGCCCCCGAGTCCGACGCTGAACCCGAGCGCCGCACGAGCGACCAGGTCAGGACGACCCGCGGAACGAGCTAGCCCCGCGGCCTCGTCGAACGCGGCGCGCACGTCCCCCTCGCCCCGGCGCAATCGCGCCGCGCCGACCCCGAGCCACGCCTCAGCGCGCAGACCCCGACCCACCTCCCCAGGCGGCGCCAGGTCCAGCGCCCGCTCATAGGCGGCGAGCGCGTCCGGCCAGGCCAACCGGGCTTGGGCCTCATCTCCGGCAGCGATCAGCGCCTCCGCCGGCCGCGGATCGTCCCGATCGAAGTCCCCCCGGGCAGCATGGTGAGCAAGCGCGGCTGGAGGCCCGAGTCCCGTCGCCTGAAGCGAATGGAACGCTTCCCGGTGCCACCGGGCTCGCTCCTGAGAGCCCAAGCGCTCGTACCGTGTCGCCTGGACCAGGGCATGCACGAACCCCCATGACCCTGCCGCATCACCAGGGGCGATCAGGTGCGCGGTCACCGCTTCGTCCAGCTCGACCGCCGCCGAGGCCCGAGTCATTGCCTCCACCACACGCTGATCAAACGTCACCCCGAGTACGGAGGCCGCTCCGAGCATGCGATCGCACGACGTCGTCATGCGGGCAAGACGTCGAGCCAGTACATCGCGCACGCCCGTCGGCACGGCGGTTGCGCCTGAGTCGAGGAGCCGTGCCACCTGCGTCACGAAAAGGGGGTTGCCGCCCGTCTGGCGGAGGACCGCCTCCTGCTCGTCCGCGGTCGGCTGACGCGACAGCGCGTCACCGAGCACGAGGCCCACCGCCACGGCATCGAGGCCCCTCAACGCCAATCGGTCCGCATTTCCGCCGATGGATGCAAGACCCGCGCTCGGTGAGAGCTCATCCTCGCGGTAGGTGCCGATCACGAGCACCCCCATCGTCGGCAGGTGCGCCGCGAGCGCGACGAGCAGCTCCAAAGATTCACGATCGGCCCAGTGGAGGTCTTCGAGCACCACCGCCTGTGGGCAGTCGTCCGCGCACCGGCGCAACGCGTCGACGACGTCGGCGAACCGCCTCCCGCGCGCGCGGAGCGCGTCCGAGGCGTCGTGGGCCTCGGGGCCCCCCGCGCCTTCAAGGCGGTCCCCTGCGATCGCGCACGCGTCACCACCCGGGCGGCGCAGCACGTCGATCCAGGGCGTGAACGGAGGCAGGCGCTCGCTCTCCCAGCACGCGCCTGTGCGCACCATCGCCCCCGATGCCTCCGCTCGGCCCGCGATCGCACGAGCGAGCGTGGTCTTTCCGATGCCGGCCTCGCCGGTCAGCAGCAGCAGCCGCCCCCGACCCTCGGCCGCGTTCCTGAGAGCGACCTCACCGGCCTGCAGCAGAAGGTCGCGACCCACCAGCACGCCCGCACGCTACTGCCGCTCGGGGTCTGATCAGGCAGGATCGTTGCGCGTGTTGTACCGGTGCATGGCGGCGTCGATGCCAGCGCTCAGAATCAGCTCGACCGCATCGGCGGCCTCCACGACGACCACATCGAGCTCAGCGCGGTCGCGCTTGCCGGGCCGCTTCAGCACGTGATCTGCCCCCTCGGCCTGCCCAGCCGGCTTACCGATCCCGATCCGGACACGCGCGAAGTCGTCGGTGTGAAGGTGGGCCTTGATGGACTTGAGGCCGTTGTTGCCGGCGAGCCCACCGCCGAGCTTCACCTTGAGGCGGCCCACGGGCAGATCGAGCTCGTCGTGGACGATCACGAGGTTGTGAGGATCCTCGATGCCATGACGACGCGCCAGCGGGGCCACCGACTCGCCCGAGAGGTTCATGTAGGTAGTCGGTATTGCGAGGGCCAGACGCCGTCCGCTCACCATCACCTCATCGACACTGGCCCGCTCCTTGCTCTTGCGGAGCTTGGCGCCGTGGCGCGCAGCGAGCAGCTGGACCACCTCGGCACCCACGTTGTGGCGCGTGCCTTCGTACTCGGCCCCGGGATTGCCCAAGCCGACGACGAGGAGATCGGCCGGGGTGCCACGGCGCTCGGCCGCGCCACCCCGCCGTCCAAACATCAGCCCTCGCTGTCGCCCTCGGGCGCCTCGCCCTCAGCGGCACCCTCGGAGGCTTCCTCGCCCTCGGCGGCGTCTTCGTCCTTCGTGATCTCTTCGCCCTCCGCACCCTCGCCGGCGGCCTCGGCCTCGGCGGCCTCGAGCTGCTCCTCGCTGATGCCGTGGGATCCAGTGACGACTGCGTCTTCGGGATCAACCGACGTGGTGACTCCGGCGGGCAGGACGATGTCGCTGACCCGCAGCGCGCTGCCGATCTCGAGGCCAGTGATGTCGATCGTGAGCTGCGACGGGATGTCGGCCGGCTTGGCGTGGATCTGCAGTGCGGTCATCACCTGGTCAACGACGCCACCCTCACGGCTGACGGCCTCAGCCTCGCCGGTGAGGTGAATCTGCACGTCGACGTCGACTGGCTTGTCGAGGTCGACGCGGATGAAGTCGATGTGCAGGACGTCTCGGCGCACCTTGTGGCGCTGGATGTCCCGGACGAGCGTCGGCGTGGTCTCGCCCTCGATCTCGAGGTTGATCACGGCGTTGAGGCCCTGCTCGGTGACCAACGCGGCACGAAGGTCCTTCCAGACCACCGCGAGCGGAATCGGATGGCCCCCCAGGCCATAGACGACGCCAGGGACCTTGCCCTCGGCGCGAAGGCGACGCGCGGGTCGGGTGCCCTGCGGGGGGCGCGGGGTGGCGTGAAGGATGATCTCGGCCATCGGATGGCTCCTACGTCGGAGATCGCGCCGGAGCGCAATGTTCGGTTGTGGACCGGGGAACGATAGCGGCGACATGGCCCGGGCGGCCATTTCGCAGGGTTCAGTTCTGGTTGGCCCCGCCGAAGATCTCGCTGACGCTGTTGTCCTCGAACACGGCGTCGATCGTCTCGGCCAGCACCTGGGCGATCGAGAGCACCTCGATCTTGTCGATCTGCTTGTCCGCGGGCAGGGGCAACGTGTTCGTGACCACGACCCGGTTGATGACCGAGTTCTTGATCCGATCGATGGCCGGCCCCGACAGCACCCCGTGGGTGGCCACGGCATAGATCTCGGACGCGCCCCGCTCCTTGAGCTGCTCCGCGGCGGCGCACAGGGTGCCACCGGTGTCGATCATGTCGTCGATCAGCACACAGCTACGACCGTTGACGTCGCCGACGATCTCGACGGCCTCGACGCTGTTCTTGACGCCCTTCACCCGGCGCTTGTGCACGATGGCGAGATCGGCATGGAGCGCGTTGGTGTATCGCTCCGCCACCTTCACCCGACCGGCGTCGGGGGAGACCACCACGAGATCCTCGGGTAGGTGGGATCGGATGTAGTCGATGAGCACCGGCATGGCCGTGAGGTGATCCACCGGGCCGTCGAAGAACCCTTGGATCTGGCCGGAGTGGAGGTCGACCGACATCAGTCGGTTCGCCCCGACCGCCGCGAACATGTTGGCCACGAGCTTGGCCGTGATGGGTTCACGCCCTTCGGCCTTGCGGTCCTGCCGGGCGTAGCCGTAGTTCGGGATCACCGCGGTGATGCGCTTGGCCGATGCGCGTCGAGCGGCATCGATCATGATGAGCTGCTCCATGATGACGTCGTTCACCGAGAGCTCGGCGGTGGCGCCGTGGGTCTGGATGATGAACACGTCGGCGCCTCGCACGTTCTCACCGAGCCGCGCGTGGATCTCCCCATTCGAGAACTCCACCAGGTTGGCGTGACCAAGCTCGACGCCCAGGCACTCCGCGATCTCGATCGCGAGCGCAGGGTTCGACCGGCCCGAGAGCAGGTGCAACCTCTTCTTGGTGACCAGCTCCATGGGTTCCCTCAGTGCCGGAGTGGGCGGTTTGGGGCGTCGAGTCAGCCGTCGACGCCCGTCGTTGTGCCTCCAGTGTAGAACGGGCCGGTGCGCGTCCCCGCGCTCAGCTGGGTCCCGGGCTCCAGCACGGCGTAGGGACCGACCTGGCAGTCAGCCCCGATCTCGCTGCGCCGCGCGATCGTGTGCTCGAGCGTCGAGTGCTCCCCGACCGTGCAATCGACCAGCCGGCACCCAGGCCCGATCTCGACTCCGGCCCCGATCGTCGTGCGACCCTGAAGGATCGTCCCCGGGAACAAGGTGACGTCCGGCGAGAGGGTGACGGCAGCATCCAGGTAGGTGGAGGTCGGGTCGACCATCGTCACGCCCAGGGCCTGCCAGGCTCGGTTGGTCCGGGCCCGCAGGTCGGCCTCTGCAGCGGCCAGCTGAGCTCGATCGTTGATGCCTTGCGTCTCGGTGCCGTCACGCGCCACCACGCTGAGGACCTTGTGGCCGGCCTCGGCGAGCACCTCCACGACGTCCGTCAGGTAGAGCTCACCTTGGGCGTTGTCGGGATGGATGCGCCGCAACGCTGGCGACAGGAGGCTGCGCCGGAAGCAGAAGATGCCCGTGTTGATCTCATCGATCTCGCGCTCATCGGGGTCCGCGTCGGTCTCCTCGACGATGCGAGCGATGCGCTCGTCCTTGCCGACCCGCACGATCCGGCCATAGCCGGTGGGGTCGTCCATGATCGAGGTGAGGATGGTGCACGCCGCCCCGGAGAGCCGATGCTCGGCAACCAGCTCGGCGACGGTCTCGGCCCGCAGCAGTGGTGTGTCGCCTGGGAGAACGAGCACGTCGTCGTCATCGTCGTCGAGGTCGTCTTCGGGTAGCCCACCGAGACCGACGGCCACCGCGTCACCGGTGCCACGCTGATGATGCTGTTCGACGAACTCGAGCCGGAGGCCCGCTCCGTCTTCCATGAGCTTCTTGGTGACCTGCTCCGCACCATGGCCCACGACGATGACCGCCCGGTCGATCTCGGGCTTGGGCAGGGCGTCGAGCACATAGAGCACCATCGCCCGACCACACAGGAGATGCAGGGGCTTGGGCCGGGTGGAGCGCATGCGCGATCCCTCGCCAGCGGCCAGCACGATGGCGGAGAGTCGGCGCCCGGTCATGGTGATAGGTCTACCGCGATCACCCCTACCGTCTGTGCGCGGTCTCCCTCGTGGCTCGGGGGGGAGGGCTCGAACCTCCAACAGCCGGCTCCAAAGGCCGGTGTTCTGCCAATTGAACTACCCCCGATCGGGCAGACCTCAGGTTACGTGCTGTCCGCGCTAGCCCCCGCTTGGCGCTCCACTGGGCCCGGCCGGTAGCGTGATCGACCTCATGGGCTCACTGATCAAGAAGCGCCGCAAGCGCATGCGCAAGAAGAAGCACAAGAAGATGCTCAAGCGCACGCGTTGGCAGCGTAGGGCCGCCGGCAAGTAGCCGGACGACCTCCAGCACAACCAGATCTCACCGCTCGACCGCTTCCTTCGGGAGGCGGTCGTCGCGCGTCATGGACACGCGTCACTGCTGAGCGGAGCCGTAGTCCCCCCACGGATCGTCCCTCTCCTTGATCGTCTGTCGGAACCCGTCCGCCACGATCGACTCCTCCCAGCGGCGGGCCTCCTCGGTGTGGCGGGTCACCCCGTCGAACAGGGTGCCGAGGAGCTGTGTCGTGCGGAGCCCCATGTTGTCGAACGCCTGGTTGATGAGAAGCTTGTTCAGCGCGAGCTGGTTGGCGGGGATGTGCGCGAAGCGACGGGCGTGCTCCTCCACTGCTGATGACAGCTCGGCGGCCGGATGCACCTCCGACACCAAGCCGATCCGGAAGGCCGTGGGCGCGTCGATGGCCTTGCCGGTGAGCAGGAACTGCTTGGCGTGCTCGAGGCCGATGCGATGGATCCACAGCATCGTGGTCGGCGTGCCGTAGATCCGCGACGGGGCGTAGCCGATGATGGCGTCGTCAGCCATGAAGAGCTGGTCGCAGCACAGCACCAGATCGGTAGCGCCGCCGATGGCGAACCCGTGGATCTCGCCGAGCACCGGCTTCGGGCACTCCCAGATCTTCATGAAGCGCCGCACGTTGTTGCCCATGAACTGCAAGTCGCGCACCGGGTCCCATGCCCCCGGGCGGTGCTCCACCCGCGGGGCGTCGTACGGAGTCGACCAGCTTGGGTACTCAGGGTCCGAAGACCCGACTGGCGTCGCGCCGGGGTCGCCCTGGAGGTCGTAGCCAGCGGTGAACGCTCGTCCCGCCCCTCGCAGGACGATGGCGCGCACGGCGGCCGACGCGGTAGCAGCATCGATGCTGTCGGCAACTCGCTGCACCAGCTGGTCGGTGAGCGTGTTGAGGCGATCGGGGCGGTTCAGCGTGATGACGGCGATGTCATCGCGCTCCTCATACAGGACGACGGGCTCAGGCATGCGCGAATGCTGGCAGGCTCCGGACGACGACGCGCCCCTCACCGGGGAAGTGGCCCTCGACGAACCATGTGGACCCGCTGCCCGCCAGCATCGGCGTCTGACCGGTTGCCTCTCCAAGATGGTCTCGCCAACGGGCGAGCTCAGGAGCCACGACGAGCGCGGCGGGCTCGAGGTCGTTGGTGCTGTCGGCCGTTGGTCCGCCGAGGTCACCCCACGCTCGGTAGACCTCGGCCGTCGAGCAGTGCACCGGCGGAGTGAGCAGGGTGAAGGTCAGTGGTTCGAACGGCAGCGCCTCGACGATCTCACCGACCCCGGTGACCCTGGCGCGCCCACCCATGAGGCAGAAGGGCACGTCGGCCCCCAGTCGGGACGCGGCGTCCCGATCCATCACCCCGGCCCACCGCAAAACCGCCGCCGCGTCCGCCGAGCCGCCGCCAAGGCCGGCGCCAGAGGGGATGCGCTTGGTGAGCTCGACCTGCGCCGCACGACCCACTGCGGCCAGCGCCCGACGCACCAGGTTGGCGTCGTCGGTCGGAACGTCGGGTGCAGCACCGATCAGCGTCAGCCCGTCGCCCTCGGAGAACGCGAGGGTGTCGGCGAGATCCACGGTCACCATCTCGGCATCGACCAGGTGCAATCCGTCGTCTCGCACACCCACGATCCGCAGGGTCCGGGTCAGCTTGGCGGGGGCATCCTCACGGCTTCTGTGCACGCCCAGGCACGCTATGCGGTGCTGGCGGCGCAGAGATCACGGCTGTTGGTTGGCGGCCGCGGCCAGTCGGCGCCAATCGGCTAGCGACAGCTCCTCGGCTCGGGCCTCTGGCCGGACAGCGGCTGGCCCGAAGGCCTCAGGCGGCACCGCTGCCATCAGCGAACGGCGGAGCATCTTGCGGCGCTGGTTGTAGCCGGTCTCGACGAGCGCGAAGACGCGGGAGCGCTCGCCGTCATCACCCACCGGAGCATGGCGCTCGATCTCGACGAGTGCCGAGTCGACGCGCGGCGCAGGGATGAACACCGTCGGGGGGACCTTGCCGACGATCCGGACATCTGCCCACCACGCCGCCTTCACCGGTGGGATGCCGTGCGCACGATCGCCCGGACCGGCCGCCAGACGTTCGCCGACCTCGAGCTGCACCATCACGAGCATGCGGGCGATCTGCGGCACGCCCTCGAGCAGGTCGAGGACGAGCGGGGTGGCGATGTTGTATGGCAGGTTGGCGACGAGCGTCCACGGCCGCTCGTCATCGACCGGGCCGAGGAGGTTGTCCCAGTCCGCCGTCATGGCGTCCATCTGCACCACAGTCGCGCCAGCGGGCTCCGCCACCTCTCGCAGGATTGGCACGAGGTGACGATCGACCTCGATGGCGGTGACGTCCGCGCCCGCCTCGAGCAGAGCGAGCGTGAGCGACCCGAGTCCCGCTCCGATCTCGAGGACGCGATCTCCAGGTCCGACGCGTGCGAGCCGCGCGATGCGTCGAACCGTGTTCGCGTCGGCCACGAAGTTCTGGCCGAGCGCTCGTGATGGCTCGAGCCCGTGCTCGGCCAGCAGGTTGCGGATCGCTGTCGGCGAGTGCGTCACCCGACGAGCCTGTCAGGCGGCTGTAGCGAACTCAGGTCAGGTGTAGCCGAGCTTCTCGGAGCAGGCCGGCCACGCGCCCCAGCCCCTGGCCGCCTGCAGGCGCTTGCCGATCTGGATCTGGGTGGCCTTGGAAGCTTGGTGCGGGTAGCCGGTACCGCCGTAGTGCTCCCATGTGCTGACGGAGAACTGGAGGCCCCCGTAGTAGCCGTTGCCGGTGTTGGCACTCCAGTTGCCATGCGCCTCGCACTCAGCCATACGATCCCATGTGGCCGGATCGTTCGGATCACCGTTGGCACCGGAGCGAGGCGGTGCCTGCGTGGTGGGCGGTGCGGGACTCGCCACGGCGGCAACCGAGCGCGGCGCGGCGGTGGTCGATGGTGCTGCTGCTGTCGTCGGCGGCGCCACCGTCGTGGCAGGAGCGGCTGTCGTGGTGGGCGTGGGAACAGTGGTGAGGGGGGCGGCGAGCTGCGTGACCGCGACCTCGTTGGCAGTCGAGACCTGCTCGGTCGCGTTCGCCGTCGCAGGGAGGTTGTCGAGCACGAGGATCGGAAGTGCGGCGATCGTGGCCGCCAAGGCGAGTGCGAGTCGGCTGCGGTGGACGCGGACCACCCGCGGCGCCTCGGCGGCATCGACGTCGCTCGAGGTGGGCGCGACGGTCGCGTCGCCCGCTGTGGAGTCGACGGACCGGCGTCGGTTCCCCGCTAGGTGGCGGGGCCCGTCAGGCCGAGGTGTACTTGGCATCGACGGGACGTTACGGGGACTCGTAACGCAATTGCAAACTACGTGTGTGTAGTTTCACAAGCCGTTCGGTCCGTGCCCTGAGGCTCAGGCAGGGCTCAAAAGGCTGTAGGCCCGTTCTGCGTTGGCCCATGCGGCCTCCGCGATGACGTCGGGATCGACCCCTCGCAGGGCTGCAATCGACACCCCGACAGTCGCTACCCAGGCGGGTTGGTTGCGCTTCCCGCGGTGTGGCACCGGTGCCAGGTACGGGCTGTCGGTCTCGACGAGCAGACGATCGAGCGGACAGAGAGCGGCCGCCGCCTGCAGATCGGTGGCCGATGGAAAGGTCACGATGCCACTGAACGACAGGAACGCACCGAGGTCGAGGCAGCGCTTGGCCTCATAGGGTCCGCCGCTGAAGCAGTGGAACACCGTGCGCTCGGGCGTGCCCTCGGTGGCGAGCACCTCAAAGGTCTCCGCCCACGCCTCACGGGTGTGGATCACCAGGGCCAGGTCGTGGGCCTGGGCCATCTGGATCTGGGCCGCGAACACATCGCGCTGCACGTCGCGTGGCGAATGGTCATAGTGGAAGTCGAGGCCGCACTCCCCTACGGCGACGACCTCCGGGTTGGCGAGCAGGTCCTCGAGGCCTTCGATGCCGCCCTTCGCGTCGTGCGGGTGAACTCCCGCTGTTGCCCACACCACACCCGGATGTCGCCGCGCGATCGCGAGGTAGTCAGCCGATTGGGCCACGTCGCATCCCACCGTGATCATCCGCTCCACCCCCGCCCCTGCGGCGGCCTCAACCTGCTCATCCGCCCGCTCGGGATCACGTTCGAGGTGGCAGTGGTCGTCGATCCAGCGGGTCATGTCGCGGGTGCGATCCTCGGGAAGATCGGGCCGGCCTTCTCCACCGCTAGACCGCCCGGGTAGCCACCCCACGAGACGTCCTCGGGTACGCGACACCGGTCGGGTCGGCCGTCGAGCCCGATGCGGCGCCACGCCTCGGCCGCCGCGGTGGGGATGGCCGGGCTGGCGAGGATCGACACGATCCGCACCGCTTCGAGCGCGTCGCCCATCACGGCGTCGACCTCCGGGCCAGGCTCGAGCTTCCACGGTTCGTTGTCCTCGAGGAGCGCATTGGTCTCACGAATGAGCTGCCAGGTGGCCTCCAGCGCGATGGACGGCGCAGTGTTGGCCCACGCTTCGCTCGTGGCCGTCACGACGTCCGCGGCTACCGAAGCCAACGGGCTGTCCGCTCGCGGTGCCGGACCGACCCCGCCGCACTTCTTGGCCACCACCGTGGCGACGCGCGACACGAGGTTGCCGAAGTTGTTGGCGAGATCGCTGTTGTAGCGCTCGACGACGCGCTCGTAGCTGAAGTCGCCGTCCGGCCCGAAGGGGGTGTCACGCAGAAGGTGGTACCGCACGCCGTCGACGCCGAAGTCGTCCACCAGTCGCGCGGGTGCGATGTCGGTGAGCTTGGCGGGACCATGGGTGGTCTTGGAGAGCTTCTCGCCGCCCAGGAGCAACCAGCCGTGCACATGCACCCGATGCGGGGGCTCCAAGCCGGCCGCGAGCAGCATGGCCGGCCAGTACACGCAATGGAACCGGATGATCTCCTTGCCGATCACGTGGTGCACATGGGGCCACCAGGCGTTGAAGCGCTCGTCATCGATGCCGAAGCCGATGGCAGTGGCGTAGTTGATGAGCGCGTCGTACCAGACGTAGAAGACATGGCCTTCGGCCCACGGCACCGGCACACCCCAGCTCAGCGACGTACGGGTGATCGACACGTCGTCGAGGCCCTGGCGCAGGAAGCCGAGCACCTCATTGCGCTTCCCCTCGGGCGTGATCGCTTCTGGGTTCGACTCGATCCAGTCGATCAGCCGCTGCTCGTACCGTGACAGCCGGAAGAAGTAGTTCTCCTCCTCAAGGGTGGTCACTGGCTTGCCGGTGTGGATCGGGCAGAACTTGTCGTCGATGAGCTCGGCCGGCTGGTAGTAGGCCTCGCACGAGACGCAGTACGGGCCCTCGTACGTGTCGAGCTCGATGTCGCCGTTGTCCTTGACCCGCTGCAGCAGCGCCTGCACGGCGGCGTGGTGCCGAGGTTCGGTGGTGCGAATGAAGTCGTCGTAGGAGATGTCGAGGCTGTCCCACGTGTCGCGGAAGCGGGTCGCGTTGCGATCGGCCTGCTCCTGCGGGGTGATCCCGGCGTCCTCGGCCGATTGAGCCACCTTGAGACCGTGCTCGTCGGTGCCGGTGAGGAAGTAGGTGTCGTCGCCGATGAGGCGGTGCCAGCGAGCCAGCGCGTCCGCGTTCACGGTGGCGTAGGCGTGACCGACGTGGGGGGCGTCGTTGACGTAGTAGATCGGCGTGGTCACGTAGAAGCGGTCGGGCACCGCCTCAGCCTACGGGTGACACGGTGCGAGGCCTGAACCCGTTGCGCCACCTCAACCCGCCTCGGCGGCACCCCACGGCAGAACCTCACCAGTGGACCGGCGCAAGGCCTCCGTCTCCCCGTCGCCGACCGGAACGGGAAGCTCGGGGAGCCGGCGCTGGTGGCGCAGGTCCTCGATCCGATCGAGCTGACGCTCGAGCTTGCGCCGCCTCGGGCCGTTGACCTCCTCGAGCCCCCGCTGAGCCGTGTCGAACCGCTTGGCGACCGTGTCGAGCGCTTCGGAGAACCGGGTCCACTGCTCACCGAAGCCGGCCAGGCACTCGAGGATCTCGTCGGACGTGCGGGTCAGGTGATGCTGTTCGACGGCTTGGCGAATCACCGCAAGGACCGCGAACAGGCTCACCGGAGAGCACAGCACGACCTTCTGGCCCATGGCAACGTCGATGAGCTGCGGGTCGCGCTCGTGGATGAAGGCCCACACGCTCTCGTTGGGGATGAACAGCAGCACCTCGTCGAGCGTGTCGTCGGCGTTGATGTATCCGCGACCCGACAGCTCCTTCACCCGGCCTCGCACGTCGCGCAGGAACGCTTTCGCCGAGCTGTCCCGTTCGGCGTCGGTGTTGGCCTCCAAGTGCTTCATGTAGTTGTCGACCGGGAACTTCACGTCCATGTGCAGGACGCGGCCGCCAGGGAGCAGGAACGTGACATCGGGGATGGATCCGCCGTCGATGCCCTTCTGCTTGCGGTAGGACACGCCCTCGACCATGCCAGCGATGCGGAGCACATCGTCCGCCATGCGCTCGCCCCACTGACCGCGGGCCTTGGGGCTGGCCAGCGCCTCGCGTAGGTGGCCCGTGGTCTCCGCCAGGAGGCGACCCGTGGAGGTCACCTGCTCGATGCCGGTGATGAGACTTCCGTGCTGCTGCGCGCTGTCTTGCTGGAGCTTGGTGACGACATCCCCCAGGCGCTCGAGCTGCCCCGTGAGCCCCTCGACCCGCTTCTCGAACGCCGTGGTGCGCAGGTCAAGCTGGCGGCTGCCGCTCGTCATGGTGTCGCCGAGCTTCTCGCCGGCCATCTTGGCCGCCATGTCGGCGGCTGCGGTGACCGTGTGCTCCCGCTCCATGCCCAGGCGGGCCTCCATCTGGGCGGCCTGCTGGGCGAGGAGGGCGGCCTGCTGCTCGAGCGCCTGGATCATGCGCTCGTCGGCCGCGGTGGCGCTGGACCGAGCCGCTCGGGCGCTCACGAGGTACGCGAGGACGATGACGACGGTGGCCCCAAGCAGGGCGAGGACGGCGGGAATGACCATGGCCAGAGTGTGCACACGGGGTGTGACAGCGATGGCGGACCCACGCGAAAGCCCAGGTCAGCGCCCTGTAGCGTGCGTACGTGAGCACCTGGATCCTGCGCCTCGACCTGCCCGGCGCGGGCCCGCGTGTCGCCATCAAGGATTTGATCGACGTGATCGGCACGCCCACCACCGCCGGGAGCCGAGTGCTCGAGGCGCTGGCCCCGCCCGCCGTTGACGATGCCGCGTGCCTCGCGGGCCTGCGCGCCGCCGACGCCGCCATCGTCGGCAAGGCGAACCTCCACGAGCTGGCCTGCGGCGGCACCGGCATCAACCCGCACTTCGGCACGCCCGTCAACCCGTTCGACCCCAACCTGATCCCCGGCGGCAGCTCCAGCGGCAACGCCGTGGCGCTGGCGAACCACGAGGTGGACCTGGCGATCGGCAGCGACACGGCCGGGTCGATCCGCACCCCATCGGCGTGCTGTGGGACAGTCGGCGTGAAGACCACCCAGGGGCGCATCTCGACCGCAGGGGTCTGGCCCCTGGCCCCGTCGCTCGACGTGGTCGGCCCGATGGCCCGCGACGTGCAAGGCGTGATCGAGGGGATGGCGTTGCTCGATCCCCGGTTCGCGATGCGTGCGGTGGCGGCACCGACGATCGGCCGGGTCCGCGTCCCCGATGTCGACCCTGCGATCGATGCCGCCATCGACTCCCTGCTCGCTATGTCGGAGATCGAGGTCATCGACATCGATCTTCCAGGATGGGATACCGCGGCCGACGCTGCATGGGCCGTGATGTTCCACGAGGTGTGGCAGGTCGACCGCCACCTCTACAAACGCGACGCGGCGGGACTCGGCGACGACGTGCGCGACAGGCTCGAACAGGGTCGCGAAGTGACCGATGCGGCCTACCGGGCTGGATTGACCGGCAAAGCGGCCTGGCGAGCGGAGCTGGCCGAGGCGTTCACACGAGCGCCGGTGCTGGCTTGGCCGACGCTGGCTCGCTTCCCGACGCGCCTCGATGCCCCGACGCCGAACACGAGGCGCACCAACATCGGCGTGAACCTCGCGGGTCATCCCTCGCTCGCTCTTCCGGTACCTGCGGGCGGGCCGATCCCCGCCAGCGTGCAGCTCGTCGGCCCTGACCACAGCGAGGACCTCCTCTGCGCGACCGGCCTCGTGGTCGAGGCCGCCTCCCGCACCATTCTCAGCTGAGGTTGGGGGCATGGGCATACCGATTCCGTACCCCCATGCCCCCAACTTCGATGGCACGGGTACCGTCGACGGGTGTGGCACGCATTCGGGTCCGCACGATCCTCGACGCCTCACCGACAGCGGTGTGGCGTGACCTCCAGGACATCGGCTCGCACGCCGAGTGGATGGAAGACGCGGTGGCCATCCGCTTTCTCACCGCTCAGACCTCCGGCGTCGGCACGCGCTTCGACTGCGACACCAAGATCGGACCCTTGCGCCTGACCGACCAGATGGAGATCACCCAGTGGTCGCCGGGGAAGACCATGGGCGTGCGCCACAGTGGCCTCGTCACCGGCACCGGGGTGTTCACCCTGAAGAAGATGCGCGGCGGGCGCACGCGGTTCGAGTGGCGCGAGAAGCTGCGGTTCCCTCTCTGGATGGGTGGTCCGCTCGGTGCGGTCGCGGCCAAGCCCGTGCTCACCTGGGTGTGGCGTCGCAACCTGCGCAACCTCGCCCAGCGCTTCTGAACGGCCGAGCGTTCTGAGGGCTCAGGCGATCAAGATCCCGCCCGCGAGGGCCGCTGCGCCGAGGGCGACCACGGCTCCGACAACGAGATTGGGATCCCGCAGATACCGCGGCCCGACGTCGGTCAGCATCCAGCCGGCGATGAAGCCACCGATCAGTCCACCGACATGACCACCGATCGAGATGCCCGGGATGGCGAACGTGAACACGAGGTTGAGCACGATGACACCGCCGAGCCCGGTGTCGAACGCGTTGATGCCCCGTGACCGGAAGACCGCCACCGCCGCGCCCATGAGGCCGAACACCGCACCCGACGCGCCGACGGTGAGCCCGCTCGGCGACACAAGCAGGACTCCGAAGCCACCGCAGAGCATCGCGACCAGGTAGACGAGCCCGAATCGGAATCGTCCCAACGCTGGCTCGAGGAGGCGGCCGAGCTGGTAGAGCACCCACATGTTGAACCCGATGTGGATCAGGTTGGCGTGCAGGAACCCGGACGTGATGAGGCGCCACCACTCGCCGGCGCCAACCCCGATCACGTCGCCGTTCGACAACTGCCCGAGCCCGATCAGACCGCCGTCGATCGTCATCGCCGAGCGCGTCTCGAGTCCCGAGCCGATGCCAGCGACGAACACGGCCACGTTGAGCGCGATCAGGGCCTGCGTGACCACCGCCCTGCTGGTCACCTGACCGGGCCGGACCACTTTCTGAGGGTGCGATTTTGTGCATTCCGGACAATGGAACCCAACCGAGGCCTGCTGCATGCAATCTGGGCAGATCGGGCGGTCGCACCGCTGACAGATGACGCCAGCCCGGCGATCGGGGTGGCGATAACAGGTCTGGACGGCAGTGTTCACGGGGCCGAACCCTACCGGGGGGCCTTCTCGCTGCGGCACCGCCCGACATCGTGTTGCGGCCTGTTGTCACAGGGGTCCGCAAATCTTCATGCAACCTTGTGCGCTCGTGCGGGTCAGAAGGGGTGAGCGGAGACTCAATCACCACCCCTCAAGGAGGTCGGAGATGTATCACTTCGCAATCGTGGCCCTGTTGGCCCTCGGCACGCTGAAGCTCGTGGACTTCGTCGTCGACAACGTCGGCGGCATCGAGCGCTTCAGGTCGCTTCTCACCTTTGTTGCCGCAGTCGGCGCCGTTTGGATGCTCGACTACTCGCTCTTCGACGGCTTCGGCGTCGCAGTGCGCGAGCGTGACACCGGGATGTGGATCAGTGGCTTCATTGTCGCTGGCATGACTGTGCCGTGGCGGGCGCTGTTTGCGTACGTCACCCATGAGAAGGCCACTGGCGACGAGACGCTGGGCAACCACTCGCCCATGCGCCGGGTCGCCTGACCAACACGACACAACGCGTCAGCACACCCGAGGGGGCCCGCGCCGAGCGCCGGCCCCCTCGGCGCGTCTCAGCGAGGGAGCACCTCGTCGAACCAGAGCACCCGCCCGTCGCCGACCTCAGGGTCGTTGCTTGCAGCCTTGGCCAGCGTGTCTAGGAACGCTTCAAGGGGCGGAGTCTCACCAGCTTGCTGATAGAGGTCGACGGCGCGGGCGGCGTAGCGGAGCACCTGCACGGTTTCGATGCCAGCAAGATCGTTGAAGAACCAGCCACATGAGGTGTACATCAGCAGTGCGTTGCGCTGCGCGTCGAGAAGTAGCCCTGCGAGATGCTGATCGCCCGGGACGTGCTCGGCCGCGAAGTCGCCCCACGAGCGAGCGCCGAGCAGCACCGCTAGGTAGGCATCTCTCGCCGCCCATGGGTCATGCAAGTGCACGCCGCCGACACGCTCGAAGACCTCACTCCCCCAGTCGCGCACCAGATCGAGCGCGTCACGCAGCGGCGCGCGCCAGGCTTGGTTCCAGCCCGGATCCCCGCCCGTGCGGCACCCACAATCAGTCAGCCAACGCCCGACGCCATGTGCGCAGGACCACGCGCTGACCCGCACATCGGCCTCATGGGTAGGTGGTTGTGCATCGAGCAGGTCGACCAGACGAGGCGTCTCGACGCCGCGCGACGCCGCCACGACCGTCAACGCCCTGGCGACCTCATGCTCGGCTCCCTTGTGATGGTGACCAAAGGTCTCGCCGTCGGTGGCGGCGGCCACGAGCCCTCCGGCGCCCCCACCGTGGCCGAGAGCGGCGGCGACGATGTCCTCCGCACTCGGAGCGGCGAATGCGAGGGCGTGGGCCAGGGCGCCGTCGTAGACGACGAGATCCACGCCGAGCTCGGGTGCAGCCGGGTGCTGCCAGCGCAGGGCCCGCGTGATGTCGAGCGGCACTGGCTCGGCCTCGGCAGCAACGGCATCGACGGGGCCCAGGCCCTCGTGCGCGGCGATGCCGTGCTGCACCCAGGCCGAATCCGGTGCCCCGATCGGCCGAACTGCCGCGATCTGGCCGGGGGCGAGAATCGTGAAGCGGATCCCTTCTTCGGCCAGGACCGAGAGCACGGCGTCGCTGACGGCGGTCTCTGGCAGCCACATCCCGGCCGGGGAGCGGCCGAACCGGTGACGGAAGTCGACCATGCCCCACCGCACCTGGGTACGCAGGTCTCGCTCGTTGCACAACGGGAGGATCGCGTGTCCGTAAGCCTGGGCGATGGCCCGACCACCGCGACGGTCCGCAGCCAGGATCCGGTCGTAGACCTCCTTGTGGTGCAGCTCCATCCACGACAGAAGCGTCGGGCCTACGTTGAACGAGAGGTGGTCGAACAGGTTGACCACGAAGTCGCGATCGTCTGTGGCGACGCCCACCACGGTGTTCGGCGCGTAGCACTCCGCCGTGATGCGCTCGTTCCAGTCGTGGTACGGGGCGGCGCTCGGCTGCAACGGAACAGCACCTGTCCAAGGGTCCTCGCGCGGCGGTTGGTAGAAGTGCCCGTGCAGCACGAGCTGGGGCATCGAGGGTGCCGACTCCGTCACGCGCTCGGCGCCAGATAGAGCACCGTGCGGGCCGGCAGCGTGATGAGCGCCGAGTGGTTCCGTCCCTGCCACGCTGTGGCTTCAGTCTGCAGCGCGATGTCCTCACCGCCGGATCCTCCGAAGCGAACGTCGTCCGACCGGAGCACCACCGACCAGGGGCCTGGAGTGGGCAGGCCGACTCGGTAGCCGTGCCGCGGTAGATCCGAGAGGTTCGCGAGGCACACGACTGGCCGCGCGGCGTCGCCGGGGTCGGTGCGCTCGAACGCGAACGTGCTGTGCTCGTCTTCGTCCACCGACAGCCATTCGAAGCTGTCCCCCACGCCATCACCCGCGTACAGCGCTGGATGGGCGGCCTGCAGCTGGTTGAGCGCGCCGACGAGTGCGGCCACCCCCGCGTGGTTCGGATCCTCGAGGAGGCTCCACTCGAGCTCCCGGTCGTGCGACCACTCCCGCTCCTCGGCGAGCTCGCCGCCCATGAAGAGAAGCTTCTTGCCGGGGTGAGCCCACATCCAGGAATAGAGCGCTCGCAGGTCATCGAAGCGGCCGGCAGCGCCGTCGGCTCCCATCTTGAGGATCAAAGGCCGCTTCAAGTGCACGACCTCGTCGTGCGAGAGGGGCAGCACGAAGTGCTCGGCAAAGGCGTAGGTGAGCCCGAAGGAGAGCTGATCGTGATGCCACCTGCGGTCGCTGGGCGCGGTGGACCAGTAGCCGAGCGTGTCGTGCATCCAGCCCATGTTCCACTTGTGGGTGAAGCCGAGGCCACCCTCGTGCACCGGGCGACTGACACCGCTCCATGCCGTCGACTCCTCGGCAATCGTGAGCACGCCGGGGTGCACCCGGTGAACCACGGTGTTGAGCTCCTGCAGGAACGACACCGCGTCGAGATCCTCGTTCCCGCCCTGGAGGTTGGGCGTCCACTCCCCCGGCCCACGGGAGTAGTCGAGGTAGAGCATCGACGCGACGGCGTCGACGCGCAGTCCATCAACGTGGAGCTCGCTGAACCAGTAAAGAGCGTTGGCGATCAAGAAGCACCGCACCTCTGGCTTGGTGAGATCGAACTCGAGTGTTCCCCAGTCAGGGTGCTCGGCCCGTAGCGGGTCCTCGTGCTCGTAGAGCGTGCTGCCGTCGAAGCGAGCCAACGCCCAGCCATCCTTGGGGAAGTGGGCGGGAACCCAGTCGACGATCACGCCGATGCCACGCTGATGCAGGTGATCGACGAACCAGCGGAAGTCGTCAGGCGTACCGAAGCGTGCCGTCGGAGCGTAGTAGCCGGTGACCTGATAGCCCCATGACGGGTCATAAGGATGCTCCGCCACAGGAAGCAGCTCGACATGGGTGAACCCCAGCTCGCTGACGTGCTCCGCGAGCAGCGGAGCCAGCTCGCGATAGCTGAGCTGCTGCCCGTCGGCGTCGTGACGCCACGAGCCAAGGTGCACCTCGTAGACGCTGATGCGATCGGCCACCGGGTCGAGGCCGTCCCGTGCGTCCATCCACGCGTCGTCCTGCCAGACGTGCTGGCTGGAAGCCACTCTGCTCGCATTGCCGCCGCCCGCCTCACCGGACTGCGCCATGGGGTCCGCCCGCTCGGCGACAACGCCCCGGCTGTCGATGATCTCGTACTTGTAGAGCGAACCCACCATCGCTGCGTCGACCGTGGCTGCCCACACGCCTGACCCGTCGACACGCGCGAGCGGGTCGGCACCAGAGGTCCAACTGTTCCAGTCGCCGATCACCGAGACCGCCTGTGCGTGAGGCGCCCAGACGGCAAACCGGGCACCGGCACCGTCGCAGCGAGCTCCCAGCACTTCCCAAAGTCGCTCATGCCGGCCGTTGGCAAAGAGCCGCAGGTCCTCCGCGGTGGGCCGGCTCTCGCCGGCGGAGTCCGTCAAGCGCTCGCCTGGGCGGCGAGCAGACGGGTGATGGCGGCCAGCGGGATGCCGATGAGGTCGGGACGATGGCCGAGCTCGTAGCCAAGCTCGTACACGGCCTTGTCGAGCTCGAAGGCGGCAAGCACCACGACACGAGCATCCGCGTCATCGGGCAGCAGGTCGGCGATCCCATCGGCGGTGAGGTATCCGCGGCAGAGCGCGTCCCGGTTGCGGATCTCCCAGGCGTCAACGAGCTCGGCCAGCTCCTTGTCGTCCGCACCCCATTCGAGCAGCCCGGTCGAGGCTGCGTAGTGAAGCGAGCGGAGCAGGCCGGCGAGATCGCGAAGTGGTGATGAGGTCGTGAAGCGCTCGGCTCGGCGCCGGGCCGGTTCCCCTTCAAAGTCAAGAACCTTCCAACCGGCGTCCGCCTTGATGAGCTGGGCAAGGTGCAGGTCGCCGTGGATTCGAATCTCCGCGCCAACGTCCGGTAGGGCACCCATCGCATCCATCTGATCGGCGATCGCCCCGACATCGAGCACAGCCGGATGGAGGGCGGAGGCCAGGCGCGCGACCACGTCGAGGCTCTCGGTCATCTCATTGGCCCAGCGAGCCCCGTCGCCTGGCGCCCGCCCCCACGCCTCAGCCATGGCCAGATGCAGCTCGGCCAGCAGCGCGCCGAGGCGTTCCGCGTCAGGGGCAAAGTCGGCACCCGACTCCTCCGGCGCCTCCCCGCCAGCCAACAGGTCGCGCACCGATGCCCGGGCCAAGTCCCAGCCCTCGGTGGACCCGACGAGAAACTCGCGCAGCACGGCCAGGTCGACGCCGTCACGTCGGAGCTCGGCGACCGGCGCAAGCACAGCATCGAACCCCTGTTGCGCGAGGACGCGGGTGATCTCCACATCCGGATTCGGTCCAGGTTCGATCTTGCGGAGCACCTTCAAGATGTGGGCCTCGTCGAACACGATCGAGCTGTTCGAGTGCTCGAGGACGATGGGGCGGCGCACCCCCACCTCGAGCTCGGGCGCCACGAGGTGCAGCACGTCTACCGCGAGATCCGGGTCGACGAGTGCGTCGTACACCACAACCGGGGGCGACTCGTCACTCAGCAGGGCGATCAGCTCGCGGTCTTTGCCCTGCAAGAACTTCGGCATCGGTCGTGCCACCCGAGCGCCCACGAAGAGCTGGTAGTCCTGCTCGTCGCCATCGGCGTAGTGCACGTGGGCAAGCGTCCAGATGAGCACCGGCGGTTCCGGCGAGAGCACCTCGTGCCAGAGAAGCTCAACCCGCTCGATCGGACGGTCAGCGGCCCCCGACCACCGCTGGCGCGAGAGATGCTCCGGAAGGTGATCCACCAGGGTCGACACGATGGCGTCCGCAGAGGTCACGGCTGCACGCCTCCAACTTCGGTCGGATCCTGGATGGCGAACCAGTAGAAGCCGTAGGGAGCGAGCGTCACGAAGTACGGCAGCTCCCCGATGGCAGGGAACGGAACGCGCCCCGTGAGCTCGACGGGGACCTGACCCGCAAGCTCCTCGAGCATCAGCTCGCATGGCTGCGGGAAGCGACTCAGGTTGTGAACGCACAGGACGGTGCTCGTGTCGTCTCGTCGCAGGTAGGCCAGCACGGCGGGGTTGTCTGCATGCAGGACTTCGAATCGGCCGGTGCCGAACACGGGGTGGTCCTTGCGCACCTGCAGCAGTCGTCGGAGCCAATGCAGGAACGAAGACGGATCGCGCTCCTGTTGTTCCACGTTGACGGCCTGGAACCCATATACCGGATCCATCAGCGGGGGCAGGTAGAGCTGCGCGAAGTCCGATGTGGAGAAGCCCCCGTTTCGGTCCGGCGTCCACTGCATCGGGGTACGCACCCCGTCGCGGTCGCCGAGGAAGATGTTGTCGCCCATCCCGATCTCATCGCCGTAGTAGAGGACTGGGCTCCCCGGCATCGAGAACAGCAGCGCGTGGAAGAGCCGGGCCACGTCCTCGTTGTTGTCGAGCAGCGGGAAGAGTCGACGCGAGATGCCGATGTTGCGACGCATCCGGGGATCGGTGGCGTACTCCGAGTACATGTAGTCGCGCTCTTCGTCGGTGACCATCTCGAGGGTGAGCTCGTCGTGGTTGCGAAGGAAGATGCCCCACTGGCAGCCCGCGGGAATCTCCGGCGTCTGGGCGAGGATCTCGGTTATGGGGTGCCGCTGCTCGCGCCGCACCGCCATGTACATGCGGGGCATGAGCGGGAAGTGGAAGCACATGTGGCACTCGTCACCATCCGCGCCGAAGTAGTCGACGACGTCCTCCGGCCATTGGTTGGCCTCGGCGAGCAGCACCCGACCGGGGAACTCGTCATCGACCATCTTGCGGACCCGCCGCAGGTACTCGTGCGTCTCCGGCAGGTTCTCGCCGTTGGTCCCGTCTCGTTCGAACAGGTACGGCACCGCATCGAGACGGAATCCGTCGAGTCCGAGCCCAAGCCAGAAGCGGACCACTCCGAGCATGGCCTCGGCCACCTCAGGGTTGTCGTAGTTGAGGTCGGGCTGATGGTGGAAGAAGCGGTGCCAGAAGTACTGGCCACGCTCTGTGTCGTAGGTCCAGTTGCTGGGTTCGGTGTCGACGAAGATCACCCGGGCTTCGTCCCACCGCTGGTCGTCGTCGCCCCACACGTACCAGCCGGCCTTGGGGTTGATGGCGTCCTTGCGGCTCTCCTGGAACCACGGGTGTTGGTCCGAGGTGTGGTTCATCACCATGTCGGCAATGACCCGGATCCCTCGTCGGTGGGCCTCCTCGATCAGGTGGCGGGCGTCCTCGATGTCGCCGTACTCCGGAAGCACGGAGAAGAAGTCGCTGATGTCGTAGCCCCCGTCGCGCAGAGGAGATGAGTAGAAGGGCAAGAGCCAGATGCAGTCGACGCCGAGCCACTCGAGGTAGTCGAGCTTCTGGATCAGCCCCCGCAGATCACCGGTGCCGTCGTTCGTCGAGTCGAAGAAGCCCCGGACGAGCACCTCGTAGAACACGGCGCGCTGGTACCATGTCGCGTCGGCAGGATCGATCGGGCTGGCCACCTACCAAGGGTTGCACACCCGTGCGGCCTAGAACTCCGGTTCGGTCCACCAGGGGTGCGCCGGGGGTAGATCCGCCGGCACCCGGTCGGGGAACTCGGGCGGTCGCTTCTGCAAGAAGCTCAGCACACCCTCGCGGACATCGGCGCCACCGCCCAGCGAATCGATGAGCGCCGAATCGACCCGATGGGCCGACATGGGGTGTGGCTCGCCCAACATTCGCCAGAGCAGGGCCCGAGTGAGGGTGACCGAGACGGCGGAGGTCGAGCTCGCGATCTCGCCCGCGAGCGAGTACGCCGCAGGCAGCAGCTCGTCGGGTTCGTGGAGCGAGCGCACCAGCCCTCCCGCCAACGCCTCCTCCGCAGGGAAGACGCGGCCCGTAGCGCACCACTCCATCGCCTGGCTGATCCCGACCACGCGAGGTAGGAACCATGACGAGCAGGCCTCTGGCACGAGGCCACGGCGGGCGAACACGAATCCCACCTTGGCAGTGGTGGAGGCCAGCCGGATGTCGAAGGGAAGCGTCATCGTGATGCCGACACCCACCGCGGGCCCGTTGATGGCACCGATCACTGGCTTGGTGCACTCGAAGAACCGGAGCGCCACGAGGCCGCCCTCGTCGCGGTGTCGACCATCGGCCTCCTTCACGACTCCCGAAGCCGCGGCGAGGTCGCTGCTGTGATCGAAGCTGGCGTCGCCGCCCCCGAGATCGGCTCCGGCGCAGAACCCGCGTCCGCGGCCAGTGACCACCACGACACGGACGTCAGGATCGGCGTCGACGAGATCGAGCGCTGCACACAGCTCGTGCTGCATCGTCACCGTGAAGGCGTTCAGTCGGTCGGGGCGATCGAGCGTGATGGTGGCGATGTGGTCGGCCACCTCGTAGGCGATCTGGGTGTACTGCTGGCGGGGTGGGGTCACGGCAGGCGACCTTAGCGAGAGGTGCTTCAGCGCCGGGGAACGCGACGGCGGATCGTCCGCGCGCTCACGTGACGTGGAAGACGTGAGCGACCTGGCCGATGGCAGGGTCAAGGCGCACGTAGCCGAGCTCGCCCGTCCAGTCGTAGGTCTCGCCCGTGAGCTCGTCCCGCAAGTGATACCGGGTGTCGTGTGGCAGCCCGAGCACACCGAGATCGAGGTGGACCGTCGCGGCCTGGGCGTTGTGGGGGTCGAGATTCACGGCGCACAGCAGTAGGCCACGACCGATGCGGCCACGGCTGTACACCAGGATCTGATCGTTGTCGGTCTCGTGGAAGCACACGTCGCGGAGCGACCAGCAGTCGGGGTGCCGGCGGCGAGTCGCGTTCAGCGTGCGAATCAGCGGTGCCATCGACGTCGGGTCCGTGTAGTCGCGGTGGCGGATCTCGTACTTCTCGGAGTGCCGATACTCGGTATTGGCGTCAGCAGCCGGCTTGTTCTCGCAGAGCTCATAGCCGGAGTAGATGCCGTAGGTCGGCACGAGCGTCGCCGCCAGCACGAAGCGAAGGGCGAACGCCGCCGGAGGCCCGTTGCGAAGAACCCCCGCCAGGATGTCGGGGGTGTTGGGCCAGAACGACGGCCGCATGTACTCCGCCAGCGGCGAACTGGTGATCTCGCTCACGTACTCACGGAGCTCCCAGGCCTCGTGGCGCCACGTGAAGTACGTGTAGCTCTGACTGAAGCCGATCTCGGCCAGCTTGGCCATCATCGCCGGAGTAGTGAACGCCTCCGCGAGAAAGACGATGTCGGGGTCGGTCGTGTGGATCTCCTCGATCACCCACGACCAGAACGCGAGTGGCTTGGTGTGTGGGTTGTCGACCCGGAAGGTGCGGATGCCGTGTCCCATCCAGAAGCGCAAGACATCACGGCACGCCTCCCAAAGCGCGACCCTGTCCGCCTCCTCTGCGGGCCAGAAGTCGATGGGATGAATGTCCTGGTACTTCTTGGGTGGGTTCTCCGCATAGCGGATCGAGCCGTCGGGCCGCTGCTGGAACCACTCCGGATGCTCACGCACCCACGGGTGATCCGGCGAGCACTGCAGCGCATAGTCCAAGGCCACCTCGAGGCCGAGATCGACGGCCCGCGCCACGAAGGCGTCGAAGTCGTCGAAGGTTCCGAGGCTGGGTTCGAGGGCGTCGTGCCCGCCGTCGGCCGCGCCGATCGCCCACGGGCTGCCGGGATCGTCAGGTCGCGCGACCAGGCTGTTGTCACGCCCCTTCCGATGAGTCCGTCCGATGGGATGGACCGGTGGCAAGTAGACGACGTCGAAACCGAGATCGGCCACGTACTCGAGGTGGCCCATGGCCGCACGCAGACCTCCGAACGAACGCGGGAACAGCTCGTACCAGGCCGCGTGTGCCGCGATTCGACGATCGACCCAGAGTCCGTGCGGTGCCGACGCCGACACGCGAGCATCCGGCACGTCGTTCAGCACCTGCGCGACCGCATCGTCGAGGGCCGCATTCAGGCGCACGTCGAGCGAGCACGACGTGCGCCGCAGGCCGACGGCCGCGGCACGCACTCGTTCGGCGGCGGCGCTGGGAAGTCGGTCAGCGAGCTCATCGAGAAGCGGCCCACCCTCGGTGAGCTCGAGCTCCACGTCTTGGCCATCTGCCACCTTCAGCTCGATCTCGTGCGCCCACGTCGCGTATCGATCAGTCCATGCCTCCACGATCACCTGGTGCGCGCCGATCTGCGTGGGGGTGATGTCCCCGACCCAGCGGCCGTCGGTCGCGAGGTGGAGCCGCTCGGTCAACCACGACTCAGCGCCCACCGGGCGCCAGCGCACCCGGGCCGCGAGCACGTCGTGGCCGTCGGCGACGACCAATGCAGAAACCTCGAGGGCCTCCCCCACCACCGCCTTTGCTGGGAATCCGCTCGGCGTCCGCGGTCGAACATCGTCGATGACGATCGGCGCCAGCATCCAGCCCACCCTAGGGCCACCCGCGGAGGCATCGTGGCTCAGCGCAACACGTAGCCCCGGCGCGGGACGACCGCGATCGCGCTCGCCTGCGGACCGAGGCGTCGGCGTAGCCGCCCAACCGCGACTTCGACGAGGTGGGGATCCGCGGAGGCGTCACCCCATACGTCCCGCAGTAGATCCGTCTTGGTGATGACCGTCCCTGGGCGACGTGACAGTGCCCCAAGCAAACGGGCCTCGATGTCCGACAGCTCGATCCGCCGGTCCCCGCAGCGAACGACGGTCCCGCTTATCTCGAGGTCGCCGACCCGGCGGGACCGCTCGACCAGATGACGTGACACGGCGCGAACCAACGGACCGAGGCGGGACGTGCCCGGCACCACTACACCGCCGGCGCCGACGCGAGTACTCACGGCGACCTCGGCGCACGCCGGGCCCACACACCCCACCACGACATCGCCCGCGGCAAGCGTGTCCAGGACCGGGTCCATAAGGCCTCCCCCGCTCACGAGCTCCATCCAGGTGGTGATCGCGGGAGCGCTCGTAAACGTGATGCCGTGTACGCGTCCAGCGACGATTCCCTCAGCGAGACGCCGGGCTGGAGTCGGGTCGTCGTTCGCCTGCCAGCGATAGACCGGGACCTCGATCACCTGGTTGCCGATACCGCCCAGACGCACCGTTTGGGGTGAGGATGGTCCACCGTCGCGCTGGACCACGACAGTGTCACCCGGACCGAGGTCGGCCAGGACGAGATCAACAACCTCGCTCAACCGCTCGCTCGACGCGCGGCTGAGGACGTCCAGCCCGAGCGCGTGTACGGCACCTGCCGCCTTCGGTCCCCGGGCGTAGATCCGGGTCGAGCGCAAGGCATCGAGCAGATCCTCGCCGAGATCCCAGCTCTCCGCCGCCCCGAACCAGGAGCGGATCCCAAGACCTGTGTTGGCGACCAGCACTTGCGGTTTGGATCTGATGACCGCTTCGGTGGCGGTGCGCAGCCCTTCGTCCTCGCCGAGCGGGAGCGTTCGGATGGCCTGACCGAACACGACGGTCGCGCCACGCCGCTCGAACAGCGATGCCTGCTCGTCCGATCGTCGATCCGCGGTGATCCCCACGGTGAAGCCATCCAACACCTGGATCATCTCAGCAAGGGCGCGTTTCGTAGTCGTTTCCGGCCCGTGATGCCCCTGTGGCGCCTGTCGGCTCGACAGACCATACTTTCTGACGTTCGTGTCAATTATCCTGGGGGCTAGCGATGCACTCGACGCGGTCGAAGGGCGCAGCGGTCGTCATGCTGTGCGCTCTGATCGTGGCGGCGTGCGGCGGTCGGGACATCGTCGCCTTCGACACTGCGACGGTCCGCGGTGCCCTGCGGACCGTCGTCACAGCTCCCCCACAGGAGGGCGGCCTCCTCCCGCCAGCTCCTGCTGACGGGACCTCCGACGGGTCGGGAGGATCCGGGATCAGGCCGTCCGGCGGCAAACTGGACGGCGCTGGGGGCGCCCGCGAGCCCATCCGTCTCGGCACCATCCTGCCGCTTCAGGGTGGCGAACGGGACCTTGGTGAACCGGTTCTGCGCACGACCCAGGCCTTCATCGATGAGCTGAACCTGCGTGGTGGCGTGCGCGGCCACCCGCTCGAGCTGATCGCGTACAGCGCATGCATCCTCTGTCAGTCGGAGGCGCTGACCGCGGCCCGCCGCCTGGTGGAAGAAGACAAGGTGTTCGCATTCGTCAACACCTATCTGATGGTGGTGCCGTTCCAGTCGGTCCTTCCCTACCTCGTTGACAAGGGCGTTCCCGTGATCCAGGGCGGCTCCTTCGACCAGACCGACGATGCGCTCTCACCGGTCAACTTCGCCACCGCACCAAGCGGGCTGTTCTTTGGTCGTCTCATCCCCGAGACACTCAAGCGCCACACCTCGAGCCGGGCGGTCGGCATCACCTACCTCGATGTGCCGAGCGAGACCTCGGGCCTTCCGATCCTGCGCAAGGAGCTCGCCCGCGTGGGGATCCGGGTGGCAGCCGAGGAGCGGGTTCAGGCCGCCGAGGACGCCGTCACCAACATGGATGCCGTGATGACGCGCATGCGCGCCGCGGGTGCCGACGGCATCATCGCCCTCGACCCTGCGGTGCTGATCTTCGGACGCCTCGCGGCGCGACGACAAGGTTTCAACGTGCCGATGGTCGGACCCGCGGCGTGGAGCACGCTCGTGGAGGACGGCTGCGGCGCGACCTGCGATGACCTGATCGTGACTGACACAGCCGGGCTCTCCTACATCGACCGCGACTCGCCGCAGATGCACCAGTTCCTGGACGTGATGGCCAACCGGTATCCCGGCGGGCAGCTCACGGGCCACACCCTGGCCGCCTGGGTAGGGATGCAGCTGACGACCCACGTCCTCAACCAGACGGGGCCCGACCGACGGCAGTTTCTCGCTGCCATGGAGGCGATCCGAAACCTCGACCTCGGCACGACCTCCCCACTCACGTTCACGCCCGACAGACACCTGGGCGGCAGCCGCACGACCCTGCTCAAGCTCAAGGGCGGCAAGTACTACGCGTTTGAGCGCAGCGTCGACTACGGGCTGGCCGAGCCATGATCTGGGTCCAGTACGGGATCTTCGGTCTCGGGGTGGGCGCGGTCTTCGCACTGCTGGCGGCCGGCATCGTGCTCACCTACCGCGCGAGCGGCGTGTTGAACTTCGCGCACGCGTCCACCGGCGTCGCCGCCGCCTTCGTGAACTTCGAGCTGCTCGAACGATTCCCGTGGATGCCCGTCGCGGTGGCGCTGCTGATCTCGGTGGCGTTCGGGGCATTGCTGGGGGTGGCTTCCCACCGGTTCGTGTTCGCGCCGGTCGCCAACAGCTCCCAGATCGTCAAGCTCCTCGTGTCGTTCGGGTTGAGTGGCGCGATCCAGGGTGCGCTCGGCGTCGTGTTCTCGTCGCTTGGCAACCCGGGTGGAGCGGTGCGCGGTCACACGCTGCTCCCCATCGAGCGTGGCATCACGCTGGCTGGGGCATCGGTGCCGTACCAGCGAGTGGCGGTGATTCTCGTCGGTCTCGGCGTCGCGCTCGGGCTCGCTCTGCTGGTGCAGCGGACGGAGTTCGGGATTCAGCTTCGCGCTCTCGCCCAGAACCCCGTCGCCGCGCGGCTTGCGGGGCTGGACACACGGCGCATCGAAGCCATCACGTGGGCCCTCGCCGGCGCCAGCGCCGCAGTGGCGGCCGTGCTCATCGTCCCGTTCGGTCCCCTCAACCCGTTGGCCCTCAACGGCTTCCAGCTCAAGGCTCTTGCCGCCGCCCTGCTCGGCGGTTTCGTCAGCCTTCCGGCCGCGCTGCTCGGTGGGATCGGCCTCGGCGTCCTGCAAGAGCTCCTGCTGGGCGCGCCCGCGCCCCTGAACGGTCTGCGCGGCGTGATCGCTCCGACAGCCGTGCTCGTGCTCCTGCTGCTTCGCGTCGAGCGGTTCTTCGTCACCGAACAGGAGGCCAGGGCGGTACAGGGAGACGAACGCCTCTTCAATGCCGGCGTGCGGCGCCCATTGCTCGGTAGCGGCAAGGCCTGGCTGCTCGGCGCTGCCGTCGCGGCACTCGCCGTGCTGCCGATGTCGGGATTCTGGGCCTTCGTGTCGACCCGTGCCGTCCTCATCGCTCTGCTCGGCCTGTCAGTCACTGTCCTCACAGGGTGGACGGGGCAGGTATCACTGATGCCGGGCACCTTCGCCGGCGTTGGCGCCTGCCTGGCGTGGGTCCTCGACACCAAGCTCGGCTTCGACTTCGTGCTCGTCGTGCCGCTGGCCGCGCTGGCGGCTGTACCCGCGTGTGCAGTCGTTGGGCTGGCCGCGCTCCGGCTTCGGCCCCTCTATCTCGCCGTCGGCACCGTTGCCCTCGCCGGGTTCTTCGATGAGACCCTGTTCCGCCAAGCTTGGTTCGCGAACTCAGGCAAGCAGATGCTCGTGGACCGGCCCGACTACATCGGCGGAGATCACGCCTTTGCAGTCGCGGTCATCGCCATCGTCGGCGGGGTGTTCGCCTTCACGGCCACCTTCGGTCGATCCCGCACCGGTCGGGCACTGTCGATGGTGCGCGACAACCCCACAGCCGGCGAGGCCTCCGGAGTCAACCAGCTGAAGTACCGACTCCTCGCGTTCTCGCTGTCCGCCGCCTACGGCGGGCTCATGGGGGCGTTGCTCGCCTACCTGCTCGGTGCCTTCACCACCGCGACGTTCTCGCTGCTCATCCTCTCCCTGACCGCATTCAGCGTGGCCGCTGTCGGTGGCATTCGCAGCCCGCTCGGGGCCATCGTCGGTGCGTTCCTCTTCGTGGAGGCCACCGAGCTCTTCCGCACCTCTGGGGCGATCAGCGACTGGACCACTCTGCTCGTCGGTGTCGGTCTGGTCCTCGTCATGTCGTACAGCCCGGACGGTCTCGTGGGTGTGGGCCAGAAGACCGTGGGGCGGCTGCGCCGCACGAACGCGGAGGTCGAGCTGGTCGATGTCGGCTGAACCCACAGTCCTCGAAGCCCGTGGCATCACCGTCGACTTCGGCGGAATCCGCGCGGTCGACGACGTGACGTTGCTCGTACGTCCCGGGGAGGTCGTCGGCATCATCGGTCCCAACGGGGCGGGAAAGACCACCCTGCTCAACGCCATATCTGGGTTGGTCGACTGCGAGGGCGAGGTCTTCCTGCGCGGCCAGGAGATCAGCCGCATGCAGCCCTACCGGCGCGCCCGTCTCGGCCTTGGCCGAACGTTTCAGGACGCGCGCCTGTACCCAACAATGACGGTGCGCGACACCCTTGCGGCCGCCTTTCACGCCTCCCACGCATCGGGCATCTTCAGTGAAGGGTTCGGGCTTCGCTCCGCTGCCCGCGAGGAAGCCCGAGTGCGTGACGAAGCGGAGGCCCTCTGCGAGGTCGTGGATCTCCGTCGCTATCTGGACTTCCGCATCTCCGAGCTGTCGTTTGGCACGACGCGAGCCGTGGAGCTGGCCTGGTTGGTGGCGCAGCGCCCGTCGGTGCTCTTGCTCGACGAGCCCGCATCCGGGCTGCAGCAGTCCGAGGTGCGAGTGCTGGGGCCGCTGATCGAGCGATTGCGCGGAGACTCCGCGGTCGTTGTCATCGATCACGATGTCCCATTCGTGTCTGGTCTCGCGCATCGGCTGGTCGCGCTGGACCTCGGCGCCAAGGTCGCTGACGGGTCCCCCACCGAGGTGCTCGAGTCGACCGCGGTCATCCGGTCATACCTTGGCACCGGCGCCTACAAGGTGACGACGTGAGCAGAACCCGTAGCACCGCAGTCGGTGGGGCGCTACTCATCTTGACTGCCCTGGCGGTGGCCCCCAGCCAGGCCGCACCGAGCGCGAACACTCCCGTCCACCTGACGCGTGCATTCACGGTGCTCGCCGAGGCCTACCCGACGCAGTCCGCGCCCGGCTCGCAAGACATCGAGATCAAGGTGCGCCTGGCCTCGACAAAGGCCGTCGCCAACAATCCCCCGGTCGGCGCGTTCGCCCAAGCCTCAGCTGCGGACCTCGGCCTCGCTGAGGCCTACGTCGGCCAACAGGGTCCGTCCGCCCACGCTGACACCGCTACGCAAGGCGACGACGACGTGGTGGTGAGCGAGGGCGGCGGTCGTATGGAAGCCCATGTCGACCCAACTCCCAAGGCCTCCTCAGCAGCCCGGAACAGCTCGACGGACGGCGATCCTGGCAGCGCGGGAACGGTGGCGTCGTCATCGGTGGCTGACGGATCGGCCAAGCGTCTGGTCGCGAGCGCCCGGGCGGAGATCAGTGACTTCCGCGCCGGATTGTTCGTGCTCGGCTCGGGTCGCTTCGAGGGAACAGCGTCGATCGACGGCACCCCGGGGGGCGGGCGAGCCGCGGGGTTCATCCGCACGTCCGACGCCACCTACGCCGGCATCCCGATCACCGTTGGCGCTGACGGTGTGCAGGTCGACGAGAGCAAGGTGCCGGATCTTCTTCTCGGTCCGGCAACCGAGGCGATCCAGGAGGCGTTCTCGCCCGGCGGGTACGCGGACGTTCGGGTGGTGCAGCCGAAGGTCGAGATCGCAGCAGACGGCACGGCAGCACAGGTGTTCGGCGGCGGCATCTTCATCTATCTGACGAACAACGACCCTGCCGAGCGGTACTTCGTCTCGTACACGCTGCTCGGAGGTACGGCGACTGCAGAGCTCGGCGGAGCGCTGGCGCAGCCGACCCGCGACCGTGACTCGATGGACTCGCCCTCGATGATCGCACCGACGTCTCGGGGCAACTTCAGTCGACCGGCACCGGCCGTCGCACCCGTCGGTCCTGATGCCTCGGGCGCAACGCAAACCGAGCTCGACCTCGTGATGGGCAGCGAGCGGGTCAGACTGCCCGGGCTGTGGACAGGCTGGGTCTGGGCGCTCGTGCTGGTCGGGATGGCATGGACCGCTGCAGGTGCCCTTCGCCTCCCACCGCTGGCACCCACCCGAGCGCGGCTTGCCCGCACCGTCGACAACATCGCCGACCGGTATCTCCGCGGATGAGCACCACCCTCGTCGACGCTCCCGTTGCCCCTATGGAAGAGTCGTTCGCTCAACGGCACCGTTGGTCAATTGGAGGAGCCGCCTTGAGTGTGCTCCTCATGGCCCTTGTGCTGCTCGCCAGCCTCCCCACCGGCACGGACACCGCGGGCCGAGCTGTCCCGGAGGGCGCCCGCCTCGCGGCGAGCATCGCCGCTGAAGACGTCGAGGTGCAGGTGATCTCCTCCCAAGGGATGCTGTCCGTGCAGGTCGCCTATCCGAGCGCGAAGGGGTGGCTCGCCGCGGCCCTAGCATCAACTCCCTCCGATGCCGTGGCCGCGTGGACCGGCACGAGGGGCCGTGGCCCGATCCCGGCGCTATCAGTTGTCTACGGACGTGTTCCCGGCAGCTACGTCGTGATCGAGTGGGCCGATGGCACGCGCACGCGGGCCCCCGCTGAACGCGACGGCACGTTCTTAGCCGTGCGCGATCGCTACGTCGACGCCACACTCCTCCACGTGCTCGACGCCGCGGGCACGATCGTGCTCGAGATCGACGATCTCTGATGTCGCTGCTGCGCGTCGACGGCCTGCAGGTCGCCTATGGCCAGGCATTGGTCATCGACGATCTGTCCTTCGAGGTCGAGGAGGGCGAGATCGTTGCTCTCCTCGGCACGAACGGTGCAGGCAAGTCGACTCTGCTGAAGGCGATCTCGGGCATCCTCCCCGTTCGACGAGGCTCGATCACCTTCGAGGGCGTTGACATCGCGGGGGCCCGTCCCCATCGCATCGTCCGAGCAGGCGTCGTGCAGATGCCCGGGGGACGGGCGACGTTCGCGGGCCTCACCGTCGCGGAGAATCTCCGCATCGGGGGCATCACCGTGCGAAGAGCGGAGCGAGACGCCCGCGTGCGCGAGGTGCTGCAGCAGTTTCCCGTGCTCGAGGAGCGCCGTGACCAGATCGCTGGCACCCTTTCGGGCGGCCAACAGCAGATGCTTGCTCTCGCCCGAGCGCTCATGAGCCGACCCCGGCTCCTGATGATCGACGAGCTGTCGCTGGGGCTAGCGCCGACGATCGTGCATGAGCTGCTGGCCACGATCGCCCGAATTCGCGTGGAGGGAACGTCGCTGGTGGTGGTCGAACAGCAGGTCGACCTCGCCCTCGACCTCGCCGATCGGGCGTACTTTCTGGAGCGGGGACAGGTCCGATTTGAGGGACCCGCGCCAGATCTGCGGGGACGAAGCGACCTCCTCCGAGCCGTGTTCCTCGCCGGCTAGCCAGTGAAGATACGGTCGCTCTAGCCGATTCCCGAAGGCGAGACGCTCACGGACGATCCTGTGCCGACTTCGATGCCGTTCGACGACGACCCTACCGGCCCGCTTGGCGAGGACTGGGCGTCCTACCTGCGAGACATGGAACGACTGCTTGAAGCCGTCGTCGACCTCGCGTCAGCGAGCTCACTCGAGGAGATCGCCGACATCTGCCGCATGCGTCGCGAGACCTTGGCCACACCGACGGGGAACCGGGCACGCAGCCAGGCAGATCGAGCAGGGGCTGCTGCAGGCCGTGGCCGACAGCACCGCGCTGGCACTCGAGGGTGTGCGCATCCGGGCCGACCTCAAGTCGCGTGTGGCGGAGCGTACGGCCCAGCTAGCTACCGCCAGCACGGACCTCCAGCAGTTCGCGTCGCGCGCGCGACCCATCAGGTTTCCTGGTGCGACCGCACCCACTCCGCCGTGCCGGCGAGAAACGCGCCCACGTTCTTGGCCTTTTCGACAGCGACCCCCTTGAACCACTCAGGGACGTAGACCTCGACAGCGTCCTGATCAAGCGCGCCGAGGACGCCATCCACGAGGTCGTCCACGCTGATCCGCCCGATCTCGTCGGTCATCGGATCGTTGTCCGGGACCTCGAACAGCGGAGTGTCCACCACGCCCGGGTAGACCACGAGCACCTTGATCCCCTTGTCCCACAGATCGATGGCCATCGCCTCGGAGAACACCGCCAACGCCGCTTTGGACCCGTCGTACGCGGCCTCGCCTGGTGAAGACAGGGTGGCGGCGACAGACGACACGTTTACGATTCGGCCCGAGCCTCGCGTCAGCATGTGAGGCAGCAGCGCCAGTGTGAGCTGGACGGGGGCCAGGTAGTTGATGCGGGTGATGGCGTCCATCGTGGCGGCATCCAGCAGCGCGACCTGCTTGCGCTTGGGCACTCCGGCGTTGTTGATCAGAACATCGACGCCGCCGAGCTCGTCGAGGACGCCCCGTGCCAGCTCGTCGACCTGTCCGGGATCGGCGAGGTCGAGCGACCAGCTTCGACACTCTGGAACGTGGGCCCGGCACCGCTCGAGCACCGCTCCGAGCCGACCCTCATCGCGGGCGGTAATGCCGACGACGGCACCCGCCGCGGCCAGCCGCTCCGCCATCGCAGCCCCAATGCCTGACGACCCACCAGTGAGCAGCACACGCAGGCCCTTGGGATCGAACCCCATCCGATCTTCCTCTCGTTGCGCCGCGCCGGGATCGTACGGACCCGCGGTGTCAACCGTAGGGTCTGCGACGGCCACGGTCAGCGGGTGAGATCCACCCGGACGGCGCATTGCTTGTAGTTGGGCTCGCGGCTGATGGGGTCGCACTCGTCGGTGGTGAGCCGATTAGCGCAGCGCTCGTCCCAGTGGAACGGGATGAACACCTCACCTGGGCGGACGATCTCGGTGACTCGGGCACGAAGCCGGTCGACCGAGCCGCGCGACGACGTGACGGTGACGAGCGCGCCGGAGCGCACGCCGAGCTCGTTGGCGTCGTGTGGATGGATCTCCACCCATGCCTCCGGGGCGAGCCCCTCCAAGATCGGAACGCGACCGGTCTTGGTCCGGGTGTGCCAGTGCTCGACGGTGCGCCCGGTGTTCAACAGCAACGGGTACTGCCCGCCGGGAGGCATCCGCAGCGGCTGCCGCGTGACCGCCCGCACCGCAGCACGCCCGTCAGGACGGTTGAACTGGAGGTCGGTGTAGAGCCGGGGGGTGCCACCGATAGGCACGCTGGGGTCGTTCTCCGGACACGGCCACTGCACGCCGCCGGCGGCATCGATGCGCTCGTATGAGATGCCCGAGTAGTCGCATGGCCGACCCGCCGACACCTGTCGCCACTCCTCGAACGCGTCGCGGGGGCCGGTCCAATGAGGGAACAGCTCCTCGCGGCAGCCCCAGCGCTCAGCGACAGCGAGGAAGATGTCGAAGTCAGACCGGGCCCGGCCCGGTGGGGGCACCGCCGCCCGCACCCGCGACACCCGACGCTCGCTGTTTGTGTACGTGCCGTCCTTCTCGCCCCAGATCGCCGCCGGCAGCACCACGTCAGCGATGGCGGTGGTGGGCGTCTCGAAGCCGTCCTGGACCACGAGGAGCTCCAGCTGAGCGAAGGCCGCCTCGAGCACCTCACGGTTGGGGAAGGACACAAGGGGGTTGGTGCCGATGATCCACAACCCCTTGATCTTGCGGTTCATGACGGCGTTGATGATGTCGGGGTAGGCCCGGCCGCGCTCTGTCGGGAGTCTGGCCTCGTCGATGTCCCATAAGGTCGCCAGCTCGGCACGATGGGCCGGATCGTCGAACGAGCGATAGCCCGGCATGGAGCCGGTGAACCCGCTTTCGCGTGTGCCCATAGCGTTGCACTGGCCCGTGATCGAGAAGGGCGCTGCGCCCGGGCGACCGATGTTTCCCGTGAGGACGCACAGAGTGTTGAGCAGCGTCACGGTCTCGGTGCCCTGCGCTGAGTGGTTCACCCCCATCGACCACGCGACGAGACACCGCTCGGCGCGACCGATCCTGCGCGCCAGATTCCTGATTTCGGATAGCGGGATCCCACATTCAGCTGCCGCGGCATCGAGGTCCACCGCCGCGAGGTGCGCGAGAAGAACCTCGAGGTCGGTGACAAGCAGCCGTGCAGCGTCGAGATCAACCATGCCCTCGTCGAGGAGGACCCGAAGGATGGCGTTGAGCAAGGTCACGTCGGTGCGGGGTGCGACGGGAACGTAGATGTCAGCCAGCTGCGCGGTCTTGGTGGCTCGGGGATCGACGACGATGAGGTGCTTCGAGTCGTTCTCCAACAATCTCGGAACGAGCAGCGGGTGGTTGTCGGCGATGTTGGCGCCCCAAAGCACAATGACATCTGCGTGGGTCAGGTCGTCATAGCACCCTGGTGGTCCATCGGTGCCGAAGCTCAGCTTGTAGCCCGACACGGCACTTGCCATGCACAGTGTGGTGTTGCCATCGAAGTGAGCAAGGCCCATACCCAGCCGCGCCAGCTTGCCAAGGGCGTAGAACTCCTCTGTTACGAGCTGCCCGGTCGAAATGATGGCGACCGACTCGGGGCCATGAACAGCGAGCAGCCGTTGAAGGTCGCCGACCACCTTGTCGAGAGCGGTGTCCCACGACACGCATGCATCGGCAATCGTCGGCGAGGTCAGCCGGCCCGGCGCCGTGATCGTCTGGTGCTCGGAGAGTCCCTTTGGGCACAAGCGCCCTCGGTTCACCGGGTGATCGAGGTCACCCGCGACGGCGACCACGCGGTCGCCCTTCACGCCGAGTATCATTCCGCATCCCACCGAGCAGTAGCCGCAGGTGGACCGAACCCAACGGTCTGCGGCACGGGAAGCGTGGACGGGGCCGAGCACGGGGTCGTCGACGTACCGATAGCGATCCCCCCCGTGATCCAGCCCCGAGAGCCGGCGGCCGGCATCGATCAGGTTCATCGGTGACTGCCCGCTGTGCGGCGCCAGAACGAACCCGGCATGTTGGCGGGCACGACCGTGACGTAGAAGAGCCACCGACCGACGACCTCACCGACAAGTACCAGTGCGGCGGCGACGACGAGGCCACCGAGGGCGAGCGCCGCCAGACCGGCGAGCGCGAGGGCGACGCGTAGGGCCGTCCATCGACGCAACCGGTGCCGGTAGAGCTCCGCCGTCCCCCCCCGAGAGATGTTCACGTCGTTCCAGAGACGAGCGAGGTTCGCCCCGAGCGAACCGAGGGCGAGCATGATGCCGGCGGCCCCGAGCTGCGGATGGCCCGTGAGCAGGGGGCCGACTGCGAGTCCGGTGGAGGCGAACACCACGATGGTGAGGGGGCTGTCCCACGATGGACGCCCGGGCACGATGTAGAGGCAGGCCGACGCGTACAGGCCCGCGATGCCCACCAATGCTGCTGGCCCGGCGGCGGCGGGGACCACAACGGCCAGCAGCGCCAACGGCGCGTAGAGCGCGAAGAGGGCCACCTCCCGACTGAGCCACGATCGGCGGAGGTTGCGGAGGGCCTTGTACGCCACGCCAGGACGCCCGAGGTGGGCCAGCGATCCCACCAGTGCGGCGCTGGCCAGAACGGAAGCAGTTATCCGATCGCCGGTGTCGGCGACGGTGACGCTGACCCCGGCGGCGATCTGTGTGAGCACCGTCAGCCAGACAAGGGGCCAGTGCGGGTGCTCGGGCTGAAGGTTCCAGTCACTGGCAGCCATCGTGTGAGCTGGGATTCTCTCCGGGAGCTCGATCCGAGTGGTGGAGATCGTCAGATCCGAGGAGGGCAGGTGCGGTGCGTCGGCGCCTGAGTGATCGGCCCGCCACTCCTCGACGTTGACGGCCTCGACGGTGATCGCGTGTGTGGGACATGCACCGGCGCACGCCGGAAGCAGCCCTTCGCCAAGGCGAGGAAGGCAGAGGTCGCACTTGGTGACGATCTTGCGATCCGGCTGGAACACCGGCACCGAGTACGGGCAGTTCCAGGTGCAGTACTGGCAACCGATGCACTCCTCCGCATGGTGAGCCACCACACCGTTGTCGAGCTTCTCGTACGCGTTCGTGGGACAGCCCGTCAGGCATGCGGCGTCCAGACAGTGGTTGCACGACATCGACAGTTGCAGTCGCTGCGTGTTCGGGTACGTGCCGCCTTCTACCTCCCCGACCCGGCGCCACACCGTCCCGTCCGGCAGCCCGTTCTGTTCCGCGCAGGCCACCTCGCAGGAGTGACAGCCAATGCAGGCGCTCATGGAGAAGCCGAAGCGGTACTGCTCGCCCGCGTCGAGTGGGAGCAGCTCCGGCATGTGGCCCGGCGAGGTACCGGCGAGTCGTACCTCGCCGCGTGGACGCAGCCCGACGGGCACCGCCGTCACCCGGTTGCCACCATGATCTGGCCGTCGTGCACTCGCACCGCCCACCTGCGCACGGTGACGGTGGCATCGTCCAGGCAACGACCGGTGCGCAGGTCGAAGCGCTGCTTGTAGACCGGCGAGGCGACGGTGGGGATGCCCTCGACATCACCGACGAGCCCGCGACTGAGCACCGAGGCCCCGGAGAAGGGGTCGAGGTCGTCGATGGCCAGCACCTCGCCGTCAGGAAGGAGGAAGATGGCGACCTGCGTCCAGCCAACGGTGGCGGCGACGCCGCGGCTGGGGGTGAGCCGGGTCAGATCGCACACCGTCAGCCAGTCGGTGCGGACGGGGACCGCCGTCACGCTGGCACCCGCTGGCCGCGGATCTCCACTCGTACCGGCAGCGCGGCACCGGCGGGATCGTTGACCAGCGATCGGAATCGAGCCAGCCGGGCGGTGTCGGACAGCGTCGCGGCCCACTCGCACTCGTAGGCGGCGACCGCTCGCGCCATGTCAGCCTCGAGATCGGCTCCTATGCCGAGGGCGTCGTCCATGACGACGCGACGAACCTGGTCGATGCCACCAGGGAGCTTTCGTTGCCACGTTGCGGTGCGCTCCAGACGATCGGCCGTGCGGACGTACCACATGAGGTAGCGGTCAATGCTGCGCACAAGGGTTTCGGTGTCGAGATCCTCCGCGAGGAGCTGCGCGTGCGCGGGGCGCATACCACCGTTGCCCCCGACGTAGAGGTTCCAGCCCCGCTCAGTGGCGATCGCGCCAACGTCCTTACTCTGGGCCTCGGCGCACTCCCGGGCGCAACCGGATACCGCGAGCTTGATCTTGTGCGGAGCCCGCAAGCCTCGGTAGCGGAGCTCGAGGTCAACCGCTAGCTGAACCGAGTCCTGGACGCCGTAGCGGCACCACACCGACCCTACGCAGCTCTTCACGGTCCGAACCGCCTTGCCATACGCGTGACCGGACTCAAACCCGGCGTCGACGAGTCGGGTCCAGATTGCCGGTAGGTCATCGACCCGAGCGCCGAGCAGGTCGATGCGTTGGCCACCGGTGATCTTGGTATAGAGGTCGAAGTCTCGTGCCACCTCGCCGATCACGATCAGCTTCTCCGGCGTGATCTCACCGCCAGGCACCCGCGGAACCACCGAGTAGGTGCCATCTCGTTGGAGATTGGCGAGGAAGTGATCGTTTGTGTCCTGCAGGCTGGCCTGCTCACCATCGAGGATGTAGCCGGATGCCAGCGACGCAAACATCGAGGCCACGGTGGGCTTGCAGACCTCACATCCGCCACCACTGCCATGACGAGAGACGAGATCGGCGAAGGTGCGGATCCCGGTGACTCGCACGACATCGAACAGCTCGGCGCGAGTCATTTCGAAGTGGGCGCAGAGGCTTCGAAGCGCGCCACGGCCGGAGGCAGTGAGCTGCTCGTCGATCAGCTCCTGCAGGATCGGCACACACGACCCGCAGCCTGTTCCCGCCTTGGTACAGGCCTTCACCGTGGGCACCTCTTCGGCGCCCTCGTCCACCGCGGACCTGATCGTGCCCGCGCGCACGTTGTGACAGGAGCAAACGCTGGCGTCGTCGGCCATCGGGCCCACCGCACCTGTCAGCACGGGACTGAGGACCGCGATCGGATCGGTCACGGCACCACCGGTGCGAAGCGCAGACACCAGCGCACCAAAGGGTGCGGCGTCGCCGACGAGCACCGCTCCCAGAAGCCGCCGCTCGCCGTCGACCACTGCCCGTTTCCAGGTGCCAGCCAACGGGTCACTCACGACGCTCGCATGACCTTCGGCGTGGGGGTCGCCCACGCTGGCAACCTCCACGCCAAGGAGCTTGAGTCGGGTCGACAGATCAGTTCCGGTGAAGGTCCTGTTCCCGCCTGCAATCCGGTCGGCCACCACCTCGGCCATGGCCTGGCCGGGGGCAACGAGGCCGTAGACCCGTCCGGCATGACATGCCACCTCGCCGATGGCGTACACGCCTGGAGCATCGGTTGCGCATGAGTTGTCGACGACGACTCCGCCTCGCTCCCCAATGGCCAGTCCCGCGTCACGAGCCAGCCGATCACGAGGACGAATCCCCGCTGCGAACACCACCAGCTCCGCCGGAACCACGACGTCGTCGCCGAGCCGCAAGCCGGCGACACGGCCATCGGGGGTCGTCGTCACGCCGGCAACGGCAACACCGGTGTGGACCTCGATGCCGAGCCTCTCGACGTGACCCTGCAGGGCCGCTCCGCCTCCGTCATCGAGCTGAACAGCCATGAGCCGTGGCGCCATCTCGACGACGCTTGTGCGCAGCCCCAGGAGTCGGACCGCATTGGCAGCTTCGAGACCGAGGAGTCCGCCGCCAACCACCACCCCCGCTGAGGCACCGGTCGCCCAAGCGCGGATGGCCTCGAGGTCGTCGAGGGTTCGATAGACGAAACATCCCGCCGCGTCGTGATTCTCAATGGGCGGCACGAAGGCCGACGAGCCGCACGCCAACACGCAGACGTCATAGGAGAGGCGTTGGCCGGTCGTCGTGACGATGGTCTTGTCAGCGACAGCGAGCTCGACCCCCGCTACCCCCAAGGCCAGCTCGATGCCGTTGGCGATGAACCATTCCTCGCGGGTGAGGGCAAGGTCCTCTGCCTCGGCGCCGTCGAAGAACGAGGAGAGGTGCACGCGGTCGTAGGCAGCGCGGCGTTCTTCACCAAGCACCACGATTCGATGCGTCAGATGCAGGCCACGAGCCACCGCCTCCTCGAGGAAGCGGTGGCCGACCATGCCGTGACCGACGACCACGATGGTGGGGCGCATCATGCCGCCTCGGCGAGAGTCATTGCCGGTGCCGGGACCGACCAGACCCGCCCCCGTCCAGCGACAGCCACCGCTGTGAGGCTGGCGATGACGGCCAGCACGGTGAATCCCGCGGAGAACGATCCCGTGGCCGAGACCAGCCAACCGAAGCCGAAGGGAAGCAGGAAGCCACCGAGGCCCCCCGCGGCGCCGACCAAACCCGTCATCGCACCGACTCGCTCAGGGACGCGGTGGCCGACGAGCTGGAACACGGCACCATTTCCCATGCCCAACACCCCCAGCAGCACGGTCAGGAGAGCAACGGTTCCCGCCAGACCAGGGAGGGTGGCCAGGACGCCAGCGGTGGCGGCCGAGATCGCGAGTACGACGGTGAGGATGCGAATGCCACCGAGACGATCGGAAAGCACCCCACCCAGAGGGCGCAAGAGCGAACCCGCCACCGCGCACAAGGCGGCGAATCCGCCGGCGGCAACCTTGGTCACGCTGAAGCGGTCGACGAAGAAGATCGGCAGGTAGCCCGACAGCCCGACGAAGGTCCCGAAGGTGACTAGGTAGAAGAAGCAGAGCCAGCGGGGGCCGTTCTCGCTGAGGAGGGACACTGATCCTCCGGCAGGCTTCGCGGCGGCCATCCGCGGGGGCTCCTTGGCCAACAGCGAGAAGGCCACCCAGGCCAGCCCCACCGGGATCATCGCCAGCGCGAAGGCTCCATGCCACCCGACGCGCTCCGCGATCCTCGGGGCTGCCAACGCCGCGATCACGGTACCGGAGTTGCCGGCACCGGCGATGCCGAGCGCCAGACCTTGGTGCTCGGGCGGGTACCAGCGACTCGCCAGCGGCAACGCGACAGCGAAGCTGGCGCCAGCGATGCCCAGGAGGAGACCGACGCCCAGGATCTGGATGAAGTCGGTCGCCAATGTGGCGCCCCACAGCAACGGAACGAGGGTGAGCGCGAGCGTTGTCTGCCCGAGGCGTTTGATGCCCATCCGGTCGCTCAGCGGCCCGAGCAGGAGTCGGAAGCCGGCCCCACCGAGCGGCGGGACCGCCACCATCAGGCCCTTCTGCGTGGAGCTCAGCCCTAGATCCGAGGCGATGTATGCGCCAAGGGCCCCCACGAGCACCCAGCACAGAAACGAGATGTCGAAGTGGATGAGCGCCGCCGCGAGGCTGGGGGTGTGACCTGCCTGTCGAAATCCCTTGGTTGCCATGGCAATCAGACAACAAGGGACGGATTGCCCCTCGATTGCCTCGCTGTGAACCGCCTGGGACGCCGGGCGCACATGCCCGACCGCACGATGTGAGCGAAGCGCAACAAAGGAACAGTGGATAGGTCGATAGGGTCGAGGCGATGAAGGCCCTCCGCAGCTTCACGGTCCGCCCGTCGCTTCCCAACGAGCTGGTCGCCCTGGAAGAGCTGGCCATGAACCTGCGGTGGTCATGGGATGCGCAGACGCGCGACCTGTTCCGTTGGGTCGATCCTGATGCTTGGGATGCCACGGTCCACGATCCCGTCCGGCTACTCGGTGTCGTGTCACGTGATCGCCTCGATGCGCTGGTCGAGGACTCGGGGTTCATGCGCTTCCTCGGCGAGGTACGCCAGGAGCTCCAGCGCTACCTCGACGGTGATCGCTGGTTCCAGACGCGCAACGGCTCGCCGCTGCGCTCGATCGCCTACTTCTCACCAGAGTTCGGCATCGCCGAAGCCGTGCCGCAGTACTCCGGTGGCCTCGGCGTGCTGGCCGGCGATCACCTCAAGGCATCCAGCGACCTCGGGCTTCCGCTCGTTGGCATCGGGCTGATGTACCGCCACGGCTACTTCCGGCAGTCGCTGTCGGCGGACGGCTGGCAGCAAGAGCGCTACCCCGACCTCGACCCACACGCCATGGCGCTGTCACCGTGCGAGGAACGGGTCGAGGTGGACCTCGCGGGCACCCCGCTGGTCGCCCGGATCTGGCGGGCCGAGGTCGGACGCGTCCGACTGTTCCTACTCGACACCGACGTCGACGAGAACAGCGCCGACATGCGTGACATCACGGACCGCCTCTACGGCGGCGACACCGAACATCGGCTGCGCCAGGAGATCCTGCTGGGAGTCGGCGGCGTGCGTGCCCTCGACGCGCTCGGCATCGATACGCAGGTGTTCCACACGAACGAGGGCCACGCGGGCTTCCTGGGACTGGAGCGCATCCGACAGCTCGTCACCGGTGCCGGCCTCAGCTATCCCGAGGCCATCGAAGCCGTGCGCGCGGGCTCGCTGTTCACCACCCACACACCCGTCCCGGCTGGAATCGATCGCTTCTCTCGGGAGCTGATCGAGCGCTACTTCAGTGGCTGGGCCAGCGAGGTCGGCATCACGCTCGACGAGCTCATGACGCTCGGCCATCGACCTGGAGACGCCCCCGACGAGCGGTTCAACATGGCGGTCATGGGACTTCGGCTGGCGGGACGGTCGAACGCTGTCGCCAAGCTCCACGGCGAGGTCAGCCGTGAGATGTTCAGCGACCTGTGGCCGGATGTCCCCGCGGAGGAGACGCCGATCACCTCGGTGACCAATGGGGTCCATGCCAACACGTGGACCGCACCCGAGATGGACGACCTGCTCACGCGTTACGTGCTTCCTGAGTGGCACGAGGCCACCACTGAGCGATGGGAGCGTCTGAACGACGCGCGCGACGACGAAGTCTGGCGAGCGCGGGAGCAAGGACGCGAGGGCATGGTCGCCTTCGTGCGCCAACGCCTGAAGGCCCAGCTCACTGCGCAGGGGCTGTCGTCGTCCGACGTCGAGTGGACCGACTCAGTGCTCGATCCCAAGGCCCTCACGATCGGCTTTGCCAGGCGCTTTGCCACCTACAAGCGGGCGACACTGCTCTTGTCGCAACCCGAGCGGCTCAAGGCACTGCTGCTGTCGGGCGACCGTCCTGTGCAGATCGTCTTCTCAGGCAAGTCACATCCGGCGGACGACACCGGCAAGGAGCTGATCCGTCAGATCACCACCTTCGCCCATGACCCGGAGGTGCGACATCGCATCGTGTTCGTCGAGGACTACGACATTGCCGTGGCGCGCTCGCTCCTCCAGGGTTGCGACGTGTGGCTCAACAATCCGCGTCGACCCCAGGAGGCGTGCGGGACGTCCGGCATGAAGTCGGTCCTGAACGGCGGCCTCAACCTGTCCATCCTCGATGGGTGGTGGGATGAGGTGTTCGACGGCGAGAACGGCTGGGCCATCAGCTCCGCCGAACACGTCGAGGATCTTGAGCGGCGCGATGAGGTGGAGGCGGGTTCGCTGTTCGAGCTGCTGGAGCGCCAGGTGGTGCCGTTGTTCTACGAGCGCTGGCAGGGCCCGGTGCCGCGTCGATGGGTGAAGCGCGTGAAGCGGTCGATGACCACGCTCGGACCGTTCGTGACCGCAGCGCGCATGGTGCGGGACTACACGGCGGAGCTCTACGAGCCCACCGCCGCGCAAGCCAATCTCCTCGTTGCCGATGACCACAAGCGGGCGCGGTCGCTTGCCGACTGGAAGCGAAGTGTCGCGGCCGGGTGGTCTGGTGTGCATGTCGACCAGGTCGAGGTGGACGGGGCCATCGCCGATCTCGGCGCCGAGCGCTCCGTTGAGGCAGTGGTGTCACTCGGCGGGCTGCAACCCGACGACGTCCAGGTGCAGCTGATCCACGGCCCGTCCGGTCAGGGCGAGGAGCTCGGCGCCACGACGGTTGTGGCCATGACACCGGCCGGTCCCGTCGACGATGACCACCTGCGCTTCACGGGCACATTCACCTGTAGCACCGCCGGGCGCTACGGAGTGACGGTGCGGATCGTGCCCCAGCACCCCGACCTCGCCTCACCCGTCGAGCTGGGTCGAATCGCCTGGGCGTGAACACACAGTCGTTCTCGGGCCGAAAACCCGTCCCTAGGACGGAATAACCGCCCGAGAACGACCAAACCTGGGCGATCGCCGGGCCCCTGCGGGCTACATCTCCTCGGCGTTGGCCCCGTCGCTGGGCATCAACCGCCAACCTTCCGTGACGGCCCCGCGCTCGCAGAGCACGACGACGCAGCCACCAAAGCCGGCACCGGTCAGTCGAACGCCCAGCACGCCGGACGTCTGGGCCAGCCGGTCGACCAACGCATCGAGGATCGGGGTCGACACCTCGAAGTCGTCCCGCAGCGACGCGTGACTCTCCGTCATGAGCCGCCCCGCCGATTCCAGCTCACCTCCGTGGAGCGCTTCGACAAACGCGAGCGTGCGGGCGCTCTCGTTCACGACGTGACGGGCTCGGCTACGCACCACGGGATCGTCGATTCGAGCCAGGTCCGCCGGCGATGCGTCGCGCAACGGGCCGATGATGGCCGCCGCCTGCTCGCAGGCAGCTCGGCGGTCCGCGTAGGCGGAGCCGGCAAGCGTTCTCGTCTGGCCCGAGTGGACCGCGAGGATGTCAGCTTCTTCGGGTATCGCGACCGGGATCGCCGAGTTCGTGGTGCAGTCGATCAGCAGCGCGTGCCCCGCCGCGCCGGCCGCCGACGCCAACTGGTCCATGATCCCGCACGGGACGCCCCACGCGCGCCGCTCGGCGCGCTGGCAGAGCAGCGCGAGCTCCAACGCACTGCCCTCGAAGCCGAGCGCAAGTGCTACGGCCACCTCGAGGGAGGCGCTCGACGAGAGGCCCGCGCCGATGGGCAACGTCGTCGACACCGAACCCTGCCCGCCGACGCTCGGTCCAACCTCCGCGACAACGGCAGCGACGAGTCGAGCCCACGCCGGCTCATCCGCGGCGACGTCCGCTACCTCGATCGGCGTGACCGCCGGCAGCGGTTCATCCGCAGAGACGAGATGCACGATGTCGCCGCCGGGTTCGAACTCGACCGTTGTGCCGAGCTGGATCGCCATCGGCAGGACGAGGCCGCCCGAGTAGTCGGTGTGCTCACCAATGAGGTTCACCCGGCCCGGGGCGAAGACACGGCGCATCGGTGGATTGCCCGGGGTCAGCGGCCGGTGAAGGTGGCCTTGCCCGGACCGTTCTCGAGGAACGACTGCACACCAGCGCGGGCGTCCTCCGTGCCGAAGACCTCGCCGAAGAGCTGCTGCTCGAGGTCGAGACCACCGCTCAAGGTGATCTCGAGGCCGAGATCGATGGCCCGCTTGGCAAGACCCTGGGCGACGACAGCGCCCGCCGCTAGCTCCGCCGCCTTCGCCAGCGCGTGAGCGTTCAGGTCATCATGCGGCACGACCTCATCGACGAGTCCCATGGCCAGCGCTTCGTCGGCCCGAACCTGCCGGCCCGAGAAGATCAGATCCTTCGCCCGGGCAGGGCCCACCAATCGCGCCAGGCGCTGTGTGCCGCCTCCGCCGGGGATGATCCCCAGCAGGACCTCCGGCTGACCGAGCTTGGCCTTGTCGCTCGCAATCCGGAAGTCACACGCCAGGGCCAGCTCGCAACCGCCGCCCAGCGCGAAACCCGAGATCGCCGCGATCGTGGCGCGTGGAATCGCGGCCACCGCGTTCATCGCCCGGAGGAAGTGCTCCCCGATGACGGTCGCCTCAGCAGGGCTGATCGTCTCACCTGGAGCGGACGAGAACTGCGAGATCTCCGCCCCGGCAGCGAAGAGGCGGTCCCCACCGGTGACCACGACAGCCCCAGGCGGGTTCTCGGTGAGGACCTCCGCGGCTACCTCCAGCTGCCGGAGAACCTCTGTGGAGAGGGCATTTACCTTTGGGTTGTCCAAGCGGAGGATCGCCACGCCGTCGTCGCGGCGCTCGATGTGTACGAGGGACTGGTCAGGCATGCAGCGAACCTAGTGGGGTCCGCTCTGGATGCCCTCAGTCAGGGAGCAGGTCGTGGGCGGCGGTCCACGGGTCGACGGCGCGAGCGGCGACCTGCTCGGCAAGACGGTCGAGCCGCTCGCCGACCACTTCCTTCGCTCGCTCGCGGAGCAGTACAGCGACGATCTCCGTGAGCTCATCGAACACACGAGCTCGGCGGCGAACCTCCAGATCGCCAGTGGTCACCAGGTGGCTGCGGTGCGCCTCGACCGCTCGCCACAGCGGCTCGATGCCCTCGCGGGTGGTGGCGGTGGTGCTCAGCACGGGCGGTCGCCATCCGGTCGTTCCAGTGAGGTCGAGCATCCGTTCGAGGTCACGACGTGTGTCTGCGGCGCCTGGGCGATCGGCCTTGTTGATGACGAAGATGTCCGCGATCTCGAGGAGGCCCGCCTTGTTGGCCTGCACCGCGTCACCCCACCCTGGGTTGACCACGACCACCGTCGTGTCGGCGGCACCGGCCACCTCGACTTCGATCTGCCCGACTCCGACGGTCTCCACCAGGATCCACGGCCACCCCGTGGCGTCGAGGAGACGGATCGCTTCGAGCGTCGCCAGCGACAGCCCCCCGAGGTGGCCTCGCGTGGCCATCGACCTGATGAAGACCCCAGGGTCGCCGGTGTGGTCCTGCATGCGCACTCGATCACCCAGGATCGCTCCACCTGAGAACGGTGACGACGGGTCGATCGCCAGTACGGCCACTGTGGATCCGTCATCACGAATCTGCGAGACCAGTGCGCTGGTCAACGTGGACTTGCCGGCACCTGGGGCGCCGGTGATGCCGACCGCGTATCCCGCCCCGCCCAGAGGGTGCGCGAGGCGCCCCACCTGGCGCGCTGGCGATCCGCCACGCTCCACCAATGACAGCAAGCGAGCCAGGGCGGCTCGGTCGCCGCCGCGTGCAGCGGCGAGGAGCGCATCGGGCTCGAGAGCGTCTGTCATGACGCTCTGACGGTAGCGGCGGGAGGTGCGCCTACAGGGAGACCGGGGTGCCGTCGAGGAGCACCTCGCCGACGTTGACGACCTCGGTGACGCCTTCGACACGGTCCTTGAGGATCCGCTCGATGCCTGCCTTGAGGGTGACCGTGGAGGCCGGGCAGCTCACGCAGGCACCGACGAGCTCCACCTGGACTATGCCGGTCTCGGTGTCGACACCGCGCAGGAAGATGTCGCCCCCATCAGCCTGAATGGCGGGGCGGATCGCCTCGATGGTCGTCTTGACCTTTGCTTCGTCCAACACCGTGTGCTTGCTCCTCGAGCTCGTCTGGGTCAATCGTCGCGCAGCAGCCGCCCGCTGACCCAACCTTCACTGTGGTCAACCGTCGACCCCGTGCCTATGTTCCCGGGGGCGTTCACCCGTACGATGCGGGCACCATGAAGCGGACCCTGGCTCGTTGAGCGCCATCTCGACAGTGCTCGCACATCAGGGCGGGTGGGACGAGATCTTGTTCGTGCTCGCCCCGATCACGTTGTTCGCCTTCCTGCTGCTCGTGGCCAATCGCCGCGCCGGGCGCGACCAGGCCGACGACGACACTCGTCCGCACGACGACACGTGACCCGGCCATGTCGCGACTGACGCGCACCTACGCGGTCGACAGTCACGCACTCGAGCACGCGACCCACCCACGCGACGATGTCGTGCGTGAGATGGCGGCAGCTGGCGGCGATCACTTCGAGCTCGAATCCGGACCCTTCACGGCCTACACGCGATCGCTGGTTGCTCAGCCAGACGGGAGCGTCACCGAGATCATCGACTATGAGCTGGCCCCGCTGATCTGGCGCGTCCCGTTCGGATCTCTGTACCGACAGGCGCTCGGCCGTCAGTACCCGCCGGGGAGCCGGCCCTTCTGGGCTCCGCCGGACACCGCCGATGCACAAGCGGGCACCACGCTCGGCGCGCTGGCCATCCTCGCCATGGTGTTCGGCTATCTCAGCACGCTGCTCACCCAGACGATCACCTTTGCCGCCGACGAGCTGGGCGCCAGCAAGGCCGATCAGGGAGCCACGCTGGCAGCGGTTCGCATCGGCATCCTCGGAGCTCTCGTCCTTGCGACCATGGCCGACCGTCGCGGCCGGCGCGCCGTGTTGATTGGCTCAGCCACGGTCGCGTGCTTGGTGGCGGCCCTCGGGGCGCTGGCCCCCGACCTGATCACGCTCGGGCTGTCCCAGATGGTCGTGCGCGCGCTCGCCGCTGCCGGCCTGATCGTGCTCACCATCGTGGCGGCGGAGGAGATGCCAGCTGGATCGCGAGCGTTCGCGGTCAGCCTCCTGTCGATGGCCGGAGCGCTGGGCGTCGGGATGTGCCTCATGGCCCTGCCGCTGGCCGACCTCAGCACTCACAGCTGGCGGCTGCTCTACGTGCTGCCCCTGCTCGCCCTGCCGTTGGTTCGCCACGTCGCCACTCACCTCACCGAGAGCCGACGCTTTGTCGTCACGCATCCCGACACTGGCATGGCTGGGCATGGGCGGCGGTTCTGGCTGCTCGCCTCATCGGCGCTGCTGCTCAGCCTGTTCACGGCTCCGGCTTCGCAGTTCATGAACGAGTTCCTGCGCGACGAGCGCGGGTTCTCCGCTGCGCGCATAAGCCTGTTCACGATCCTCACCAACACACCCGGCGCCATCGGCATCGTGGTCGGCGGGCGGCTGGCCGACACACGCGGACGGCGATTGGTCGGTGCGGTCGGCGTCACCGGTGGGGTCGGGCTCACGGTGGCAATGGTGTTGAGTGGGGGTTGGCCGATGTGGGTCCTCTCGATGTTCGGGGGAATCATCGGCGCCGCGACTGTGCCGGCACTGGGCGTGTACGGGCCCGAGCTCTTTCCAACCTCGCTTCGTGGTCGAGCCAACGGGATCATCGGTGTCCTCGGGGTGGCTGGCAGCGTGACGGGGCTCCTGTTGGTGGGCTACCTGTCCGATCGTTGGAGTGGGCTGGGTCCGGCGCTCGCCGTCATGTCCGTCGGTCCGGCGCTGATGGCGGTGCTCGTGCTGGTGGCCTACCCGGAGACGGCGCATCGGGAGCTCGAGGAGCTGAACCCGGAGGACCTCCGAGGGGTGGGACGGGCCGAGGACGCCCATCGCTAGATTGACGAGGGTGCGTCCGTCTCGATCATCCGACTCCAAGCTCGTGCGCACGCTGATGATCGTCTGCCTTGTGTTGGCGGCGGCATCCTGCACGGGGCAGCGCCCGAAGCTGGCGTCAGAGGCCGAACCGATCGCCGACGAGACGTCCACTACCGCTGCGGTCGTCGCACCTTCCACCACGCAGGCAGCCGAGGCCACCGGGGACGAGATCGACGTCTACGACGCTGCAGCCTCGGCCGCTCCAACCCGAAGCATCACGGCGGACGAGGCGACGGCCGCACCGGACATTCCCATCACCTTCCTGGTGAAGGGCCGATCGGGTGATCGCCTCGAGGTCTACCTTCCGGTGGCGCCGCCCGGGTCGACGGGATGGATCAGGGTGGCAGACGTGTCGGTGTCCACAGTCGACACCCGCGTTGAGATCTCACTCAGCGGCCACTGGCTGCGCGTGTATCAGCTCGGAGAAGTGATCCTCGATGAGCCCGTGGCCGTCGGCACGGGCGGCGATGCACCCGACGCGGGTGCCACCTACTACCTCAAGGAGCTGCTGCAGCCGCCGGATCCCTCGGGCCCGTACGGCACCTACGCCTACGGGCTCTCCGGCTCCACGACTTCGTTGACCAGCTTCAGGAGCGGTGAGGGCATCGTCGGCATCCACGGGACCGACGACGAGTCGTCCATCGGAGAAGATGTCGACACTGGGAGCATCGCTCTGGCGGACGACGTCCTCGATCGGCTGGTCAACGACATCGGTTTGCCGCTCGGCACGCCCGTCGACATCCGGCGGTAGGCATCCCGTCTACTCAGAGCGAGGCGAACCAGTTCGCGACGGTGGTGCCGAGGAAGTCGTCCTTCCCCTTGAGGTCGTGGCGGCCACCGTCGACCCACACGTGGGTGACCGGCCCCGCGATGTCCTTCGTGTGGCGTTCGAGCTCCTCCGGAGTGCCGAAGGGATCCCGAGTGCCCGAAATGAACAGGCACGGCACCGCGAGTCGGGGGAAGTGCTCCACCCGGAGGTTCTCGGGCTTCCCCGGTGGATGCAACGGATAGGCGATCAGCGCGAGCCCCGCCGCGGGTAAGCCGTCGGCGACCGCGATCGAGCAGATTCGGCCCCCCATGGATCGACCGCCCAGCACGATCCGCTTCGGTGTCACTCGCGCTCGTTTGGCCAGCAGCGCCGCCTCCTCGATGACACAAGCGAGAAGCTTGGGTGCTCGGTCGGGCGCCTTGCGACCCTGACGTCGATAGGGGAAGTCCGCCCTGCTCACCGGCTTGGGAGCGAGGGCCGCTTCGATCGCCACAAGAGACGGGTGGCTCGCAGCACTCCCGGCGCCGGGAAACAACAGAGCTGCGCCGGGCGCCACTGCGCCTACGAGGCCAGGAGGATCCGACGAGCTTCGCTGAGCTCGGCGATGCGATCGGCAGCGTCGTCGCGGGCGCCGCCGTGATCCGGGTGCGCCTCCCGCAAGAGGTCACGAAAGCGGCGCTGCACATCGGTCTTGCCCGGCATGGCAAGCGCATCCTCGACGCGAGCGAACCCGAGGATCTCGATGGCCCATTGCACCGGGTCGTGGAAGGCACTCGCCGACCACCGGGTTGACCGGTGAAGGCCACTGACGTGGGGGACGAAGCCACCCTCGAGCGGGCCGACCCAGCGCATGGCGAGCCGAATGGCCTCCATGACACGACCCCGCGCGACCAGGGGGAGCCGACCGGCGGCGTACACCGCGGCGAGGATGTGCTGAGCCGGAGCGCCTTTCTCGGAGAGCTCGAAGGCGAGATCCTCCCCCTCACCGACCAGTCGGTGCACGCTTCGGGTCAACCCCACCCGATCAGCCTGGAAGCGGTGGCGCAAGCGCGGCTGGGGGATCCGATGACCCTCCTGTAGCTGCAGCGTCAACCGGTGGAGGTCGTCGAACAGCTCCGGATCCAGCTCTGCCACGTGGCCCGCAACCACTCCTGCGAGCAGGATCCCGCCGAAGCCAGGTGCCGGACTGACGGGGAGCGTCGATGTGCCGAGAGCCACCCTGCGCGTGGGCGCGATCGGACGAGAGTGGAAGACCTCCAGCTCGGCGAGGATCACGCCCCCACGCTACCTGTCATGTCCGGATGGCAACCCAGTCGAGCGAACGCTCAGACGAACGGGCGCAGGGTGTCGCGCAGCGCCGCTGCTTCGTCGCCGATGGCGTCAACGTCAGGATCGGGAGTGTCGAGCAGGCTAACGATCTGCTCGGCATGGGTGACCACGCGGTCCCACCATCCACGATCGGTGCCATAGGGAGGGTTGGTGCCCTGCGACGCTCGCAGCATGCGGATGATCGTCATCGTCCCTTCGTGATCCCTCGGGTCGTGACTGAGGCGATCAGCGGCGACGAACATCTCCCCCATCACTTCCGGCCCGACCTGACCGCGAGCCTCCACGCCCTCCTCGGGACCGATGATCGAGTCCACCACCTCGTCGACGCGTGGCTCATCGATGGCCCGAACGAACAGCTCATCGCCTTCCACCCCAAAGGGGATGCGGTCCGCGTCAAGCCCATCGAACAGCGTTTGACGATTGGTGTCGTCCCAGCCAGCAAGGTCGTAGGCGATCTGTTCATCGCCGGAGTCGAGCTTGTCGGCGAGCTCCTCCTCGACCTGGTCCATCACCCGCTCCACCCACGCCTCCGTGGATGGAGCAACCACGAGACTCATGCCCTCCCACCGATGCGGCAAAGCCAGCATCTCGAGACGCTCCTGCAGGGCGGTGCGATCGTGCTCGGCCCAGTCCGCCAGCTCGTACACGGTCTCCTCGGGTGCACCGATGTCGAGGCCGTTGAAGCCCGTGATCCGGATCTCGTCCCGTTCCTCGTCATCCTCAGAGCGGTTCGACAGCAGTCCCATCACCACAGCCTCGCGCACCGCCAGGGTGCGAGATACGTGTCTTGTAGCCTCGCTGTCCATGACCGAAAAGCAGCGCCCCGATCGCAACCTTGCACTGGAGCTCGTGCGCACCACCGAAGCAGCGGCACTGGCCGCGAGCCGATGGATGGGCCGAGGCGACAAGAACGGGGCCGATGCCGCCGCTGTCGATGCCATGCGGGTGGTGCTCGACACTGTCCCGATGGACGGACTCGTCATCATCGGCGAAGGCGAGAAGGACGAGGCGCCGATGCTCTTCAATGGCGAGAAGATCGGTGACGGCACCCCGATGCTCACGGACATCGCGGTCGATCCGATCGACGGCACAACGCTGACCGCTCTCGGTCGTGGCGGGGCCATCGCGGTGATCGCCGTGTCTGAGCGGGGCACGATGTTCGACCCTGGCCCTTGCGTCTACATGGAGAAGATCGCGGTCGGCCCTGAGTGCGTCGGAGTGATCGACATCACTCGCACAGCCACCGAGAACCTGAAGGCCGTCGCCAAGGCGAAGAACGAGAGCGTCCGCGACGTGACCGCTGTGATCCTCGACCGTCCCCGTCACAAGGAGCTCATCGCCGAGGTTCGGGCCACTGGCGCTCGCATCCGCCTCATCCCCGACGGTGACGTCGCCGGCGCGATCTCGACTGCCTGGGCCGACTCCGGGGCCGACATCCTGCTCGGCATCGGCGGCACTCCAGAAGGCGTGATCACCGCCGCCGCGTTGAAGTGCATGGGTGGCGAACAGCAGGGGCGGTTGTGGCCACGAGATGCGGCTGAGCGTGCCGCCGCCGAAGCAGCCGGGTATGACATTGCCAAGGTGCTCACCACCGACGACCTCGTCGCGGGCGACAACTGCTTCTTCTCCGCCACCGGGATCACCGACGGCGACCTGCTCAAGGGTGTCCACTACGACGCCCGTGGTGCGAGCACGCAGTCTCTGGTGATGCGATCCAAGTCCGGCACCGTCCGTTTGGTCAACGCACGACACCAGATCAGCAAGCTCCGCGACTTCAGCGCGATCGACTTCGAATAGCCCGTCCTTCGAGGTTCGGGGCATGGAGGCACCGTTTCGGTGCGCCCATGCCCCCAACCTCATGCTGGCCCTTACGTTCGGGGCACTAGGTGACCGATTCGGTACCCCCATGCCCCCAACCTCATGTCAGGCGTCGGTGACCACCGGTTGACGCTGCTCGACGTCGTGGGTCGTGGCGGCGGGGGCCGTGATGTCAGCGAGCGTGAGCCATGAGCCGCCGTCGACCCGGTACTCGGGGATGAGCACGATGGCTGCATTGACGGCGTAGCTGCCCGCGTTCCGGTAGGCGTGACGGACAGTGGACTCCTCCGGATAGGCGCGGCCGAGATCGCCGACCTCGACGGTGCCGTCCCCGAATTCCCAGGTGACGTGGCGCAAGGACATCCGCACATCGATCGTGAGCCCGAACGCCGAGATCGGCGGCGCACTGACCGACCCTGAGAAGCCATCGATCCAGAACCACGACCGCAACCCGGCCAGCCCCTTGGCCTGCGGGTTCACACCGATCGACACCGCCGGAGCGAGGACCTCGCGCACAAAGCGCTCCACCTCGCCCCGCGCCACGCCATCCACGTCGACAACATCGGCTGGCGACACCCAGATCGGCCGCACGATGCTCCCGTTGCAGAGCAACAGCGCGAACCGAGCATCTGGGTCCGGCTTCGCCCCGGGTGAGATGCCGTACGCCGCGTCATCGAGGGCCGGAGCGAACACGACCGTCCACACACACCCTTGCTGCGAGGAGGATCCCCCGCCCATCACCGACACCGCGTCCACACCACCAATGCGAACGATCGACACCCGTACCACATCCTCAACGGTCTCAGCC
>JBBDWQ010000034.1:97197-102283 GCA_040902805.1 Acidimicrobiales bacterium
CACACCACCAATGCGAACGATCGACACCCGTACCACATCCTCAACGGTCTCAGCCGTGCCGACGGGCGTGCGATCGTCGGCCGTCGCGGGCGGCATACCGAGGGTGACGACAGAGAGGATCAGTAGCAGCAGGATCTTCATGATTGGATGCGCTGCTGATCGAACACGACCCAGCGCGCCTCGACGATTCGGAGCGTGAACGCGTCAGTGATCGTCTCGTTTGGATCGGGCTCCACCGGCTCCTTACTGATTGGATCGATCAAGACCTGGTGGTTCTGATACGTGTCTATGATCGCGGCCGTCATGAGACCTGTGAGTTGAACGGAGTAGTCGTGGTCAACCCGGACAAGTGCCGCTCGCTCATCATCAATGCGCGATCCGATCTCGCTTAGCACCACGCCAAGTAGCGGGTCCGCGTAGACGTCGGCGAAGGCTTGCTCGTCTAGCTCCAGGTTGTAGACCGCCTCCGCGTAGACGTCCCAGCTCTTGAGGTAGGCGGCCTCGACCTGGCCCTCGACCGTCGCCGGGTCGTAGATCGTGGTGGTCGTGCTTGTCGGTCGCACCGGGACGGTTGTGGTCGTGACCCGAGCGGCCGTGGTGGCCGGCGCGGCATCGTCCGAGCCCGAGCAGGCGCCGACGACCATGGCCAGCACCACACAACCTGCCGTCACACCCCACTTCGGCACCCCGCCGACGCTAGCCACGCCTCCCCGGGCCGGCAACCACTTTCGATGCCTTTCAGTTCAGGGACCGCTCCCAGCGCTGGCCGTCGCGGAGCTGCCAGCCACAGGCCCGCAGCAGCGCTGCGGCAGCGCCGTCCCGCGCCGCGACCGTGGCGAGATCGGCGCATGAGCGCTGCCGACCCACGGCCTCGACTGTCGAGAGCACATGCCGCCCGATCCCCTGGTTGCGATGGACAGTGGCCACCACCAGATCGGCGAGCTCGAGGTGATCGCCTGACGTCCAGCCCCATGCCGCAGCCACTACGGAGTCATCCCGACGCGCCGAGACGGCGAACGGGCGACCGGGGGCTCCGTGCTCGATAGCAAGGAGCGATGCCGCTTCGAGATCCGGACGACCACTGATCGACATCTCCAACGGAAGACTGCCTCGGCCGACCACGCCCGCGCCGATGCCCAACGGCATGTCGGCGATCGGCACCCAGATCCGGCCAGGTTGTTCGGCGAGAACATGGACGCGATCAACGGTGACGTCAGCAACGAAGTCACGCAGCACGGCACCGACGGCGTCGAGCCGATCGGCGACGAGCTCATCGGCGATCGTCACGTGGGGAACGAACCCATGCTCCGCTGGACGATCGAGTGGGCCGGCCAGGCACGCGCTCCGGAGCGCCTCGAGGGCACCATCGAGTCCCTGCACCGCGAGATAGGCAACCGGGTTGACGGGCTGAAACGTAGCGACGGGACCAAGCTGGAGGGCAAGCGGTTCGCTCGCGGCAGCCGCGCTCCGCACAACGGCGAAGGCAGCGGGGAGATCGCGTTCGGCGACGTTGACCGGCGGTACGAGCGTGATGTGCGGTTCGATGCGGTCGGTCGCCGCACCCAGGGCGTGACGTAGCCCGTCGATCTGTGTCGCGAGCGGTTGCGGAATGAGGAGGACCACTCCCAGCCGCTGGCGAGCCATCGTCGGAGGCTATCTGCGGGACCCGGTCAAGCCGGCCAGAGATGACGGATCAGTGAGCGATGGAAGCAGGCTGCGCACCGGCAACCGCGAGACGAACCTGGGCCCGCCGGAGCGCTGCCTCAGCCTCGGCGTCGTTCTCGACCCGCAGCGCGGTCTCGGCGCGATCGGCCGCGGCCTGGGCGCGCACGACGTCGATCTGGCTGGCCACCTCGGCCACGTCGGAGAGGATCGTGACGCGGTCGTGGCTGACCTCCACGAAGCCTCCGTGCACGGCCACGAGCTCGTCAGGGCCTTCGTCCGGACGAACGGTGACCTTGCCGATGTCCAGTGCTCCGACGAAGGGCGCATGCCCGGTGAGGAAAGCGATCTCGCCATCCCCGACGGTGCGCGCGATCACCATCTCGGCATCGCCGGTCCAGAGGATCCGCTCCGGCGAGACGACCTCGACCTGGAGAGTCACTTCAGCAGCTCGGCTGCCTTGGCCCGAGCGGAGTCAGCGCCACCGACGTTGAGGAAGGCCTGCTCGGGCAGGTCGTCGAGCTCGCCGGTGACGAGCTGCTCGAAGGAGTCGACCGTCTCCTCGACCGGCGTGAACACGCCGTCGAGACCGGTGAACGCCTTGGCCACGAACATCGGCTGCGACAGGAACCGCTGGATCTTGCGGGCCCGGGCGACGGTGATGCGGTCTTCCTCTGAGAGCTCGTCGAGCCCGAGGATGGCGATGATGTCCTGCAGCTCCTTGTAGCGCTGCAGGATCTCCTGCACGCGGCGGGCCACCTGGTAGTGGCGGTCACCGACCACCTCGGGGGCGAGGATGGTGGACGACGAGGCCAGCGGATCCACGGCGGGGTAGATGCCGAGCGCTGCGATGTCACGGGAGAGCTCGGTGGTGGCATCGAGGTGCGTGAAGGTGGTGAACGGCGCCGGGTCGGTGTAGTCGTCGGCGGGCACGTACACGGCCTGCAGCGAGGTGATCGACCGGCCACGGGTGGAGGTGATGCGCTCCTGGAGCTCGCCCATCTCGTCGGCGAGGGTGGGCTGGTAGCCCACGGCCGACGGCATGCGGCCAAGAAGGGTGGACACCTCGGAGCCGGCTTGCACGAAGCGGAAGATGTTGTCGACGAAGAGCAGCACGTCCTGGTTCTTCACGTCGCGGAAGTACTCCGCGATCGTGAGAGCGGCCAGCGCAACTCGGAGGCGCACACCCGGCGGCTCATCCATCTGGCCGAACACGAGGGCGGCCTTGTCGAGCACCCGAGTGACACCGTCACCCATGATCGTCTCGCCCATCTCGAGGAAGAGGTCGGTGCCCTCACGGGTGCGCTCCCCGACACCGGCGAACACCGACACGCCACCGAACTGGCTGGCGACTCGGTTGATCATCTCGGTGATGAGCACGGTCTTGCCCACGCCGGCGCCACCGAACAGGCCGATCTTGCCGCCCTGGAGGTACGGGGTCAGCAGGTCGATGACCTTGATGCCCGTGGGAAACACGATCTTCTGCGGCTCGAGCGTGTCGAAGTCCGGTGCGTGGCGGTGGATATCCCAGTAGTCCTCGATCTTGCTGGCATCGAGCTCAGGCACATCGAGGGGTTGGCCGATCACGTTCACGACATGACCCAGCACGGCGTCGCCGACCGGCATCTGCATGCCCTTGCCCGTGTTCTTGACCGTGGTGCCGCGGATCAAGCCGTCGGTCGGGCGCAGGCAGATGGCCCGCACGCGGGCGTCGCCGATCTGCTGGGCGACCTCGGCCCGCACCTCTTGGGGCTTGCCGTCGATCGTGATGTCGAACGAGAGCGCCATGTTGATGCCGGGCACCGCATCGGGCGGGAACTCGACGTCGATCACCGGACCGGCAATGGCGACGACGCGGCCGTCCTTCAATGTGGGTTGGCTGTCGGTCACAGTCATGTCAGTACTCCGGTTCAGGCGGTGTGGTGGTGGCGGCCGGACATCTCGACCACCTTGAGGGCGTTGTCGGCAAGGAGGTCGGCACCGCCGGCTTGGCCGGCGCGCAGCGCCTCGGCGCCACTGACGATCTCCATGATCTCTGTCGTGATGCTGTCCTGGCGGGCCCGGTTCATCACCCGACTGAGCTTGGTGATGAGGTCTTCGGCGTTGTCGGTGGCCGACTTCATGGCTCGCTGCTGGGCGGCGAAGAACGATGCGGAGCCCTCGAGAAGGGCGGCGAAGAGCCGAGCCTCGGCATAGCGGGGCAGGAGGCGGTCGAGGATCTCGCCGGCGTCGGGTTCGAACTCGTAGTCGGCGGACGGCCCGTCAGACTTCTCGGCCGCGTCGAGGACGTCGGTCTCGATAGGCACGAACCGGCGCTGCACGACCTTCTGCACGCCAGCGGAGATGAACTGCGTGAAGAAGAGCTCGACCTGGTCGTACTCGGCCGCTTCGAAGCGACCGACGACGGCCTCGGCGACGCGCCGGGCGTCCTCGTAGGTGGGCTCGTCGGAGAACCCGACGAATGCGTCGTCGATCTCGAAGCCACGGAAGCGGAAGTAGGCGGTGGCCTTTTTCCCGATCGTGACGAGGCGAGTCTGCTTCCCCTCGCTGCGGAGACGAGCCATCTCGCGCTCGGCGGCGCGGATCACGTTGGTGTTGTAGCCACCGCAGAGTCCACGGTCGGCCGATACGACGACAACAGCGACCGTGTTGATGACCTCGCGCTCCTGCAGGAGTGCGGAGCCTCGTCCAGCGCCCGCGGCCGCGAGGTTGCCGATCACTGCAGTGATCTGCTCGCTGTAGGGACGGGCGGCGTTGACTCGCTGCTGGGCCTTGAGGATGCGGCTGGCCGCGATGAGCTCCATCGCCTTCGTGATCTTCTTGGTGGACTGGACCGACTTGATGCGTCGGCGCAGCACACGCTCCTTGCCACCAGCCATCGGCTAGACCGTTGCCTCGTCGGCCAGCACTGCGTCGGCCGCGACCACGTGGGCCGGAGCAGGCTCATCGGCGCCACCGCTGGGCACGAACTGCTCGCTGAAGCCCTTGAGGGCCGCCTCGAACGCATCAAGGTCGTTGATGTCGCCGGTGGTCTTGATGCTGTCGAGCACCGCACCGTGGCGAGCGTGGAACCAGCCGAGCAGCTCCTTCTCGAAGCGGGGCACGTCCTCTACCGGCACCGGATCGAGGTAGCCGTTGGTGGCTGCGTAGAGCGACACCACCTGCTCCTCGACGGGCATCGGGCTGTTGAGCGGCTGCTTGAGCAGCTCCACCAGGCGGTAGCCACGGTCGAGTGCGGCCTGGGAGACCTTGTCGAGCTCGGAACCGAACGCGGCAAACGCCTCGAGCTCACGGAACTGGGACAGATCGCCCTTCAGCGTGCCCACTGCCTTGCGCATGGCCTTGATCTGCGCCGCACCACCCACGCGAGACACGGACTGGCCGGTGTCGAAGGCGGGACGCACACCGGACTTGAAGAGGTCGT
>JBBDWQ010000035.1:0-22690 GCA_040902805.1 Acidimicrobiales bacterium
CGAAGAAAGCCGCCACCGCCTGGGTCGAGCCCGGCGGAGATGTCTGCCCGACCTCGCATCCGGTAAAGGCCAAGCTCTCGTCCAAGATCTTCCACCTGCCGGGGATGTTGAACTACGACCGGACGAATCCCGATCGCTGCTACGTCGACGGCCCCGCGGCCGAGGGTGACGGACTGCGGCCCGCCAAGCGCTGACCCGTTAGAGCGCCACCACCGACACGACGCCAGGCAGACCGAGCATCGCCGTCTGCACGTCGTCGGGCACCGCCTGATCGGTGGCGAGGATCATGAGAGCAGCGGCGCCCTCCGGTGAGCGGCCGAGGTGCATGTCGTCGATGTTGAGCCCTGCGTCCCCGAGCACGCCCGTGACCCGCGCGATCATCCCCGGCACGTCGTCGTTGCGGACGACGAGCATGTTGTCAGCTGGCGGCACGTCCACCGAGTGGTCGTCGACCATTACGATGCGGGCCTCGCCGCGGAGACCGACGAGCGTCCCGCCGATCGAGTGACCTCCGCCGCCGATGGTGACCAGGTTGACGTACTCCCGCGACGTGCTGGTCGACGCCTCGCGTACCTCGACACCGCGCTCCTCAGCGAGACGCGGAGCGTTCACATAGCTCACAGGCTCCTCGCTCACGCGACCGAAGACACCTTTGAGTACCGACAGGGTCAGGATCCGGGTGTCCGAGTCGGCGAGCTGACCTTCGTAGGTCACTTCGAGAACATCGGGCACAGCGCCCGCAAGGGCCGCGTACATCTCCCCGAGCCGCTCCGCGAGCGGCAGGAAGGGCCGGACCGTGCTCGACGCCTCCGCGGCGCTGACGTTCACGGCGAAGGGAACGAACTCCCCGGCGAGCGCCAGCCCGACCTGCTCGGCAATCGTCTCGCCTGCCTTGTCCTGTGCCTCTGCGGTGCTGGCGCCGAGGTGGGGAGTCACCACCACCTGCGGGAGCTCGAACAGCGGTGAGGCGGTAGTGGGCTCCGTCGCGAACACGTCGATCGCGGCGCCCGCGATCCTCCCAGCACCGATGGCTTCCGCGAGAGCTGCCTCGTCGATGACGCCACCCCGCGAGACGTTCACGATGCGCAGGCTGGGCTTCGCCTTGGCGAGCAGGTCCTTGCCGATCATGCCCAGCGTCTCGGGCGTCTTCACCACGTGCAGGGTGAGGAAATCAGAGACGGCTACCAGCTCGTCGAGGGTGAGCAGCTCCACGTTGATCTGACGAGCGCGCTCCGGGGCCACGAACGGGTCGTGGGCCACGACCTTCATCCCGAACGCCGACGCCCGTTGCGCCACCAGCTTGCCGATGCGACCGAGCCCGACGATCCCGAGCGTCTTGTCAGCGAGCTCGACGCCCTCCCACTTGGACCGCTCCCAACGACCGGCGACGAGCGCCGCGTGGGCCTGGGGGATGTTGCGAGCCTGCGCGAGCAGCATCGCCATCGTGTGCTCAGCCGTTGTCAGGATGTTGGACTGCGGGGCGTTGACGACCATGACGCCCTGGGCCGTGGCCGCGTCAGTGTCGACGTTGTCGAGGCCGATGCCGGCCCGCCCGACCACGACCAGGTCGCTGCCCGCCGCCAGTACATCGGCGGTGACCATCGTCGCAGACCGGATGATGAGGGCATGAGCTCCCGGCACCACCTCGGCCAACCGCTCCGGGGTGAGGCCCTCCTGGATATCGACCTCGTGACCGGCGGACCGCAGGCGGTCGAGGCCGGAGTCGGCGATCTTCTCGGTGACCAGGATGCGCGCCATGGGTCGAGTCTGACGCCCAGCCCCCAACCCCCGCCAATGACATCAACCAACGTCTGTGAACGCTCACGTCCGCCATGCGGACGATTCGCTTCACAGACGTTGGTCAATGGACGGCGATGGGCTGGATCCCCTCGTCGGGAGGCAGATCGAAGCCGAGGACCTGGGCGTAGAAGCTGAGCTCGCCGTCGAGCGCGGCCCGGATGTTGTGGGCCTGACGGAACCCATGCTGCTCGCCCTCGAAGGCGAGGTAGGCCACCGGAATGCCGTTGGAGCGGAGGGCGTCGACGATCATCTCGGCTTGGTTAGGCGGCACGACCGGGTCGTCCAGGCCCTGGAAGACCGCTAGCGGACGTTCGATCTCGTCCGTGTGGAAGATCGGCGACCGCGCCTCGTACACGGAGCGGGCCTCGGGCCACGGTCCGACGAGACCGTCCAGGTAGCGGCTCTCGAACTTGTGCGTCTCCGCCGCCAGCACCCCCAGATCGGCAACGCCGTAATGGCTGGCGCCGGCTGCAAACACGTCCTCGAAGGCCAGCGCAGCCAACGTGGTGAACCCGCCTGCCGACCCGCCGCGGATGCACAGGCGCTGCGGATCGATGTCGCCCCGCTCGACCAGGTATCGGCACACGGCCGCACAGTCCTCGACGTCGGCCACGCCCCACTGACCCTGCAGGAGATCGCGGTAGGCCCGCCCGTAGCCGGTGGAGCCGCGGTAGTTCACGTCGACCACGGCAAAGCCCCGGCTGGTCCAGTACTGCTTGCCGAGCGACAGCATCGATCGGGCCGCCGAAGTCGGACCGCCGTGGATCATCACCAGCAGAGGAGGACGCTCCCCCGGTGGTGCGTGGATCTCCGGATTGGTGGGCGGGTAGAGCAATGCATGCGCGGTGCCACCCCCGGCGGTGGGGAACTCGATGGCCTCGGGAGTCGAGAACCAGGACGCCTCGAGGCCCAGGTCCCGCGGAGGCACGACGATCTCCACCGGTCCGATCTCCGCACCCGTGAACGTCCCAGTGACGACGTGGGGCTCGGTTGACGCTGACGCCGCGATGTAGGCCAGAGCAGATCCGGTCGCGCAGAGGTCCGAGACCAGCGTGTGCGGCACGTCGAGGCGGCGCACACGCCCGTCGAGATCACGCACAGCCAGGCGATCGAACCCGTCCTCGCTGATCACCAGCGCAACATGACCGTCGTCGAGCAACGCGAAGCAGGTCTGCCCGAAGACCCACTGTGGGAAGCCGATGTCCTTGCCGAGGTCCACCATGCACTCGGGTCCCCCGCCGGGGGTCCACCGATAAAGGCTCCAGAAGCCGGAGCGGTCGGCGCTGAACCACAGCGACCCGTCGGCGGCCCACGTGGGCTGACACACCGACTCGCGCTGATCGCCGCCCGCCACGACGACGCGGTTCCCGCCTTCGTCGACGATCAGGCGGGCGGCGTCCCACGGCATGTCCGGGTGATCCCACTCCAGCCAGCAGAAGGCGTCACCATCGGGTCGCCAACGTGGATCGGACACGAAGTCGGGGCCGCTGACGACCACCTCCGGGATCGATGGCGCATGCGCGTCAAGTCGGACGATCGTGTTCGTGGCTTCCGAGCCATCGACGTGGTGCTCCTCCTGCACGCATAGCAGCGTGACCCCGTCGGGGCTCAGCCGGCCGTCCGCGTAGCGCAGCCCACGCGCCACGGCTGGCTCTGGAGTGAGCGCAACCGGCTCTTGACCCTCGACGGCCCGATGAAGACGTTGCGTCGCCCAATCGGCGAACCACACCACACCGTTGGCGACCCACCACGCGCCCCCGCCGTACTCGTGCACCCCGGTGCGGGCATTCCAGGGCGCGGCCACCACCTCGGTGACCCTGCCATCAGCCGTGCGGCAGAGCACCGCCGTGCGGCCCGCTTCCTCGGGGCGTCCCTCGGACCACCAGATGTCGTCACCGTCGACAGCGAGGCCGTTGGGAAGGCGAGCGGCCCGCACCACCAGCTCACTTGTGATCGGCGTTGGCCAGGAGCCGTAGGGCAGCTCAGTCACGCCGCCACCACGGATCAGGTCGCCTCGGCGAGCAGGTCCGTGATCCGCTGGCACCCTTCGCCCAGGTCGTCGTCACCCAGGGCGTAGCTGAGGCGTGCGTAGCCGGGAGCGTCGAACGCCTCACCGGGTACGACGGCGACCTTCGCCTCCTCGAGCAGCAGGGTGCAGAGATCGATCGTCGTCGCGGGAGTCCGACCCCGGATCGACCGACCGAGATACGCGGAGAGGTTGGGGAAGCTGTAGAAGGCGCCCTGCGGTTCGAGCGCGGTGACCCCCTCGATGCCGGTGAGCAGCTTGTGCATGGTCCGACCGCGACGTTCGAAGGCATCGCGCATCTCAGCCACCGCGGAGAGGTCACCGGTCAGCGCGGCAATTGCGGCCCGCTGGCTGACGTTGGCGACGTTGGAGGTGGCGTGCGATTGGAGGTTGGTGGCGGCCTTGATCACGTCAGCGGGGCCGAGCATCCACCCGACGCGCCAGCCGGTCATGGCATAGGTCTTGGCGACGCCGTTGAGCACAACGCAGCGATCAGCGAGCTCGGGAACGAGGGTCGGCATCGATGCATGGCGGTGCGCGCCGTAGGTGAGGTGCTCGTAGATCTCGTCGGTGACCACCCAGATCCCGCGCTCGACTGCCCAGCGGCCGATGGCCTCCACCTCAGTCGGCGGGTAGACCGCGCCGGTCGGGTTGGAGGGTGAGACGAACATCAAGATCTTCGTGCGATCCGTGACAGCGGCGTCGAGCTGCTCGACAGTGACCCGAAAGCCGGTGCTCTCGTCAGTCAGCAGCACCACCGGCACGCCACCCGCAAGCGCGATCGGCTCGGGGTAGGTGGTCCAGTACGGCGCCGGCAGCAACACCTCGTCGCCGGGGTCGAGCAGCGCCGCGAACGTGTTGTAGACGGCGTGCTTGCCACCGTTGGTGACGAGCACCTGTGCAGCAGTGACCGGGTACAACGAGTCGCGCATCGTCTTGGCGACGATCGCCTCCTTCAGCTCGGGCAGCCCACCGGCGGGGGTGTACTTGTGGTTCCTTGGGTCGCGACAGGCCTTGACAGCGGCCTCGACGATGGCCGCAGGCGTGGGGAAATCCGGCTCCCCTGCTCCGAAGCCAATGACCTGCTCCCCAGCGGCCTTGAGCGCTTTGGCCTTGGCATCCACGGCCAATGTGGCCGACTCCGCGATAGCCGCGATGCGTCGGGAAACTCGGGCATCGCTACGGGGGGTTGCCAACGGTCTCGCTCCTTGCTCGGTCCGTTCGCGATCATGGCACGGTGACAACCCCCGCCACCCCCGAGATCAAGATCCCTGCCGACCTTCTGCCCGCTGATGGGCGCTTTGGGTGCGGACCGTCCAAGATCCGACCGGAGGCGGTCGCCGCGCTCGTGGCCTCGGCCGACACCGGTATGGGCGGTCCGTACCTGGGCACCTCACATCGTCAGGCCAGGGTGCAGTTCGAGGTGGGCGCGCTTCGCAACGGGCTGGCCGAGCTCTTCGCGCTGCCCGACGGCTACGAGGTGATGCTCGGCAACGGTGGCACCACCTCGTTCTGGGACGCGGCCACCTTCGGGCTCATCGACCAGCGAAGCCAGCACCTCCGCTTCGGCGAGTTCTCGTCGAAGTTCGCCGAGGCCGCCACCGCTGCACCACACCTTGGGGAGCCGTCAAACCTCTTCGCTGATCCAGGCACCCATCCACTCCCGGTCGCTGATCCGGAGATCGACGCCTACTGCCTCACCCATAATGAGACCTCGACAGGCGTAGCCATGCCGCTAGCCCGACCGCTGGGAACCGATGGGCTGGTGCTAGTCGACGCCACCTCCGCCGCCGGCGGACTGCGGTTCGACCCGAACGAAGTAGACGTGTACTACTTCGCTCCCCAGAAGTGCTTGGCCAGCGACGGTGGCCTCTGGCTTGCCGCTGTTTCGCCCTCCGCCATCGAGCGGATCGAGCGCATCGCTGCATCGGACCGTTGGGTGCCAGCGTCCCTCGACCTCGGCATCGCGCTCGACAACAGCCGCAAGGATCAGACCTACAACACACCCGCGCTGGCAACTGTCTTCCTGGCCAACCAGCAGGTCGACTGGATCAACCAGCAGGGAGGCATCGAGTGGGCCGCCACCCGATGCGATCAGTCCGCGGCGGCGATCTACGGCTGGGCCGAGGCCTCGCCCTACGCGACCCCCTTCGTCGGCAACCCGGACGAGCGCAGCCACGTCGTGGCCACCATCGACCTCGACAGCGCGGTTGCCGACGCCAATGTGGTCTCGAGCGTGCTGCGAGCCAACGGGGTTCTCGACACCGAGAGCTACAGGAAGCTCGGTCGCAACCAGCTGCGCGTCGCCCTGTTCCCGTCGATCGAGCCAGACGACGTGACCGCCCTCACCGAGTGCATCGACCACGTGGTCGCCAGGCTCGCCTAACCGCGGTCAACGAACCCCGAACATCCCATCGCTGACGGCACGACGCAGTCGCGCCGCCCCAACCCCGAGACCCGCACTCAGCGGCACCAACGCGACGAGTCGGATCCACGGTGCTCCTGGTCCGTCGTCTTCCAAGGGGGGAAGCGCGAACGCTTCGTCATCGCCGTTGTCGCTCGGCGCCACGACGCCGGTGGTCGCGGGGGGCGGCTCAGGAGTGACGATGCCGAAATCAGGGGGCTCCGCATCGAACCCTCCGATACCAAAGCTCCCGCCTGCTGATGGGCCAAAGAGGTCGGTCGGGTCGGCTTCACCAGAGGGTGTCCCGGTGCCGCCGACCGTCGTGGTCGGCGCGCCCAGGGATGTCGCCGTAAAGGCTCCCCCACTGATGGCCACGCTCATGGGCGGACCGACCGCCGCTGGGGGCGAGTAGGTGGGCAGCACCATCAGCGACACCTCGCCGCCTTCGGGCACCAGCTCGGCAGCGTCGCCCAACCACACCCCGTCGAGGGTCCGTGTGAGCACTGCCGCCGCGGAACAATCCGGGTTCGGAGCCTCGGTCGCAGCGCCTGGATTCGCTGCGACCCAGGGATCGTTGGTTCGGCACAGCTTCAAGGCGCCGAACTGGGTACCAATCGAGCTCGCTTCGTCGAACTGCACCTGTAGCGAGCTGATGGAGCTGCCGGCGATCACCAGACGGAGCGCGGCAACATCCTGCGTCTCTCCCGTCGGGGTGGCACCTACCTGAAACCCCCCATCGGCTTGCGGCAGTGCGGCGGGGTTGGTGGACCACCATCCGACCTCAGCAACCGTGACGTCGACCTCCTCGCTCGCCCGCGCGACCGAGGGAGACAGGAACATGAGCCCCAGACCCGTGGTGACGGCGAGGCTGGCGGCGACTCGTCTCATCGTGCGGCCTTCAGCGGCTTCTTGCGAGTGCGGGGGGCGGGCTTGCGATCGGCTGGCTTGTGATCGTCGGCCCCGTTGCTCGACGGCTGGTCGCGTCCGGATCGGTGGATCACCGCCTCGTCACCACCGAGGTACCCCTCGATGACTCGAGGATCGTGGATCACCTCGTCGGGACTGCCTTCGGCGACCACTGCACCAAGCTCCAGAGCGAGCATGCGATCCGAAATGCCGCAGATCAATGGCATGTCGTGCTCGATCACAACCATGGCGGCGCCGGTCTGCGCACAGATATCGAGCAGCACGGGTCCGAGCGCCTCAGTTTCACGCTGGGCAATGCCCGAGGACGGCTCGTCGAGGAGCAGGACCAACGGACGGTGCGCAAGCGTGCACGCGAGATCCACGACTCGCCGGGTGCCCGTTGACAGCTCGCCAACGAACTTGTCGGCGTAGGCACCCAACCGCATCAGATCGATGAGACGGACCACCTCGTCGTCGACCAACCTCTCAGAGGCTGCCACCGCCGGCGACAGCAGCAACGCCGCAAACGGGTCGCGCACCTCGATGTGGCGCTCGAGGGCTGTCGCGATCGTCTGGCGCACGGTCATCGAGGAAAATAGGCGAGCGTCCTGGAACGATCGACCGAGGCCCACAGCGGCACGGGCATCAGCGGGGAGCTCCGTCACATCGACGCCGTTGATGGCGATCGTTCCCGTGGTCGGGACGAGGAACCCTGAGATCAGGTCGAGAACGGTGGTCTTGCCGGCGCCGTTCGGACCGATGATTCCGAGGATCTCGCCCGTCCGGACTCCGAAGGTCACATCGCGGACAGCCTGCACACCACCGAAGTTGACCGACAGCCCGTCGACACCCAATGCCACCTCGTGCTCGCGTCCGCAGTGCGCACACACGGGCTCGAAGACAACCTTGCGCACCTCAGTCACCGGGCTCCGACCCGATCCTCCGTCCGTGGCCTTGGATGCACCCTCCAAGAAGACAGCTCGCAGGATCTCCGGACGCTCCAGGAGCTCGGCAGTAGGTCCGTCGAACCGCACCTCGCCCTTCTCGAGGAAGACAGCCCGCTGGGCCAGTGTGATGGCGACGTTGACCGACTGCTCGACGAGGATGATCGTGGTGCCGTTGGCGTGGATCTCCCGGACGATGCCAAGCAGCTGCTCGACGATCACCGGGGCCAGCCCGAGGCTCAGCTCATCGATCATCAGCAGCTTCGGCCGGAGGATGAACGCCTGGGCCAGGGTGAGCATCTGCTGCTCGCCACCAGAGAGGTTGCCGGCCTTCTGGTCATGCCGCTCGCGCAGGATCGGGAAGAAGCCGAGCACCTGTTCGGTCACGTCGCTGACGTAGTCGGGCTCCGCCTTGAACTGCCATGCCGCGAGGCGCAGGTTCTCGGCGACGGTCAGAGTCGGGAACACGCCCTTGCCACCAGGCATGAACACGACCCCCCGGCCCACGGTCTCCGTGGGCTGATCGCCCGTGATGCCGACGCCATCGAACACCACTGACCCATCCGAGGGGCTTACAAGGCCTGCGATCGCCGAGAGCAACGTCGACTTTCCAGCGCCGTTCGTGCCCAGCAGGGCCACGATCTCGCCGCGCTCCACGTGAAAATCGACGCCGAAGAGCACCTGGGTGCGTCCGTACGACACGTCGAGCCCGCGCACGAGCAGCAATGGATCCGCGCTCGGCAGCGAGACGAGCGATGGACGGTCGACCTCGAGGGTGACGTCGTCGTCCTCGACCACCCGGACGTCAGCCAGAAGGCTCGGCACGATCACGCCACGAGCCTTGGCGATCGCTCGCAGAGCGCGATCGCGCAGGTCGTAGAACTTTCCGCCGAGACCGGCTGGGATGAACATCAGGATCAGCAGCACACCGACACCGGAGGCGAGCAACTGTGATGTCGGCGAGGCCGTGAACGGCGAGTAGTTCAGGAATGTCAGGTAAGCCGCGCCGATCAACGCTCCAGGGAGTGACCCGAGACCGCCGACGATCGCAATGGCCAGGAGCAGCATGCTGGTATCGGCCTGGAGGAGAGTGTCTGAAAGGCGGTGCTGGTGGTACACGTACAGTGCGCCGGCGAGCCCCGCGAGGAATCCCGACAGCGCGAAGGCAGTGAGCTGCGCTCTGATAGGGCTGATCCCATAGGCCTGCGCCGCGCGGGTGTTATCGCGGTTGGCGACGATGGCGCGGCCCGTGCGCGATGTGCGGATGCGCCACACCGACGCAGCCGTCAGCAAGAACATGAACAGTACGAAGTAGTAGAAGGCGTACTCCGACTCAAGATCGAACTTGTTGAAGATGATCGGTCGCAGGATCCGTACGTTGGGCTCTGGCGTCCATCCCGGGAAGTACTCCGCGTTCAGGAAGTAGGTGCCGGTAGCGACCGCGAAGCCGAGCGACGTGACCGCGAAGAACGGCCCGGGAATGCGTAGGGCAGGGACTCCGATGGCGAAGGCAACCGCAGCGCCGACGAGACCAGCGACGAGCAGCGTCGAGAAGAACTCGTTGCCGTTCTGCGCCATGGATCCAGCCACCGCTGCGCTGAAGCCGACGATGGCGAGGTGTCCAAGTGAGATCTGGCCCGCAAAGCCCGTGATGATGAGCAGCGAGCACATGATGATCGCGGTGATCACGCCGACGGTGAACAGGTTGACCCGGCTGGGATTCCATCCGAGCGGAACGATGACGAGGGCCAGCCCGATGACACTGGTCAATCCGATCAGCCCATAGCGGACCTCCGGCAGCGACCGCAGCTCACGCGGGATCGGGCGTACCTCTCGCAGGGCTGCCCATGTGGATGCGCCCGTGAGCCGCGCTCGTTCCACGCCGCCCTTCTGAACAAGGAGCGCTACCAGGATGGCGGCAAAGAGGACGGCATCGGAGATGTTGGAGTTGCCGGTCTCGAAGAGCACGGCCTGCTGCACCATCCCGAGGATGACCGCGGCGGCGAAGGTCACGGGCAGGTTCTCCATTCGCCCGATGACGGCCGCTGCGAGGGCTCGGAACAGCAGGACCGGCCCGAGCACTGAGCCAATGGGAACACCTTGAATCGGGAGGCGCAGAAGCGTCGCCAACCCCGCCATCGCGGCAGCGATGACCCACACAAGCGTGTTGATGCGACGAACCGGGATGCCGAGAAGCGACGCCCGGTCCGACGACTCGGCAGCAGCACGCACGGCAACGCCGGCCCGCGACCGGCGGAAGAAGAGCACCAAGCTGACAACCACAGCCGGTACCACGACCAGGATGAGCAGATGTCCGCCGTTGAACACGACTGGATACCACTCGAAGGTGAACTTGATGGGTTCTGGCTGTGGGATGTCCTTGATGTCGAACAGGCGCGGTAACAACAGAGCGAGCGCGTCACAGAGCTGCGCGATCCCGATGGTCGCCACGGTGAGCACGAGTCGGGGGGCACGGGCGAATCGACGGATGAACGCGACCTCGACGAATGCCCCGAGCGCGACCGCCGCCAGTAGGCCAGCGGCGCTGGCGAACCAGAAGTTCCAGCCCTTGCTGACGATCAACGACGCCGCCAGGACTGACGCCACGGCACCCAGCGAGCCCTGGGCGAAGTTGACGATCCGATTTGCCCGGTAGACGAGCACGATGCCCATCGCGACAAGCGCGGAAAGCGACCCGAGGACGGCCCCGAGGAACAGGATCGACATCGGTGCTGGGAAGAGGATGAACACCAGTACGCCGAAGGCGAGCGTTCCGCCCGCGGCCAAAGCCGCGAACCTCTTGTCGTCTTGGTCCATCTCCCCGAGCCCCCAACCGTTGTCTAACACTCGCGTCGACAACGGTATACGCTGTCCGGTCCTGGGGGCTTACTGATGACGTTCAAGCAGTTTCTAGATCGCTATGGGGTGTCGCTGGGGGTGGTGTTCGCGCTAGCTCTGGTGATCGCCATCCTGCCTGGCAACTCCACCGAACGAGCGGGCCTAGACACCGGGAACGGCGGCAGCGGTGGTTTCGACGGTGGTCCGGGCTCTACAGACGGCACGCTCGGCAGCGACGGCGGCGCGGCGGCCGGGGCCGACGGCGGGACAGATGCAAGCACGGGCGACTTCAGTGGCACGGGGACCACCGGCGGATCCGCCAGCGCCACCGGGGGCGGCAACACGAGCTCGAGCGATGGCACCGTCCAGTTCGGCGCAGGACCCGACTGCGGTGCCAACGGCCGACAGAAGGGCATCTCGGCCTACATGCCACCGTGCGTCCAGTGGACGGGTACCGACAACGGTGGCGCCACGGCTCGCGGGGTGACCCGCGAGAAGATCCTTATCATCAGCTGGCTTGGTCAAGAGGATCCCGCCACTCGCCAGGCCCTCACCGCCGCCCGTCTCAATGACGATCCGGGAAGGGTCAAGCGCGCCTACGACGCGCTCTTCAAGTACGGCAACCAGCACTTCCAGACCTACGGGCGCGAGGTCGTGTTCGAGGAGATGCAGGCCAGCGGCCCTTCGACGAGCGACGAAGCCATGATTGCTGATGCGGTCAAGATCGCTGATGAGAGGAAGGCCTTCGCTGTCTTCGTCGGCAACGCCCTCGCTCCGCTCCCCACCGTGATGGCCCGCGAGCTGGCCCAGCGGGGTGTGCTCTGCATCTGCCTCACCTCGCTGTCGAGCGAGTTCTACAACGAGCTCCCGGAACTCATCTTCAGCTCGCTGCCCACGATCAACGAGTACGCCATCAACTCGGCGGAGTACGCGGCCAAGAAGCTGAAGCGTGACGTGGCGGCCTTGGCCGGTCCCGGAACGAATACCAAGCAGCGCGTGTACTGCCTCTATTACATCGACGGGCAGGGCACAAAGGTCGACCCGGAGGGGGCCCGGGCACGCGACATCTTCATCCGGGAGTGGGGCAAGTGGGGCCTCACGTTCAAGACCATTCAGTCCTACCGGTACGACCCCGGAAGCAACCAGAACGACATCACCAACAACATCGCCAAGTTCAAAGCCGATGGTTGCACCACGATCATTCCGGTCGTCGATCCGATCCAGCCAATCCTCATCACCAAGGAAGCGACGAAGCAGAACTACTACCCGGAGTGGTTCATCGTCGGCACGGGGCTATCAGACACCACCACCATCAACCGGTTCTACGACCAGGGCCAGGTCGCTCACGCCTTCGGCATCTCGCCCCTGTGGGTCACCTGGTCCACTGTCGAGGCCTCCGCGGGATTCCGCGAGTTCCATCACGCGATGCCTGGCATGCGCAAGGGCGATGAGGGTGTCCTCATCAACATCTACCGCGGCAACCCAGACCTCATCTTCCGAGCCATCCACATGGCCGGCCCGAACCTCAACAACAAGAGCTTCGCTGCGGGGCTCCACGCGTATCCGCGCACCGGCGGCAAGCCCGCTTCGCCGCTCGTGTTCTTCACCCGTCAGTACCCAACGGCGGTCAAGGACTGGTCGGAGATCTGGTACGACCCCACGCTCGTCGGACCGGATGAACGGTCCGAGACGGGCCAAGGGATGATGGTCCGAGCGGACGGGGGCCGGCGTTACACCCCAGGGAACTGGCCGGCCGGACCTCCGAGTCGCAAGAACGCGGTCACCACGACGGACAACCAGAACAACCCGTCGCACGAGCAAGACGGGCACACCCACGAGAAGCGGTGCTTGAGCTGCGCTAGCTGAAGATCACTCGAGCCCTCTCGCTAGGGTCGATGCATGCGGTTCTCCCTCTGGCCCAACGTGTCGCAGCCGTGGACAGATGTGCTGGAGCTCGCGCGCCACGCGGAAGCTACGGGCTGGGACGGCGTGTACGTCGCCGACCACTTCATGGGCAGCGGCGGCGAGTTCGGTCCCGACACGACGCCAAACCTGGAGGCCACCGCGGTACTGGCGGCGCTGGCCGTGGCGACCGAACGGGTCAGGCTGGGCAGCCTCGTGTTCGGCAACACCTACCGCCACCCGGCCGTGCTCGCCAACTGGGCGTCCACCGTTGACCACGTGAGCGGTGGACGATTGCTCCTGGGTGTCGGAGCGGGGTGGCAGGAGAACGAGCACGAGCAATACGGCATCACCTTGCCGGCGCCTGGTGAACGGGTCGAACGCCTCGAGGAGGCCTGCCTGGTGCTGAAGGGCCTCCTGCGAGACGAGCGCACCACGATGGGCGGCCGCCACTACAACCTCACCGACGCGGTCGCGGAACCGAAGCCGCTGCAGCGGCCCCTCCCGCTGCTGATCGGCGGCAAGGGTGACCGAATGCTCGGGATCGTGGCCCGCCACGCTGATGAGTGGAACATGTGGGGGCTGGCCGACACGATCGCGGAGCGATCAGAGGTGCTCGAGCAACGCTGTGAGGCGGTGGGACGGGATCCTGCGACGATCAAGCGGTCGGCGCAGGCCCTGATCATCCTCACCGAGGACGGGAACGAGGCGCGTGACGCGCAGGATCGCACGGGGAACCGAGCGACGATCGCAGGCACGACCGACGACATCGTCGAGGCCGTCGCCGCCTGGCAGGCTGTCGGCGTCGACGAAGTGATCATCCCGGACTTCACACTCGGGCGCGGCGCGCGGCGGGTCGACCGACTCGATGCCATCATCCAGGCGGTACGTCCGCAGTTCGACTGATCGTCAGCCCACGAAGGGGAGGCAATGCCCACTACCGCCGAGATCCGAGCCCAGCTCACCGGGCCGGGAGGCATGTTCGAGGTCACCACCGGCGACGTGCTCGGCCGACAGATGGAGATCTACGCCAACCGGATGCCATCGCTCCGCTCAGTGGCTGAGGTTGGGCTGATGCGGGGTGACGACGCCACCTTCATCGTCTTCGGTGAGCAGACGTACGGGTTCGGCTCGTTCGTACAGATGGCAAACAGCGTGGCCCAAGCGCTGCGAACGACCTTTGGGTTGGCCAAGGGCGACCGGGTCGCGGTGCTGTCCCAGAACAACCCCGAGTGGTGTCTTGCCTTCTGGGCGACCGTGTCCCAGGGCGCGATCCTCGTGGGTCTCAACGGGTGGTGGACCACCGATGAGATCGAGTACGGGCTGCAGGACTCCGGCGCGAAGGTGCTCGTCGCGGATCGCAAGCGCTTCGAGCGGATCGCAGGCTCGTTGAACGGCGCACCCGACCTCGAGCACGTGTTCCTCGTTGATTGCACGGCCGCCGATGTCGGTCTGGCCGACGACCCGCGCATCCACGGCTTTGCGGAGCTCATGGGCTCCCCCACGGCGGACTTCGTGCAGGAGGACATCGCCGAGGACGACCCGGCGGTGATCTTCTACACGTCGGGCACGACCGGCCGGCCCAAGGGGGCGATCTCGACCCACCGCAGCATGATCGCCAACTTGCAGAACACGCTCTTCAACGCGGTGGCCGGGTCGATGGCCGGTGGCGGCGCGCTTCCCGATGCAGGCGACGGGCAGAACGTGTCGCTGTTCACCTCCCCGCTCTTTCATGTATCGGGCTGTCACTCGACGCTCGTCGTCGGACTCCTCGCCGGGCTCAAGCTCGTGATGCCCGAAGGGCGATTCACGCCCGAGACGGCCTTGCAGCTCATTGCTGAGCACAAGGTGACGGTGTGGGCCACGGTGCCGACCATGGTGTGGCGGGTGTGCGAGCACCCCGACCGCCACAGCTACGACACCACCTCGGTCCGCAGCGTCGCATTCGGTGGATCGCCGTCGGCCGACGAGCTGCAACGAATGATCCGCGAGACGTTCCCCAACGTCTCGAGCACGTCGAACGCGTACGGCCTCACGGAGACCTCGTCGGTGGCAACGGTGATCTCGGGTCAGGATGCGCTCGACCGCCCCACCTCGGTGGGACCGCCCGTGCCAACAGTCCATGTGAAGATTCTCGGAGACGATGGCACGGAGGTGGCGGTCGGTGAGACAGGCGAGGTGTGCATCGCTGGACCCATCCTCATGGCCGGTTACTGGCGCAAGGCGGAGGCCACCGCGGAGGCGATCGACACGGACGGCTGGCTCCATACGGGTGACATCGGCCATGTCGACGCCGACGGCTTCGTCTACATCACCGACCGCAAGAAGGACATGATCATCCGCGGTGGCGAGAACATCTACTGCGTGGAGATCGAACAGCGTTTGGTGAACCACCCGCACATCGCCGACGCGGCAGTGATCGGTGTGCCCCACCCTGAGCTTGGCGAAGAGGTGAAGGCCGTGGTGCAGATCGAGGCAGGTGAGACGCTCACCGAGGCAGAGGTACGTCAGTGGGTGGCTGACGGTCTCGCCGCTTTCAAGGTGCCAGCCTACGTCGACATCTCCCCGGACAAGCTGCCGCGCAACGCCAGCGGCAAGTTGCTGAAGAACGTGTTGCGCGGCGAGGGCGACGTCAGCTTTGCGGAGACGATGTAGCCCAAGAGCCTCGAATCGACGGGTGTGCTGGAGTCCAGCCGCTGGCCTCCTTGAACCGCCGGTTGAAGATGCGCAACGACTTCATGGCTACGTCGTCCCCGAGCGATCAGATTGCTGCATCACGGGGCCGACCTCAACACTCCCGATGACGTCCGCGCCAGCGGTCTCCGGCATGTGTCGCATAAAGGTGAGGCCAAGGAGCATCACCCCCACCAGTCCCCCGATCGCGGTGCGATTGCTGACCACCCCGTCGAGTCCACCGACCACCAACAGGCCTACGGAGCCGGCGGCCACGACCACTCCGAACACAAAGGCCAGGAGCGTGGCCCGTACCTCCGTGGGGAAGAGCTCCGACAAGTAGGACGGTCGCACCGCCGCCAGCGCCGAGTCGGCGCCAGCGATGAGAAAGAAGCCCGGGGCGAAGAGACCTCGCTGCTCGCTGAAGATGGCGAGCACGCCGAGCGCCATCACCGCTGTGCTGCCGACGATGACCGGACGGCGCCCCACCCGGTCGCTCATACGACCGCCGGCCACGTAGCCCGCGAGCGAGGCGGGAGCGGTGGCGATCACGATGACAGTGAAGAGGCCCTTCCAGCCGTACCCGTCCTGCGCCAGCTCGGCGGAGTAGAAGAACAGCGGAGTGCCGAGCATCCCGTGGGTGCCCAGCACGATCGTGATGCGCCGAAGCAACGGCCGGTGCTCAGCGTCGATCCGCGGCCAAAAGGAGGTCTGCACCCGCGCTGTGCTCTGCGCAACGGTGAATGCCTGCGTCTCGCGCAGGTTGCGTCGGAGCCACGCCACCCCGATCAGGGGCGGCAGCGCGGCCACGTAGAGGAGGCGCCAGCCGAGCGGCGTGTGAGGAACAGCTAGCAGCATCATCGCCACAACCCCGAACCCAGCCATGCCAATACCGCCGAGCAGCGTCAGCCCGGCACCGCGGCGGTCGGGCCGTAGCTCCTCGCTGATCACGATCCCGGCCAGCGACTCCTCGGTGGCAAGGAACAAGCGAGCAACCATCTGGAACACGACAAACGAGACGAGTCCCCAGGCCAGCGATGTGGCGGCCGTCATCACTGTGAACGCCAGTACGGACACGAGCAGCATCTGGCGTCGGCCGAGTCGATCGGCGAGGCGGAGCACCGGCATGCTGGCCAGTGCGCCGACCCGGATGACCGCCACGCCGATGCCGAACGTGGCCACGCTCACCCCCAGCCCATCGGCGATATCAGGTGCCGCGAGGCTCAGGAGCCCTGTGTCGTAGTTGAGGAACAGCCCCACCAGCGACAGTGGCAGCAGCACGCCCCACTCGTGCGCGTTGAAGCCGTACTTCAGGTCCGGACCATGCTCCGGTTCCATCTCCGGTACCGGCACTCCCCCCAGATCAGACATCGCCGCAGGCTAGGTGGCGCGAGCGCTCATCCTCCGCTGATGTCTTGGACGCGCTGCTTGCCCTGGGAGATCCACGGCATCATGGCGCGGAGCTCCTCGCCGACCTTCTCGATCTGGTGCTCAGCCCCCTTGGCCTTGAGGGCCTTGTAGGTAGGACGACCCGATTCGCTCTCCGCTACCCACTCGGCGGCAAAGCGGCCGTCCTGGATCTCGTCGAGGATCTTGCGCATCTCGGCCTTCACGGTGGCGTTGATGACTCGGGGGCCGCGGGTCAGATCGCCGTACTCAGCCGTGTCGGAGATGGAGTAGCGCATGCCGGCGATGCCCTGCTCGTACATGAGATCAACGATGAGCTTCAGCTCGTGCAGGCACTCGAAGTATGCCGACTCGGGTTGGTAGCCCGCCTCGACGAGAGTCTCGAAACCCGCCTGCACCAGGGCGGTGAGCCCACCACAGAGCACCACCTGTTCACCGAAGAGATCCGTCTCGGTCTCCTCCTCGAAGGTGGTCTCGAGCACACCGGCTCGGGCACCGCCGATGGCATTGGCGTAGGAGAGCGCTAGATCGCGGGCCTTTCCGCTGGCGTCCTGGGCCACTGCGATGAGGCATGGCACCCCGCCACCCTCGGTGTATGTGCGGCGCACGAGGTGTCCGGGGCCCTTCGGCGCCACGAGAGCGACGTCGACATCAGCCGGCGGCACCACCTGGTCGAAGCGCACGCTGAAACCGTGACCCACGAACAGAGCATCGCCCGAGGACAGGTTGGGAGCGATGTGCTCGTTGAAGATCGCCTTGTGCTCCGTGTCAGGGCCCAGCAGCATGATGAGGTCGGCCTCGGCAGTGGCGTCAGCGACCGAGAGCACCCGCAGTCCAGCGGCCTCGGCCTTGGCCACCGACGCCGACTCGGCGCGAAGGCCCACCCGCACGTCGACGCCCGACTCCTTGAGGTTTAGGGCATGGGCGTGGCCCTGCGATCCATAGCCGATCACCGCGACCTTGCGGCCGGCGATGAGCGAGCTGTCGGCGTCCTTCTCGTAGTACACGTTGGCCATCGGGGTTCCTCAGGATGCTTGGGCCGGGGTGAGCCGGTTTGGTGTGTGGTCGATCTTGGGAAGGGCGACTCGCCCGGTGCGCTGGAGCTCGATGATGCCGTACGGGCGCAGAAGCTCCTCGAAGCCGTCGAGTTTGTCCGGATGGCCGTCGAGGGACAAGGTGAGCCGGTCCTCGCCCTCAGCGAGAATTCGGCCAGCCGCATCGGCGACCAGCTCCAGGACCTCACCCCGTGTCGTGGCGGGGGCGTGGACGGTGACCAGTAGGAGCTCCCGCTCGACGGCATCCTGGGGTGCGAGCTCGCTGATCTCAACAACGTTGATGAGCTTGAACAGCTGCTTGGTCACCTGCTCCAGGGGGGCTGACGCCGCGTCGACCGCGATCGTGATCCGACTCAAGCGGGCGTCCTCCGTGGGTGCCACCGCGAGGCTGATGATGTTGAAGCCGCGCCGGGCGAACAGACCCGAGACCCGGGCCAGCACGCCAGCCTTGTTCTCGACGAGGACGGACAGGAGGTGATGTGTTGCGTCATCGGTGGTCATTGCACGAATCCCTCTCCCAGCGCCGGGTCGGTGATGATGGCGTCGTTGCTCTGGCCTGCGGGGACCATGGGGAACACCTTCTCGGACGAGTCGGTTCGGAAGTCGATCACAACAGGGCGGTCGTCGATCTCATTGGCTTTCTGGATCGCCGACTCCACCTCCTCTGGCGAGTCGACCCGCATGCCAACGCAGCCCATGGCCTCGGCCCAGAGCTTGTAGTCGGGCAGGTCGGGTGACAGGTACACCTCGGAGTACCGCTCTTCGTAGAACATCTCCTGCCATTGGCGAACCATGCCGAGGTAGGCGTTGTTCAAGATGGCGATCTTCACCGGGATGCGCTCCGCTGACGCGGTGACCAGCTCCTGGGCAGTCATCTGGAAGCAGCCGTCGCCATCGACCGCCCACACCATCGCGTCAGGTCGCCCGACCTTTGCGCCGATGGCCGCGGGCACTGCGAACCCCATCGTGCCGAGTCCGCCCGAGTTCACAAAGGTGTACGGATGATTGAACTTCCAGTACTGCGACGTCCACATCTGGTGCTGGCCGACCCCCGAGGCGACGATGCAGTCCTCGGGGGTGTTGTCGCGAAGCTGCTCCAAGACGAACTGGGGCTTTAGCGCATCGCCCGGCTCGGATTGCTTGTAGGCGAGCGGATGCTTCTCGCGCCATCCCGAGATCGTCTGCTTCCACATCGAACGATCCGGTTGGGTCGTCCCGTCTGCGAGCATGCCGCGCAGCACCGCCACGAGTTCCTCGATCACGAGGCGACAGTCCCCCACAATCGGCACGTCGGGCCGACGGACCTTGCCGATCTCGGCCGGATCGATGTCAACGTGGATGATCTTGGCCTCGGTGGCGAAGTCGGGGATCCGACCCGTCACTCGGTCGTCGAAGCGACTGCCGAGCGCGATGAGCAGGTCCGAGCGCTGCATCGAGGTGACGGCCGTGTAGTTCCCGTGCATGCCCGGCATCCCGAGGCAGAGGGGATGGTCGTCAGGGAACGAACCGCGGGCCATGAGGGTCGTGACGACATGCAGGTCGCACAGCTCGGCCAGCTCCCGGAGCGCCTCGGCTGCACGCGCTTTGAGAATGCCGCCCCCGGCGTAGATGACCGGGCGGGTGGACGCGAGGATCAGCTCGGCTGCCTGGCGGATCATCTGCGGGTCGCCCTTGGTGACCGGGCGATAGCCGGGAAGGCCCTCGAGGATCGATTGATCGTCCGGCCACTCCCACTCCATCGCGGAGTTGGGGTTCTTGGCATCGACGATGTCCTTGGGGATGTCGAGCAGCACGGGGCCGGGTCGGCCGGTGGTGGCGATGTGGAACGCCTCGCGGACCGCTCGGGGAATGTCTTGGGCCGAGGTGACCAGCTCGTTGTGCTTGGTGACCGACCGGGTGATGCCGATCGTGTCGCACTCCTGGAAGGCGTCGGTGCCGATGGCGGCGACCGGGACCTGCCCGGTGATGACCACCATGGGGATCGAATCGATGTAGGCATCGCATAGTGGCGTGACGATGTTCGTCGCTGCAGGGCCCGAGGTGACCATCGCGACTCCGGGCCGACCCGTCACATGGGCGTAACCCTCCGCCATGTGACCGGCGCCTTGCTCGTGGCGAACGAGGATGTGACGGATCGGGCTGTCGAGCAGCGGGTCGTACACGGGCAGGATGCAACCGCCCGGGAGGCCGAAGATCGTGTCAACGCCCTCCATCTCGAGGGCCTTGATGAGCGCTTGTGATCCGTTGAGCTGCATTGCTCCGAGAGTCCTTCCGCAAAACGACGACGACCCCCCGTCTGGGAGGTCGAGCAGACGCACACGCGACGGTTGTCGCGGGTGCGTCTACATCACTACCAGAATGATCGAAGGGGCCACGGCGGGCAGTGTACCCCCGCTCTCCCATCGATGGGCAAGCCGATGTTCGTCGCCTCAGGCTTCGGTGATGGCGCCGCGCTCGGCGCCTGACGCCAGGCGGGCGTACTTGGCAAGGACACCACTCGTGTAACGGGGCGGTGGAAGCTTCCAGGCCGCCTTGCGCTTGGTGAGCGTGGCCTCGTCGACGAGCAAGTCGATCGTGTGCCCCACAACATCGATCACGATCCGATCGCCTTCCTCGACGAAGGCGATGGGCCCGCCGTCGACTGCCTCGGGGGCCACATGGCCGATGCAGAAGCCGTGGGTGCCTCCGCTGAAGCGCCCGTCGGTGATGAGCGCCGCATCGCCACCCCGGCCCACGCCTTTCATGGCACCGGTGATGGCAAGCATCTCGCGCATGCCCGGGCCGCCCTTCGGACCCTCGTAGCGGATGACCACGATGTCCCCCCGCTCGATCTTCTCGCCGAGAACCGCCTCCATCGCGGCGTCCTCCCCGTCGAACACGCGGGCTCGACCCTCAAAGTGCTCGTGGTCGATGCCCGCCACCTTCACGACCGCTCCCTTGGGTGCGAGCGACCCGGTGAGCACCGCAATGCCGCCGACGGCATGGATGGGAGCGGACAGCGGATGGATGACGTCGCCGTCCGGCTCGGGCGGATCGATCGCGGCGAGGTTCTCGGCCACCGTCTTGCCGGTGACGGTGAGGCAGTCCCCGTGGAGGAGCCCCGCATCCAGCAGATGTCGCATCACAACGGGGATCCCGCCGATGCGATCGATGTCGATCATGTGGTACTTGCCGTGCGGCTTCGTGTCGGCGATGTGCGGCACGCGGGCTGCAACCTTGTTGAAGTCCTCCAGGGCAAGATCAACCCGGGCCTCAGCGGCGATGGCGAGCAGATGCAGCACCGCGTTGGTGGAGCCACCGAGCGCCATGACGATGGCGATGGCGTTCTCGAACGCCTGCTTGGTCATGATCTGGCGGGGGCGGATCCCCTGCTCGAGGAGATGCACGACGGCTCTACCAGAGGCGTAGGCGAAGTCGTCGCGACGGCCGTCGGGGGCGGGGGGCGTCGAGGAGCCGGGCAGCGACATCCCGATCGCCTCGGCCACTGACGCCATCGTGTTGGCGGTGAACATGCCCGCGCAGCTGCCCTCGCTGGGACAAGCGCCCCGCTCGATCTCGTCGAGCTCGGCAAGATCCATGTTGCCAGCCGCATACGCGCCCACAGCCTCGAACACGGAGACGATGTCGGTGGCTTGACCTTTGTGGGACCCCGGCAGGATCGACCCGCCGTAGAGGAACACGGAGGGCAGGTTGAGCCGGGCCGCGGCCATCAGCATGCCCGGGAGGCTCTTGTCGCAGCCGGCAAAGGTGACGAGCCCGTCGAACCGCTCTGCGTGCATCACGGTCTCGACGGAGTCCGCGATCACCTCACGGCTCACGAGCGACGCCCGCATGCCCTCGTGGCCCATCGAGATGCCGTCCGACACGGCGATGGTGGTGAACTCAATCGGGAAACCACCTGCGTCGCGCACGCCCACCTTGGAGCGCTTGGCCAAGCGGTCGAGCGGGAGGTTGCACGGCGTGACTTCGTTCCACGACGACGCCACCGCCACCTGCGGCTTGCCCCAGTCGTCATCGGTCATGCCGATGGCCCGCAGCATCGCACGGGCCGGCGCCCGATTCGGCCCATCGGTGACGTCCCGGCTGCGGGGCTTGATGTCGACCGGTGTCTCTGCCTGCTCGCTCGTCATGGCCGGAGGCTACCGGCGCTCCCGCCAGCGGCCCCAAGCGTAAAGCGACAGACCAACCTGTTCTCGGGCGGAAAATCCGTGCAGGAGACGGAGAAACAGCCCGAGTTCGTGAGGGGGTTAGGCGGGGCCGGACTTCGAGCGCAGGAGCGCGGTGGCGACCTTGCCGTCGGCCTGGCCCTTTGATGCCTGCATGACCTTTCCCACGAAGAAGCCGGTCAGCTTGCCGCGGGCCTTGTCGTCGCCAGTGCGGAACTGCTCCCACTCCCCCGGGTGGGCGGCGATGACACTGTCGACGATGCCCTCGAGGGCGCCGCTGTCCAGCGCCTCGAACCCCTTGTCCTTGGCGATCGTCACCGGATCGTGGCCGGAGGCGACCATCTCGGCCAGCACGACTTTGGACTGGGTCGCAGTCAGCTCCCCGGAGGTTTCCATCATCACGAGCGCGGCGAAGTGCTGCGCCGACAGTGTCTCCGCACCGTCCACCGCCAGGTTGTGCTCGATGTGGGTCAGCACGCGCGCTGGGTCCGCTCCCGCCGCGATGGCCGCGAGAGCGAGCTCGTCCAGATCGCGCTGCACGGCCATGGTGACGGACTCCGACGTGGCCT
>JBBDWQ010000035.1:22790-90819 GCA_040902805.1 Acidimicrobiales bacterium
CGACGTGCTGCGGGCAGCGCTGGCAGCGCGGCGTCGATTCGGGCCAGGTCGTGAGCTGTGGGTTCGAGGGGCACGAGGTCGGGCTCGGGGAAGTACCGGTAGTCGTCCGCGTCCTCCTTGACTCGCAGCGTGCCGGTGCGACCGGTGTCCTCGTCCCAGTGGCGGGTCTCCTGGCGGATGGCGTCCCCGGCTTCGATGACGTCGATCTGACGCAGCGCTTCGTGGTCGATGGCACGGCCGAGGGAGCGCAGCGAGTTGAGGTTCTTGATCTCGCACCGGGTGCCCCAGGGCTCACCGTCGCGGTGCACCGACACGTTCGCGTCGACCCGCATCGAGCCCTCTTCCATCTTGGCGTCGGACACACCCGTCGCCAGGAGGATGGAGCGCAGCTCGGCCACGTACTCCCTGGCCTGGTCGCTGCTGCGCATGTCAGCCTCGGAGACGATCTCCACGAGCGGCACGCCGGAGCGGTTGTAGTCCACGAGGCTGTAGCCGGCGTCGTGGATGCGACCGCCTCCGCCGATGTGGTTGAGCTTGCCGGTGTCCTCTTCGATGTGGGCACGGGTGATGCCAACCCGTAGGCCCGACGGCAGGTCGAGGTGACCGTGCTCGTTGGTGGGCAGGTCGTATTGCGTGACCTGATAGTCCTTGGGCTGATCGGGATAGAAGTAGTTCTTGCGGGAGAAGACCGAGCGCTCGACTTCGCACCCCAGGGCTCGTCCCAAGGTCATCGCCAGCTCGACCGCACGCTGGTTGAGCACGGGCAGCGAGCCGGGCAGGCCGAGGCAGGTCGGGCAGGTGTTGGTGTTGGGCTCGTCACCGAAGTTGTTCGGACACGAGCAGAACAGCTTGGTGGCGGTGTGGAGCTCACAGTGCACCTCGAGGCCGATCACCATCCCCCAGCCGTCGGGGAGAACGCTCGAGGGGTGAGCAGCGGTGTCGGTCACGCCATCGCTCCTTCGAGTGCGGCAGCCACCCGGAACATCGTGACCTCGTCGAGGGAGTTGGCCATCACCTGCACCCCGATGGGCAGTCCGTCGTCGCCCACGCCGAACGGGACCGAGATGGCCGGATGTCCGGCCAGGTTGGAAGGGATGGTGCAGACATCGTTCAGGTACATGGCCAGCGGATCGGCCTTGGCCCCGAGATCGAACGCAGTGGTGGGTGAGGTGGGCGACAGCAGGACGTCGCAGCGCTCGTAGGCGGCTTCGAAGTCTCGGATGATGAGGGTGCGCACCTTCTGGGCCTTGCCGTAGAAGGCGTCGTAGTACCCGGCGGACAGCGCGTAGGTGCCGAGCATGATGCGGCGCATCACCTCAGGACCGAAGCCCGCCGTACGGGTGCGGTCGTACATCTCTCCGGTTGTGGGAGCGTCGACTCGTAGGCCGTAGCGGACCCCGTCGTAACGGGCCAGGTTGCTGGATGCCTCAGCCGGCGCGATCAGGTAGTACGCGGACAGGCCATAGATCACGGCGGGGACCGACACCTCTTCGACCTTGGCGCCTGCCGCCTCGAGGGCCTCAGCCGCGGCCTTCGCTCGCGCGGCGACGTCCGGGGCGATGCCCTCGATGTCGAGCAGCTCCTTCACCACGCCTACGCGCAGACCCTCGACGCCATCACTGAGATGCGGAGTGACCGGCGGGACGGGCTTGGGAATGGACGTCGAGTCGGCGGGGTCGTAGCCCGCCATCACCTCGTACAGGGCGGCAGCATCGGCCACGTCAGCGGCGAACGGACCGATCTGGTCGAGGCTCGACGCGAACGCGACGAGTCCGTACCGCGAAACACGCCCGTAGGTCGGCTTCATGCCCACGACGCCGCATAGCGCCGCTGGCTGGCGGATTGATCCACCGGTGTCTGAGCCAAGCGCGATCGACGCAAAGCCAGCCGCCACTGCCACGGCGCTTCCGCCGGATGATCCGCCCGGCACCTTGGATGGGTCGTGAGGGTTCTTGGATGGGCCGAAGGCGGAGTTCTCGGTGGAGGATCCCATCGCGAACTCATCCAGGTTGGTCTTCCCGATTGCGATTGCTCCCGCGGTGCGCACGCGGTCGACCACCGTGGCGTCGTACGGAGGATTCCACCCCTCGAGGATCTTCGAGCTGCACGTCGTCGGCACGCCGACGGTGCAGAGGTTGTCCTTGAGGGCGATGGGGACTCCCGCCAGCGGGCCCGGGTCCAGCCCCGCCGCCACAAGGGCGTCGATCTCATCGGCGCGGGCCAGGGCGCCGTCCGCGGTCACGAGATTGAAGGCGTGGAGCTCCGGCTCCCGCTCGGCGATGACCACGAGGTGCTCCTCCACGATCGACCGAGCCGTGCGCTCCCCGCTTCGGACCGCCGAGGCGAGCTCAACGGCACTCATGGGGCTTCTCCGAGCACGGGTGGGACGCGGAACATTCCGTCCTCTGCCGCGGGGGCCTGATCGAGGACGGCATCGCGGATCCCAGCGTCCCGGGGCTCATCGGGCCGCCACACGTTGACCAGCGGATAGGGGTGGGCTGTGGGCGGCACCTCGTCGAGGCTGAGGGCTTCCACGTCGGCGGCATGATCGAGGATGGCCGCAAGCTGGGGCGTGAACACGTCGATCTGCTCGTCAGTGAGCTCCAGTCGCGCCAGCCGCGCCACATGGGCCACCTCATCTCGCGAGAGCGATGTCATAGGCGAGCCATCGTAGGGTGGCCTCACCGCAAGCCCCGAACCCGAACCTGCTCCGAGCGAGGAGAGACCCGTGACCGAGCTCGGCTCGGAGCACCCAGCCGCCGCCTCACCTGCACCGCCGCGCGCGCTGGCCGCGATGACGTTGGCCATCGTGCTGTGGACGACGAACGTGTACTTCGTTCGCAAGGCCGATGACATCCTGCTCTTCACGACCTGGCGGATGGTTCTGGCCATCCCGGTGCTCGCAGCGACGGCGGCGGTCCTTCGGCTGCGGCCCGCACGACCCCTCCGTATCAGTCGTGAGCCGCTTCGGTTCGACGTACGACTCGGCCTCGTCGCGATCGGCGTCCTCTTCGGGGTGAGCGCCCTGGTGAACTTCAGCGCACTCAACGAGACCACTCTGGTCAATGTCGGCGTCATTCATGCACTGCAGCCAGCGGTGGTTGCGTTGCTGGCCGGGCGGGTGCTGGGTGAGCTCGTGGACTGGGGGTTGGTCGCCCGGATCGGTCTAGCGATCATTGGCGCCTGTCTGGTCGCGGCTGCCTCTGCCGGGGTCGGGAGCTGGAGCTTGCACGGCGACGTGCTCGCGGTCCTCGGGCTGGGATTGAACTCGCTCTGGTTCCTCGCTGGACGATGGGTGCGCACTCGCACGCACCTCGATGCGACCACCTACATGGCCGTCGTCTTCGGCGCTGCCGCGGCAACTCTGATCATTGCTGCAACGATCGCTGGGCGGTCGCTCACCGTCGACCGGACCACGATCGTCCTGGCCGCGCTTACTGCGCTGTGCGGCACGATCGGCCACACGCTTGTCGCGTGGTCGCACCGCTTCCTCCAGGTCACGATGTCATCGCTGTTCTTGCTCAGCCAGCCAGTGCTCATCGCGGTCCTCGCCTGGCTCGCGTTCGAGGAGCGATTGCACCCCCTCGATGTCGTCGGCGGCACCATCGTGCTCGCGAGCCTGACGGGCATCGTTCGGCGAGGTGGATCCGCGCCGGCCGTCGCGACCGCCCCCGACGGGATGCCCGACATCATCGATAACGACCCTGTCGGGCAGAAGGTCCCCCGCGAACCCGGGCCCGGCGTACGGCCCTCGCCATGATCCAGCTATTGGCGGTCGACGAGCCCGCATGATCGGCGCGGATCACAAAGCTCTCGAACCGGGACACCTCCCGCTTGAGGCTTGCGCTGCTATCTAGACTCACACTCGATGGTGGCGATCGGGCGAGCGCGGACCGTGGACATTCGGATGCGTGGCGGGTACGAGCACGCGTCCTACGAGCAGCTCTTCGAGCTGTCGGCAATGCCCACGCTGATCATCGACCATCACGCGCGGCGGATCGTGCGCGCGAACCGGGCCGCCCTCGACTTCCTGGGACTGGAGCCGGAGTTCGTTGTCGGAATGGCAGGACCAGATCTGCTGCTGCAACCGAGCGCTGATCACCTCGCGAGGGTTCGGGCCCTTCGCGGTGATGAGACCGCCGCCATCCGCGAGGTACCCACCGAATCGGGACTGCGCACGGTGCAGCTGGCGATCGTTCCCTCAGGCATCGAGGGCATCGTGTTCGTCGAGCTCGACGATCTCACCCCCGTGCTCGTCGCTTCCGCCCGCGCCGACGAGCTGGCGCGAGCTTCGGAGGCACTCGGCGCGATCGCTATGCGCATGGCGCACGACGTGTCGGGCCCGCTCACCACTCTCACCGGGTTCGCGGAACTGCTCCTGCAGCCCGACTCTGGCCTGGACGCCGATCAGCGGACGCAGCTGCTCGAGCGCATCGGGACGGGCACTCGAGCGTTGGCAGCGATGACCGCGTCGATCTTGAGCGAGGCGGACACGGGCAGCGCGAGACCAGAGGACTCATCCCGGTCGCCAGCAGATCTGTTCGGCCTCATACGCGACATCACGGACGCTCAGCTTGCGGAGTGCGGAGGCACGTTGCTCACGCGGGCATCGGTCACCGAGCTGCCCATTCCGGTCCGGACGATCCGTCAAGCGCTCGTCAATCTCATCTCGAACAGCATCAAGTACCGCGATTCCCGTCGACAGCTCGTCGTGGAGATCCAGATCGACGAGACCGAGGCAGGGACCCAGATCCTCGTCACGGACAACGGGATCGGTCTACCGGCTGATGTGACGCAGATCTTCGACGCAGGCACCCGCGGTCCGGAGGTGGGCGACACTCCTGGAGCAGGCCTCGGTCTGGCCTTTGCTCGCGCAGCTGTGGAGCGCGTGGCGGGCTCTCTGAACGCCATCCCGACCGCGCACGGAGCATCGTTCCGCATCCTGCTCCCCACGGCACCCGCGGTCGACGAGCTCCATACTCCGCGCGACCATGCTGCCGAGAGCGGCCCGACCTCGGGGCTCACCGCACCTCAGCTCGAGCGCATCCTCGACGGATCGCCCCTTGCCACCATCGTCCTCGACATCGCGGTTCGGCAGATCGTCCGCGTGAACCGCGCTGCAGCAGACCTGCTCGGGTTGGATGAGTCTCAGATCCTGGGTCACCCAGGAAGTGACTTCGTCGATCACGACGCTGTCGCGGAGTCCTTGCGACGCCGAGTGCTCGACGAGCCGGACGCGCGCACCGGATTTCGGACGGACATCCGGGCCGCCAGCGGATCGGTGCCCGTGCTCATCTGGATCGCCCCTGTCGACGGAACCGCGCTGGCCGTAGCTCAGGTCGTCCCGGTCGAATAGCGGTCTCCTATGCTCCGGTCGCTCAGCGACGGGCTCGTGGTTTGACTAGGGAGACCCACGAGTTGGGTACTTTGCTGCCATGGCCGACTACGAGATCCCTCCCCCCGAACCAAAGCCGATCGACGAGCAGAACTGGCTGCAGCTCAAGGACCTCCTCGAGCGCGCCACGCTGAAGGGCAAGCCGTACGGCGACGAAAAGTGCGACAACTGCCTGTACTACCTGAATCCGGATGACCCGATCTCCTACTGCTGGCATCAACAGCTTCGGGTGCTGGTCGGTGGCGAGTGGTGGTGTCAGTGGTGGGAGGCCATCCCCGAGGACAGCTGAGGTGCGCCCCCTGATCAACCGGTCACACGTTGGGCGAACTCCACCGCTCGCTGCTCCACCTCGGCCTTGTCGTAGTCCAGGGTTGCCACATGGAAGCTCTTGTCCAGCCAGATGCGCTCGACGGGCCCCGAGACGTGCTCGGCGATCACGTCGGAGTCGGTCGGTGTCACGACGTGGTCCTGACGACTGGTGACGATCAACGTCGGCTGGGTGATATCTGACAGCCTTGCTCGAACTCCCTCACCGGCCTGCAGCATCGTCAGCAGCGGACGCAGGGGGGTCTTGTCGTAAGAGGCCTCGTCTGCTTCGGGGTCAGCGATGTCTCCACCGACGGAGTCGATGACATCCACCCCACCCGCGATCATCCCCTCTATCCCCGCGGCCAGCTCTGCCGGGGCCGACGTGGGTGTGTTGATCAGAACGATCCCTGCCAGCTCCGCGTGCGCCTCCGCCACAGCAAGGGTGAGCGCTCCGCCCATCGAGAGGCCCACCACGACGACCCTGCCATCGGGGGTCCGGGCCTGGAGTGCGCTGAGCGCCCGCTCGGCTTCGGCGAGCCAATCGTCCCACCCGGTTTCCGCGAGGTCTTCCGGAGCGGTGCCATGCCCGGGTAGGCGGGGCATCTCCACTGCGAAGCCAACACCGGCGAGGGCCTCCGCCAGCGGTCGCATCGACACGGGGCTCCCCGTGAAGCCGTGGAGCACGAGCGCTCCGTTGGGCCCGCCGGCCGGTGAGGACCAGGGCGCACAGCCCGGTAGGACGGGATGGGTGTCGTCGGCAGGAGTTCTCGGCATGGCGGCACGCTACCGCCGCGTCAGCGGTAGGGATCGTCGTTGGCTTGCTCCTGCCACCACGGCTCCGGCGCCGGGGTCCAATCGGGATCGGGGTAGATGCAGTCGACCGGACACGGATCGAGGCACTTGTCGCACCCGGAGCAGAGCTCCGGGATGATGATCACGTCCATGCCGTGATTGAAGATCGCACCGAACTGTGGCGGGCAGTGCCGAATGCACGTGTCGCAGTTGATGCAGATCGACATGTCGATCAGCAGCGGCGGATTCTGCCACTTCGGATTTCGCTCCCGAGCCGCGATGCGCTCGGCTCTGCTGCCTGCTGCCATCGCGGCCGAACGTAGCACCGGAGCCGCACCGATTGACCCACGGGTCAAGTGCGGGGCACGCTCTTGCCATGGAAGCCGACCGGCGCCTCACCGCTCAGGGCATCGAGCGAAAGCAGCAGCTGCTGGATTGCGCTGCGGCACTGTTCGCCGAGCGCGGCTACGCGGAGACGCGGGTCATCGACATCGTCCGCGCGGCCGGCGTCGCCAAAGGGCTCTTCTACTGGTACTTCGACAACAAGGAAGCGCTCTTCAAGGAGCTTGCGGAGCGCATTCGGCTGCAGCTGCGCCGCCAGCAGGGCGCGGTGCTCACACCCGATGCCGTCCCCCTGGTGAACCTGTACCGCGGCACGGAGGCCTCCGTGCAGTTCATGGCCGAGCACTCCCACTTCTTCTCGCTGCTCGAGGTGGAGGGTCGCAACTTCACCGACATTCTCCGCCAGGGCACCCGACAGCACATCGACGACATGGTGCGGATCATCAAGACCGGCCAGGCCGACGGCACGATTCGCGAGGACGACCCAGAGCTGCTCGCGCTCGGCGTCGTCGGGTCAGTGGGCCACTTCTCGCACTTCCATCGCACCGGGCGGATCAGGATGGACCTCACTCACCTTGCGTCGTTCGTGGCGCGGTACGTCGTCCACTCCGTCGCCGCGGACGAGGACGCGATCGCCACTGCCCTTCGGGGCGCGTCGGGGGTTACTGCACGCTGAGTGCAAACGCCCTGGAAAACGCGGTAGGTTCGCTCCGCTCTGACGGTCCCTATCTGGAGGTTTCCCGTGTCGCAGTTCCCGTTCCTTTCTGATGAGTGGCTCGAGGCCGCCAAGAAGATCCGCGAAGAGGCCCCCGGCGGCGGCGCCGCTCCGGCGCATGCGGTGAAGATGAACCAGATCATCACCGATGTCCCGTTCGGCGATGGCACCATCAACGCCCACATGGACACCTCCGGTGGCGACATCGAGATGGACCTCGGCCACCTCGATGGCCCCGACCTCACGGTCACCCTCGACTACGCGACCGCCAAGGCGATCCTCGTCGACGGCAACCCGCAGGCCGGGATGCAGGCTTTCATGGCCGGCAAGATCAAGGTGCAGGGCGACATGACCAAGCTCATGGCCATGCAGCAGGGCACCCCTGACGCCGCTCAGGCGGAGATCGCCGAGAAGATCAAGGCGATCACCTCCGACTGATCACGTAGTTCTGGCCCCCGGCGACTCAGGTCGCCGTGGCCGCCCCAGATTGCTGCTCGAGGGCGCCCCGCGGGGCGCCCTCGGCGCGTCGGTCGCTGGACTGCACGAAGACGGAGGTGATCAGCCCCAGCAGCGCGACGAACCCACCGACCATGTAGGCCTCGCCGTAGGCACCCACCTCCCCCGACGCCGCCACCCGCACGACCGAAACGGTCTGCATCACCTGAATGCCGACCACCACACCGAGCTGCGTCATCATCTGCTGGAAGGCCCCCGCCACGCCGAGGTCCTGCTCGTCCACCGCGTTGGCGATGCTCGCGGAAAGCGCCGGTGACGAGCATCCGAGACCGACCCCCGACAAGGCGAGGGCTCCCACGATCATGAGATCCGAGGAGCCGGGTGCGACGTTCGACAGCGCAACCATCGACGCCACCACGAAGACAGATCCGGCCACGGCCGACGAGCGCTCCCCGATGCGCACGGCCAGGTATCCGGCCACGGGCCCAGCGATGGCGAACGACAAGGGCCGCGCGATCATGAGGCCGCCGACACGTGTCTCGGGGTAACCGAACACCGATTCGAGGAACACCGGCGTGATGACGAAGCCCCCCATGTACGCGAAGTTGGTGAAGCACTGGGTGGCGATCGCGAAGGTGAAGTTGCGCTGACGTAGATAGGCCAGCGGCAAGAGAGGATTCGCTACGCGCTGCTCGATCAGCGCGAACGCGATGATCGCCGTCGGCGCCAGCAGGAACGCGACGACGATTGCGGGACTCGACCAGCCCCAAAGCGGTCCGCGGTTGATCGCCACCAGCAACGAGGTCGCACCCAGCGCCAGGACGATGGCACCGAGGTAATCAAAGCTGGAATCGGCGCGTCGTCGAGTCTCGGGCAACACCAGAAGCGCCAGCAACAGACCGATCAGCGTGAGAGGCACCTGGGCCACGAAGATCCAGCGCCAACCGAACTCCTCCACGATCGGCCCGCCAGCCACGACACCCACAACGGGACCGCCAGCGCCCACCATCGACCAATACCCCATGGCCTGCACTCGCCGCTCCGGCGGAAACAGTCGATTGATGATCGCTATGGACGCCGGCCCCACTGCCGCGCCCGTCGCGGCCCCAAGAGTGCGAAAGGCGATGAGCATTCCGGCGGTCGAAGCGGCAGCCGTCAGCGCCGCGAAGACGGCCACGCACAGCATGGAGATCCCATACACGCGGCGGTGGCCGTAGAGATCCCCGAGCTTGCCCATCGCTGGCCCGACCACAGCAAAGGCCAGCAGCGGGCCAGTGACCACCCAAGTGACCGTGCTCGTATCACTCCCGAGCTCGTTGGCGATGCGGGGTATGGACACCGACAGGATCGTGATGGTGAAGCCGACCGAGAACAGGCCAAACAGCGCCACCGCCAGCACGACCCAGGGGTAGCTCGGACGCTCGGCGACCCGTTCGTGGACGCGCGCACGGAGCATGATCGACCAGGGAACGACCGCGACCTCTTCGGCTCCCGATGCACCGATCGAGAGGTCGTCGAGGTGGTCATTCGACGACGGCACAGGGGCCACGCTACGCGACCCGTCGATCAGCGAAACAAGCGCAGTGCCCGACTCGTTGGGGCGGCGGCCTCATCGCGGCGGCTGGGGAACGCCACGTCCAGCACACCGCCCCAACGAGTCGGGCACCGACTTGCTGGCCTCCACGATACACCGCTCGGTCAATGCCTCGAAGGCTCAGGGCGAAATATCCGATACTCCTGGTAACTGCTTCGCGAGGTCGTCGATGGTCCAACGGTCATCTCGTTCGAGGCGCGCGCCGAGGTGCCACGGCTCCATGACGCGCACTGTGCCGCCCTGCACGAAGAACGTGCGACCGGTGATCGGACAAGCTGCCGTCGCGAGGTACGCCACCACCGGCGACACGTTGGCGGGGTCCCACACGTCGAATCCTTCGGCTGGCGCGGCCACCATCTCGCCCAACCCCGGTGTCGCCTCGGTCAGTCGGGTACGGGCTGCAGGAGCGATGCAGTTCGAACGCACGCCATAGCTCGCAAGCTCCCGGGCACAGATGATGCTGAAGGCCCCGATGCCAGCCTTGGCGGCGCCGTAGTTCGTCTGGCCGGGATTGCCGAGCAGACCCGACGTCGACGACGTGTGGATGACCGAGGCCCGCATCGCGTGGCCCGCCTTGGCTTGCTCCCGCCAGTAGGCCGCCGCGAAGCGAGTCGGGATGAAGTGCCCTTTCATGTGCACCTCGACCACGTCATCCCACTCGTCTTCCGACATGCTCACCAGCATCCGATCCCGCAACATCCCCGCGTTGTTGACGAGCACGTCGAGACGCCCGAAACCGTCAACAGCCCGGGCGATCAGCGCCTGGCCCCCGTCCCAGGTCGTGATGGAGTCGTTGCTCGCGAGGGCCTGACCGCCGGCGGCGCTGATCTCGGCTACGACATCATCCGCCTCGGTGCTGAGATCGTTGACCACAACCGCGGCGCCTTCGGCGGCGAAGAGCAGCGCGTGCTCTCGACCTAGACCTCGTCCTGCTCCCGTGATGATCGCTACACGGCCATCGAGTGATCCCATCGTGATCGCACTGTATCGGCCGAGTCCGGCCGTTCTGGCGGTCAGCGACGGAGGTAGATGTTGACCGACGAGCCGCGCTTGACCTTCGTTCCCCTCGACGGGTCTGTCTCGAACGGCTTCCCGTTGGCCGGACCGAACACATCACCCGCGCGAAGCCCAGCCCCTTCGAGCTTGGCCACCGCCTCCTCGAGGCTGAGGCCCTTCACCGAGGGCACCGTGACGAGGTCGGGACCCTTCGACACCACGACCTGCACCTCGCTGTCACGCGGTGCCTCCTGACCCTCGCCGGGCCGCAGCCCGATGACCAAGCCCTCCTCGATGTCGTCGCTGAACTCCTCGACCTTCACCGGCACGAGCTGCAGCGGCTCGAGCGCGTCGGCGGCGTCCTCGTAGGTCTTGCCGGTGAGTCCGCTCGGCACGGTGCGGGGCTCGGGACCCTGTGACACCGTGAGCGAGATCTCATCACCCTTTGGCTGCTCACCTGACGAGTCAGCCTCGAGGCCCATCACGATCCCAGCGGGCGTCTCCTCGTCATACGCGGGGATGACCTTGAGGATGAAGCCACCCGCACGCTCCAGCGCCACGGTCGCGTCCTCGATCGTCATGCCGACGAGATCGGTGGGAACAGGAACCAACGTGTTGCCCAGCGAGACGTACAGAACGAGCGTGCGACCCTTCTTCAGCTTCGAGCCGACCTCGGGCTCGGTTCGCAGGATCGTGCCCGGCGTGCTGCCGTCCTGGCGCTCGGTGCGCCTCTCGATCGTCCAGCCATAGCCGTCCACAGCTTTGCGCGCAGCCGCCTCGGTGTTGCCCACGAGGACCGGCACGGCGTACGCGGGTGTCCGCAGCTCGATCACGGACCAGGCCGCGCCGACCCCAAGCAGTGCCGCAAGGAACACGCCGACGAGCACAAGCGGCCATCGACGGCGGCGGGTCTCGTCGTACCCCGCGTCGAAGCTGGGTACGACGTCTTGAGCCAGGTAGGCCGGAGGGGGTGGATCGACGACCGCGGCCTGGCTGACCGGCGGCTCGGCGCGGGTGACGTCGGTGGGACGGTCGGGCCGACCGGGCTCGTGCGTCGAACCACCGTGCATCGTGGCGTCGTCTCCCTCGGGTCCGTTCCCGACGTCGACGACAGGAGGCGAGGCGCCCAAGGCGAGGGGTTCGGGCCGCGGCAGGTCCTCCGCACAGGCCATCAGCGCGACGGTGAGCGCTGCCGCATCCGGTCGATCGGTTCGTTCTGGCCGCCCGGCCCGCTGGAGCGGTTCCTGTAGCGGGCCGAGCTCGCTGGGCACCGGCACCTGTTTGCCAATGCGCGCCATCAGCGTGCCGATGGTGGTGTCCGCGGCGAACGGCACCACACCGGTGACGGCTTCGATCAGGACGAGAGCCAGCGAGTAGACGTCGGCGCGCCCGTCCACGGACTCTCCCTGCGCCTGCTCGGGCGAGGCATACCTCGCCGTGCCCAGCACCGCGCCCTGAGGTTCGGTCCACCCCGCCTCGGCCAACGCCCGGGCGAGCCCGAAGTCGGCTACACGGAGCCGGCCGTCCTCCCCGAAGAGCAGGTTGGCAGGCTTGATGTCGCGGTGGACGATGCCTCGTCGGTGCGCGTACTCGAGAGCTCGGGTGGCCTCGAGCCCCACGAGGAGAGCCTGGGAGGGACTGAGCTGACCACCTTCGTCCAGGACTGATCGCAAGCTCCCTCCGCCGAGGTACTCCGTGACGATGAAGGGACGACCCTCGTCGTCACCCCAGTCGAAGACGGCCACGATGTTGGGATGGCTCAGCCCCGCGGCGGCCTGGGCCTCGGCCCGGAACCGCCGCAGGAAGGTCTCGTCGTCCGCGAGCGCGGCGTGGAGCAGCTTCACCGCCACGCGTCGACGAAGCCGGACGTCGTCGGCCAGGTACACCTGGGCCGACGCGCCCGTCCCAACGGGGGCGATGAGTCGATATCGGCCACCCAGCACGCGACCGATCTGGTCCGTCAGGCGCGACATAGCCACGGGGCGAGGGTACCCGAGGCCTCCCCGCGTTCGACGCACCCGGTCGGCCCCCGAATCGACGGAGCGCCCGCTCCTAGGGCCAGACTGAAGAGGTCAACCCCGACCGAGAGCCGAGGACCGTGACCGAGCCTGCTGTCCCCCAGATGCCCCCTGGACCGTCGAGCGTCCGCTATCGGATGGCGATGGCCCTCGCTGTCATCGTGGCTGGCGCGGCGCTGTTCGCCGGTGTCCGGGCCACGAAGACCGGCGATCCGGATCCGGTCATCATCAACGGCCGCCCTGACGTCGTGGAGCACTTCGTACCCGCGCAGGGAGTGCAGGCCCTGCACCAGACCGAGGTCGGGATCGATCTCACTGCGGGCTACGAGGGAACGCTGCTCATCAACGGGGTCGCCATCCCGACCGACGAGCTCCGTCTCGTTCCCGAGCAGAACCAGGTCTTCTTCTTGCCCGCCCCCGACCGCACCTTTGCGTCGTTACCGGCCGGGCGAAACTGCATCACCGCGATCGTGTGGAAGTCGGCGGTGGGGCGCGGGCGCGGATCCGACTTGTCGTTCGACTGGTGCTTCGACGTGCACTGAGGACGCGTCGAGCTTCAGGCGAGTGGCGGTAGCTCACCGGTGGCGAGGAGCGCCTCGAACCCGGTTTCGTCGAGGACCGGCACGCCCAGCTCGATGGCCTTGGTGAGCTTGGAGGCGCCAGGGCTCTCCCCCACCACGACGGCGGTGGTCTTCTTGGACACGCTTCCGGGTGACTTTCCGCCCCGGGTCTTGATCGCCGTCTCGATCTCCTCGCGGTTGAAGCCGACGAGAGTGCCCGTGACGACGACGGTCATCCCCGCCAGGGTCTGCGGCACATCGACAACCTCGGGCCCCTGGAAGTTGAGTCCAGCGGAGCGCAGGCGATCGATGACCTCTCGATGGTCCGGATCGGCAAACCATTCGTGCACGGCGCTGGCGATCACGGCGCCGACACCGTCGACAGCGGCGAGCTCCTCGACATCGGCGTCCATGATCTGGTCGAGGTGTCCACGCGTGGCCGCGAGCGCCTCGGCGCCAGCCGGACCGAGGTGACGAATGTTGAGCCCGACGAGCAGGCGCGAGAGCGGCTGGCGCTTCGATGCTTCGATCGCTGCCTGGAGGTTGGCGATCGAGAGGTCCCCCCAACCTTCGAGCGGTCGGAGCACCTCCCAGTCGATCCGATAGAGATCGCCGATGTTGCGCACGAGGCCGAGCTCGACCAGCTGATGCACGCGCTGCTCGCCCAGCCCCTCGATGTCGAGCGCACCGCGACTGGCGAAGTGCTCGATGGCCCCCGCCGACCGCGCTGGGCAATCGTCGTTGAGACACCGCGTGTCGGCTTCGCCATCGGGGCGCACGAGCGCCACGCCGCAGACGGGACAGTCACGCGGGAACACCCAGGGCTTGCTCTTGGTCGGCCGGTCGGCGAGGACCGCGCCGAGCACCTCCGGGATGACGTCGCCAGCGCGGCGAACGAGGACGGTGTCGCCCGGTCGCACGTCCTTGGCCCGAACCTGATCCTCGTTGTGGAGGGTGGCCTGGCTGACCGTCACGCCACCCACGAACACCGGAGCGAGCACCGCGAACGGCGTGGCCCGTCCGGTCCGGCCGACAGAGACCATGATGTCGAGCAGCTTCGTGGTGCGTTCCTCCGGCGGGAACTTGTAGGCGATGGCCCAACGAGGGGCTTTCGAAGTGGCACCGAGCTCCTCCCGGCGCGCGAGATCGTCGATCTTCACGACGACGCCGTCGATCTCGTAGGGCAGATCGTGCCGGTGCTCCTGATGGTGGCGACACCTCGTGTAGACCTCGTCCAAACCGTCAACAACACGGATCTCAGGGTTCACCGGCAGACCGAGCTCCCGGAGCAGGTCGAGGGTTTCGTGGTGCGTGGTCAACGCGGGACCGCCAACCACCTCACCAAGCTGGTAGCACCACAGCGAGAGGTCTCGATCGGCGGTGACCCTGGCGTCCTTCTGGCGAAGGGCACCAGCGGCCGCGTTGCGAGGGTTGACGAAGGGTCGCAGCCTCTTCTCGACCTGAGCTTCGTTGAGCGCCGCGAACGCAGCCAGGGACATGTACACCTCGCCTCGGATCTCCAGCACGGGCGGTGCGCCCTTTCCGAGCTTGTCCGGGACGTCGCGCAACGTGGCGACGTTGGCGGTGACGTCCTCGCCCGTGCGCCCGTCGCCGCGGGTGGCCGCCTGCACGAATCGACCCTTCTCGTAGCGGATCGAGATGGCGAGCCCGTCGATCTTCGGCTCGCAGACGTACTGCACGTCGACGTGGCCGTCACCTTCGTCGAGGCGACGCTGGACTCGATCGCCCCAGGCCACGAGCTCAGTCTCCTCGAACGCGTTGTCGAGACTCATCATCGGAACGCTGTGCACCACCGGTGCAAAGGTCGTGCTCGCCGGTCCGCCCACCCGCTGCGTGGGTGAGTCTGGGGTGATCAGCTCCGGAAACTCCTCCTCGATGGCCCGCAGCTCGCGGACCAGGTCGTCGTAGTCCGCATCGGACACGATCGGGTCGTCGAGCTCGTGGTAGTGCCGGTTGTGCTCGATGATCTCCGCACGGAGCACATCGGCCCGCTCCTCCACCGCACGGTCAGCCATCGGCAGGATCGTACCGAGCCGGTCGGACACTCCGATTCCGCTTGTGGTCGCGCCCAGTTCGAGCTAGGCCCCGACGGTGAGGCGCATGCCGCGGGTCTGGGTCTCGAGCCGGCGGGCGACCTGATTGGCCAGCGTGATCACGAGCTCGGCTTGAGCGACGTCGTGAAGCGCCATCCCGCACTCGGGAGTGATCAGAGCTTGCTCGCGCAGCAGTACCGGATCGCATCCTCCCTGGGTGAGCGAGGCCCACTCGGCGGAGAGCTGCTGCCAGAGTCGATCAGGTGTCGTCCCGAGCGGACCGTGAGTGGGGACTGCTCCCCATGCCACCCAGCCGCCGCGCTCGACGAAGGCGCTGATCGCACCGACGTGCTCGACCGCGCCCATCCCCACCGGCATCGACAGAACCTGTGGGCCGGTCTGCAACGCCACTCGCCAGTCGGCTGGTCCGCAGCAGTGCAGCCCGGTGATGGCGTGATGCTCCAGCGTGGCCAGGGTGCTCGAGACGAGATCGATCGTGCGATTGGGATGGAGCGGAAAGGCCGGATCCATCGCCGCGGTCAAGCCGGGCTCATCGACGAACACGGCGATCGGCGCCATCGGCGCTGTCTCCTGCGCCGCTGCCACCAGAGTGCGCGCACGGGCGCGAACCGCGGCGCCGGCCACGGAGAAGGCTCGTTGCTCCGGAATGCCGAGAGCGTGGAGCGCGATGCCCAACGTGACCGGACCGGTGAGTTGGAGCTTGATCGGTGCATCCCGACCCGCCACCGCGCCAAGGAAGGCACGCAACCCGACGAAGGGCTCACCATCGATTCCCGCCGTCGTCAGCGGGGCCTGGGCGTCGACCTCATGCTCGTCGAGCTCGAGCGATCCGTCGGGCAGGACGGTGATGCCGCGGATCCCCCACGCCGCCTGGGCGATCATGCGCTCCATCCCCGATCGCCTCGGTAGCGACGGCGCGGCGGGCAGGCGCGGCTGGTTCTCAAGGACGAACGTGGCCGCCGCGTGCGGATCTGTGTGCGGCAGGCTGCCGATTGAGGTCGCGACTCCGTGCACGAGGTTCAGCGCCTTCATGCTTGATCCCACCCGAAATCACTCACTACGCCACCGTCCCCCTGGTTGGCACCACCCCTGGAATAGCCATTGGCGCGACGTTTAGGCAAATCTCAAGCTTGTCATGCAGCCCCTGGACGGCCCCGGCCCCATTCGCATCGCCTGGACATTGCTTCCCCTCGCGGTCGGCCCGGCGCTCGGCGACGCGCTCGACGGCAGCAGCCGCGCCGTCGAGCTCACCGGGGCAACCGTCGCGTGGGGCACCTGGGCGACGGTGCTCGTGGCGATCTTGCTCCCGCGAACGTTGAGTCTCACCGCACTTCGGATCGCTGCGCCTGCGGCACTGGCCGCGGCGAGCTGGGCTGCCCTCACGGGCCAGCGAGGCACGAGCGACATCGTGGCGCTGACGGTGGCGGCCGTCACGGCGTTCATCGCGTTCGCGCCCACCACGGGCGACTGCTTCATCAACGGATCGGCATACGGCAACGAGCGCAGGATGCCACTGCGGGTCCCGGGAGCGCTTCTCTTCGGACCCCTCGAGCTCGCCTGGGTGGCGGCCATTGCGGCACCCGTGAGCGTCCCACTGCTGCTCGCCTCGAAGCAGTGGCTCGCGGCGGGAGCAATGACCGTCGTGGGAACGCCCGCCGCAGTGCTCAGCGTTCGAGCGCTGCACGGCCTGTCACGGCGGTGGATCGTCTTCGTGCCGGCCGGGGTCGTGCTGCACGACCTCCACGCAATGGTCGATCCTGTGCTGTTCCCACGACCATCTATCCACCGATTGGGTCCGGCACCCCACGAATCCGATGGCGCCCTCGATCTGACCCGACAAGCCCTCGGGTTGGCCTTGGAGATAGAGCTTGCGGAGCCTGCGGAGCTTGCGCTGCGACGGCGCGACGGCAGCGCGGAAGTCGAGCTAGCTCAGCTTGTGATGTTCACGCCGACTCGACCCGGAGCCGTTCTCAGCGAGGCTGCCCGTCGAGGCATCGAGGTGGGCGCCCCGGGAGCTCAGGCGACCTGACCGCCGCCCACCACCTCATCGCCGTCGTAGAACACCACGCTCTGGCCGGGGGCAGGACGACGAGTGGGCACGTCGAACATCACGGCGTCATCCACGACCCGACATGCGTGAGTCGCACCGTGCGCGCTCATCTGCGCGTCCAGCAGCTCCGTCATGGGTCCGTCGGTCCAGGCCAACCCCGAGATCACAACGCGCGTGGTCAGCAGGTCGGCCTTGTCGCCTACGGTGACCGTGGCTGAAGGCACGTCCACCGCCACGGCATAGCGCGCCGGACCCCCGCCGGGCAGGCCGAGACCATGTCGCTGGCCGATGGTGACGAGCTCCACCGATGGGATGTTGCCCACGACGGCACCGGATGCCTCGATCACACGAGCAGGGGTTGTGGGGATTCGCTCGCCGAGGAACTCCTGCCGGCCACCCGTCGCCGTGATGAAGCACACATCCTGGCTGTCGGGCTTGTTGGCGGTCGTAAGGCCGAGTCGTGACGCTGCCGCCCGCACCGCCGCCTTGGTCATGTCACCGATCGGGAACTGAACGCGCCCCAGCACGGACTGGTCGAGCATGTGCAGCACATAGGATTGGTCCTTGGCAACATCGATCCCACGCGCGACCCGACGACTTCCATCGGGCTGAACGGTCACGCGGGCGTGGTGGCCGGTGGCAACCGTTCGGAAGCCAAGTGCATCGGCCCGGCGGAGCAGCCGATCGAACTTGAGGTGACGGTTGCACTCGATGCACGGGTTGGGTGTACGCCCCGCGGCGTGGTCCGCGACATATGGGGCCACCACATGCTTCTCGAAGTCGTCACCGAAGTTGAAGACGTGATGTTCGATGCCGAGGCGCCGCGCAACGCTCCGTGCGTCGTCGACGTCTGCCACCGAGCAGCACCCCGAGTCGGACTCGCCACCCCACAGCTTGAGGGTGACCCCGACCACGTCGTGGCCCGACTCGAGGAGGAGCGCGGCCGCCACTGAGGAGTCCACTCCTCCAGACATGGCGACGAGCACACACTCTCGACTGCTCATGCTGGCGCTCCGTCCTGCGCGTGCGCCTGCAGGCGCGCGGCAACGGCGGGAATCGCGCTCATCGCCGCATCGATGTCGGCCTGGACGGTGGACCAGCCCATCGAGACCCGCAGCGACCCACGAGCCATCTCTCGATCGATGCCCAGCGACGCCAGGACATGGGAGGGCTCCCGCGCACCGCTGGCACAGCTCGACGCGGCCGATGCCAACACTCGGTGCTCTTGCTCGAGCAGGAAGAGCACCGCCTCGCTATCCACTTCGGGCAGGCAGACGTTCACGATTCCGGGCACCAGGTGCGCTCGGCCGGCCGTAGGGACGGCGCTCTCGATGCTTCCGGGCACCCCATCGAGCACAGCGTGCACGAGTGCGTCTCGCCACGGCCCCACGCGACCGATCAATGCCTCGCGCTCCGCATCGGCAGCTTCGACGGCGGCCGCGAACCCAAGCGCGCCGGCAACGTCCTGCGTACCGCTTCGCCGCTCTCGCTCCTGGCCCCCTCCGATCTGCTGTGGCGCAATCGATGCCCCGGCCCGGATGACGAGTGCGCCAATTCCCCGTGGCCCGCCGCACTTGTGCGAAGCGAGCGTGATCAGGTCCGCGGGCGCCGCGTGCTCACGCAGGTTCAGCCAGCTCGTCGCCTGCGCGGCATCGACGTGCAGCAGGGCGTTCGGGGCACGGGTGCGCACCACGTCGGCGATCTCTTCGAGCGGTTGGATGGTCCCGATCTCGTTGTTGACGAGGGCGACCGAGACCAGCGACACCGACGCGTCGAGGGCCGCCGACAGGGAACCGAGATCGACGATCCCGTGATGGTCGACCGACACAACCTGACCACCAAGCGCTTCGACCGGATGGAGCACCGCGTGATGGTCAGAGGCCACGCACACGACGCGACCCCCAAGGGCACCGTACGCTCCGCGCACCGCAAGGTTGTCGGCCTCGGTTCCGCCGCTGGTGAAGACAACCTCCCCCGGCTGGCAGCCCGCGACGACTCCAACGCTCTCCCGTGCCTGCTCGAGCGCCCCACGGGCTGCTCGCGCCAGCGCATGAGACCCCGACGGATTGCCGTGGAGCTCAGAGAGGGCCGGAACCATGGCGGCGATGGCCTCAGGCCGCATCGGCGTGCTTGCCGCGTGGTCGAGGTAGTGCCACGGTCGTCGCTCGACGCCCGCGGTAGCGGGGGTCATTCGGGGGCCACCATCGATGGGTCGCTGCTAGGCGGCGGCGGTAAGGGAGGAGGTGGTGTCCCTGAGCGGTCCGAAGGGGCGGACGGAGGGGGCGGTCCCCAGTTCGGCGCGGCCGAGGGCGGACCCGAGTGGCGGCGCTGGTAAGCGGCCGCGACACACTGCAGAAAGTGGTCGGCGTGCACGCCGGGGGGCGTGTGGTGGTGCATGGCGGCGACGAGGGGGGTGGCGAGGCGGACACTCAGCGACGCGCGCGCCTCAGGCGACAGATCCGGGATTCGGAGCAGATACGACCGCACTAGTGCGAACTGCGGCTCGGTGATCGGGCTCACGTCGAGCGTGGTCGTGTAGGCCTCGAACCCGGGCGGCGGGTTGAACCAGACGGCGTCGGAAGGTCGGTTCACGGTCCGCTCCCGAAGCACCATCGTTCCGGCGAAGAGGTCGCCGAGCCGCTGGCTGCGCGGCGAGAACAGCGCCACCACAACCGCGACCAGACCGCCGGGCACGAGCACGAAGTCGATGATGCCAATCGCAGAACGGATGAAGGCGTGGCGAGGCGAGATCGACGCTCCTTCGACCGTGACGACCCGCAGCCCGAGGGCCGCCTTTCCGGGTGAGCGGCCCTGGCTCATCACTTCCGCCAGGATCGGGTACCCAACGACGACGAACGCCACACCCAGGATGATGAGGCCCAGAGCCGCCCAGCCGTCGCCACCGAGCACGCCGGCGGCGACGAGTATCAGGGCGAAGAGCAGCACGCCTTGGATGACTGCGTCGATGGCTCGGGCTAAGGCGCGCGAAGCGATGCCCGCCGTGTCGAACTCCAACACGACTGCCTCGGGGGTGATGATCCCGCGCGCAAGAGTGGCCATCGCCTCGCTACGGTACCGGGGGCCGCTCGCGTCAGCGTCGGCCACCTCCGATCGTGGACGTCGACCGCTTCATCGCACGCAACCAGTCGAGCTGGAATCGGCTCCAGGAGCTGACGCGCATGTCTCGGCGCTCGAGGACGCCCGCTCAGGTCGAAGAGCTTGTACAGCTGTACCAGCGGACGTCCGCCCACCTCTCCTACGCCCGCACCGAGCGCGCCGATCCTGCTCTTGTCGCCCGGTTGACCCGTCTCGTGGCCGCCGCGCTCGGCATGCTCTACTCGACCCGCACTCGCTCAGCAGGCGGCTTCGCACGGTTTTTCACGACAAGCTTCCCTGCGGCGACCTGGCACGCCCGTCGGTTCGTGATGGCGTCGGCGTTCCTGCTCTTGGCGCCGGCGATCGTAATGGGTCTATGGCTGGGATCGTCCGATGAGGCGCTCAACGCCGCGGGGCCGGACGCTGTGCGGGAGGCCTACGTGGAGGACGACTTCGAGGCGTACTACAGCTCGGCCCCTGCCGGGCAATTCGCGGCCGAGGTCACGGTCAACAACATTCAGGTATCGATCTTCGCCTTCGCGGCAGGCGCCTTGCTCTGTGTCCTGACCGCGTACCTCCTCGTCACCAACGGGGCGCAAGTCGGGATCGCCGCCGGGATGTTCGCGGCCGCCGGCCAACAACCGAAGTTCTATGGGCTGATTCTCCCGCACGGCGCACTCGAGTTGTCTGCAGTGATCGTGGCAGGGGCGGCGGGGTTGTCGATCGGGTGGGCGATCATCGCGCCCGGGGACCGACGCCGAACCGTCGCCTTGGCGGATGAAGGTCGCCGAGCGGCCGCCATCGTCCTCGGGCTCGTGGTCGCGTTCGTCGTCGCGGGCACGATCGAAGGATTTGTCACGCCTAGCGGCCTGCCGACGTTCGCCCGCGTGGGCGTTGGTCTGCTGGCGGCGACTGCGTTCTGGGTCTACATCGTCACGCTGGGGCGCCGGGCGGCGTCCCTCGGCTACACCGGCGCGATTGGCGAGCACGAGCGCCTCACCCGGCCGAGCGCGCCTACAGCGAGCCGCGTGCCTTGAGGTCGAGATAGGCGTCAGCGAGCTTGGCCGCGACGTGATCGGGGGGTGCGTCGATCACCACCGCGCCGAGACCTCGGAGGCGCGCGACGGTGCGGTCTCGATCGGCCAGGGCTGCAGTCGCCGCCGCCGCCCGGTAGGCCCCGGCGCCATCTTGGGGCACGGAGGTGGTCCATCCGGTCACGTCCGGGTCCCGGACCGCGACGATCACCACGACGTGGTGGCGCACCAGAAGTGGGAGAGCCGGAAGCAGTGACTCTCCGACCGCCTGCTCGACGAGATCCGTGAAGAGCACGATCAGCGCGCGACGCCGAAAGCGGGCCATCACCTGTGCAAACGCGCCTCGGTAGTCACTCTCGGCAAGCACCGGGTCCAGTGCGTACATGGCCTCGGCGACGCGACCGAGCTGGTCTCGACCGGCGCGCGGCGGCAGCACCGATCGGACGTCTCGGTCGAACACCACCAGCCCGCAGCGATCGCCGAGCCTCGTTGCCACGGTGGTGAGGCACATCAGCGCATCCATGGCGTGCTCAACGCGCGGTACCTCCGCCACGCGGCCGGCCATCACGCGACCGTTGTCCAACATCGCCAGCACGGTCTGGTTGCGCTCGGCGCGGTAGGTGCGCACCATCGCCTTGCCGCTCCGAGCGGTGGCTGCCCAGTCAATACGTCGGATCTCGTCATCGACGCCGTACTCGCGCAGTTGGTCGAACTCCGTGCCACCGCCGCGCCCGCGCGCCGAGCGCAGACCCACCTCGAGCACGCGGGCGCGGTTGATCCGCAGCTCGGCTTGGTCACGACTCGCGAACAGCGGATGCACCTGCAGAACCGCAGGCTTGCGCAGCGTGCGCTGCCGGCTGCCGAGACCGAGCGGCCCGTCCACTCGGATGACGAGATCGACGATGTCGAACCGACCCCGCCGACTCGGCCGCAGCTCCGTCGACCCGACCAGCCGTGCGCCAGCCGGGACGGACGCGACGAGCCGCCGGGTCGACGCGTTCAGAGACGGCGCCAACTGATCCGCGAGGGCAATCCGCAGCCGCCGTTCCGTAGGGTTGCCAATGGTCCAGGTCACCTCCCCGGCTGATCCGAGGACGAGCACCGGCGGTAGATCCCGCTGAACCGCCAGGCGCATGGGATCGACGGCAGCGACGGCGTCGGCAACAGCGACGATGATCAGAAGCAAATCGAGGGCCACAAGCGGCCACAGCAGCCCGGCGCCGGGGAGAACGAGCGCGACCAGTCCGACGACCGCTGCCACCAGGGCCAGGCGACGCGTCGGGACGAACCGCATCAGCGCGGCACGGGCACCGATGCCAGCAAGCCGTCGAGCACAGCGTCGGCGGTGACCCCCGCCAGCTCCACCTCGGGGCGTAGCTGCAGCCGGTGCCGCAGCGCGGGCTTGGCCATCGCCTTCACCTCGTCGGGAGTGACGAACGAGCGGCCGACGAGCCAGGTCCACGCCTTGGCGGCATGGAGGAGCATCGCGGCACCCCGCGGGGATGCGCCCAGCGACAGGGAAGGCGAGTCGCGCGTGGCTCGCGCCAGGCTGACGACGTAGTCGAGGATGGGCGGTTCCACCCGTACCTCCTGGACGAGCGTTCGAGCGGCGGCGAGGTCCACCGCCGTCGCCACGGGTCGCACCTTGGCCGCGACGTCGTGGGGATCGAGGCCGCGGTCGTGACGGTGCAGCACCTCACGCTCCTGCTCCGCTGACGGGTACCCCATCTGGAGCTTGAGCAGGAATCGGTCGAGCTGGGCCTCGGGGAGGGGGTAGGTGCCCTCGTACTCCACCGGGTTCTGCGTGGCCACCACGATGAAGGGATCGGGCAGCGGTCGAGCATGGCCCTCGATGGTCACCTGACGCTCCTCCATGGCCTCCAGGAGCGCGGCCTGGGTCTTGGGCGGAGTGCGGTTGATCTCGTCAGCCAGCAGCAGGTTGGTGAACACAGGACCCTGGCGGAAGTGGAACGAGTCATCCGCCGCGCCCTGGCCGCCGCTCGTGTAGATCAGCTGGCCGAGCACGTCGGAGGGCATCAGGTCCGGGGTGAACTGCACCCGCGTGAAGTCGAGGTCGAGTGCGGCCGCCAGGCTCTTGGCAAGAAGGGTCTTGGCGACACCAGGGACCCCTTCGAGGAGGACGTGACCCCCGACGAGCAGCGCGGTCATCAACCCGGACATCGTTCCCTCGTGACCCACCACGATCTTGCTCACCTCCTCGCGGACCGCAAGCACGGCAGCACGGGGGTCGGGACTGACGATCGGATCGCTCACTGGGGAACCTCCTGTTGCATGGACGCGACGGCCTGAGCGACTGCCACGAGTTCGGCTTCGTTGGTGACCGGCCGTTCGTCGAGGGCCACGCGCACCTGTTCCTCGGACAGACCGGTCCGGGCGGCGGCGACCTCGATCAGCCCGCCGGCGGGTGCGTCATTCGGTACCCCGAGCCGAGCTCGCAGCACTCGACGTACGTTCGCGCGCAGCATCTCGGCGACTGACTCCGGGTCGTCAGTGCGCGCAAGGAGTCGACCAATCGCGGCCACTAGGTCCGAGCTGGCCACCTCGACGGGCAGATCCTCTGCAACCGGCTGCCCAACGCGGATGGCGCGCCACGCGGCGTAGAGGACGAAGGCCACGGCGAGCTGAACGAGCGCACGCTTCACGCCCGACGGAACGAGTTCGCCGAGGGTCTTGTCTCCACCCCCGGCCGGGATCGGGGGGTCCACGAAGCGCACGGTCGTGTTGGACATGGGCGCCAGGAGCGTCGTCGCCAGGACCGCATTGTCGGCGCGCCCCAGGAGCTCGTTCGTTGCGAAGGCGGCACCAGCCACGGCCACCACCTCGCCCGCACCGCGGCTCTCGGTGGCCACGAAGGCGCCACGCTCGTCCCCGAAGCAGCTCGCCTCGCCGATGGTCGCAAATCGCGGCGCGCTCCCACCATCGACATCCCCGATCGGAGCCAAGGCCTCGATGGTGCATGTGCCAGGGGCGATCTCCCCGTCGTCTAGCCCGAGCTCGGCACCGAGACCGCGCTGGGCGAGGGGCGGCGCGAACCAGGAGGAAGGGTCGGTGACGACCAACGTGCCACCCTCCTCGACCCACCGAATCAGATCCTCGACCTGGCCGGGCTGCAGCCGGTCCTGCAGAACGAGGGCGATGTCGTCACCCAGCCCGGGGAGGCCCACAGACAGGTCGACGTCGGCACCGACGGCCCGCAGGAGCGCGACAAGAGCACTCGTCCCCAGCGGGCCATCCGAGCGAGGATCAAGTGGCGGCCCGTCCCGGCCGGGACGTCCGCCCACCAGTGCCACCGCCAGCAGTGACGCGCCGATGCAGGCGCCGATGACAACGCTCCGCGGTGGTCGGCGTCGATGGACCGCCATCAGGTCCGTACCCGGGTGCCGAGGATGTCGTCGCCCAGCTGCTGGAACCGAGCGGACTCGTCCGGACCCGTTGGTACATCGCCATACCACGCCTGCTCGAAGAGATCGGTGGCCTCTGCGAACTCCGCTGCAACCTCGACGCGCGCGACCACGACGTCACCCACGTACTCACGGGCCGTGCGCCCTGCCCGCTCGGGTATCGCCCCTCGGTGCACCAACGAGCCGACCAACGCCCGGTGGCGGCACCGAAGTCCCTCCTTCCAGCGTCCGGCGGCCTCCATGGCCTCGGCCTCGGCGAGCCACTCCGCCGGCGTGCGCGCCAGCTCGACCATCAACCGAGCCGTCGGTTCCGTCGAGCGCTCGAATCCCCCAACCCGCCCGTACCGGACGATCAGCAAGATCGTCAGCGAGACGACCCCAAGGACCGCGGCCCAAGCCACGACCGCCCCCGCACCGCTTCCGACCAGGCTGCCCACCACGCTGCCGATCTGGTCGAGAAACCAACCCAAGATGCGATCAGGGATCGACTTCGATGGTCGTTGGTAGCGCGCGTCGCCGAGGATCTGCTCCGCGAGGTCACGCACCTTCTGCGGATCGTGCACCGACGGCGGCAACCCCATCAGCTGTCCGGAAACGCTTTGGCCGCGTCGAGCTCGAGATCGAGGCCCTCGGTCCTCACCCGAAGGTCGAGGTAGATGAGCACGGTGATGCCCGCCACGATCGGCATGGTGATGAGCGACGTGAGGATGCCGCTCGCTGCCGTCAGCAGCCACCCGAACCCGTCTGTCCCGACGAGCAACGACAGCACTGTCGGCACCAAGCCGAGCGCGTACCCGAAGAGCATCGCGACCAGGCTCGATAGGAGCGACAGCCCCATCACGGGCCAAAAGCGGCGAGCCACGAGTCGCCAGGACCGCCGCATCGCGGCGATCGCCCCCGCACCCTCCGCGCCGATCACCGGAGCGGTCACCAGGAACCAGGTCATGAACGCCAGCCCAGGGAATCCACACGCGAGCATCCCGGCGGCTTCCGCGAGATGGACGAGCACCCAGCTCGCCATCAGCGGCCAGGCCATGGGCAGCGATCCGCGCAGGAGGTCCGCCAGGGACAGATCGCGGCCGACATGCCACGCGCCCACGAGGCGCACCAGACCGGAGGCCACGAAGACCAGCGCCAGCGACGGGCCGAAGAGCAGCACCAGCTGAGCCCAAGTCGTGCTGAGCGAGCTGTTGTCAATGCCCGAGAGCGAGGTGTCGCCCTGGTTGAACAGCTCCAGGATCGACGCGCCCCCCAGCAGGTCCCGTTGCAGCCACGCGCCCAGAAGCTGCACCGGCACGGCGAACACTGCGGTGAAGGCGATGATCGTGGCGGGCGCCGCCTTGAGGATCGCAAACGACCCGTCCAAGACGTCCGACACCGTCATCGGCCCGAGTGGAGGGATCCCGGGTCGCAAGGGCTGTGGCTGGGGACGCGACGGCAGTTCCGGCGAGTGCACGGTGCTGCGCACCGGCTCCTTCCCATCAGGCGGTGCCCATTCCACGCACCGTTTCTACCGGCCCGGCGCGCCGACGGTGCGCCGGGCCGCAACACTGCAAGGGTGGAGGGCTACCTACCGAGCACCTACGGCGACCGCTTCGCGGAGGTCTACGACGACTGGTACGCCGACGTCACGGATGTCGACGCATGCACGACACATCTCGTCGGTCTCGTTGACGAGCTCGGAGGCGGACCGCTGCTCGAGCTGGGCGTGGGATCTGGTCGACTCGCGCTCCCCCTCGTCGCTCACGGCGTGACGGTGCATGGCATCGACGCGTCCGAGGCGATGGTCGCCCGCCTACGGGCCAAGCCGGGTGGGAGTTCGGTGCAGGTGTCGATGGGCGACATGGCCGAGCTCCCCCTTGCCGGCGCGCCGTTGTTCGTCGTAGTGCTGGCGGCCTTCAACACGTTCTTCAACCTGCCCAACGAGGCGCAGCAGCGGCAGTGCCTCGGGCGGATTGCAGCCGCACTGGCACCCGAGGGAAGGTTCGTCATCGAGGCGTTCGTGCCCCGAGACAACGTCGCGACAGGCTCAACCGTCACCGCTCGCCACGTCACCACCGATGAGGTCGTCCTCAGCGTGAGCCAGGTCGATCCGTCCGCGCAGACGATCACCGGCCAGCACGTCCACCTGCGGGAGTCAGGCATCCGGCTACGACCATGGCATCTCCGATACGCGACTCCCGACCAGCTCGATGTCATGGCCGCAGACGCGGGCCTCGAGCTCGAGTCGCGCCACGGGGGCTGGAACGAAGAACCGTTCACCAGCGAGAGCGGCGTCCACGTATCGAGGTACCGCCGCGGTAACGTCCGCAGCGTGCGAGATCAGCCGTCTGCCCCCCCACGGTGAGCCAGCTTCGACTCAACCCGCTCACCGGTCGGTGGGTCACGGTTGCCACGGAACGGGCTGCCCGACCAGGGGACCTCATCTCACGCCAGGTTCCGATCGAATCCGATCCGGACCCAATCTGCCCATTCTGCCCCGGCAATGAGGAATCGACCCCGCCGGCGCTGGAGACCTACGGGCCGGGTGGCACGTGGCTCGTGCGGGTGGTGCCCAACCTGTTCCCCGCCTTCGAGGGCCACGACCCGCTCCGCGTCCAGAACCTTGGCCCCGTCTTCACCCAGGCCTCCGCCAGCGGGGTGCACGAGGTGCTGGTGTTCTCGCCGGACCACGCGAGCAGCTGGGCTGATCTCGATGACAAGCAGGCAGGCCTGGCGATGGCGGCCATCCGCGATCGGATGGAGGATCATGCGCGCCGAGCGACCGTTCGCTACACGCAAGCGATCGTCAACGCCGGACGAGCGGCCGGTGCATCGCTCGAGCATCCTCACGGTCAGCTCCTCGGCATCCCGTTCGTGCCAGGCGAGATCGCTGAGGAGGAGGCCGGGTTTCGGCGCTTCGCCAGTGCGTGCCTCCTATGCACTCTGGTGGAGGCGGAGGTCCAGGCGGAGCACCGGGTGGTGGTGGACGACGCACGCGTACTCGTCGTTTGCCCGTTCTGGAGCGGCGCACCCTACGAGATGCTCGTCATCCCCCGTTCACACGAGGTGCACCTCGAGAACACCTCACCTTCCGACGTCGTTGCCGTGGGACGAGCGATCCGCGATGCGCTGGCGCTCCTGCGCTCGAAGGTGGGCGACTGCGCCTACAACCTCGTCTTCCACACCGCACCACACCACCATGAAGGCCCGTTCCACTGGCACGTGCACATCGTGCCGAGGCTCACGAGCCTGGCCGGATTCGAGCAGGGCACCGGCGTGATGATCAACATCGTCGCTCCGGAGATCGCCGCTCGACACCTCACTTCCTGAGGCTCCCGCGGGCCACAGCAGCTCAGGTCGACCGAAGACGTACCGCGAGCTCGTAGGCCATCCGCTTCGGGACGCCGAGGCGTTGTGCGACCGTCGCCGCGGCGTCGCGGGCTGACGCTCCCGAAGCAAGCTCGGCGCGCAGGTCGTCCGCTATGTCCTCGCTCGAGGGGGTGGCCCGCTCAGGCGCTCCGCGGACGACGAGCACCAGCTCACCTCGAGGTGGTTGGACCTTCACCCACTCCGTTGCTTCGCCGAGCGTTCCACGCCAGATCTGCTCGTGGAGCTTCGTCAGCTCCCGACCGACCGCCACGTGACGGTCGGCGCCGCATACATCGACGAGGTCGCCGAGAGTTCGGGACAGGCGGTGTGGCGCCTCGTAGATGACCACCGTTCGACGCTCGCTTGCCACCTCAGCGAGGCGGACTGTTCGCCCGGATCCCTTGCGCGGCAGGAACCCCTCGAACACGAAGCGACCCGCAGGCAAGCCACTGAGCACCAGGGCGGTGACTGCAGCTGAGGGGCCCGGCACAACCTCCACGGGATGACCTGCCTCCACGGCTGCCTTCACCAGACGCTCGCCGGGATCTGAGATGCCGGGCATCCCGGCATCGGTCACAACGGCGACCCGTTCCCCCTCGACGAGGCGCCGCAGCACACCGTCGATTGCGTCGCCCTCGGTGTGGTCGTTCACCACGATCAGCGGGGTGCGCGCGATCCCCGCGTGCTGCAGGAGACGGCCGGTTCGACGCGTATCCTCACAACAGATGGCGTCCGCTGCCGTCAGCGCGTCAACCGCCCGCGGGGACAGGTCGCCAAGGTTGCCAATCGGTGTCCCCACCAACACAAGCGGCATCGCGGTCTCAGTCCTTCAGCTCGAGGCGGTCGCCTGGCGCAAGATTCCAACGCGTGAAGGTCCCCGCCTCTGCTTCAAGCACAGAACGAGCGCGGAGGACGGACCTGGTCATGCGGCGGCGCGGCAGATGCACGATCCGCAGCACAGTGAGGTCCCGGTCGCACCAGGCCACGTCGAGTGGGAACCGCATGCCGAACGAGTGCACCGACCGCGCAGGAGTCAGGAGGATCGCTCCGTCGATCCCATCCCGACCAAGGAGACCGGTGCGGCGCGCGCCGCGGGATGCGGCGATCTCGAGGCTCGCTAGCACCTCACCATTCCGCAGTAACCAGGGCACAGGGTCAACGGTACGGCTTCAGACGTTGAAGCGGATCTCGAGGACGTCCCCGTCCTGCACGACGTAGTCCTTGCCCTCGACGCGAAGCTTGCCGACGTCCTTGGCCTTGTTCCAAGACCCCAGCTCCAGCAGCTCGTCCCAGTGGATGACCTCCGCTCGGATGAAGCCTCGCTCGAAGTCGCCGTGGATCACGCCGGCGCACTGCGGCGCCTTGAACCCGGCTCGGAAGGTCCATGCCCGCGACTCCTTCTCCCCGGTGGTGAGGAAGGTCCGCAGGCCGAGCAGCTTGTAGGCCGCGTGGAGGAACTTCGGGAGGGCCCCCTCCCCGAGCCCGAGACCTTCCAGCATCTCCGCCCGTTCGTCGCCGTCGAGCAACGCCGCCTCCGCTTCGAGCTGGACACACATGCCGATGACCTCAGCCTTGCCGTCGAGCTCCGCGCGAACCGGTGCGACAACCGCGTCGATGTCGTCGAGCTGGTCTTCGGCCACGTTGACCAGCGCCATGACAGGCCGGTTGGTGAGCAGGAAATACCCCTTGAGCAGCAGTCGCTCGTCAACCTTGAGATCGCTCCGGTAGAGCGGCATGCCGGCTTCGAGGATGCGCTTCGCTCGTTCGAGGGCTGCCACCTCGTCGAGCAGCGACTTGTCTCCCTTGGCCGAGCGTCTGCGCTTCTCGATCTGGCTCTCGACCGTTTCGAGGTCGGCGTAGGTGAGCTCGAGCTCGACTATGGCGAGGTGCTCGAGCGGATCCGATGGCCCGGGGACGTCGTCGTCCGCAAAGGCGCGCAGCACGAAGACGATGGCGTCGACCTCGCGGATGTGAGCGAGGAACTTGTTCCCGAGCCCGTCGCCCTTGCTCGCCCCCGCCACCAGGCCTCCGATGTCGACGAACTGGACCGTCGCGGGCACGACGTTCTTGCTCTTGCTCATCTCGGCCAAGGCATCCAAGCGGCCATCCGGTACTCGGGCCATCCCAACGTTGGGGTCGGTCGTGGCGAAGGCGTAGGGCGCGGCCAGCGCGCCTCCCCCGGCGAGCGCGTTGTACAGCGAAGACTTGCCCGCATTGGGGAGACCGACGAACCCGAACCGCTCCATGTCGGGGCAGGGTAGGTGGCGAGCCGGTCGACAGACGAAGCGAACCGGCGTGGGTAGGTTGGCGCGATGGCCATGTCTCCCGCAGACGCCCTCGATCGAGTCGTCTACCTCCTCGACCGGGATCTTGCGGAGGGCCGACGGATCCAGGCCTACCTGAAGGCTCGCGATCTCGTCCGGGAGCTTGGCGACGACGAGATCGCGGCTCGGCACGCGAACGGGACGCTGCTCGACCTTCCCGGAATTGGCGCGTCGACGGGGAAGGTCATCGCCTTGGCGATCGACGGCGGCATCGACGATCACCTCGCCACGCTGGAGGCGGACACGGCGATCGATGCCGGCGAGGGAGCAGAGCTCCGCGCCGAGCTGCGGGGCGATTGCCACAGTCACACCATCTGGAGCGACGGCGGCGCCCCGGTCGAAGTGATGGCACGCACGGCCCAGACCCTCGGGCACGAGTACCTGGTCGTGACCGACCACTCGCCTCGCCTCACGATCGCACACGGATTGGATCGAGCGCGGCTCCTGGCGCAGCTCGACGAGATCGACCGGGTGCGCGACCTCGTCGCCCCATTCCGGATCCTCACCGGGATCGAGGTCGACATTCTCCAAGATGGTGGCCTCGATCAGGACGACGACCTGCTCGAGCGCCTTGACGTGGTTGTGGCCAGCATCCACTCCAAGCTCTCGATGCCAGAGCCCGAGATGACGCGCCGCATGGTGCTGGCCATCGCCAGCCCGCACGTCGACATCCTCGGACACTGCACGGGTCGAAAGGTCGTCGGAACCGGTCGCGCTCAGTCGAAGTTCGATGCCGACATCGTGTTCGCGGCCTGTGCCCGGTTCGACACCGCCGTTGAGATCAACTGTCGACCGGAGCGTCAGGATCCTCCCGAGGAGCTGCTGTCGTTGGCGCTCGATTGGGGATGCAAGGTGGCCATCGACACCGACGCTCACGCGCCCGGACAGCTGGAGTGGCAGGCCTACGGCTGCGACAAGGCGGCCCGGCTCGGCATCACGCCCGACCAGATCGTCAACACGCTCCCTGCCGACGACCTCATTGCTTGGGCCGCCAGCCACCCGACAGCCTGAGCTTCAAACTCGTTCTCGGGCGCCTTTTCGGGCCAGGAGACGGAAAACCCGCCCGAGTTCGAGCTGGGACGGACTGGAGACGGCTCGACGCCACCCGCTAGCGTCGTCACCCTTATGTCGAAGCGCACCAAGAAGGCCACGCTGCGGGCCCGCAAGAAGAAGGCCAACCACGGCCGCAAGCCCAACCGCGGACGCAACTCCTAACCGGGCGGAGGTGCGCCGCCGCAGTCAGCGCAGCGTGTAGCGCAGCGCGGCGTTGGCAGCCTGCAGGCCGCACATGCCATGCACCCCCCCGCCGGGCGGCGTGGACGAGGAGCACAGGTACAGGCGAGGGTTCGGCGTGCGATACGACCCGACGCCGAGGCGAGGGCGCATCGCAAGCTGCGTCCCGGCGAACGATCCCCCATTGATGTCCCCACCGATCAGATTCGGGTTGTACGCCTCATACCAGGCGCTGTTCGCGGAATGACGAGCAAGGACGACATCCCGGAACCCCGGGGCGAATCGTTCGAGCTGACCCTCGATCGCGTCGGTCACGTCGATCGTGGAGCCGTTGGGAACGTGGCAGTAGGTCCACAGCGTGTGCTGTCCTGCGGGCGCGCGGGTCGGGTCAGCAAGGCTCTGCTGGCCTACCAGTACGAACGGCCGATCAGGGTGTCGTCCAGCGCCCACATCTGACTCGGCGGCGGCGATCTCCTGGAGGGTGCCACCGAGGTGCACGGATCCCGCGTTGCGACACCCTGCGTTCGTCCAGGGCACCGCCTCTGACAGCGCGTAGTCGACCTTGAACACACCGGGGCCGTAGCGGAACCGCCCCATGCGACGGTGGTACGAGGCGGGCAGCGCGTCGCCACAGATCTCGAGCACCTGGCGGGGGGTGAGGTCGAACAGGATCACCTTCGACGCAGGCACGTCGGCCAGCATCCGTACAGGCCGGTCGGTCTCGATCGCCACGCCAAGCTCGGAAAGACGGGCACCCATTGCGCGCGCGATCGCCTGGGACCCACCCTTGGCGACGGGCCACCCCGCAATGTGCGCCGAGGCCAGGAGCATGAGTCCGAATGACGCGGTCAGCGGATGGCCCAGCGGCAGGAACGAGTGCGCGGCACCTCCAGCAAAGAGCGCCTTCGCCTCAGGTGTGTCGAACACCCGCCCAAAGGTCGTGGCCGGAAGCAAGGCGCGTGCACCGAACGCGGCGAGGGACACGGGATGGGCGGGCACACGGGCCAAAGGCCCAAGCACCGATGGCGCCAGCGCCTCCCACCGGCGGGTGACCCACCCGATGTGCCGATCCCATGCCCGGCCATCGGCTCCGAGGCCAACGATCGTGTCGGCGAGCGAGCGGTGCACCAACCCGGCCCGTCCACCATCGAGCGGGTGGGCGTGGGCCACCTCTGCGTGGAGCAGCTCCAGGCCGTGGCGCTCGAGTCCAGCTGACGCGAAGAACGGTGACACGGCCGCGAGAGGGTGAATGGCGGAGCAGACATCGTGCGCGAAGCCCGGCAAGGTCAGCTCCGCGGTACGGGTCCCGCCACCGATCTCGTGGGCTCCCTCGAGGACCAGGACCGAGCGACCGGCCTCGGCGCAAGTGATCGCCGCGGCCAGCCCATTCGGACCTGCTCCCACGACCACGACGTCCGGCACCTCGGAGAGCCTAGGAGGACTGGGTAGGGTCCCAGCCCATGGGAGTGACGATCGACGAGATCCTGGTTGGCGATCCGCCCGAGGCGTGGGCCGCGGCAGGATTCGCTGTCGATGATGACGGCACATGTCGGATCGGGGCGGTGCGAGTCCGCCTGGCCGGTCGCGAAGGAGGCAAGCGGATCCTCGGCTGGTCACTGCGGGAGGCTCCGCAGGCGAGATTGGCGGATGGCCGCCTCGACGGTCTACCCACCGCCGCGTCGACGACGGAACCCGCGACCAACGCGTCGCACCCGAACGGAGCCCTCCACATCGATCACGTGGTGCTCCTCTCCCCCAACCTGCCGCGCACAGCGCGGGCCATCGAGGCACTCGGAGTCGAACAACGCGGCGAGCGCGAGACCGACACCTACGGCGCACCCATGCGGCAGATCTTCTTCAGGCTCGGCGAGGTCATCCTCGAGCTGGTCGGCGGTACCGAACCCGGCGAGGGCGAGGCGGGGTTCTTCGGCTTGGCCATCACGGTCAGCGATCTCGATGCGGCCGCGACGCTGTTGGGTGACCACCTCGGCCACGCAAAGGACGCCGTTCAGGACGGCCGACGCATCGCCACCCTTCGACATCGAGACCTGGGCATGTCCGTCGCCACTGCGCTGATGTCACCTGAACCCCGCGGCCAGTAGCGTCACCTCGCATGCTCGACCACGTCTTCACCGATGCGATCGGTGCACTGCGAGACACGTTCGAGAAGGCGTTCCTCGAGCGCCAAGCGTTCGAGGAACGGTTCCAAGTCGACGTGCTTCTCGGTGACACGACCTGGGAGACCTCGTACGGCCTGCCGGGTGAGGGCCTGCCACCTCGGGTGCAAGCCGACATCACACTCGACTGGCCCACCTGGGCCCAGAGCTCTTACCGCTCCTGGTACATCGGCGAGCCGGCCAGCGAGGCCCCCCGGATCGAGATCGAGATCGTGATGCGGATCCAACGACTCGCCGCAATGCCGGACGTGAAGCCCGTTCTGGCCGTGCTCCCGGAGACCAGCCCGCCCATCGGTGCAGAGCGGCTCGAGCGATCGGCACCGACGGTGGAGATCAGCTTCAACAACGATCTTGAGGCCGAAGACTGGGCGCTCGAGGTGTCCTACGAGGGTAGCTACGAGCTTGCGGAGGCCACCTTGGCCGACGGCTCCATCCTCGATGACCACTTCTCCGCCATGGGCGGCTGGATCGCCGGCACCTTGATCCGCCTCGGCGACCTCAAGCTCAACTTCCTGCCCGCTGACGAAGAGGGATCATCATGACTGATCCGGTGCTCGTAGACGTGGCGCACGCGGTCGCAACGATCCGAACGCGCTAGAGGCGAGCCGTCAGGCGGTGGTCGCCCGCGGCCGCTCGCAGCTCTGACGGCTTGGGGGCAGCGGGCTCAGCTAACCCTGCCCGAGGGCGGCCTCGACATCAGCCCGTGTGCTGTCAGGCAACGTCGTCACGGCCACCCGACCGATGCCCTCAAAGCGACCGAGCTCCTCGATGACCGCCGGCTCGAGTCCACCATCGACCAGGAGCAGCAAGGCCGAGGTGCCCGCGTCGATCCACGCCGCCATGTCCTTTACCCACTGGTCCTCAAGCCCGCGATCCACGAGCTTTCCGTAAAGGGCTCCTGCGGCGGCGCCCCCGACCGCGGCTCCAAGGAACAGCGGCCCTCCGATCAGCAACCCCGCGAGCATTCCCCACCATGTTCCGGAGAGTGCGCCCTTGGCCGGCGTGACATCGACGGTCTCAACGATCTTGGTCTGGCCGTTCTCGGACTTTGCCACGATCACGGCGTCGTGCATCGTCAGCTTTCCCTCGCCGCTGAGGTTCGCCAAGGCGAGCAGGAGCTCTGAGGCACGACTCGGCTTGTCGAGCACGATGGCCAGGATCTGGTGACCGCTGAGCTCGTGTGACGCCGGAGTGCCGCTCATGAGCGTGACGCTATCGGCGTCTCCACTCACATGGGTCGCGTCAGAGATCGTCTGGGGCGATGAGCCCCTTTAGTGACACCTCCGGGCGAGCCCCGATGTGTCCCAGCACCTCCGCCGCCGCGATGGCGCCCAGCCTCCCGCAGGTCTCCATCGACTTGCCATGGGTGAGTCCGTACAGAAAGCCCGCGGCGTAGAGATCACCGGCTCCGGTGGTGTCGACCACCTCCACAGGCTGGGCGACGACCTCCACCACGTCAGCCCGCGTTGCGACGACTGACCCGGACGCCCCGCGCGTGATGACTGCGATCTCGACATCGGCTCGTGCCGCTGCCAGTGCTTCGTCGAAGGTGCCCACCTCATAGAGAGCAAGGGCCTCCGCCTCGTTGGCAAACAAGACGTCGACCTGATCGGCCACGAGGGTGCGCCACTCGGCCCGATGTCGTTCAACGCAGAAGACATCCGACAGCGTGAGGCTCACCTGACGTGACGCGTCGTGCGCGATCCGGCTCGCGGTCCAGTACGCCTCCTTGGCCTCAGGACGATCGAACAGATACCCCTCGAGGAAGATCACCTGTGCCGAGGCGATGAGCTCCTGATCGAGCACCTCGGTGCTGAAGAACTCGGATGAGCCGAGATATGTGTTCAAGGTCCGTTCCGCATCGGGGGTCACCACGACCAGGCATCGGCCAGTCGGCGGACCGCTCGTGGCGGGCTTGGCACGGAAGTCGACTCCGGCTGCCCGCATGTCGTGGGCGAACACTGTTCCGAGCTGGTCGTCGAACACCTGGCCGATGTAGCCCGCCGAGCCGCCCAGACTGGCGACCCCCGCCATCGTGTTGGCGGCCGAGCCTCCAGATACCTCGATGCCCGCCCCCATGGCGGCATAGAGGGACTCGGCTCGTTCCATGTCGATCAGGGTCATCGCACCCTTGGCGAGCCCGTGGTCCTCGATGAACTTGTCATCCTCGTGGGTCAGGACATCGACGAGGGCGTTGCCGATGCCCACGACATCAAGGGTCGGGGCGGGAGAGCTGTTGGAGGTCACGGCGGTGGAGACTACCGGGCCCCTGGTCCCCGCCCTGGCGCCGTCCTGACGTCGTCCTGACGTAGGCGCGGAGCCGAACGCAGCGGCGGATATTCTGCAGCCCGTGGCCAGCCCCAACCCATACCGCCTGCCCCGCGCGGTTCTGCCGCGCCGCTACGACCTCACCGTGGCGCCGAACCTGGACGATTCGACCTTCGTCGGCGCTGTCGACATCGACGTGGACGTGGTCGAGCCGACGGACTCTGTTGTGCTCAACGCGCTCGAGCTGGAGATCGACGAGGCGTGGCTTACCGTTGACGGGCAGCGTCACAACCTGCAGGTGCAGCTCGACACACAGCACGAGCGGGTGACCCTTACCCCTGAGTTGCCCTTGCGGACGGGTGAAGCGGTCGTTTCGCTCCGCTTTCGAGGCACGCTCAACGACAAGCTCCGCGGGTTCTACCGGTCAAGCTTCACAGATGCGAACGGCGTTGAGCGGCTGATCGCTACAACGCAGTTCGAGGCCACCGACGCGCGCCGGGCATTCCCCTGCTGGGATGAGCCCGACTGCAAAGCAGTGTTCGGCATCACCCTCGTCGTCGATGAGTCACTCCAGGCCGTGTCCAACGGCATCGCCCTGTCCGACGAGTCGATCGGCGGGAATCAGCGCCGAGTGCGCTTCGCCGACACGATGCCGCTGTCGACCTACCTCGTGGCGTACATCGTTGGGCCGCTGGAGGTCACCGACCCAGTTGACGTCGACGGCACCCCCGTCCGGCTCCTTTGCCCGCCCGGAAAGCGACACCTGACACCCTTCGGACTCGAGGTCGCGGAGTTCTCACTTCGGTACCTAGCGGAGTACTTCGACCTTCCCTATCCCGGCGACTCGATGGATCTGGTGGCCATCCCCGACTTCGCCTTCGGCGCCATGGAGAACCTCGGCTGTGTCACCTTTCGCGAGACGCTCCTTCTGGCCGATCCCGCCCGCGCCACCCAAAGCGAGCTGCAGAACGTCGTCGACGTCATCGCCCACGAGCTGGCTCACATGTGGTTCGGGGATCTCGTCACGATGAAGTGGTGGAACGGGATCTGGCTGAACGAGGCCTTCGCGACGTTCATGGAGCTGAAGATCACGGATGCCTTCCGGCCAGAGTGGGATCGATGGGCAGGCTTCAGCCTGTCCCGCACGTCCGCGTTCGATACCGACGCGCTGCACGCGACGCGACCGATCGAGTACCCGGTGATCTCTCCGGCGGATGCCGAGGGAATGTTCGACGTCCTGACCTACGAGAAGGGCGCTGCCGTCGTACGGATGCTCGAGCAGTACCTCGGCGAAGACCGATTTCGTGCGGGCATCCGTAAGTACATGGCGTCCCACCGCTATGGGAACACCGAGACCACCGACCTCTGGGATGCCATCGAGGAGGCGACCGGCGAGCCCGTGCGACGGATCATGGACTCGTGGATCTTTCAGGGAGGCCACCCGATCGTCTCGGTCACCGGCAGTGACGACGGTCGCACATTGCGCGTGAGCCAGGAGCGATCCAGCTACCTCCCCGGGGAAGACGATGACCGCGTGTGGGCCATCCCACTCCTCCTGCGGTGCGGCACCCGCTCAGGATCAGTCATCACCACCACGGCCCTGCTGGATCAGAAAGACCTCGAGATCCCGCTCGCTGAGCCTGTGACCTGGGTGGTCGCGAACGCTGAGGGGCATGGCTTCTACAGGGTTCGCTATGCCGCCCCGCTCCGGGATGCCCTGGTGCAACGAGCCCAAGCTGAGCTGTCACCCGTCGAGCGCTACTGCCTCGTGGACGACACATGGGTCTCTGTCCTGGCGGGCACCGCGACCGCCACCGAGTTCCTCGACCTCGCGGCCGGGTTCTCGGATGAGACCGACGTCTCGGTCTGGCGTCGCCTGCTGGGTGCTCTCGAGCAGCTCGAGCGAATCGTCGACGGCGCCGCCCGATCCGAGCTGCACCGACGCGCACGGGCCCTCGTGGGGCCCGCGCTCGAACGCCTCGGCTGGGATGCCCGGACGGAGGACACCGATCGCGACCGCGAGCTCCGCGGAGCATTGATCGGGGGGCTAGCAACCCTCGGCGATGACCCGGAAGCACAACGCCGCGTTGCTGCTCTGTTCACCAGCTACAGCCGTGACACGAGCAACGTCGATGCCGACATCGCAGCCCCCGTGATCAAGGCCACCGCTGTGCAGGCCGACCAGGACGACCTGAACGCGCTCATCGACGGATTCCAGACCGCCGCCACCCCTCAGGAGGAGCAGCGCTGCCTGTACGCCCTTGCCGAGGTTCGCGATCCCGAGCTGATGCGACAGGTGCTCGACCTCGCGATGACGCCGTCGGTACGCACGCAGAATGCTCCGTTCCTCGTCAGTGCCTGCATCGGCAATCGCGATAACTCCGGACTGGCATGGCGGGCCGTGCACGAGCACTGGGACGAGATGAACGAGCGCTTTCCATCGAACAGCATCGTGCGCATGCTGAGCGGCATTCGCTCAGTGACCGATCCCGCGATCGCGGCTGACATCCAGGCCTTCCTCAGTGAGCATCCTGTTCGTCAAGCGGAGCGAACCGTGCAGCAGCACCTTGAGCGCATGCAGGTCTCGGTGGCACTCGGAGAGCGCGAAGGACCGCTCCTGACTGCCGCGCTCGGCTGACGAGCAGCGACTCAGATCAAGCTCAGGACAAGCCCCACCTGGGCAACGTGATAGGTGACGATGATGACAAGCCGTCCGTAGGCCGTCTCGCGGAGGAACCGGTTCCATGCAATGAGCGCGTCGCTGGCGTAGAACGACACCGCACCAGCGGTCGCCCAGGCGCTGCCGCTTCCGATCGCGCTGGCGACCATCACCGATATCACTGCCATGTAGGACAGAACCGGACCCGTCAGCTCGGGTTCAGCGCCGCGCTGCACCCCCTGCATGATGCGCCGCCCGATCAGCAGCAAGGCCACCACAACGATGCCGGTACCAACCGCAAGACGTGGACCATCGACCCCTGACGCGACCAGCCCCCCGATGTACGCGAGGTGCCCGAGCAGGAAGGATCCGAGACCAAGAACGAACATGTCCTTGGGGACCATGAGAAGCACGTCGCCGACCAAGCACAGCGCGATGGCGACCAGGAACCACGCGCGCACCGTCGGGTCAGCAGGATCGAGCGCGAGCGCGGCCCCGAACAACAGCACCATCGTGAGCGGCTTGCAGAGGTACTCCAACGGCTTGTTGCCGTGGAACACGGCGTGCCAGTCCCCCGCCGCGACGACGAAGGCCAGCGTCAGCAGTAGGAACGCGGCGCCTGTCATTCGGACGATCCTGCCGCCGCCAGCGCATCGTCCCAGGACACCCGGTCCTCGATCATGCTCCGCCAGCGCATCACCTTGGCCGGCTGGTTCATCCCCAGCACCCCGACCACTCGGCCGCCCCGACCGTAGAACGCTACGAACCGACGATCCTCCACCGAACCGGACACGACCTCCACAAGGTCGTCGGCGCCCGCTCGTCCGGCCAGCTGCACCTTGCGATCGTACTGGTCAGACCAGAACCATGGTACGGGAGCGAACGACTCAGCCGTCCCGGGAACGGCGAGCAGAGTCCGGGCCGCATGGGCGCCCATCGCGATGGCGTTGTCCCAGTGCTCGACTCGCATCACCTCGTCGAACAGCGGGTTCGGCCAACGGGCGACATCACCGGCCGCGACCACTCCGGGCGCAGCAAGACACGTGGCATCGCACAGCACGCCGTTGTCGATCGTGAGACCCGAGCCATCCAGCCAACCCGTGTTCGGGCTCACCCCGATCCCCACCACGACCAAGTCCACGTCGAGCACGGACCCGTCCGTGAGCCGAACCCGCTCGGCCCGATCGGACCCGTCGATGAGCACGACGCCGACGCCAAGGCGCACATCCACCCCATGGTCACGATGTAGGTCGGCCATGACCGCCCCCATCTGGGGACCAAGACCCCGCTCGAGCGGCACAGGCAGCGCCTCGATGAGACTGACCTCAATGCCAAGGCCGCGGCAGGTGGCGGCGACCTCTGCGCCGATGAAGCCCGCCCCGACCACCGCTACCCGTCGTGGGCCCGCCTGGAGCACGGAGCGGATCGCCAGGCAATCGTCCAGCGTGCGCAGCGTGTGGACGCCGGCGAGGTGGTCCGTGCCCGGCAGCCGGCGAGGCGACGCACCCGTCGCGATCACGAGGCCGTTGTAGGGCAGACGCTCTCCGCCTCCCAAGAGCACGATGCGCTCTGCCAGGTCGAGAGCGGTGGCGCTCGTGCTCAGGCGCCAGTCGAGACCCAGATCCTCGATCGATCCGCTCGAGGCACCCAACGCGGTTGCTTCCGGAGGACGACTACCAGCGAGCACCTGCTTGGACAGCGGAGGGCGGTCGTACGGCAGGTGGGGCTCGTCACCGACGACGGTGATCGATCCTTCGTGTCCGAGCGCGCGGAGCTCCTCGGCGGCTCTGAAGCCTGCGAGGGACGCGCCGACGATGACGATGCGGTCAGCGCTCACCAGGTGCGTTCAGCCCTCGATCGTGATTGCTTGCTTCGGGCAACGACGGACGGCTTCTTCGACCTTGGCCCGCAGGTCCTCTGCAGGTTCGTCCTGCAGCACGTAGAGAAAGTCATCGTCGCGAACCTCGAAGACCTCAGGGGCAGCCTGCATGCAGAGGGCGTTGCTCTCGCACAGGTCGTAGTCGACGACGACGCGCATCTTGTCTCTCCTCAGTGAATTGGGGACGATCTTCCGCCCGCGGAACCTACTCTGCGATGACCATGGCACTGACCTCGGACACCCTGCGGCTTGACGAAGCACGCCGAATCGCACTCCAGGCTCAGGGATTCGGGGACGCGCGACCTACGGGGCGGATCGACCGCCGTCACTTCCGCCGCGTGCTTGATCGTGTTGGCCTCGTACAGATCGACTCCGTCAATGTGCTCACGAGGTCACATGAGCTGCCGTTCCTCGCACGCCTCGGGCCCTACCGTCGAGAGGCCCTCTCGGACTGGTTGTGGGCCAGCGGAGAGATGTTCGAGTACTGGGGTCACGAGGCATCGCTCCTGCCGGTCAGCATGCACCCGTTGTTGCGCTGGCGGATGCGGGAGGACCACGCCTGGGGCGGCATGGTGAAGGTCACCAAGCGACGACCGACGCTGGTGCAGGATGTGCGTGCCGCGGTGGCAGAGCGCGGGCCGGTCACGCTGGGCGAGCTCGAGCACCTGGGTGACGCGATCAAGCGCGCCAAGGCGACGCCAGGGAGCATGTGGAACTGGAGCGACGCCAAGAAGGCCGTCGAGCTCCTCTTCTGGAACGGCGAGGTCACGGCTCGACGCGACCCGGCCTCGTTCAGCCGTCACTACTTGCTGCCAGAGCACGTCTTGCCGCAGGCCGTGGTGGAGGCCGACACCCCCACCGAGGACGAAGCCCACAAGACGCTGCTCCTGCGAGCGGCACGAAGCCATGGAATCGGCTCGGCACGCTGTCTTGCCGACTACTACCGACTCAACATCGTGACGTCCCGACGGCACCTTGCCGAGCTCGCGGCCGACGGTGCCCTGCAGGAGGTGTCAGTGCAAGGTTGGCGCCAACCCGCCTTCCTGCACCCCAAGGCAACGCTTCCCCGCTGGGTGCGAGGATCGGCGCTTCTGTCGCCGTTCGACTCGCTGGTCTGGGAGCGCAGCCGCGTCGAAGCGCTCTTCGGGTTCCGCTATCGCATCGAGATCTACGTGCCCCAGGCGAAGCGCGTCCACGGGTACTACGTGCTGCCGTTCCTGCACGACGGGGCCCTGGTCGCGCGAGTTGACCTCAAGGCAGATCGCCAAGCGGGAGTCCTCCGTGTGCGCAGCGCCTACGCGGAGCCGGCCTTTGATCCGGACCGCTCGCTAGCAGCGCTGCACGATCGGCTGGTCGAGCTCGCCGGGTTCCTCGGCCTCGAGACAGTCGCTGTCGAGCCACGCGGCGACCTCGCGCCAGCGCTCAGGAACTCGGGTCGCTACTGACGGGTGAGGACATCGACACCGTCGTCAGTGACGAGCAACGTGTGCTCGAACTGAGCGGTACGACGGCGGTCCACCGTGACCGCTGTCCACCCGTCGTCCCAGAGGTCGTGCTCCCAAGCACCCATCGTGATCATGGGTTCGATCGTGAAGGTCATCCCCGCCTCGATCGGAAGGGTGAGCCGAGGCTCGAAGTAGTGGGGCACGTGCAGATCGGTGTGGAACTGCGTGCTTATGCCATGGCCGACAAAGCTCCGCACGACACCGAACCCGTTGCCCTGGGCGTGGTCTTGGATCGCCTTGCCGATGACATTGAACGCGGCCCCGGGCCGGACGGTGGCAATCGCTCGTTCCAGACACTCCAGAGTGACCTCGATGAGACGGCGGCTCTCATCATCGATGCTGCCCACACCGAACGTAGCGTTCGTGTCGCCGTGGACACCGTCGAGGAAGATCGTGACGTCGAGGTTCACGATGTCACCATCGAGCAGGGCTCGATCGTCGGGGATGCCGTGGCAGATCACCTCGTTCACGGAGGTGCACAGCGATTTCGGGAATCCGCTGTAGTTGAGCGGGCTGGGGTAACCGCCGCGATCAATGCACGCCTGGTGGCAGATGGCATCGAGCTCATCAGTGGTGACACCAGGCGTGATCGCGGCGGCGGTCTCGGCCAGCACCTCGGCCGCGGCCTTGCCCGCTCGTCGCATGCGCTCGATGACGTCCGGAGACTGGACGGGGCTCTCCGGGATGCGGACCGGTTCACCAGACTCGGCGTACGGAGGGCGGGGAATCCCGACCGGGACCGTGCGAAGAGGGCTCAGGCGACCCGGACGAACCCGATCCGTGGCCGCTTTGTGACACCGCTTGAACTTCTTCCCACTCCCACACCAGCAGGGATCGTTGGCCTTGAGCGTGCCGTGGCTGCTGGTCGTGACCGTCATCGTGGATCAGGTTACCGGCCATTGTGGGCGCTCGACCGTGCCAGCATGGGATCGATGACGCCGCTGGAGCCCCTGACCCCTGTGCGCGTCGGAGCAATTGAGCTCGTCACGCTCAGGTTGCCCCTCGCCACCCCATTTCGCTCGGCGTCGAGCCGCCGGACCGAGCGGACGGTCCTGTTGGTGCACGTCATGGCAGATGAAGCCGAGGGATGGGCGGAGTGCGTGGCGGAAGTGGAGCCGACCTACTCCCCGGAGTACGTGGATGGTGCGGCCCACGTGCTGCGCCACCACCTGCTCCCGCGCGCGTGGGCGGCGCCGATCGGAGATGCCCTGAGCGTCCGCAAGCAGCTCGAGGGGGTACGCGGTCACCCCATGGCAAAGGCAGCGCTAGAGCTCGCCGTGCTCGACGCCCAGCTCCGAGCGGCCGGACGATCGCTGGCGGGGTGGCTGGGGGCGACCGCGGCGGCGGTCCCCGCCGGAGCATCACTTGGGCTCCACGACAACGTGCAGGACCTTCTCACCGAAGCGGACCAGGCGCTCGTCGCCGGAGCTGCACGGCTGCGGGTCAAGATCGCGCCGGGACAAGCTACCGATCCCGTCCTCGCGTTACGCGCCCACGTCGGGCCAGAGGTTGCCCTTCAGGCCGATGCCAATGGCTCGTTCCGGCTCGACGATCCTGCGCACCTCGCTGAGCTGGAGGACCTCGACGCCGCCGCTCTCACCTGTCTCGAGCAGCCTCTCGCCCCCGACGATCTCGTGAGCCACGCCCGGCTCGCGCTTCGGCTCGCCACACCGATCTGCCTCGATGAGTCGATCACGTCGGTGGCCACCCTTGACGCGGCCGTGGCGCTCGGTGCCTGCGGCATCCTGTGCCTGAAGCCGGGTCGGGTCGGCGGTTGGCTCGCGGCCCGAGCCATCTACGACCGGTGCGGCGAGCTCGGCCTGCCGGTCTGGGTAGGCGGCATGCTCGAGACCGGCATCGGACGGGCCGCCAACATCGCGCTGGCCGCGCTTCCCGGGATGTCACTGGCCCCCGACCTCGATCCTCGCGGCCGATTCCACCCGGACCTCGCTGGGCCCTGTCTCCCGGGTCCCGACGGGCTCGTCGCGGTGCCCGATGACCCCGGTACCGGTGCCGTGCCAAACAAGGAACTGCTCGCGGGCGCTGCGGTCGTGCGATCGTTGGCACCGTGACCGACACCGCGTCCGTTCCTACGGTCACCATCGACGATGTGCGGGCAGCATCGGCCCGCATCGCGGGTGCGGTCGAGCGCACGCCGAGCGCCCGCTCACAGACCCTGAGCGCAGTCCTCGGCACCAGTGTGGTGGTGAAGTTCGAGAATCTGCAGTTCACGGCAGCGTTCAAGGAGCGAGGCGCGCTCAACAAGCTGCTCCTGCTCACCCCAGCTGAACGAGCGTGCGGCGTCGTCGCCATGTCCGCCGGGAACCATGCTCAGGCGGTGGCTCGTCATTCGGCTCGCCTCGACATCGACGCAACGATCGTCATGCCCGCCGCCACCCCGTTCGTGAAGGTGCACCGCACGGAGGTGTTGGGAGCGCGGGTGGTTCTGCACGGCGCCGACCTCGCCGAAGCCACCGCCGAGGCCCGCCGCATCGCCGACAGCGAGGGGCGCGTGTTCGTGCATCCCTATGACGACGCAGCGGTGATCGCGGGACAGGGAACGGTGGCCCTGGAGATGCTGGAGGACCACCCGGACCTCGATTCGCTGCTGGTGCCCACGGGCGGGGGCGGCCTCCTGTCGGGCATCGCCGTGGTGGTACGAGCCCTTCGCCCGACCATGACGGTCGTGGGTGTGCAGAGCGAGCGGTGGCCGTCCATGCTCGCGGCCACGACTGGCCAGGACCTCGCCGTCGGAGGAGCAACCTTCGCGGAAGGCATCGCTGTCCCGACCCCCGGCTCGCTGACCACGAAGCTCATCGCCGAACATGTCGACCAGATCGTCACCGTCCGGGAGGAGTCGCTCGAAGCGGCCGTGAACCTTCTGCTGGAGATCGAGAAGGTGGTGGTGGAAGGGGCTGGCGGCGCGGGAATTGCTGCACTCCTCGAGCACCCCGATCTGCTCCCCCATCGCAGTGTGGGGGTCGTGCTCAGCGGCGGCAACGTCGATCCCCGACTGCTGGCCTCGGTGATCATGCGGGGCCTTGTGCGGTCGGGGCGCCTGACTCGGCTGCAGATCCAGATCCCCGATCAACCCGGAGTGCTCGGTCAGGTCACAACGATCCTCGGCGAGGCGGGCGCCAACATCGTCGAGATCCTCCACGATCGCACGTTCCTCGATGTGCCGGCGCGCTCCGCCGAGCTCCAGGTCGTGATGGAGACCTACGACCACGACCACGTGGAGCGCGTCATCGCGGCCCTCAGCAGCAGGGGGTTCACGGCCACCGCCGCCGAGCCCACGTTTGCCCCTCGCTGAGCGGGTCAGGCGAGGAGGGTCTCGCGGAGCCGTTCGACGGTGCCAGCCGCGATCCCCAGGTGCTCCGCGAGGCCATGCATCGAGCCGTGACGCTCGTCGACGACATCGAGGAATCCTGACATCGCCTCTGGCGGCGCCTCGAGGTACTCGGGCGGCTGGCTGGTCATGGCGTCGATCGCTTCGGGGTACTCGAGCGTGAGCCAGTCGACAAACGCCGCCATGGCACCGGCGGTGGCGTGGTAGTCGGCCACGATGTCGTCTCGCCCCACGCCGACCAACCCCAGGAGCAACGCAGCCACGACACCCGTGCGATCCTTCCCCGCCGCGCAGTGGAACAGCGCAGGGTGACCCTCGGCGATGAGGGGCACGATGGTGGCGAGCGATTCGGCACCCTCGCTGAGCATGTCGAGGTAGCGATCGCGCAGGAAGTCCGCGGCGCCGGTGGTGGGGACGAGGTCGTCGTCGGACCAGATGCGCCGGAGGAGCGGCAATGAGTGCCACTCCACCGGGTACTGCTCCACAGGAAAGCGGCCGCCCTTACCGATCTCGGCCGCTGTCCGCAGGTCGATCACGGTCCGCAGTCCGAGAGAGCGCGCAGCTGCGAGGTCATCGTCGCGAAGGCGGTGGACACCGTCGGCGCGAAACACGCGACCGCGCTGGACCGTCGCGCCGTCAACCGTGCGCAGTCCCCCGAGGTCACGCACATTGAACGCCAGCCGAAACTGGATAGAGCGGTCAGCGGCGGTGAGGTCGGTGGCAAACCCATCGGAAGCGGTGGTCACGCCCTGACGCTATCGGCGCCCCGCAACGATCTGGCAGATCCCGGATGGCCAGCACATGACCATCGGGTGGACGGCTGATGATCGGTGCGCGCAGACTCGGCGCCATGTCGATCCGAGGGAAGGCAGTCATCGTGGGCGCCTACGAGCACCCGCGCCGGGAGATCCCCGACCGCACCATCGCCCAGATCCATCGCGAAGTCGCGGTGGGTGCGCTCACGGACGCAGGCCTCGCGCTTGATGATGTCGACGCCTACTTCTGTGACTCCACGGCCCCGGGCTTCGGGCCGGTCTCGATGGCCGAGTACCTCGGGCTCTCAGCGAGCTACATCGACTCAACGGAAACCGGCGGCAGCTCGTACCTCGCGCACGTGGGCCACGCGGCAGCGGCGATCGCCGCCGGCAAGTGTCGCGTCGCGCTCATCACCCTGGCGGGACGACCCCGAACCGGCGGCGCCATGCCGGGTGCTGCGCAGCGGATGATGGACTCGCCCGAGGCGGGATTCGAGCACGTCGGGATCTCGAGCCCGGTCGGCAACTATGCGCTCGCCGCGTCCCGTCACATGCACGAGTTCGGCACCACAAGCGAGCAGCTCGCGTGGATCAAGGTGGCCGCCTCCGAGCACGCACAGCACAACCCCCACGCATTGCTCCCCAACCTGGTCACGGTGGACGACGTCTTGGCGTCACCGCTGGTGGCGGACCCGCTGCACCGACTCGATTGCTGCGTCGTGACCGATGGCGGCGGCGCCGTGGTGGTCGTGCACCCCGACGTGGCCCGGAGCCTTGGACGGGCCGGGGCCAACGTGCTCGGCCACGGCGAGGCGGTGAAGCACACCGACGCCGGACGCATCTCCCTCACCTACTCGGCGGCGCGCTGGAGTGGCCCAGCCGCGTTCGCGGAGGCGGGTGTCACGCCCAAGGACATCCAGTACGCATCGATCTACGACAGCTTCACCATCACCGTGCTCATCGCCCTCGAGGACCTCGGCTTCTGCGAGAAGGGTCGCGGTGGCGCCTTCGTGGCGGACGGGGCACTTCGCAGCCCTGGCGGCCGTCTCCCTTTCAACACCGATGGCGGCGGGTTGTGCAACAACCACCCGGCGAATCGAGGCGGCATGACCAAGATCATCGAAGCCGTTCGCCAGCTCCGTGGGGAAGCGCACCCGGCGGTACAAGTACCCGGGTGCGAGCTGGCCCTGGCCCACGGCACCGGCGGTGCCCTGTCGACGCGCCACGGCAGCGCAACCCTCGTGCTGGGAGCCTTCGGGTGAGCGAGCTCCCCGCGCTGGCGCCTCCCTACAACCCTGAGGCGGAGCCCTTCTGGACCGCGGCTGCCGATGGACGACTCGTCCTGCCTCGCTGCAACGCGTGTGAGCACTACATCTGGTACCCGCGGGCATGGTGCCCCGTCTGCGGCAACGACGAGGTCAGGTGGATCGAGGTGTCGGGGCAGGGCACGGTCTATGCGTGCACCCTGCTGCACAAGGCGATGGGACCGTGGCGCGATGCGGCACCGTTCGTGGTCGCCTACGTGGAGCTCGGAGAGGGCCCCCGCATCCTCACGAACGTGGTGACCGAGGACCCGGGCGCAGTTCGCATCGGTGATGCCGTGCAGGCGGTGTTCGTGCGTTTGGCAGATCCGTCAGACAGCGAACCCGTGCAGGCAATCCTGCGGTTCGAGCGGCGGTAGCGCCCCTGCTCCCGGTCAGCTTCGGCGTCGACGTATGGGAGGTCGGTACCTCGTCGTTGATCGATCTGAGGACCAGGGGGCCACGGGAGGTACCACCAGGCCGCAGAGCGCAAGCAGCACGCTGTCATAGTTCACCCGCCAGCCGGCGAAGTCGCGCCACGCCTGATCGCGATCCGCCACCAGCGGAGCACCCGCGGCTGCAAGCCCCTCCCAGACCTGGTCGAACTCGTCGCGGGTGACCGAGATTGGGTCCCCTGGTCGAGGCTCGGCGTCGTGGGGGATGTCGAAGGCGTCGGCGATGTGGCGCAGCGCCAGGTAGCCCGACCGGAGACAGAGCTCTGCTTGGAAGCCGCGAGGTAGGTCAAGGATCGATGCGCGCAACGCCGCCGTATCAAGTACGCAGCCCGCAGCAGTGAGCCACGACCGTTCGGGATGCTGGCTGCGAAAGAACGGAAGGGCGACGTTCGAGCTGTGCGACTCGTCGACCTCGACGAACCACCTGTCCCAGTCGATCCAGAGGTCGTCGAGCTGTTCCAGCCAGCCAATCCGAAGGGCTCGCTTGAGGAGCACCTCAGGCGATGGCGGGGTGCCGGCGCGGGTGTCGAGCTGACCGACGAGCGCCTCACGTCGGGAGAACTGAGCATAGATCGACGGGAGGTAGGAGATCAGGAGGGCAACCAGCCCGAGGCCAAGGGTGGCCGCGAGGAACGACAGCGTCGTCTCCGGGAGGTCATGGCCGTACGCGAAGCCGAGTGTGAGCAGAGACGAGCCGCTACGGGTGAACGCTTCGCGTGGAAACCCGCTCCCGAACGCCCAGAACATCGGGGTGAACGCGACGACCATGGAAGCAACCCACACTCCTGGCAGAAGCAGGAGTGCCACTGGCGCATAGCGGGCCATGATCCGGTCGGCCTCGTTCCAGCCGGATGCGCGGCGCACACGCAGATCGAACAGCGCGCGGGTCCCCTGAAACACCGCCCGCGTCAGAAGGCTCGGTTCGGCCCGCGGGACCACCACGGTCCGCAGTGCGGACCCAAGCACGCCCACCGCCAGGACGCTCCCCGCGAGGAAGGCCACCACACGTGCCGCGATCTGCATGAGATCGCACGCTACAGATCCCTTTGGTGGAGGTGATGGGACTCGAACCCACGGCCTCTTCGATGCGACCGAAGCGCTCTAGCCAACTGAGCTACACCCCCGAGGGAGACGTCACAGTAGCGCGGCACCCCACGGGCGCCGCCACCTCAGGGCGTCAGGCTGTGGCGCGCTAGCTGCCGGAGCGACGCAGCAGGAGCGCGGGCTCGGGTGCCGTGCGTCGCGGAGCGTCGAGATCCAGGTAGCGGACCTTCTGCTCACGGTCCATCGCCTGCTGCTGGATCATGATGAGCATGGCGACGTAAACCGCGAAGGCGACGTCAACGATGACCTGCAGCGACCAGACGAACGATCCGCCCAGGGCGACGGCGAGGACGAAGGTGACCACAACGGCACCGAGGAGCGTGAGGAACACGTCACGGCGGCGACGGCGCACCTCGGCGCGGCGCATGGCGACCTGCGACGGGGCGGGACGGTGGCCGGTGCGGCGGGTGGCGGGAGGGACGTAGGCGGGGGGCTCGTAGCGGCCGACGTCGAGACGGGTCAGCGAGCTGCGGCTGCCTCCGGGGGTGGTGCGCTCCAGCACCGACAGCTGGCTGCGGAAGGTCGCAATCGAGTCGCCGGGGCGGGTCTCGCGGCGATTCTGGAGATACGGGGGAAGCAGCACTGCGGCCCATATTGCGGCCAAGATTCCGAGTACGAGCACGGTGGTCACGCTCCGTTGCCGTCCTTGTCTTGGTGAGGGACCGTACCTGGCGCCTGATGAGCATCGGTGGATGCTCGGCGGCCCGGAGTGGTCAGGCGGTTCTGCGACGATCCAATGCCGTCCGTGTCGGGCGGCTGTCGATCATTACGGTTGTACTACGAACCGTACGCCCCGCGCCACAAGATCTCCAAACTTTTGCAAGCAAAGTGCTCGCGAACGTTTGTAGGTCTAGAGGCCCAGATCGTCGTCGAGCGGACCCCGACGGTACGTGCCAGAGCGGCCGCCGGTCTTCTCCCAGAGCGTCACATCACCGATCACCATCGACCGGTCGACGGACTTGCACATGTCATAGATGGTCAGCGCGGCCACGGTGCACGCCGTCAGCGCCTCCATCTCGACCCCGGTGCGGTCGACCGTGTCGACGGCTGCCTCCACCTCGACCCAGGTGTCCTCGATGCGGAAGTTGATGAGCACGGCGCCAACGAGCAGGGGATGACACAGCGGAATGAGATCCGGCGTGCGCTTGGCAGCTTGGATGCCCGCCACGCGCGCCACTGCGAGGACGTCACCCTTGCTCACCGCCCCCCGGGCGACGAGGGCGGTCGTGTCGGGCTGCATGTGCACGCGGGCCCGGGCGACCGCACGGCGGTGGCTGGCCTCCTTGGGCGTGACATCGACCATGCGGGCCCTGCCCAGCGGATCGAGGTGGGTGAGGCCGCGGTCGGACATGGCCGGATCCTACTCCCCTGCCCTGACCCACTCCGGCCCGCTAACCGCCGATCTGGCTCATCGATCGGCGCGGGCGTACGAACTGCACCTGGTTGATGGCGTGCCCGGCCCACTTGGCCCCGACGCAGGCCTCGATCGCGACCGACAGGTCGTCGTCGGTACCACCGGAGCGCAGTACGCCCCGTAGGTCATGGTCCTCGAGCGAAAAGAGGCAGTTCCGCAGCTGACCGTCAGCGGTGAGCCGGATGCGATCGCACTGCTCGCAGAACGGACGGGTCACGCTCGGGATCACGCCCACCTCGCCACGGCCGTCGAGGTAACGGAAGCGCTCGGCGGGCTCGTGGCCGCGCGCGATCGGCTCCAGTGGGAACACCGCCCCGATTCGCTCGAGGATCTCCGCCTGGCTGACGACCTGCTCATTGCGCCACTCGTCGCCACCGTCGAGGGGCATGAACTCGATGAACCGGATCGTGACACCACGATCACGGCCATAGCGGGCCAGGTCCACGACCTCGTCGTCGTTCACCTCTCGCACCACCACCACGTTGACCTTGACTGGCGACAGGCCCGCCTCAACCGCGGCATCTATGCCGTCGAGCACGTTGGCGAGCTCATCGCGCCTCGTCATCTCCGCAAACCGCTCGGGCCGCAGCGAGTCGAGCGACACGTTCACCCGTTGCAACCCGGCACCAGCGAGATCGGCGGCGCAGGAGCGGAGCGTGGCGCCGTTGGTGGTGAGAGCCAGATCGACCGGGAGCTCTGCCAGCTTGCCGACCAGCACCGGTAGATGCGCCCGTACCGTCGGCTCGCCACCCGTGATGCGAATGGAACGGATGCCGTGGCACTCGACGAGCACCCTGGCGACGCGCTCGAGCTCCTCGAAGGTGAGGACCTCGGATCGAGGCAGCCACTCCATGCCTTCGACGGGCATGCAGTAGGTGCAACGGAAGTTGCAGCGATCCGTGACGGAGATCCGCAGGTCCCGGTGCACGCGCCCAAAGGAGTCCACGAGCGGCCGCGGTACGTCGGCGTCAGGAGCGGTCACCCGACCAGGCTACGGACCAAACGCGTTCTCGGGCGACTACTCCGTCCCTGGGACGGATTTTCCGCCCGAGAACGGTGATCAGACGTCGGAGCGGAGCAAGACGTGGACCGAATCACCGGCCGCGACGCCGTCACCGTCGGACAGCACGGCGAGGCCATGCGCCCGAGCCATCACGGTGAGGTGGTGCGATCCCTGGGCGCCCGCCGAGCGCACTCGCAAGATGCCGTCGGCCGTTCGCTCACCCACCACCCGGGGGTAGTGCACCTTGCCGTCCGGTCGCCGCGTGAGCGCCTCGGCGGCCACGGCAGCGACGGCAGGTCGGTGCCAACGCTCAGCCCGGTGACCGGCCATGCGACGCAGTGCTGGTCGGGCCAGGAGCTCGTAGCTCACCATCGACGACACCGGGTTGCCCGGTAGTCCGAACACCGGAGTGTCACCGACGACTCCAAAGGCGAAGGGCTTCGCTGGGCGGATGGCGATCTGCATCCATCGCATCTCGCCGATGCGATCGAGCACCACCTTCACGAGATCGAGGTCTCCCATCGAGACACCTCCGCTGGTCAGGACCGCGTCGCAGCTCGTCACCCCGCTTTGGATGGCGGCGGTGATGGCCGCCTCATCGTCAGCCACGAGCCCGAGATCGATCGGCTCGAAGCCATCCTCAGCCAAGAGCGCGAGCAGCGTGCGACCGTTCGACTCGCGGATCTGCCCGGGGGCCAGCACCCCCCCGTCCGCCACCAGCTCGTCGCCCGTGGACAGCACACCCACCCGCGGCCGCGGGTACACGCGGACCTGGCCGACCCCGATGGTCGCCAGCACACCAAGGTGGCCAGCGGTGACCTTCTCCCCGGCTACGAAGACATCGTCGCCGGCCCGCACGTCGTCGCCCGCGGCACGGATGTGGTCGCCGACGGTTGCGGGCACCCGAACGGCAACGGTCGCACCGTCGTCGAGGCGCTCCGTGCGCTCGACCATGACGATCGCATCCGCACCGTCCGGCATGGGAGCGCCCGTGAAGATCCGCATCGCCTCCCCAGCGACGAGTGCTCGGGGGGCGGGGTGGCCGGCCGCCACCTCAGCGACCACTGGCAGCCGTATGGGCTCGTCGTCGGTCGCCGCCGCAGTGTCCGCGGCGACAACCGCGTACCCGTCCATGGCGGTGTTGGCGAACGGCGGCACCGCCTCGGTCGACACCACAGGCTCGGCGAGCACCAACCCAAGCGCGTCGGTTGCCGGACGCTCACAGGGCGGGAGCGCCCCCACCCGGTCGAGCACGTGGCCTTGGGCGTCAGCGAGCGAGATCAGCACGATTTGATCCTACGGATCTTCGTTCTCGGGCGGTTTTTCCGCCGCCTGGACGGAAAAACCGCCCGAGAACGCCTGCGGAGTGAGGTCAGACGATGCCTTGCTCGCGGACGTAGCTGGCGAGCCAGGCTCGGAAGTCGGGGCCGAGGTCGGGGCGGGCGAGGGCGAGCTCGACGGTGGCACGGAGGTAGTCGAGCTTGCTGCCGACGTCGTAGCGACCGTCGACGAACGTGTAGCCGAGCACCTCCTCGGTGGCGAGCAGCAGCCCGATGGCATCGGTGAGCTGAATCTCGCCGCCCCGACCCGGCTTCACGCGATCGAGTGCGTCGAAGATCGAAGCCGGGAACACGTATCGGCCGAGCACCGCGTAGGACGACGGCTCCGTGCCGGGCTCCGGCTTCTCCACGATGCCCTTGATCCGCAGCAGCCGATCGCCCGCCGGCTCCGGATCCACGCAGCCGTAGAGGCCGATCTGATCCGGCGGAAACTCCTTGCACGACAGCACGGTCGAGCCTGTTCGCTCATGGACCGCGATCATCTCGGCGAGGACCGTGGACGAGTCCACCATGATGTCGTCACCGAGGAGCACCACGAACGGGTCGTCGCCGACGTGCTTGCGGGCGACGTTGACGGCGTGGCCGAGCCCGAGCGGCTCGCCCTGACGCACGAAGTGGATGTTGGCGAGGTCGGTGAGCGCAACGATCTGCTCGAGCTCGGCGTCCTTGCCCTTCGCACGGAGCTCGGCCTCGAGCTCGACGTTGCGATCGAAGTGGTCCTCGATGCTCCCCTTGCCCCGCCCCGTGATGATGAGGATGTCGTCGATCCCTGCTCGCACCGCCTCTTCCACCACGAACTGGATGGACGGCTTGTCGATGACGGGGATCATCTCCTTCGGCTGCGCCTTCGTAGCCGGCAGGAAGCGCGTGCCGAGACCTGCCGCGGGGATGACGGCCTTGCGAACGGGAGCCATGGGCGCCGAGGGTAGCGACTGCACTCGGCCGCCTACGGGAGGCGCTGGCTTCGGGAGCCACGAGTCAGCACGCGCTCCTCGCCGCGACGCAAGCGGCCGATGTTTCCGCGGTGCCGGGCGACCACCAGCGCGCCGCAGGCTGCGAAGGCCCCGACTTCGGCTCCGGGGCGGCCCGCCAGGGCGACCGCAACTGGCATCGCGGCAGCAATCGTGATCGACGCGATCGACGCCGTGCCGGTGATCTTGGCGACCGCAGCCCACACGACGATCAGCGCCACCGCTGGGCCCGGCACGAGTACAAAGGCCATGCCGGCGGCAGTAGCGACGCCCTTGCCGCCTTGGAAGCGCCGGGTGATCGGCAAGACGTGACCGACGACGGCCGCCAGTCCGCAGGCCACCGCTACGCCCCGACCTCCGAGGAGCAGAGCGCCGCTGGCAGCCACGACCCCCTTGCAGACATCACCGACGAGCACGGTGACGCCGGCCCGTCGCCCCATCGTGCGGTACGCGTTCGATGCGCCCGGGTTGCCGGAACCGGACCGCGTCGGGTCCTGCCCCGCCCACCGGCCCACGAGAAGCGCGGTGGGGAAGGTGCCCAGCAAGTACGCGGGCAGAAGAAGAACCCACACGACGTCCACCCGGTCAGGCTACGGGCGCTCCGACATGGCAGAGCGCACAGGCATCCCGCTACCCTGGCACTCTCCCTACCCGAGTGCCAGCGCGCTGGGGCTGAATCTCGAGTGCTACACGGAGGACAGGGCGTGCCCACCTACGAATACCGGTGCAAGGCCTGCGGGCACGAGCTTGAGGCCGTCCAGGCCTTCAGCGACGATGCCCTCACGGCCTGCCCGGCATGCCAGGCCGAGGAGCTCCGCAAGGTGTTCGGCTCGGTCGGAATCGCGTTCCGGGGCAGCGGGTTCTACAAGAACGACAGCCGCGACAAGACCTCCTCGTCGACTGGTACGTCGGGAGCGTCAGGCAGCACGACGAGCAGCGACACCGGCACGAGCGGCAGCAGCAAGGACTCCGGCAGCAAGGACTCCGGCAGCAAAGACTCCGGCAGCTCGTCGTCGGACAGCTCTTCGACCTCGTCGACGCCGAAATCGCCGGCCAAGAGCGTCCCCTCCTCCGACGCCAAGTCGGCCTAGCCCGCTCCCCACGCCCCCAGTACCGTCGGGAACGGACTTCCCCCGCTGATCCGTCTCGACCGGCAGGAGGCGCGCCCATGCGCCCGAGGACCCGTCCCCGCGCGCAGAGCTGGCGTCGTCCGCGCGTGGGTCTCGCGCTGCGACGCGAACCACGGCTGTGGTGGGCCGTGGTGGTGTCACTCGCGCTGAGCGCGGGGTGGCTCGCCTCTGAGATCGTGAGCGGCGCCGAGCAGACGCGACGAGCATGGGGGACGGAGCGCTTGGTACTGGTCGCTCGGCATGACCTCGATGCCGGCGACAACGTCGACGCGGGCGACGTCGAGCTCGTGGCGCGGCCGGCGGCGCTGATCCCGGCCACCGCGCTCGAACGACTGCCGGCCGACCCTGTGCTCCGCGTCGATGTGATCGAAGGAGAGGTCTTGGTCGCGCAGCGGCTTGCGCCCTCGGGACTGCAGGGCGCCGCTGCGCGCCTACCCGCGGGGACGCTTGGCGTAGCCATCCCCATCGACAGCAGCACCACGCCACCCTTGACGCCAGGGGATCGCGTGGACATCCTCGTGGCGCTGCCCAGAGACACCGCTGGGAATGGCCCGCCGGGATTCACGCTGACGGCGGCCGCACTGGTGGTCGCGGTCGATGACGCCTCGGCCACCATCGCCGTGCCCCGCGATCTGGCACCAAGGGTCGCAGTCGCGCTCGGCGAGGGCGCCGTGTTCTTGGCCTTGGTCGGCGCGTGAACGCCCGGCCATCGCCTATCGAATCGTGTACAGCGCCAGCACGCCGATGCCGAGCACGACGCGATACACGACGAACGGCGCGAACGAACGCGTCCGGACCAGACGGAGCGTGGCCCAGACGGCGATCCAGCCGGTGATTCCCGATGCGACGATGCCCCATGCGAATGGCGCCGCGAACCCGTCGGGGATCCCCGATCCGTTGACAACATCCTTGGCCTTGAAGACAAGCGCGCCTGCGATGATGGGAAGGCTCATCAGGAACGCGAAGCGAGCGGCGCCGTCGCGACCGAGTCCCACCAGTCGACCGGCGGTCATCGTGACCCCGGAGCGAGACACGCCTGGTTGCAGCGCCAAGGCCTGACCGGCTCCGATCAGAAGCGCGTCGCGCAGTCGTATGTCGTTCAGCCCGCGGCTGCCGGTGCGTCGGTCAGCCCACCCGAGCACGAGCCCGAACACGATGAGCATGGCGGCGATGAGCCAGATGTACCCGGTCTTGCGTTCGATCACGTCCGAGAACAGTGCGCCGGTGATGCCTGCGGGGATCGCCGACAGCACGAGCAGCCAGGCCAGGCGTCCATCGTCGGTCCGCGCCGCGTCACGCCGGAGACCAGCCCGCGCGTACCGAGCGATGTCGGCGCGAAAGTATGCGAGCGCGCCGATCAGGGTTCCGAGGTGCAGTGCGACATCGAAGGTCTTCTCCAGCGATGCCTGGCCCGCGAAGTCGTCCCAGCCGAACAGCCATGGGACGAGCCGGAGGTGGCCGCTGGAGGAGATCGGCAGGAACTCCGACAGCCCCTGTGTGATGCCGAGGACGATGGCGTGGAGGATGGGCACCGAGCGGGACGGTACGCCTACGAGCCGGACATCGCGACATCGGGGATCACGAGCGTGACTCCCCCCGTGCCGTCCGGAAGCCACTCGAGGTCGGCCCCTACGGCCGAGATGTCGAGGAGCAGCCGCTGGATCGTCGACGCGATGGTCGCTTCTCGTACCGGCTCCGCCAACGCCCCGCCCCTGACCATCAATCCCTCGACGCCGACGGAGAAGTCGCCCGACACGGGGTTCACGCCGGAGTGGAGCCCGGCCATCGAGGTCACAAACAGTCCGTTGTCGATGCGGGAGAGCACCTCATCGTGGGTGCCCGAACCGGGCGCAACCGCCAGCGCGCTGGCCCCTACCCCCGGCGTGGACGAGATGCTCCGCTGGGCCGACCCGGTGGAGGCTGTCCCCGACCGGCGACCTGAGTAGGTGTTGTGCAGGAACCCCTGAAGCACCCCGCCGCTCACGAGTTCGTTTCGGCGGCGAGCGAGCCCTTCGCCATCGTGGGCCTCGGCGCCGAGGCTGCGCGGGTCGGTCGGGTCGTCGACGAAGGTGAGCAGCGGGGAGGCGATGACATCACCCACCCGGTCTGCGAACGGAGAGCGACCCTTCAAGACGGCTTCACCGTTGAGCATGCCTCCCACGATCCCGAGGATCGTGGCGGTGATGCGGGGCTCGAGCACGAGGGTGACGCGCTGCGTGGTGGGCTTGGAGGAGCCGAGCAGGCGGGTGGCTCGCAAGATCGCGTCGTCCGCCGCCTCGTCCACCGAGAGCTCGGTGACCTCACGGCCCACCGACAGCCCGCCGGCGATCTGGGTCTCTCCGTCGTGCACCGCTAGCGCCTGGACCGCCAGGTAGCTCGTGCCCGCTCGCCCCCATGCGCGCATACCCGTGCTCGTGGCAACCGCATCCTCGCCCATGGAGTCGCTGTACATAGCGACTCGTACCGCCCCGACCCGCGGGTCGCGACCAACTGTCTCGCGCTCCAGCTCGAGCGCCAGCGCGACCTTGTCGGCGGTGGGTACCGATGCCAGGCCGGCGGGCCACAGGTCGAGCTCGACGGCGTCGACTCCGTCAGGGGTGGCAAGACCGTTGAACTCATCGGGCGTGCCAAACGTGGCGTTGTCACGCGCTTCCGCGAGCGCATCGAGGACCGCCCCCTCGTCGAGGGTCCCCGCATAGGCGAAGCCCTCACGGTGGTCGACCACGACTCTTACGCCGATGCCGGCGGAGCTGGCTTGGGTGAGCGATTCGACCTCTCCTGCGTAGGCCTTGACGGTGGTGCTGGTCGAGCGGCCAACGTAAGCCTCCACCTGTTCACCGGGGCGGGCCATGTCGGCGATGCGAGCCGCGACGTCGAGGAGCTCCGGGTTGGCGCGCGCCATCAGGCCGTACCGCCAATCGTGAGAGCCGGAACCCGTAGGGTCGGCACGCCATCACCCACCGGCACGCCCTGGCCGTCCTTGCCACACATGCCGGGACTGCCCATCGCGAAGTCGTGCCCGACGGCATCGACGCTCGCGAGGACGTCAGGGCCGTTGCCGATGAGGTTGCCCTCCCGGATGGGCTCGGTGATCTTGCCGTCCTCGATGAGGTACGCCTCGGTCATCCCGAAGACGAAGTCGCCCGTGGCGGTGTTCACCTGCCCGCCGCCAAGATGCGCCACGTACACACCGTTTGGGGTCGACGCGATGATGTCATCAGGCGCGTCGGGACCAGCCATGAGATAGGTGTTGGTCATGCGCACCATCGGCAGGTGCTTGTAGCTCTGCCGACGTCCGTTCCCGGAGCGGGGACGGCCCTCCTTGCGGGAGCGCAGCAGATCCCACATGTAGTCGGTGAGGATCCCGTCCTCGATGAGCACGTTGCGCGTCGCGAGGCTGCCCTCGTCATCAACAGCGAAGTTCCCCCACTCCTCGGCCATCGTGCCGTCGTCGACAAGGGTGACACGCGGGTCGGCGACGCGCTCACCGATGCGACCGGCGAACACTGAAGCGCCCTTGGCCACGAGATCGGCCTCGAGGCCGTGGCCACATGCTTCGTGGAACAGCACGCCGCCACCGCCAGGGCCGATGACGACGGGCATGGTTCCTGACGGCGCGGGGCGGGCCGCCAGCTTCACGACCGCCCGTTGGGCCGCCTCGCGGGCAAGGTCCTCCACGTCGTAGGTGTCGAACAGCTCGAAGCCGACCGTGCGCCCGAGCGTCTGGTAGCCGGTCTGCATGCCGGTGTCTCCGGAAGCCACCGACAGGACCGAGAACAGCGTTCGAACCTGGTCGTCCTCGGTGAGCAGCCCATCACTGTTGGCAATGAGGATGCGGCGGCGGCTGTCTCCGTACCGGGCCGTCACCTGCGTGATCGATGAAGAGACGCTCCGGGCGGCTTCATCAGCCCGACCCAGGAGCTCGACCTTGCGGGCCTTGGCCACGTCCTCCGGGTAGATGCTGACGTCGTAGGCGCGCGGTGCCACCTGCGGGGTGAAGGCCACCTCTCGAACACCACCGCCACCCGACCGTGCCGCGGCTGCAGCCGCCTCCGCTGCCGTGGCCAGACCCGCCTCGGAAAGGTCGGCTGTATGAGCAAACCCGGTGGTGTCGCCGACGATGACCCGAATCCCGGCTCCCCGATCGCGACCCGACGTGAGGTTCTCCACCTTGCCGTCATCGAACGTGGCGTTCGATGAGACACGGTCTTCGACGAAGATCTCCGCAAGGTCGCCGCCGGTGCGCAGCGCCGCCCCCAGCGTGCGTTGGATCAGGTCATGGTCGAGCACGTGGCCCCTTCGCTAGGTCGCTTCGCCTTTGACCCGATGGCCAGGTCGCGGAATATCGTATCCAGATGCCTCTTCCGTCCGGTCTGCACGGCAGCGCCAAGCTCGTGGTGACCGAGGCCGACACTGCCATTGCCTTGCACAGCGGTGATGTGCCGGTCCTCGGAACCCCCCGGCTGATCGCGCTCTGCGAGGAGGCAGCACTGGTCGCCGTGGCCGAGCACCTTCTCCCCGGCGAGACCACCGTGGGGATGCGGGTGCAGATCGACCATCTCGCGCCCACCCACGTCGGGTCCTCAGTGGCCGCCGAGGCCACCTTGGAGCGTGTCGAGGGCCGACGCCTCACCTTCACCGTGTCGGTGAGCGACCACTGCGGTCTGGTCGCCGCCGGCAAGGTCACCCGAGTGATCGTGGGGCGCGAGCAGTTCCTCCAAAAGGCCCGCTGAGCCTCAGAACAGCCGACCGAGGAAGCCGCTCAACGTGGCCCACCAGGCATCGGGGTTCTCGAACTGAGGTGAGTGCGCGGCTCCGTGCACACGCGCCAGCTCGCCGCTGGGCAGCGCCGCAGCCATGCGATCCGACGCGGCCAGGAACGGCTTGTCGTGCTCCCCGACGAGCACCAGCGCCGGCATCGTCAGTGTCCGCAGTCGTTCGAGGCGATCCTCCATGTTCGGGTCGGTGATCGAGCGAATCATCGACGCGTACATCGCGGGCGAGCTGGCGAGCAGCTTCCGGTCCCCGAACTCCTTGTAGCCCGGACGCTCGGCCTTGAGCCGCCGGTCGATGTCGTTACCAAGCGGGCCGTCGCCGCCGAGCGCCTCTTGTGCGGCCAGAAGCGCCGCCATGCCCTCCGTTCGGGCGATCGTGACAGCCAGATCGACGACACCACGGTTGGCGCGCAGGGCCTTGTGGGTGGTGTCCATGAGGATGATCGCCTCAAAGCGGTGTGGGGCGTCGAGGGCGGCAGTCTGTAGGACCATCCCGCCCATCGAGTGCCCAAGAGCTACGGCGCGACGCCATCCCATGGCATCGACGAGCGCGAGCAGATCAGCCGCGAACCCGTCGATCGAATAGGCGGCCTCGACATCGGGCTTGGGGCTCGCGCCGTGGCCACGCTGGTCCGGCGCGATCGCATGCCAGCCCAGCTTGGCGAGGGGGTCGAGCCAGTCTGTGAAGTCCTCCTTGGCTCCGGTGAAACCGTGCACCAGTACGAGGGGCCGCCCGCCCTCGCCGGCCTCGGCGAGGCTCACGACCGTCGGCCCTGAGGCGCCGTCGATCTCGATGTCGCGGAACCTCACGCGCCCGCCACCATGAACTCGCGGATCAGATCGGAGAATGGAGTGAACTCACCAGGGCCGGGGACATCGATGTCGACGGTGGCCCCGAAGTCGAAGAGCTCGACCGTCGTGGTGACGATGCCGAGCTCCGAGCTCGTGTCGTCCACGACGACACGTAGGCGCCGAACGAGCTGCTCGGCATCGACCCAGACGTCCATCGACTGCCCGGTCAACAGAGTGGACGTGACGTGCGTCGTGCTCACTCCCCGCACCTCTTCACGCCCGACCTCCTGCACGTCGCCTACGACCCCGCGCAGCGTATCGACCAACCGCACCGGGTTGAGGGCAGTGGCGGCGAACCCAACCGAGCCACGCTCCCCCAGCTCCGTGCTGCTCAGCGACAGCCACCCTGGTTCGCCCGTCAGCTCGTGGAGCATCGGGATGCGCACGTACGCGGTTGTGTCGTGGATGATGACCCTGGCCCGCGTATCCAGTCCGTCGGGAATCGGCCGATCTGGCTGTTGGGCGATCTGTGCCATCAACGCTTCGAGATCGATGTCCATCGCCAGGGCCCCGCCGGAGAACACACCGAATGACCTGACCGCGCGGGACGACTCAGGTCCATCGATGGAGAGGTGCATCTCGAATCGGCCCGAACCCACCCTGGTCAGGGCGGCGGGGGCGTCGTGCAGTGCCGCGATCGTGACCGCGCTGGCGGGTGCGTGACCCGCGACCGGACGATGCTCGCAGGCAGAGGGAACACCGAGGACGGTCGCGACGAGCGCGAGGTAGATGGTGGGACGCATGGATCTCCTCCTTGGAGGTGCAGGCCAGCTGTCGGGCAGGCGACTCGCTCAAGGGGTGGCCCACCGATCCACCGATCCCGTCACGCTAGGACCGACCAGCTAGCGCCGAAAAGGGGGTCGGTTCAACCACGGGATCAGGCAGCGAGCGGCCTACGATGAACGGCCAGACGACGGCATGTGGGAGGGGGCAGGTGAACCGGAAGCAGGCGCTCTCCCTTGGATTGCGCATCGGTGCCAGCGTGCTGATGCTCGCGGTGCTGATCTGGCGAGTCCCCTCGTTCGATCTGTCGGAAGTGGTCCCCTCACTGTCCACTCATACGGTGGTGTGGCTCACGCTGGCCGCCTCACTCACGCTCGTCTCACTCGTGCTCTCGGCGCTGCGCTGGCAGCGGGTGCTCGAGGTGCTCGGGTTGCACGCCGCGCTCGGGCGGCTTGTCTCCCACTACCTGGCATGTCAGTTCGTATCGAACGTGCTCCCGACCACCATCGGCGGTGACGTGCTGCGCGTGAGCCGCCTCTCGCGGGAGACCGGCGAGTCACCCAAGACCTTCGCCTCCGTGGTGCTCGAACGGCTCACGGGGTGGCTCGTGCTGCCGATCATCAGCGTCGTGGGATTCCTCGTGAACCCACCGCTGCAACACCTCGGCACGGCGACACGCGTCGCTCTTGGCTTGGCCTTCGCCACGTTGCTGGCCCTCGGGATCCTTCTGTTCGCGGTCGCCGACCAGCGCATCGGAGGGCGCTTCGCGGCGAAGGACGGCTGGCGACGGTTCGCTGGAGCGGTCCACCTAGGGCTCGACCGGCTCCGACACGAGCCGCGTGCAGCTGCCAACCTCCTGCTGGTTGGCTTCGCATACCAACTTGTGCTGGTGCTTGCCGCGGCTGCCGCAGCCCAAGCGTTGGGCGTCCGGCCTGCAGGGCTCACCGCGCTTCTCGCCTTCTTCCCCGCCGTGGCCATCGCGCAAGTGCTTCCGATCGGTATCTCCGGACTCGGCGTGCGGGAGGGAGCCTTCGTTCTCTTCCTCGGACCGCTCGGCGTGGCCAGCCAGGACGCCATCGCGCTGGGATTGCTGCTCTACCTCCTCAACCTCGGCGTGAGCCTTCTCGGTGCCCCGGCGTTCGCGATGGGTGGCCGAGTCCCCCGCCCCGCGGAGACGCTGGTTCCCATCTCCTAGCCACGGCCTGCTAACCCATCGCCATGACCGACGTGGCGGAGCACCCTGCAACAGCGCCGTCGCTCCATCGGTTGCGCTGGTGGAAGGAGGTTGGATTCGGGCTCGCGGTGTACGTCATCTACTCCGTGGTCCGGAACCGGTTCGGCTCGGCCGACGGCGACCCCGGCCCCGCGTTCGGCCATGCACTCGAGATCATCGACATCGAACGGGCACTGCACCTGTACATCGAGCCACAGCTGCAGCGCTGGTACCTCAACCTGCCCGGCCACGGTCTCATCCGGGGCTGGAACGTGTACTACGGGCTGGCCCACTTCCTCGTCACCTTCGTCGCTCTGGTCTGGCTGTTTCGAGCCAGACCGGATCGATACGCGCTCTGGCGCAACACGCTCGCCCTGACGACGTGCGTCGCCGTGGTGGGCTTCGCGGCCTATTCGCTGATGCCTCCAAGGCTGCTCGATGACCCCGGCGAGTACGGGGCTTGCCAGATCTACGCGCCGGACGCGGCCGATGCGGCTGCGCCCGGGGACCTCACGGCACCAGGGTGTGACCGCTACGGCTATGTCGACACGGTGGCCCGCTACGGAGGCTGGATCTCCTTCGGCAACGAGGGCTACAAGGACGTGTCGAACCAGTACGCCGCCATGCCGAGCATGCACATCGGCTGGTCCACCTGGAGCGCGCTAGTGCTGGTCCCGCTCCTGCGCCGCCGCTGGGCCAAGGTGCTGGCAGCCCTCTACCCGTTCGTCACGTTGGTGTGCATCATGCTGACGGCCAACCACTACTGGATCGACGGACTCGGCGGACTGCTCTGCCTGGGCATTGGGTTCGCGGTTGCCAGGATCGTGACGGGCCGAACTTCGCGCCGACCGACTGCGCCCGCCAGCCCGATCATCTAGGAGCCGTCATGACGTCCACCCTCGAGCCATATCAGCGACTGCTGGTCGAACGGGATCCAGATCTCGCTGGGCTGCTCACCATCACCCTTCAGCGCCCAGACAAGCTGAACGCCCTCGACATCCGGCTGCACGACGAGCTCCAACACCTCTGCACGCAGCTCGAGACCGATCATGCAACCCGTGTGATCGTTCTCACCGGCGCGGGACGGGCGTTCTCTGCGGGTGCCGAGCTGGGTGACCGGCGACCAGAACCACCCGTGAACGACATCGATCGCCGCGCTCGGGCCCATCTTGGTGGGCGCACCTGCGAGATGTTCGAGCGCCTCCCACAGGTGACGATCGCGGCGGTCAACGGCCTCGCCATCGGCGGGGGGCTCGTCCTGGTGGGCTGCTGCGACCTGCGCGTGGCCGCTGAGTCCGCCTGGTTCTCCATACCTGAGGTGGAGCTCGGCTTGCCCCTGACCTGGCAGGCACTACCTCGCCTCATGCGCGAGCTCGGTCCTTCTCGCACCAAGGAGCTGGTCATGACCTGCGAGCGGTTCACCGCCGCACAGGCGCTGCAGTGGGGGTTCGTGAACCATGTCGTCCCGGATGCGGAAGTGGTGACCGAGGCACGCCGGCTCGCGGAGCGACTGCTGTCGATGGACCCGTTGACGCTCGCCATGACCAAGAGCGCTTGCGCCGCTCTGGAGAACGCGATGGTGCCCAAGGAGACCACCTGGAGCGACGCTGAGCTGATGCTGCTCGCCTATCGCCAGGCGAGCTTGCGAGATCGCGCCGAGAGCTGATCAGTCCGTCCGCCGCACCGGGCAGACGCTGACCGCCTCACCAACGCCCTTGAAGCTGCGTCGACGGGCACGACCGAACTCGACGTTGCGCAGCTCGCCCGCGGCTTCCCGAACCTCGATCGTGGCCAGCACGCACCCCGCGTCGGAGACCTCGGCAACACGGGCGGCGACGTTGACGTCGTGTCCGATGAGGTCATCTGAGGTGATCACGGCTTCGCCGATGTGAACGCCAGCGCGCAGACGAAGCGGCTGAGGTGGAGTGTCGACGAGCTCGAGCGCGGCCAGCACCGCCGCCTCTGCCGACGGAAACGAGAGCATCAAGCCATCGCCGAGTCGTTTCACGACCGTGCCGCCACGGCTGCGGACGATCGGCCCGATCGTCCGGTGATGCTGCTGCAGAAGCGCTATGGCTGCCTCGTCGCCGAAGCGCGAGGTGAAGCGGGTGAAGCCCTCGAGGTCGGTGAACACGATGGCAATCGGGCTGGCCGACCCGCCGGAGCTCTCACCTGCCCGCTCCCGCCCCAGCAGCTGGAGCGCGTTCAGGCCGATCGCGCCGAGTGCGGAAGGGCGCCGCTCCACAGATCGTTCGAGGAACCGCTGTACGACATCGCGCGCCGGTGTGGTCCGGACGGGACGCAGGCCGGGCTCGTCAAGCCACGCACGGTCCACCAGCCCGACCTCGATGGCGGTGTCAGTGAGCGCCGGATCGCGTCGCAGAAGCTCGGCAGCCCGCTCCGCGAGGTTGACCCGAACAGCATCCACGGCCGACTCGCCGACAGCACGCGCGTCTCCGAGATCCGACATTCCGTCAACCTAGTGGCGGGCAGCCTGGTGCCCACGGGCCTGCGTGGTCTCGCCCGTCGGGCCCCGAGTACCGTTGGGACCCTTGGCGCGCCTCGACGACCTCACTTCCCCTGCAGACCTGCGCGAACTCTCCTATGCCGAGCTCGATGAGCTCGCCGAGGAGATCCGGCAGTTCATCGTCGATGCGGTGACCGCGGCCGGAAGCGGACACCTGGGCTCCAACCTCGGCGCCGTGGAGCTCACGCTCGCGCTGCACCGCGTCTTCGACTCCCCGCGAGACATCCTCCTCTGGGACACCGGCCACCAGGCCTACGTGCACAAGATCGTCACTGGGCGAGCGGCGGGGTTCGAGCATCTCCGCAAGGCCGGCGGCATGTCGGGCTACCCCTCCCGCGAGGAGTCTGCGCACGACTGGATCGAGAACAGCCACGCCTCCACCGTCATCAGCTACGCCCACGGCCTCGCCGTGGCGCAGGAGAGCGAAGGAGGGGACGGCCGCCGGGTGGTTGCCGTGCTGGGCGACGGATCGCTCACCGGCGGTATGGCCTTCGAGGGCCTCAACAACCTCGGCCACTCTGGCAAGAAGGCAATCCTCATCCTGAACGACAACGGTCGGTCCTATGCCCCGACGGTCTCGCGGCTCGGAGAGAGCCTGGCGCGACTTCGAGTGAACCCGAGCTACCTGCGCAACCGCGCTCGCCTCGATCGCATCATCCACGAGCTCCCGGTCGTCGGCCACCAGGTGGAGCGAAGCCTTGACGGATTCATCGCCGCCGTCCGGGAGATGTTCGAGCCGACAGCATTCTTCGAACCACTCGGCGTCCGCTACACCGGCCCCTTCGACGGGCACGACATCGAGGGCATGGAGAAGGCCCTGCTCCACGCCGCCGAGTTCGATGGACCCATCGTGGTGCACGTCTTGACGCAGAAGGGTCGAGGTCACGCTCCAGCGGAAAACGACCCGATCAAGCGGCTGCACGACATCGGTCTCCCCAAGCCCGGCAGCTACACGGCTGCCTTCACGGAGGCCATGATCAAAGAGGCCGAAGCACGGCCTGAGCTGATCGCGATCACGGCCGCGATGCCCGACTCGACTGGCCTGCTTCCCTTCGGGGAGCGCTTTCCGGGTCGACTCATCGACGTCGGCATCGCCGAGCAGCACGCCGTTACATCCGCCGCTGGAATGGCGATGGGCGGCCTCCGCCCCGTCGTTGCCGTGTACTCCACATTCCTCACTCGGGCGATCGATCAGGTGACCTACGACGTCGGCCTGCACGGTCAGCCCGTTGTCTTCTGCCTCGATCGTGCGGGCATCACCGGCGACGACGGGCCCTCTCACCACGGTGTGCTCGACATGGCGCTCGTCACGAAGGTGCCGGGCATGACGCTCTTCGCGCCATCCTCGTATCAGGAGCTCGGTGTCATGCTGCACGACGCGCTGGATCTGTGTGACGGTCCCGCCACCATCCGTTGGTCGAAGACCCCCGCACCGTCCGTCGACGACGCTGACGTCGGCTCCGGTCTGCGTGGGCGCAAGGTGCGTGCAGGGCGGGACATATGCATCCTCGCCGTCGGCAAGATGCGCGAGGCAGCGGAGGAGGCGGCGGCTGCTCTGGCACTGGATGGCATCGAGGCCACCGTGTGGGACGTTCGAGTCGTTCCTCTGGACCCGGACATGCTGGCCGACGCGGCGCAGCACCCCATGGTGATGACCGCCGAGGACGGCGTCCGCGAAGGCGGAGTCGGGGCCATGATCGCCGACGCCATCTCCCGGGTCGGCGACGGCGGCTCGCCTCCCCGCGTGCGCGTGCTCGGTACCCCGATCGCTTACATCCCCCACGCCAAGCCCGCGGCCATCATGGCCGAGCTCGGGCTCGACGGACCGGGCCTCGAGGCCGAGGCACGGGCGCTGGTGGCCTCGCTTCGCGCCTGACCAAAGCCCGCCCGGTTCCGCGGCAGGTCAGGTGTAGTAGGGGTTCTCGCCGGAGTCGTGATCGGTGGTGTCGATCACCTCGGTGACCTCCGGGATGGCCTCCTTGATCGAGCGGGCAATCCCGTCCCGAAGGGTCATCGCCGACACCGCACAGCCCTGGCAGCCGCCACCCATCGTCACATAGACCTTGCCGTCCTCCACGCCCTTGAGCTCCGCGAATCCGCCGTGCGCCGCAAGCGACGGATTGATGTGCTCCTTGAGCAGCTGCTCTACCTGCTCGGCGATCGTGCCGGTTAGCTCGAGGTGCTTCCCCGAAAGCGGGTCAGGGCGGTTGGGGTTGCGCAGGACCAGACCCTGACCACCACCGGCCGGGACGTCGAGCGTGGCGCCGGTGAGCTGCTCGATGCTCCCAGCGGGGACGATGACAGGGAGCCCATCCTGTTGGTAGATCGCATCCGCCTCGTCGGCATCAGCGATCGGATCGAAGCTCAGGTCGTAGGCGTACTCGACGCCGTTGGTGCCCGTGATCTCCACCCGCAGGGCGAGGCCGGAGGGCTCCTCCTCGGCCTCACGAAGCCCGAGGATCCGGGTGATCGCCTCGGGGGTGACGGTGAAGACGACAACATCGGTGGCAGTAGTGGCATCGGCCATGCATCCAGGCTAACGAGTGGGTTCGTGACCGACACCACCAGCACCAGCCCAGATCCCAACGAAGGTCACGCCCCCGAGTGCTCTACGAGGTCGGCGACCATGTCGCCACGATCACGCTGAACCGTCCGCATCGCGAAACGCGGATGGACACGCCCGTCATCGGGATTGCCACCGAGGGGTTGCTCAGCTTCATGGAAGAGCGCGGCTCCGGGTTCCGCGGTCGCTGACCAAATACCGCGCACACCCCCGAACCGGGACACATGCCGCGGCCGATCGCGGCGAATTGGGTCGTCCGGCTCTGGCTCGCTCACGCCCGCCATGCACTACTGAACCGAGCCGT
>JBBDWQ010000036.1:0-3997 GCA_040902805.1 Acidimicrobiales bacterium
TGGAGCGGGTGACGGGAATCGAACCCGCGTTCTCAGCTTGGGAAGCTGATGTTCTGCCTCTGAACTACACCCGCAGGGCGGGGCGATCGTAGCGCCTGTCCCTGAGCACTAGGTTCGGGCGCCGTGATCCTGTCCGACCGCACCATCCGCGAGCAGCTCAAGGCTGGCCGCATCACGATCGACCCGTTCGATGACGCGATGGTGCAGCCGTCGTCGGTCGACGTGCTCCTTGATCATTACTTCCGTGTGTTCCTCAACCACACGATGCCGGTCATCGACGTGAAGAAGGACCTCGAGGAGCTCACCCGTCTCGTCGACATCGACGACGACCGGGCCTTCATCCTTCACCCGGGCGAGTTCGTGCTCGGTTCGACCTTCGAACGGATCGCGCTGCCCGACGACATCGTCGCCCGTATCGAAGGCAAGTCGTCGCTCGGGCGCTTGGGGCTGCTCATCCACAGCACGGCGGGCTTCATCGACGCTGGGTTCGACGGCCACATCACGTTGGAGCTGTCGAACGTCGCCAACCTGCCGATCACGCTGTACCCCGGCATGAAGATCGGTCAGATCAGCTTTCTCCGCATGACGACTCCCGCCGATGTGCCCTACGGCTCCGGTGCGCTGCGGTCGAAGTACCAGGGCCAGCGCGGTCCGACGCCGAGCCGCTACTGGGAGAACTTCCTCACCGACTGAACCAACCAACGTCTGTGAACGCCCAGGTCCGGATAGCGGACGTTTTGCTTCACAGACGTTGGTTGTTAGGGCTCGGCTAGCTGGTCGCGGCGGTGGCGGGCCCGATCGTCCTGTGACCGGTCGATCACATCGACGATGTGGTCGATGAGGTCGTTGAGGTGGAACGGGCGGACCACGAAGGCGTCGGCACCCGAGTGGAACGAGAACGTCCGGTTCTTGGGGCTCTGAGCGCACAGCACGACTCGCGCCGTGTTGATGCGACGGTCGGCGTGCGTTCGGATCTGATCGAGGATCTGCAGGCTCGAACCGACGCCGCCGCCTTTCATGTCCAGCACGACGCAGCGGGGCAGGTGCTGGGTCATGTAGGCCATCGTGTCCAGTTCTCCGCTGGCGCCAAAGGCGACGAACCCGGCCAGCGACAGGAATCGCACGAGAAGCTCTCGGCCCGGCTCGTCGTCGTTGACGATCAAGACGCTGGCCGGCCCACGCCGGTCCGTCTCGCTGCTTCCTGGCTCGATCTTGCGCACCGCCATGTTGCCCCCACCCCCGCGTCGCGGGTCGCTAGTCGTCGAGAGTCGCCAGCTCGCCTGCTCGCCGTGCGTCACCGGACTCAAGAGCTTCCAGGAGGTGCATCGAGATGTCGCCGACGCGGACGGTCTCCTCCGCGCCAGCGCCCTTCACGCCATCGTCGAGCATGATGTAGCAGAACGGGCACGCCGTGGCGACTCGGCTCGCACCCGTGGCGATGAGCTCCTCAGCCCGCTCGTCGTTCACCTTCTTGCCGGTGCTCTCCTCCATGAACATGCGCGCCCCCCCGGCACCACAGCACATCCCCTTCGTGCCGTTGCGGCCCGCTTCGACGATCTCGATCCCGGCGAGGCTGCCGATCACGTTGCGCGGCGAGAGGTACACGTCGTTGTGGCGGCCTAGGTAGCACGAGTCGTGGTACACGACCCGCTCGTCGAGTCGGGCGTCGGTCATGTCGAGCTGGCCAGAGCTGATCAGCTGCTCGAGCAGCTGGCTGTGATGGATGACCTCGAAGTGCCCGCCGAGCTGCGGGTACTCGTTGAGCAAGGTGTTGAAGCAGTGTGGGCACTGCGTGATGATCTTCTTCACGCCCATGCCGTTGAGCGACTCGATGTTCGCCGTCGCGAGCATCTGGAAGATGTACTCATTGCCGGAACGGCGAGCGGGGTCACCGGTGCACTGCTCCGACGGGCCGAGGATGGCAAAGTCGATCTCGGCCCGCTGCAGGAGCTTCGCCATCGCGATGGTGACCTTCTGGTTCTTGTCATCGAACGAACCCGCGCAGCCAACCCAGTAGAGGTACTCGTGGGCGAAGGGGTCGCCCGGCTCCACGATGGCGACGTCGTCGACCTTGCTGGTCCAACCGGCGCGGTCGGCCTGGCTCATGCCCCACGGGTTCCCGCTGTTCTCCATCCCGCGGTAGGCGGAGCCGAGCTCGGTCGGAAAGTCGGACTCCATGAGCGACTTGTAACGCCGCATGTCGAGGATCTTGTCGAGGATCTCGATGTTGACGGGGCAGATCTCGTCGCAGGCCTTGCATGTGGTGCAGGCCCACACCTCCTCCGAGGTGATCCGCTCGAAGAGGCTGTTGGCGCTGACGGTGATCTCCGCGTCGACGCCGATCGGGGGTGACACGGCTGGAGTGCCGGTGCGGGCCATGACCTCACCGGTCTTGAGGACGATCTCGCGCGGGTCGAGCGGCTTGCCGGTGGCATGGGCGGGGCACACGGAGGTGCAGCGCCCGCACATCGTGCAGGCGTCGGTGTCGAGGAGCTGCTTCCAGGTGAAGTCCTCGACCGTGGAGGCGCCGAAGCTCTCGAGCTCGGTCTCCATGAGGTTCGGCATGGGCCGCATGGCGCCCTTGGGGCGGTCGCGGTCCTTTAGGTACATGTTGAGCGGCGACGTGAAGATGTGGCGCAGCATCGTCACCGGCAGGATGGCGACGAACAGGAAGAAGCTGGCGACGTGCGCGACCCACCAGATCTGGTGGGCCCCCGCGAGGTTGCTGTTCGTGTCGATGAGGCCCGACAACGGGTACCCGATGAACGACCAGCGCTCGAAGTCGGGCCGGCCCTGCAGCGCGATGCGCCACACCTCAGCGCCGAAGCCCGTGATGGCGATGGCGAGCAGCGTTCCGAGGATGATGGCGTGCTCGGGTTTGGTCTTGATCCGGATCCGGTACGGCCGCTGGATGTACCTACGCACGATTGCCCACATCACGCCCGCGAAGAGCATCACGCCGCCCGCGTCGCCCACCGCCGAGTAGCCCCGGTAGACGTCGCCGTGCAGGAACTTCCACCCTTCCGGGACCTGGTGGTTGATCTCGAGCACCGTCGTGACGGCGAGGAGGATCAGAAAGGAGAAGTAGATGAGGCTGTGCATGATCCCTGCGGCTGGGTCACGCAACAGGGTCTGCATGTAGACGCCGGCCCGAAAGTCCTTCATTCGCCGGCCGACGTTCTTGGTCGTGGTCCGGCGATTGTCCGGTGCTCCGCGCTCCCAGTTGCGGACGCGCTGGCTGAACAGGACCGAGCCGTAGACGATGAGCACGGGGAACACTGTGTAGAAGACGAGCTTCCACGAGCTCGGCACGTTGCCGAACACCACCCGTTGCACCGTGCTGTCGTCGTGCTGTTGGAAGACGAGAGCGGTGATGCCGGAGACCACGGTGATCGTGGCGAACACGAGGCCGAGACCGACCGCGAGCTGATGAGGCTTGAAGCGGGACTTCACGGCGCGAACGTACCGCGGGCTCGCACCCTCGCCCGAACCCGAGGGAGCGGGCTCAGCCGTAGATCTTGGCGTCGAGCTCTCGAATGGTTGCCGCGAGCGACTTCAGCAGCTTGTGGGCGATCGGCGGGACCTCGTCGACGACGGCGGCGAACTCGCGTGCGCCGAGCACCAACACGTCGATGTCGGTGACCGCCGTGACCGTCGCGGTGCGGGGACCATGATCGAGCAGGGCCAGCTCGCCGAAGCAATCGCCGGCCTTCAGCGTGGCGACCTTCTTGCCGTTGCGAACTACTTCGGCACTGCCACCGACGAGGATGAATGCTTCACGCCCGATGCTTCCCTGCTCGCAGAGGTGCCGCCCAGCGGGAAGGGCGACCTCGTCGGACGCCTTGGCCACCGCCTGGAGCTCCTTCTTCGAGCACGCGGAGAAGAGGGGGACGGCAGCGAGGTGATCGAGATGTGATTGGCGTGCCATGGCGCCGAACTATAGGGACGAATCGGACACCGTGCCGCGATTCGTGTCGCCCAGTGATAGCGGGCCTTC
>JBBDWQ010000036.1:4097-17968 GCA_040902805.1 Acidimicrobiales bacterium
CTTCACAAGCACGAAACAGCGGAGAAATGTCAGACCCCTACGGTCGGCCACGTGGACGTGGTTGTGCTGCGGTGGCCCGCCGAGCGGGGACAGGTGGATGAGCTGCGGCGTCGGCGCTGTCCTCGACTGCTCCTGATCGAGGAGGGTGCGCCGCCCGCACCGGCCGATGAGCTCGAAGACTGGATTCGTGTGCCGGCGGCGGATGCCGATCTGCGGGCGCGACTGCACGAGCTGGAACGCAGGGCCGCGAGCTCACGGAGTCCCAGCCCGATTCTGGATGTGGACGGCGTCCTGCGGATGGAGAGCGCATGGGTGTCGCTTCCGCCCGTGGAGGCTCGGCTTACCGCCGCGCTGCTCGAGCGCTTTGGAGCGGTGGTGTCTCGGGAAGATCTGGCCGCGGCCGGGTGGCCTGCTGGCGCCCCGGGTCGCAATGCGCTGGACGTCCACATGGTGCGCCTGCGGCGCCGGCTCGCGACGGTCACCCTCGCGATCAGAACCGTGCGGTCGCGCGGGTACCTGCTGGAGTCGGCTGCTCCCCGCCGGCAATGCAGCTTGCCGGTCTCTGAACTGTCGTCAGGTGGTGTCTAGGTGGAGGAGGCCGAGTCGGCCGATCGTGGCCCGCACAGCGGCATCGAGCAGCACCTTGTCTGAGGGCCGCGGCCCGACGAGGCGGACGATGTGGAGCAGGTCGCCCTGACGCATGACGATGAGGTCGCGCTCCTCGATCGGGCCCGTGGTGGGCTCCGCTTCGACCCGCATGGCCAGAGTGTTGTCCGAGAGCGCGCCGAAGTTGAGAGACAACGTGCGCAACGAGAGCCCGTCCGCCGGCACGGCGACCTGTCGACATGCCGTCTGGATGTTGCGGAAGACCTGCTCAGCGGCGCCACCTTGGCCCGGGAACCAGGCGGCGGTGTCGGTGAGCAATCTGCCCTGGCCGCTGAAGTCGCGACTGAACGACAGTGCAGGCTTCAGCTCGGTGATGGCGTCATCGCAATCGTGTTCAGGAATGAGCTCGGTGGTGATCGGCGTGCCGGCTCCTTCCTTCTGCGTGAATCCTGGCGGCAGGTCCGACGCGGTCAGCAGTGTGGCGGCGAGGTTCTCCTCGTCGACGGGTATCGGCTTGGGTGTCGTGAGCTCGCGATCCGTGCGGCAAGCCCCCAGAACGAGGGAACCGACGACGACGGCGGTCGCCATGGCCCAGGCCTTCTTCGACTGAGGGTGCCCCACACCGCCTCCTCGCGGGTCGCGTGCTGTCATTGTTCCACCCTGCCCTCGGCCTGGCGGGCTACTGCGGCGGCAGCGGCCCGGATCTCGTCCGGGCTCCTGAGGTAGCGCTCGTCGACTGGCATGGCCTCGACCGGCCGGAGATCGTCTCCGAGCTCGTACACGAGCGGCTCGCCGGTCGGGATGTTCAGCTCCACGATGTCGTCGTCGCTGATGCCGTCGAGGTGCTTCACGAGGGCTCGGAGACTGTTTCCGTGCGCCCCGATGAGCACCGTGTGGCCGGCCCGGAGATCCGGAACGATGGCTTCGGACCAGTACGGCAGGAGTCGGGCCACGACGTCGCCAAGGCACTCCGCCGTCGGCAGGAGCGCTGGCGGGACCTGCGCGTACCGCTCGTCGTGGTTGGGGTTGTGTTCGTTGTCGTCGCTGATCGGCGGAGGCGGCACGTCGTAGCTGCGCCGCCAGATCTTCACTTGGTCGGCCCCAAACCGGGCAGTCGTATCCGCCTTGTCGCGCCCCGTGAGGTCGCCGTAGTGGCGTTCGTTGAGCCGCCAGTCGCGCCGGACAGGTATCCACGATCGACCCATGGTGCGAAGGGCGAGCTCGACCGTGTGGATGGCGCGCGTTTGGAGGGAGGTGTGGACCACAGAGGGGGCGACACCGTGCTCCGCCATCAATGCCCCGCCCGCGGTCGCCTGGGACTCGCCGAGGTCGGTGAGCTGGGCGTCCCACCAGCCGGTGAAGAGGTTGCGCTTGTTCCACTCGCTCTCGCCGTGGCGGAGCAGCACCAGCCGATGGTTCGCCATGGCGTTGACGTTAGGTTGCTTGCGGACCCTGGACGTCGGGTTCCGCCGCCGACGCGCCAGGATGGGACAGATGGATGCTGTACGAGCGCTGCGCCTCGTGTTGGTGGACAACGATCCCGACGCGCTCGAGCTCGTCGTCACCGACCTTGGGTTGGAGGGTCACGACATCGTGGGAACGGCGGTGGACGGCAGCACAGCGATCGAGCTCTGCGAACGCCTCGAGCCGGATGTCGCCGTCATCGATCACCGGATGCCTCCGGGCCCGCATGGGCTCGAGGTTGCGCAGACCCTCGCCCTCTCGGCCCCTCACGTCCGCGTGATCGTCTTTTCCAACTACCAGGACCGCGCTCTGGTGGACGCCGTGCGAGCCTGCGGCGCGACCTTCTTGTCCAAGGGCAACCTGAAGACGCTTCGCCGGGCAGTGATCACCTAGGCGGCGAGGCGAAGGATCTCGTCGGCAATGCCGGCGATGCGCTGCTTGCCGATGACGCTTCGCACACCGAGGGCCAGCGCCTCCTCGACGATCGAGTCGTTCAGGAACGCGCTCATCAGCACCACGAGCTGATCGGGGTGGTCGGCGAGCACGAGGGCCGCAACCTCGAGCCCCTCCAGCACGGGCATGCGCTGGTCGAGCAGAAGCACGTCCGGTCGCAGCTCCCGGTACAGGGCCAGTCCCTGTGCGCCGTCGGCTGCTTCGCCGACGATCTCGAAGCGCTGATCGATCCCGAGCATCGTGCGCAGAAGGACCCGCAGGTCCGGTTCGTCATCGACGATGAGCACACGCAGCGGCGCGTTCTGGGGCGCGGCGTTGGTCATCGAACGTCCAGGGGCTCGACGGCGATCGCGGTGGCCATTGCCGCGTCGGTCTCGTCGGAGGTGGCAAGGCTGCAGGTCACGGCGCGATCTCCCTGCGATACGTAGTCATATGTGCAACCCTAGGCTGGGCCGGTCGACGTTGGTCACGTCGCCAGCGCGGGTCCGCAGCAAGGCTCGGAAGGAGGTCGAGTGAGCACGGGCCAACGCCGAGCCATCGCCACGCCCATTGAGGTCATGGTGGCGTTGGTGATGGCTACCGTCCTCGTCTCAGCGGGCCTGCTGGGTGCTCGGGAGATCGCAGCGAACGCGGAGGACCGCGAGGTCCTTTCCGCCGCTCGCCTGCAGGCCGACGTCGCCGTTGGCGTCGCGCTCGACCTGGAGCGTGCGTCAACGGCCGTGGCCGAGGGGGCGCGCAACCTGACCGCTCCCGTGCCCATCGATGCCACGCGGATTGTCGTGCCCGGAGCCACGGCGGTGGGATCAGTCACGGCAGACGCGGAGCGTACGGACGCCGGGTCGGTGCTGCCGCTGTCGACCGCTGATCGCGAGATGCGAGCGTTGCTCGATCGGGCGCGCGACACGGGCGACAGCGTTCTGAGCACTCCGATCCCAGAGGGCGACGGGTTCCGGACTGTCATCGCATCAGCGGCGTACCGGCGTGACGCGAGCGTTGGTCGACCGCCGGATGTCATGAGTCGGCGTGCACGCCTGGTTGGCTGGGTGGTGGCGACGATCGACCTCGGTCGAATCCTGAGCGGCAATCTGCCGGATGGATCGGCCGGCACGATCACGGAAGGTGCCGCGACGGCCAGCGTCGGAGGGGGAGCTGCCGACGACGGGCGCCCCGGCGCACAGGTATCGGTGGACGATCACGTGTTCGACATCCGAGTGGCGATCGACGACCCCGGTGTGCCGACGCCCGCCATCTTGGTCGGACTGGTGGGGGTTGGGCTGGCTGGTCTGGCCGTGGCCAGTGTGCTTCTCGTCGGTCGGAGAACGCGCGAGCTGCGCGAGGCAGTCGCCACGCGGTCGGGCCAAGTCGCGCTCATCGGAGAGGTCGCTCCGCTCGTCCAGCAGTCGCTCGAGCTGGCCGAGGTGCTCCCAGCGGTGGCCATCCAGCTCACGGACCTCTTGGGACTGGCCGGGGTGACGGTGTCCACCGGGGGCCGGGGCGTGGATCAGGTGGGGCTGTTCAGCATGGGATCACCTCCGGACGCCACGGTCAGGGCGGTCTTGCGCCCGCCGAGCGAGCTAGCGGCCGGCGCGACCCTCGTGCTGGCGATGCAGCGGGGAGATCGGAGCGTGGCCCGGCTTGCGCTGGTGGCAGGGCGCGACCTCGATGCGGCGGATCTTCAATCGCTGCGAGCGATCTCGGAGCTGGTCACTGCGGCGGTGGTCAATGCGTCGCTCTATGCGAGCCAGCAAGAGGCGCTGCGCAACCTTCGTGATCTGGATGCGCTGAAGACCGTCTTCCTGGGCACGGCGTCCCACGAGCTGCGAACGCCCGCCACGGCTATCACCGGGTTCGCCTCCTTGCTATCTGAGAGCTGGGATCGATTCGACGACGACCAGCGACGCGATTTCGTACGTCGAATCGACGCCAACGCTCGATCGCTGAGCGCAGTCGTCCAAGACCTCCTCGACTTCGCCTTGCTCGACGGTGGTGCCGTCACCCTGACAGTGGAGCCGGTGGATGTGTCCGCCCTGGTCACGTCCGTCGTCGACCGGCTGGGCCCGCTGTTCACATTGCATGAGATCGAGGTATCGACCGAGCCCGCCCCCCAGGTCGAGGGTGACGTCCATGCGCTCGAGCGGGCGGTCACCAACCTTCTGACCAACGCGGTGAAGTTCTCGCCCCCCGGTTCGACGGTGTCGCTGGCGTCGGGGCCGACGCCAGACGGGTTTGGGGCACAGATCATGGTCAGCGACGAGGGACCCGGCATCCCACCCGAGGAGCGGTCCCGCGTGTTCGCTCGCTTCTATCGCGGAACCGGCGACGCGGTAGTGCAAACTCGCGGTGTCGGCATCGGACTATCGGTGGTGAGCGAGCTGGTTGCCCGTCTGCGCGGCGAGGTCCTCGTCGACGAGGCCCCAGGCGGCGGCGCTCGCTTCACGATCCGGCTGCCTGCCGCAGCGCGTCCATCGAGTGATCCGGAGGTTGAAGATGCGTCGACGACTTGATTCGGTGCTTCCTGCACTCGTGCTGATGGGGGCCATGGTGGCCGCCCTGGTGGTGAACCTCCTGCTGGGGGCGGCGCAGGATCGAGGAGTGGAGGCGCTCGAGGCGTCCGTCACCGGCGAGGTGACCGCGATTGCCGGCGCCCAGAACCAACGCTTCCTCAACACCTTCTCCGGCGCGGCGGGTCTCTCCGGAGGCCTCGGCGGTGAGCCCTTCGAGCTGACCATCGGGAGCGCGGCCGATCTCGAGGAGCTCGAGGGACTGCTGGAGCTGGTGGCGAACGCGACATCGGGCTTCTATCTCCTCGACAACGACAACCAGATCACGCAAGGGGTGCTGTTGACACGCGGCGCGCTCGGCTCCACCTTCGACTGGCCAGGGCTTGGCGAGCTCATGACCACCGACGCGTGGACGCGGGGGGCGGTGTTGCCCGTCAGCGAGGGGCTCACCACCGACCAGCCGGTGATGGCGTTCGCGCTGCCCATCTACGGGGAGTTGGCGTCCGGGCAGCCGGGGCCGCGTCGCGGGACGTTCGTGCTCGAGCAGGTCGTGGCGGCCGACAGCAACTTCAACAAGGAGATCGGACAGCTCCGCCGGGGTGATACGGGTCGCTACGTGTTCTTCGACGACGCTGGCACGGTCATCGCCTCCAATGACCCCGCATCCATCGGGCGTCCGGTTCTTGACGGTCGGTTGCTGACCGCGTCGGCAGGCTTGCATCGCTTTGACGACCGTGTGGTCGTGATCGCCGAAGTACCCGACGCTGGCTGGCGCGTTGGGTTCACGCAGACGTCCACCGAGTTCGAGGAGGCGCTCGTAGGCCCGCTGGAGTCGGCCGGCCAGGTGATCATCCTGGTGTTGCTCGGTTCTGGCGTCATCGTCACGCTCGGGCTCTTCCGGAGCTTGCGGGCCGCGCGCGCTGAACAGGAGCGGTTGCGGGCACTGGCGGAGGCGCAGCAGGAGTTCATCTCGATCGTCTCGCATGAGCTGCGAACTCCGGTCGCCGGTGTGCTGGGGTTCCTCGAGACGAGCCTCGACCACTGGGATGTGATGGACGACGTGGAGCGGCGCTCTGCGATCTCCCGCGCCGCGGCCAACGCTCGGCGTTTGCAGGCAATGACCCGTGACGTGCTTGACACGCAGAGCATCGAGTCTGGCGTGCTGGTCCACGTGTTCACGCCGCTTGACCTGGTGGCCGAGGCGCGGGTCGCGGTGGCAGCAGCCCTGGAGCAGGACCCGTCGCGCCCGATCGATCTGCTGGCGCCCGAGAGTGCGGTGTGGGTGGAGGCGGACGCCGATCGGCTGCAGCAGGTCTTCGCCAACCTCATCGACAACGCGCGCAAGAACTCAACCACCCTGGATCCGATCGAGATCACGGTGCGGACCGAGAACGGGATGGCCGAGGTGGCGGTGAGCGACCGCGGCCCTGGCATTCCGGAAGAGTCGATGGAGCGGATCTTCGAGCGATTCGTGCGCGGGCAGGGTGATTCGGTGACGGGCACCGGGCTCGGGCTGTACATCAGCCGTCAGATCATCACCGCCCATCGGGGCCGCATCTGGGTCGAGAACGACCCCGGGCGGGGGGCCATCTTCCGATTCTCGCTGCCCCCAGTGGCGGCCCCGGCGGCCAGCATTCTGGGTCAGGAGTCGAAGTTGCTATAGAGGCACTCAGGTTCTATCCTTCGAGGAGACGCAAGTTCCATCATCGTTCCTCGGAGGACCCCCATGCCCAAGGCTGTCGGCATCGATCTCGGCACCACCAACTCCGTCGTCTCGGTCCTTGAGGCCGGCGACCCTGTCGTCATCCCCAACAGCGAGGGATCTCGTACCACACCGTCTGTCGTGGCCTTTTCCAAGGGCGGCGAGGTCTTGGTGGGCGAGGTGGCCAAGCGCCAGGCGATCACCAACCCCGACCGCACGATCCGTTCCGTGAAGCGCCACATGGGCACGAGCTGGAACACCGAGATCGACGGCAAGAAGTACACGGCGCAGGAGATCAGCGCCCGCACGCTCATGAAGCTGAAGCGCGACGCCGAGGCGTACCTCGGCGACACGGTCAACCAGGCCGTCATCACCGTGCCCGCCTACTTCGACGACGCCCAGCGCACCGCCACCAAGGAAGCCGGCCAGATCGCCGGCCTCGAAGTGCTGCGCATCATCAACGAGCCGACGGCGGCCGCGCTCGCCTACGGGCTCGACAAGGGTTCCGCCGATGAGACCGTCCTCGTGTTCGACCTCGGTGGCGGGACGTTCGACGTGTCGATCCTCGAGATCGGCGATGGCGTGTTCGAGGTGAAGAGCACCCATGGCGACACGCACCTCGGCGGTGATGACTGGGACCAGAAGGTCATCGATTGGCTCGTCGCGCAGTTCAAGAGTGCCCACGGCGTGGACTTGAGCAAGGACAACATGGCGGTGCAGCGCCTCATGGAGGCCGCCGAAAAGGCAAAGGTCGAGCTCTCACAGGTGCAGCAGACGCAGATCAACCTGCCGTTCATCACGGCCACCGCGGACGGGCCGCTTCATCTCGACGAGCAGCTCACTCGAGCCAAGTTCCAGGACCTCACGGCTGATCTGCTGGAGCGCTGCCGCACCCCGTTCGAGCAGGCCATCAAGGACGCCGGCCTCACGAAGGACCAGATCGAGCACGTCATCCTCGTGGGTGGTTCTACGCGCATGCCTGCTGTGCACGACCTCGTCGTGAACCTCGTCGGGAAGGAAGCCAACAAGGGTGTCAATCCCGATGAGGTCGTTGCCATCGGTGCTGCGGTGCAGGCCGGTGTGCTCAAGGGTGAGGTCAAGGATGTGCTGCTCCTCGATGTCACGCCCCTGTCGCTTGGCATCGAGACCAAGGGCGGCGTGATGACCAAGCTCATCGAGCGCAACACCACGATCCCCACCCGTCGCACCGAGGTGTTCACCACCGCGGAGGACATGCAGCCGTCGGTGGAGATCCACGTGCTGCAGGGTGAGCGTGAGATGTCGCAGTTCAACAAGACGCTCGGGAAGTTCCAGCTGGTCGACCTGCCTCCCGCTCCCCGCGGCGTGCCGCAGATCGAGGTCACCTTCGACATCGACGCCAACGGCATCGTGCACGTGTCCGCCAAGGATCGGGCGACGTCCAAGGAGCAGTCGATGACCATCACCGGGCAGTCGAGCCTCGACAAGGATTCGATCGACCAGATGGTCCGCGATGCCGAGGCCCATGCTGAAGAGGATCGCCAGCGCAAGGAGGAGGCTGAGGTCCGCAACGGTGCGGACACCCTCGTGTACCAGACCGAAAAGCTCCTCAAGGAGCAAGGCGACAAGCTCGAGGGCGACGAGAAGACCCAGGTCGACGAGCACCTCGCCGCGTTGAAGACCGCCATCGGAGGCTCTGATGTCGAGGCCATCAAGTCCGCGACCGAGGCGCTCATGACCTCCTCGCAGGGCTTCACGCAGCGGCTCTACGACGCCGCTGCGGCGGCCGACCGCGAGGCCGGAGGTGGCGCCGCCGGTGGCACCCCACCGTCCGACGACGATGTCGTCGATGCGGAGATCATCGACGACGCCGAGCAGGCGTAGTCCCCGGTGACCGACCCCCGACCGGATCCGAGCGAGGGGCTCCCCGCCGACGAGATCGTTGAAGGCGAGCTCGTCGACCTGCCCGCCGACGACCCGGTCGTCACCGAGCTCGCCGAAGAGATCTCCGTCGAGACGCTCGTCACCGACCTCGAGCGGCTCGCGGTCGAGCGCGAGCAGTTCCTCGATGCCTACCGCCGGACGCAGGCGGACTTCGAGAACTTTCGCAAGCAGTCACAGCGTCGGCAGGAGGATCACGTCCTGCGGATGGTGGGCGGGCTGGTGGAGCGGTTGCTCCCCGTGCTCGATGCCTGCGATGGCGCACTCCAGCATGGCGCCTCCGAGGTCGAGCCGATCGCCGCCGCGCTCTTGGGCGCGCTTGAGAAGGAGGGGCTGGTGCGGATCGATCCCATCGGTGAACCCTTCGACCCCAACGTGGCCGACGCGGTCGTGCACGAACCCGGTGACGGGGGTGACCACATCGTGTCCGAGGTGCTGCGGGCGGGCTACTCCTGGCAGGGCCGCGTGCTCCGCCCGGCCATGGTCAAGGTCACGGACTAGGCGAGCGCGATGGCCCCGCAGCGCGAGTGGTTCGAGAAGGACTACTACCGGGTCCTTGGCGTGACCGACACGGCCAGCGCCAAGGAGGTCAAGAGCGCGTACCGGAAGCTCTCCCGGGAGTATCACCCGGACAACAACCCTGGTGACGACGCGGCCGAGGAGCGGTTCAAGGAGATCTCTGCCGCGTACGACGTCGTCGGTGACGACGCCAAGCGCAAGGAGTACGACGAGGTCCGTCGCCTCGGGCCGGCCGCGGCCGGCTTCCCGGGCGGCGGCGGAGGCCCGGGCGGGTTCACGTTCACCGACGGCGGCGATCTCGGAGACCTGCTCGGTGGTCTCTTCGGCCGTGGTGGTCGGCGCGGCGCCGGTCGGGCCGGCCCACATCGCGGCCAGGACCTCGAGACCGAGCTCCATCTCCGCTTCGACGACGCCGTCAACGGCGTGACCACCGCCGTGCACCTCACCAGCGATGCGACCTGTGCCACGTGCAGCGGTTCGGGGGCGAAGCCCGGGACGCTCCCGCACCGGTGCGGGACCTGTGGTGGCTCGGGCGTCGTGTCGGACAACCAGGGTCTGTTCGGGCTGTCCTCACCGTGCCCGACCTGCGCTGGTCGCGGCGCGATCGTCGACGACCCGTGCGGGACCTGTCGCGGCACGGGTGTGGAGCGACGGCCCCGCGAGGTGAAGATGCGCGTCCCCGCCGGCGTGGATGACGGCCAGCGGATCCGTTTGAAGGGCCGAGGCGGCCCGGGTCGCAATGGCGGCCCCCCGGGCGACCTGTACGTCGTGGTACGCGCTGCGCTGCACCCGTTGTTCGCCCGCAAGGGAACGCATCTGACGCTGGTTGCTCCGGTGACATTTCCGGAGGCGGCGCTGGGTGCCGACATCGCGGTGCCGACGTTGTCAGACGGACCGGTCACCCTCCGGATCCCGCCGGGCACACGCTCGGGTCGCACCTTTCGCGTCAAGGGCAAGGGGGTCCCCGCCGCCAACGGAACCGGCGATCTCCTCGTCACCGTCGAGGTCGCGGTCCCGTCCAAGCTGTCGGCCGCCGAGCGCAAGGCCGTCGAGTCCCTGCAAGCCGCGTCGAACGGGGATTCTCCCCGGGCGCACCTCGGAGTGTGATCGCCGATGCCGAACCAAGGTGACCGAGCCGTCTACGTGATCTCCGTGGCGGCGGAGCTCGCGGGCCTGCACCCGCAGACGTTGCGCATCTACGAGCGCAAGGGCCTCGTGGATCCGGCGCGCACCGGTGGTGGGAGCCGCCGCTACAGCGACGAGGACATCGACCAGCTCCGCCGCATCCAAGAGCTCACGAACGAGGGCCTCAACCTGGCCGGCGTGCAACGAGTCCTCGAGCTCGAGGCCGAGCTGGCGCGGGTGCGCCACGAGCTCGCCGCCGTCCGCGAGGCCGCGCTCGCCGCGGTGGCGCAGACGCACCGCCAGTACCGCCGTGACCTCGTCCCGCTGAACCAAGCCGTCACCCTCTACCGACGCAACAATCAACGTCTGTGAACGCTCACGTCTGCATACCGGACGTACTGCTTCACAGACGTGGGAGGAGTTTCCAACCATGGCGCTAGATCCGAACCGTTGGACACAGAAGACCCAAGAGGCGATCAGTCGCGCCGTCGAGACGGCCAAGGCGGAGAGCAACCCGGAGGTCACGCCCGATCACCTCCTAGCCGCGCTCGTACGACAGGAGGAGGGCATCGTCCTGCCGATCCTCCAGCGGCTCGGGATGGCGCCGCTCGCTGTCCGGAACAGCGCGGATGAGGCCATCGCGAGCCTGCCCAAGGCCTACGGCAGCGACGCTCGGCTCTCACGCGAGCTCAACGCGGTCATCGATGCGGCCGACGCGGCTCGGTCTGACCTGCACGATGAGTACCTCTCCACCGAGCACCTGCTCCTCGCGCTCGCTGGCCGCCTCGGCCTCGACCGCGAGCAGCTTCTCGGCGCGCTGGCCGAGGTGCGGGGCAGTCATCGCGTCACCTCGCAGAACCCTGAGGAGCAGTACCAGGCGCTCGAGAAGTACGGGCGCGACCTCACCGAGGCCGCTCGGGCCGGGAAGATCGATCCGGTCATCGGCCGCGACGAGGAGATCCGTCGGGTCATCCAGGTGCTGTCGCGGCGCACGAAGAACAACCCGGTGCTCATCGGTGAGCCCGGGGTGGGCAAGACGGCCATCGTCGAGGGTCTGGCTCGACGCATCGTCGAAGGCGACGTGCCCGAGAGCCTCAAGCAGAAGCGACTGATCAGCCTCGACCTCGGGTCGATGGTCGCGGGCGCGAAGTTTCGCGGTGAGTTCGAGGAGCGCTTGAAGGCGGTGCTCAAGGAGATCACCGACGCTGAGGGCGAGGTCATCACCTTCATCGACGAGCTACACACCGTGGTGGGCGCCGGCGCGGCGGAAGGCGCCATGGACGCGGGCAACATGCTCAAGCCGCTGTTGGCGCGCGGCCAGCTCCGCATGATCGGGGCCACCACGCTCGATGAGTTCCGCAAGCACATCGAAAAGGACGCCGCGCTGGAGCGACGGTTCCAGCAGGTGTTCGTGGGTGAGCCGTCGGTGGAAGACACCGTGGCCATCCTGCGTGGGTTGAAGGAGCGCTACGAGGTGCACCACGGGGTGCGCATCCAGGACGCCGCGCTTGTCGCGGCGGCAGCGCTGTCCGACCGCTACCTCACCGGTCGCTTCCTCCCCGACAAGGCCATCGACCTCATGGATGAGGCAGCGTCGAAGCTCCGCATCGAGATCGACTCACTGCCCACCGAGATCGACGTGGTCGAGCGGCGCGTCCGTCAGCTCGAGATCGAGCGTGTAGCGCTGGCCAAGGAGACCGACGACGCGTCAGCCGATCGACTCAGCAGTCTCGACGCCGAGCTGGCCGATCTGATCGAGCAGCGCGACGGCATGCTTGCCCACTGGACCAACGAGAAGGAAGCGATCGGGCGGATCCGGCTGCTCAAGGAGGAGCTCGAAGGTCTGCGCACCGACCTGGAGCGCGAGGCCGATCTCGAGAAGGCCGCGGAGATCCGCTACGGCCGTATCCCGGAGCTCGAACGTGAGGTGGACGAAGCGAGCGCCGCGCTGGACGAGCTCCAAGGCGGCCAGCGGATGCTCAAGGAGGAGGTCGACGCCGAGGACGTGGCCGAGATCGTGGCCAAGTGGACCGGCGTCCCGGTCTCGCGGCTCATGGAGGGTGAGATGGCGAAGCTCGTCCGCATGGAGGACGTGCTCCACGAGCGCGTCATCGGCCAGGACGAGGCCGTCACTGCCGTGGCCAGTGCCATCCGTCGCAGCAGGGCCGGCCTGTCGGACCCGAACCGTCCGATCGGCTCGTTCCTGTTCCTCGGGCCCACCGGGGTGGGCAAGACCGAGCTCGCCCGCACCCTCGCCGACTTCCTCTTCGATGACGAGCGGGCGATGGTGCGCATCGACATGAGCGAGTACATGGAGCGCCACGCGGTGAGCCGCCTCGTTGGCGCTCCTCCCGGCTACGTCGGCTACGACGAGGGCGGCCAGCTCACCGAGGCGGTGCGCCGCCGGCCCTACTCCGTTGTGCTGCTCGACGAGGTGGAGAAGGCACACCCCGATGTGTTCAACATCCTTCTGCAGGTGCTCGACGACGGTCGCCTCACCGACGGTCAAGGGCGCACAGTCGACTTCACCAACTGCGTGCTGATCATGACGTCGAACCTGGTGGGAGAACCGATCGACCACTTCCGCCCTGAGTTCGTGAACCGCATCGACGAGATCGTCCGCTTCCGCTCGCTCACGGAGGCGGATCTGGCTCCGATCATCGACCTGCAGCTGGAGCACCTCCGCTCCCGCTTGGCGGAGCGGCGGATCACCTTCGAGATCACCGATGAGGCGCGGACCCTTCTCGCGGCCAAGGGCTACGACCCCGCCTTTGGCGCCCGCCCGCTCAAGCGCGTAATCCAGCGTGACGTCACGGATCGGCTGGCGTCGGCCCTACTGGACGGGGAGCTCGCCGACGGTTCGACTGTCCTCATCGATGCCACGGATGGTGAGATTTCAGTCTCGGCTGCTAGGGGTAACTAGGCCTTGTAATCCCTAGAATTGGCGATTGTTGACGCTGCTCGTACTCCCTACCTTTAGTCGTGTCACCACGAAGAGTGGTGGCGGGGAGGCGATGATCCTTCCGGCTTGTTGGTCGCACCGCCGGAATGAGGAGCCAAGGCGAACCCGGCCCCGATGGAAGCCAACCGGCAGAGCGCCGGTGGGACTGTCGTGTTCGGCATCGCCGGTATGCCTCAGGCCCGTGGAGCCACCTCGGGAGTGTCGGAATGACCCACTTGCAGCAAGCCAGACGCCTTGTAGTGCGTCGACGGGTGATCGCGGGCGCTGTCGGCGTTGCGGTCGCTGGCCTGATCGTCTCACCCTCGGGTGCGGCGCCGACGCTGCCGTCGGAGCGGGTAGAGCCGGAGGTGACCATCTGCCACGCCACGGACTCGGACACGAACCCCTACGTCCGCATCACCGTCGACGAATCCGCGGTGGATGGAGTGGGCGCCGCGGATCACTTCGGAACGCACACCGGTCCGATCTGGGACTCGACACTGAAGGCTCAACACATCAGCTGGGGCGACCTGATCCCGCCCGTGGCGCCGTACCATGCCGGGCTGAACTGGACCACCGCGGGGCAGGCGATCTGGACGAACGGCTGCACCATTGCGCCGACCACGACGGTCGCGCCGAC
>JBBDWQ010000037.1:0-17725 GCA_040902805.1 Acidimicrobiales bacterium
CTCTCCGAGCGGCATAAGAGCCTGTCTACGTTGCATGACTTCACTCGTGGGTTGAGCGGGTCGTTGGAGATGCAGGAGTTGGAGCGGGCGGTTGTCGAGGGCGCTCGAGACATCCTGCGCGGGGAGCAGGGGATGTTGCTCCTGCCGCCCGTTCGGGACGGGGCGCCAGCCACTCGGGTGGTGATGCGAGGGGACGAGGTGATTCGGGCAAGCATCTCGCCCACCGAGCTCGAGGCCGATCTCGCCATGCTCCTACCGGGCGGAGCTAGTCGTCTCTTTGTGCCCGGACAGCCGCTGCCGGGCTGGTTGGGCGAGATCGGTGTGCGTGATGCCGCCATCGTTCCGCTCACCACCGACGGGGTCGCCACAGGGGCGATGCTCGTAGCCAACCGCCTCACCGAGGTCGCAGAGTTCGTCGAGGACGACCTGCGGGTCTTCGAGACGCTCGCCAACCACGCCAACGTCGCTCTCGAGAACGGCCGCCTTGTCGCTCACCTGCAACATGAGGCCAGGGAGCAGGCGTACCTCGCGCTGCACGATCCAGTAACGGGGCTGCCCAACCGGTCCTCGCTTCTCGAACGCCTCGAGCAGGCGATACAGCGATCCAAGGTCCCCGAGACGGGGTGTGCGCTGCTGTTCGTCGATCTCGACACCTTCAAGGAGGTCAACGACACGCTCGGCACCGCCACCGGCGACCGCATCCTCATCGAGGTTCGCCAGCGGCTCGAGGCCCTGCTCCCGTCGACAGCGACGCTGACGCGCTTCACAGGTGATCAGTTCGCGATCCTCGTCGCCGGCGCCAACGATGTCTCCAAGGTGATGCCGCTCGCTGAGTCGATCTACGAGGACTTTGACACACCGTTCACGGCCGACGATGTCTCACTCGTGCTTGGCGCCAGCCTCGGCATTGCGCTCTACCCTGAGCACGCGTTGACCGCTGACCTGTTGCTGCAACGCGCCGACGCCGCCACCTACACGGCTCGGCTCGCCGGATCCGGCATCGAGGTCTACGCCGCCGAGTCCGATCCCTACGCTCCTCGGCGCCTCGCCCTCGCCGCGGACCTGCAGGAAGCTCTCGAACGCGAAGAGGTCGACGTCTTCGTGCAGCCGAAGGTGCGGTTGGCGGATGGTGTCGTGGTGGGGGGCGAGGCGCTTGTGCGATGGACCCACAGTCGTCTTGGGTTCCTCAGCCCCGACCAGTTCATCCCTGCCGCTGAACATACGGGCGTGATCAAGTCGCTCACCATGTACGTCGTTCGGAACGCGCTCGCGCAATGCCGCGGTTGGCGCGATGCGGGCATGGATCTCGAGATCTCGGTGAACCTGTCCGCTCGGAACCTCTTCGACAGCCACCTGGTCGAGGACATTGGTCGCGCCATCGAAGCAGCGGGCGTTCCACCGTCCGCGCTGACCCTCGAGCTCACCGAATCGATGGTGATGGGCGGGTCGAAGCGGTCGCTTGGCGTCCTCGAAGGCCTCCAGGACCTCGGCGTCGGACTGTCCGTCGACGATTTCGGCACCGGCTACTCATCGATGTCGCACCTCCGTCAGCTGCCGGTGACTGAGCTCAAGGTCGACAAGTCCTTCGTCGGCACGATGACCTCCAACCCTCACGACGCGGTGATCGTGAAGGCGCTCATCGACCTCGGCCGAAGCCTCGGGCTGCACACGGTCGCCGAAGGCGTCGAGAGCACCGACGCGTGGGACATGCTGAAGGAGTTCGGCTGCGAGGAGGCCCAGGGGTACCTGATGAGCCGCCCGATCCCAGGCGATCAGTTCGTCGAGTGGCTCGCTCGGCAGCAGGTTCGACAGCTCGAGCGAGGCGGCACGGTCGTGCCCTTCACGCGAGAGCGTTGGGCAGCGAGCGAGGACAGCTAGGCCGCTAGACCAGCGGCCAGGGGTAGCGACGCCCTGTCGGGTCGATCGGGAAGCGCCCTGCGTCGACCAAGGCGCGGGCTCGGGTGCGCACGGCATCGCGCTCGAACACGTCGAGCAGGGCCGCGAGCGGGTCGGGTAGCTCCGATGACGCCAGCAGGCTCGCCGCTTCGAGCAATGACGCCGGCACCGCTTCGCCGCCGAACTCCCAGATGACCGTGCGGAGCTTGAACTCGTGATGAAACATCAAGCCGTGGTCGATGCCCACAATGTGCCCGTCGAGACCGAGGAGCACGTGGCCGCTCTTACGGTCGGTGTTGTTGCCGATCAGGTCGAAGGCACACATCGCCCGCAGCGCGTCGTGAGTGGCCTCGTCCTCGTAGAGCGTGAAGTAGTGCTGCTCGAAGTCGGCGTCCACGAACTCCTGGACCGACCCGATGCCAAGCGGCCCGTCTCGCAGGACCGTGTGCGGCACGAGACTCCAGCCGAGCGCCTCTGAAAGCTCGTACGCGGCGACCTCCCGGTGATCGAGCCCAGAAGGGAAGTCCCACAGGGGGCGCTCGCCGCCCCGTGGTTTGTAGATCGCTCGCATCACCTCGTCGTTGCAGCGCACATCCACGAGGTAGGTGCCGTTCGAGCTCCACGGCATGCGTCCCACCACCTCGACCTCGCCCCGTTCGAGCAGCAGCGCGCGGCTGGGGTCCATCAGTTCATCTTCGGGCACGGATGTCCGTCGGGGTCGATCGGCAGCCCGCAGAAGCGGCATGGAGGACGACCGGCGGCCACTACCGCCTTGGTGTGGCGCACGAACGCGGACAGCTGGGCACGACTCAAGCGAACCTTGACTGACGCTCCCGAGGGGTCACTCTCGCTCTCCTCGTCGCCGTCGGTGGCGTCATCCCCAGCCTCGACGTCGATGATCTCCTCGAGGACCACCACGATGCGGTCGGATGCCTCGTCGTAGGCCACGCCGATTGCTCCGACGGTCCAGATGGTGTTGAGCGGCTCGGCCAGCTCGAGATCGGCGACCGCGACGCCGTAGGGGGCAGGCTCGAGATCCTCGAGGAGCCCGTCGAAGTACTCGGCGAGGGCGGCCACCTGCTGCTTCTCACAACGAACCGACAATGTCAGCGCGTCATCACGCACCTGGATGTAGAAGACGCGCTGTCCGGCGGGTCCGACCGCGCCAGCGGTGAAGACGTCCGGGCTCGGAAGGTCGAACGACGTACTCATGACGGCACCAGCGCTCCGAGGTTGCCGGTGGAGTTCACCGCCAGCACGATCGGGCCATCAGCGCTGTAGAGGATGGCCGATACCGAGCACGGTGAGATCACGATTCGCTGGAACAGGTCGAGGTGCATGCCCATCGCTTGCGCCACGGCCGCCTTGATGGGATCCGCGTGCGACACCGCCACGACGGTCTCGCCCGGGTGCGTCACACGGATGCGCTCGATGGCGGTTCCGATCCGTGTCTGCATCTCCGTGAACGACTCGCCGCCCGGAAACCGAAAGCCGCTCGGGTTGCGTTGCACGGTTCGCCACTCGGGGAGGGGGTAGAGCTTCTTGAGCGGCGCACCCGTCCAGTCGCCGAACTCGCACTCCAACAGCCCCTTGGCCTGTCGGACTCGCAATCCCAAGGCCTTCGCGATCGGTGCTGCCGTCTCCCGCGTTCGCTCCAGAGGAGACGCATATACGGCCGCAATTCGCCGCTTGTCGGTCTGGAGCTCGGCGATGCGTGCCGCGACCGACTTCGCCTGCTGCTCGCCCCTGGCCGCGAGGTGGAGCCCGGGGGCGCGGCCCGGAAGCACCTTGCCGGTGGTCGGTGTCTGCCCGTGACGCACCAGCAGCACGAGAGTCGGGGGAGGGGGAGCAGGGGAGCGGGCCATGGTCGGAAGCCAACCTACCGGCCTCGCCTGGCTGCCCGGTCGGCCTCGGCCGACGATGCCGACTGAGGTCGCCGGTAGCGTCGGCTCGCATGAGCTCCGACCGTCGCGCCGCGCTGCAGGTGCTCGAGGATGAGGTGGTGGCTTGTCGGACCTGCCCCCGTCTCGTGGCATGGCGAGAGCAGGTCGCGGACGAGCGGAGAGCTGCGTTCCGGGATCAGGAGTATTGGGGACGCCCCGTTCCGGGGTTCGGGGATCCGCGGGCCCGTCTCGTGGTCGTCGGGTTGGCCCCCGCGGCCCATGGCGCCAACCGAACGGGGCGGATGTTCACGGGTGATCGAAGTGGTGACTTCCTCTACGCCTCGCTGCACCGCACGGGGTTCGCCAACCAGCCCACAAGCGTCGCCCGCGACGATGGCCTCCAGCTGACCGATGCATGGATCACAGCGCCGGTCAGGTGCGCCCCGCCGGCCAACAAGCCCACCGTGGATGAACGTGACGCGTGTCGTCCGTGGCTGGACCGCGAGCTGGAGCTGCTCGATGGCAGAGTCTTCCTGTCGCTCGGTGGGTTTGGCTACCAGGCCGTGGCGACCCTCCTGGGCGTCAAGCGTCGGCCGGCGTTTGCGCACGGTCTCGAGGTGCCATTGGCAAACGGTCGGTGGCTGCTGGCCAGCTACCACGTGAGTCAGCAGAACACCTTTACCGGCAAGCTCACCCCGGCCATGCTCGACGCCGTGCTGCGGCGCGCCAGGGCCTTGCTGGACCAACCCGTCACCGGCACTAGCTGAGCAGCGCGCTGAGCTCCCCGCCCGCGTAGAGCACCGCGGTGCAGCCTAGGAACGATGCGACCACGATGCGGAGACGTCGATCCGTGGCCCGGATGGTCAGCGCCGCCCCGAGGCGCGCCCCGGGCACCACGCCGACGACCAGCGCGAGCGCGACTCGCCAGTCGACATGACCTTGGAGCGCGTGAGTGATCGTTCCCGGCAGTGCGAAGCCGCCGACGCACACCAGCGATGTGGCGATGGCGGCTTTCACCTCCATGCGGGCGAGCTGCACGAATGCGGGGACCATGATCACGCCACCGCCGATGCCCAGCAGGCCTGAGAGCAGACCGGAGATCAGGCCGATGGCCACGAAGCGCGAGGTGAGGGAGCTCTCGTGGACGGGCGCGGCGGTGGCGCGAACCGGTGCCTCGGGGGCGTCGGTCTCCGCGAGCGGTTCATCGGGGGGCATCGCTGGAGCGACGCGACCCATCCGATATGACGACAGCCCGAGCAGCCCGGCCGTGGCGAGCTGCAAGAGGTGCCCGTCGCCGGGGACGCGCTCGGAGGCCAGGCTGCCCACGACCGCTGCGATGAGCCCCATCGGCACGGTGGCGGCCACCGCGGGCCAGCGAATCAAACCTTCTCGGAGGTATCGGGCAGTTCCGCTCACTGCGCCCGGGAGGACAGCCGGCAGCGCCGTACCGATGGCCAGCAACGGGCTCAGCCCCAGGAGACGCATCCCCGGTTGCGACAGCACGCCACCGCCCACCCCGAACAGGCCCGACAGCACGCCCGTGGCCGTACCGAGCAGCACGGTCAGCACATCACGCAGGGGGCCGACATCCATCCCGAGGGTCTAGTGCACCGCAGGCCGCCCGATTTGCCGAACTCGGGGCAATGACCATGCACAAATGGTCACATCGGGCCATTCACACGTGCACACTCCGGTGGGACGCTTTGTGCATGACCCGCCACCTTCGCCTGGTTCGTGAGAGCGCTCAGCGCCTCGCCGACGTGCTCGACGGTTACGAAGTAATCGGCCATCCCGTTGTCGGCCCGAAGGGCCTCACCTACGTGCCATGGCTCGACCGAGCGGTCGCTCCGTATCAGGCGACCTCCCTCCCGCAGGGCACCGTTGTCGGCCTGTGGGATGCCCTTCGTCGGGCGTCGGTCGCTTCCTGACCCCTGCGGGCGCCGGCTAGGCCTTCTTCGCCGGGTTCCGTGGGAAGTCGACGGCCGTCGACGGCCACCGGTCGCGGCTCTTCTGGGAGAGCTTGTTCATGAGGGCGATGGCGCCCGGGTCCTCATCGCCGGGGCGGGCGATGATCGACCCGTCCGAGATCATCCGGCTGATGATCTCCCGCCCGAGATCGGTTCGGACGATCGTGAGGGTCCAGTCGTTGTCCTTGCCGATGCCGCCCGTGGAAATGTCGGCGTGCTCAGCGGCGAAGTCGGGGCAGTGGACGCAGCCTTCGCGAGTCCACGCGTGGCACTCCTTGAGGTTGACCTCGTGGTAGCTGCCGTCGCGCATCCAGATCTGGAACACGCCCTTGATGTTCATCTTCGTCATCTCGGCCTTCGCCAGGCCGTACTTCGTCCAGAACAGCTCCTCGAAGATGGAATCGTCAAAGGTCTTCGAGCAGAGCAGGCCGATGTTGAACACGATTGGCTTGCCGATCTTGCCGACCTTGCGGCTCCACATCACTGGCGGAACCGAGGACTGGCAGCTCATCCCGACGAGGGCAAGCTTCGAGAACCCCCGCTCGAGCGCTTCATCGAGCGCGAGCGTGTTGGCCGAGTAGGTGTAGCGGGAGCCAGCACTGTCGAGCACCTCGTCCCTGGTGGCGGCCACGCCTGGGCGCGCCTTCCACCCGGCTTCGCCCGTGCCCTCTACATACGAGGTAAGCGCAGCATCGATGTACCCCTTGTCCAGGGCCCAGATGAGCAACGCCGACACCAAGCCGCCGTCCTGACCCATCTGATGGACCATGTCGTCGCTGGCTCGGGTGAGGAGCACGTCTTGGTAGATGCCGGCGGCCTCCTCGGGCTTGCGGACCCGGGCAAAGAGGTGCTCGTCGGCTGAGGGCTCCCACGCCCGGAAGCGCGGGCAGGCCCGGGTGCAGGAGGTACAGCCCTTCTGGCCGTGGATGCAGTCGTCGAGTCCGAGCTCCTCCTCGAGATGGAAGGGCTTGTAGGCGCCTGGCGCGTGCTCGTAGCCGATCACGTCATGCGGGCACGCGATCACACACCCGGCGCACCCCGTGCAAAGCCCTGAGGTGATGACCTCGTCGAAGAGCTCCTTCCACTGGAACTGCCAGCGGTCTTTGTTTCCCGCGCTGAGCGCGTACGGACCCTCAGGGGGAACGTCGGTCACGGTCATGTCCCGACTCTAGGCAAGCCCTGCTGCGAGGTGACACACGTTGCGGGCTTGGGACAACATCTGTGGATGGACCTCACCTATCCGCCCGACGCCGAAGCCTTCCGTGTCGAGATCCGAACCTGGCTCGAGGCAAACCTGCCCGCTGGCTGGTTCGATGCCGGCTTTGAGATGTCGGCCGACGATCGGGCTGCGTTCAACGAAGCCTGGCCGGCCAAGCTCTACGGCGGCGGATGGATCTGCGCGACATGGCCGAAGGAGTACGGGGGCAAGGGCCTCACGCTGATGCAGGGCGTGGTGCTCGCAGAGGAGTTCGCGCGTGCCAAGGCTCCTCTGCGGGCGGACTTCTTCGGCGACACCCTCGTCGGCCCCACGATTCTGCAGTGGGGGACCGAGGAGCAGAAGAAGGAGTACTTGCCGCGGATCATGTCCGGCGACATGCGCTGGTGCCAGGGCTTCAGCGAGCCCGACTCCGGCTCCGACCTCGCGTCGCTCAAGACGTCTGCTGTGCTCGACGGCGATGAGTGGGTGATCAATGGTCAGAAGGTCTGGACGACCCAAGCCCAGTTCGCCGACTACTGCTTCCTGCTGGCTCGCACAGATCCGAACGTCGTGAAGCAGGCCGGGATCTCGTATCTGCTCGTACCGATGGATCAGCCGGGCATCGAGGTTCGGCCCATCACCCAGCCCGACGGTACGGCCGAGTTCAACGAGGTCTTCTTCGCTGATGCGCGCTGCCCGGAGGCCAACGTCGTCGGCGGGCTCAACAACGGGTGGGCCGTGGCCAACACCACGCTCGGCTTCGAGCGAGGCCAGTCAGCCACCACCGGATACCGACGCTTCGAGGAGGAGCTCCGGCTGATGGTCGAGGCCGCTCGCCTGAACGGTGGCATCGACGACCCGGTCATCCGGCAGCGACTCGCCCGCTACCACGCCAAGGTGCAGATCACCCGGATCAACGGGCTGCGCTCGCTCACGGTGGCGGTCTCGGCTCGCAAAGACCCGGCGGTCTCGGCGCTCGGAGCCACCAACAAGATGTGGTGGTCCGAGATGCACAAGGACGCCATGGAGCTGGCCCTCGACATCTACGGCCCAGATGCCATGCTCGCCGACTGTGGTCCCGAATCTGGGTCATGGCCAGCGGTGATGCGCGGGAGCGGCAAGGCCGGGTACAAGGTGAGCGCGATGCTATCGGCGTTCTTCTTCAGCCGGTCGGAGACGATCTGGGGCGGTACCTCGCAGATCCAGCGCAACATCGTTGGGGAAAAGGTCCTGGGTCTGCCCCGGGAGCCCAAGGCGCAGACGAAGTAGCTGAAGGGACGCCTGGGCCTGACTAGTCCGAGGCTCTCGAGGCCAGTACCCTCACGGACCCATGTCGCCCGCCCGCCCGCCCCGAGCGCGCAATCGCACCTGGCCGCAGCGACTCATGCTGATCGCAGGCGTGGTCGTGGTCCTCGTCAGCGTCACCACCGCGGCAGCCGCGGGGTACTTCGGTCTGCGCCTGGCACAGATCGATCGAGTCGGAAACATCCGGATCGCTGGAGCGGCGAAGGGTGAACCGGCCAACTATCTGATTGTTGGCACCGACAGCCGCAAGGGCCTCGATCCGGATGCCGAGGGGCTTACCGACGATGGCGAGACCGGCTGCGATTGCACCGACACCATCATGGTCATGCGCGTCGATCCGTCGACCAAGGCGGCGCAGGTCCTCTCCTTCCCACGCGATCTCTGGCTCCCGATCGCCGGCACCAATGGTTCGGCGCGCATCAACAGCGCCCACGCCAAGGGCGAACAGGTGCTGATCGACACGATCGAGCAGAACTTCGGGATTCAGATCAACCACTACGTGGAGATCGATTTCGTTGGCTTCGAGCGGCTCGTGAACGCAGTTGGCGGCATTCCGTTGTGGTTCGACAATCCAGTGCGGGACAAGCACACCGGGTTGAGCATCCCGAACCGTGCCTGTCAGGTGCTCGACGGTGAGCAGGCCCGCAAGTTCGTGCGCTCTCGCTACCTCGAGTACAAGGGTGACGACGGCCGATGGCATGCCGATGCCACCTCTGACCTCGGTCGCATCACGCGCCAGCAGGCCTTCATCCGGCAGGCCATCTCAAAGGCGGTCGGCGCCGGACTCACGAACCCAGCGACGCTCAACCAGCTCGTGTCAGCAGGTGTTGACAACGTGCGACTGGACTCGCACCTCAAGGTAGGGACGCTGCTCGACGTTGGCCGGCAGTTCGCCAGCTTCGACTCGCAAGAGCTCATCGGGTACAGCATTCCGGGTGTCGGCTTCCGCACCTCGGGTGGAGCGGCGGTCTTACGCCCGCACATGCGAGAAGCGGAGGAGATGCTCAACATCTTCCGGGGGCTCCCGGCGGGAACGATCAGTCCACCGTCGGTCGATGTGCGCGTGCTCAACGGCACAGGCATCACGGGTCAGGCTGGCGACGTGGCGGCAGCGCTCGAGGTGGTCGGCTTCGAGTCGAAGGGCGTCGCCTCCTACCCCGGCGGACCAGTGCAGCGAACGCAGGTCCTGTTCGGCGATGGCGGCGAGTCCGCGGCGCGACTCGTCGCGCGTCACATCACCGGCGGCGCGCCGCTGATCTACGACGAGTCGATCCGAGGACGTGAGGTTGTCGTCGTCACCGGCGCAGACTTCACGACAGTCCACGATCAGATCGCTCCCGAGGGATCGCCCGACGACCTGCGCAGCACCACGTCGACCTCGGTTGCATCCACGGCTCCCGGGGAGACGACAACCACCACGCTGGCCCCGACCACGACGGTGAAGCCCGCGGGCTACGCGACCGGCGAGCCACCCCCAGGTGAGACCTGCGGTTGACGTCGACGGCCGTCGGTGACGCAACGTCGTTCGCTCGCGCCGCGCTTTATCAGCCCGCCTTCGGTTCCGGTGGCGCCGCAACGGTGAGCGCGCTGCGGCGCTTGGTGATGCGAAGGTGCGCAGGGGCCACGAAGGTCTCCCCATCGGTGGCGGCCTCGAGCGCTCCGTTGAGTGACCGGATGTCCAACGACTCGACCAGTCGCTCCTCATACACGCGGCTGCTGGACAGCGTCCCGGTCAGGACGCTGAGCACGAACCTCGTGCGGGAGAACCGGTGGGCCCCGCTGACAATTCGCACGTCGAGCAGCCCGTCCGCGAGGTCTTCCCGGCAGAGGGGTGCAAGGCCCGGGGGGCCGTACCGGCAGTTGCCCACCCACGCCAGCCAGATTCGCATGGTGACCCCATCGACTTCGAGCATGAGGGGCTCCATCCTTGGTAGCTCTCGCACGAGTGCGACTGCGAGCGCAGGCCATTTGCCGGCTCGCCCCTCCAGCCGCTCTCGAGCGATGACGACGGACGCGTAACCCCCCAATGTCAATGTGTTGACAAACGTCCGATCGTTGGCGACGCCTAGGTCCATGCACAGCGCGGTCCCCGCCTGAATGGCATGCACGGCATCCTCGACTGAGTCGATGCCCAGGTCGCGGGCGAGGTGATTCAGAGTGCCCGCTGGCACGACGACAAACGGCAGTCGAAGGTCCGCGGCGATGCGAGCAACCGCACTGAGGGTCCCGTCCCCGCCGGCAGCACCGATCGCGACGACATCCTCACCGGTGAACAGTCCGTCCAGATCGGTGCCCTCGGTGAGGTTGCAGATGCTGACCGCGGGGAGCGCTGCTCGCAACTCGACCTCGGGAGGATCGTCGCCATCGGAGCCGGCGTTGGGGTTCACGGCGATCCGAACACCCTGTCCCTGTTCCGAGGCACTGCCGAGGACGCTCGGAAGCCGGTGCGTTCGGGGATGGGCTGCCCTCGACCCCACCGGAAGGACCACGCGCCGGACCCAGATCCATCCGAGCACCGATCCCAGGAGGACCCCTAGTACCGCTCGCCTGTGTCGCAGCATCCTCTGCTCATTCCCGATTGGCGCAGGTCTCATCCGTCGCTGCAGTAGGCGCGGTTGCTGGGAGACAAACCTGGGTAATGCCAGCAACATGACCGACCACACCAAGCCCACCACGAAGACCAAGCGCGCCGAGCAAATTGAAGCCAATGCCAAGCACGAGGCCGACCGGCCACCAACACAGCAGGAAGAGAAGGCGGCACCGACTGAGGTCGACGATGACACACGCGAGGCCTACAAGGGGATGATCGAGCGTGGCGCCGATGCCAAGGGCGAAGGTCGGATCCCGTGACGGAGGAGCGCACGGGAACCATCTTCGAGGAACTGCGCCGCGACCACGACCGGCAACGCAAACTCATCCATGGACTCGTCGAGACAATCGGGGACAGCGACGAACGAGCTGACCTGTTCGCTCTACTGAAGGAACAGCTGGACGCGCACTCGAAGGCCGAGGAGCGCTACTTCTACCGTGCGCTGATGGCGTCCGACCTCACCCAGGACAAGGCGCGCCATTCGATCCATGAGCACGAGCAGATCGACGAGCTCCTGGAGAAGCTCGAGACGTACGACCGCGTAGCGCCCGCCTGGTTGCAGACGGCTGAAGACCTGGAGCATCGATTGGTTCACCATCTCGATGAGGAGGAGCACCAGGTGTTTGCGCTTGCTGGCAAGGTGCTCACAGACGCCGAGAAGACGGAGCTCGCGAAGAAGTATCGATCGCTCATGGCGAGCGAGGGCGTCTCGCCGTGAACAGCTCAGCAACCCAGCCGCTGTGTCCCGAAACCACGTGGGGAGGCGCCAATCGCAGACGGAGGCGTGCGGACCGTGAGCGCCCTCGGCAGGACTCGAACCTGCGCCACCGGCTCCGGAGGCCGGTGCTCTATCCGCTGAGCTACGAGGGCGAGTGATGTAAGGGGGCGATGCTAGCGGGATGGCCTCGAACGGTCGTACTCGCGACGGGGACGGTTCGCCCTAGGTTCGGGAGATGCTCGATCCACCGAGGACCGCGCGCAGGGCTCGAGCGTGAGCCTCGCTGAACGTCTGCCCTCCGAGCCGACCCCGGACGGGCTCTACGACGCCTTTGCCGGCTGGGTGAGGGACGGGGGACTAACCCTGTACCCCGCGCAGGAGGAGGCGATCATCGAGATCGTCTCGGGCTCGCACGTGATCGTCGCTACGCCCACCGGCTCCGGCAAGAGCCTCGTTGCGGTAGGGGCGCACTTCGCCGCGCTGGCGGCGGGTCGTCGAAGCTTCTATACCGCGCCGATCAAAGCGCTGGTAAGCGAGAAGTTCTTCGACCTGTGCGCCACGTTCGGGCGCGAGAACGTCGGAATGATGACCGGCGACGCAGCGGTCAACGCCGGCGCCCCGATCATCTGTTGCACGGCAGAGATCCTCGCCAACCTCGCGCTACGCGAGGGGGCGACCTCGTCGGTGGGGTTGGTCGTGATGGATGAGTTCCACTTCTACGCCGAACCGGACCGCGGGTGGGCCTGGCAGATCCCACTCCTCGAGCTCTCGGACACGCAGTTTGTGCTCATGTCGGCGACTCTTGGCGACGTCACGCGCTTCGAGGCGGATCTCACTCGTCGAACGGGGCGGACCGCTGTGACCGTACGGTCGGCCACCCGGCCCGTGCCGCTCGACTACTCGTACCGCATGTCGCCGCTGCACGAGACCATCAGTGAGCTTCTCGACGCCGAGAAGGCACCGATCTACATCGTGCACTTCACTCAGGCCTCGGCGATCGAGCGGGCCCAGTCGTTGATGAGCGTGGTGTCGACGTCTCGCGACGAGAAGGAGCGGATCGCCGAGCTGATCGGCGACTTCAGGTTCTCCACGGGCTTTGGCAAGACGCTTTCGCGCTTCGTGCGCAGTGGGGTCGGCGTGCACCACGCGGGGATGCTTCCCAAGTACCGACGGCTCGTGGAGCGTCTCGCCCAGGCCGGGCTGCTCAAGGTCATCTGCGGCACGGACACCCTCGGCGTGGGCATCAACGTCCCCATCCGAACCGTTCTCTTCACCGCGCTGTCGAAGTACGACGGGGTGAAGAGTCGCCACCTCAGTGCCCGTGAGTTCCACCAGATCGCTGGGAGAGCGGGACGAGCGGGCTACGACATCGAGGGTTCGGTTGTCGTACAGGCCCCCGAGCACGTCGTGGACAACGAGCGATCGCTCGTCAAGGCCGGTGACGATCCCAAGAAGCGACGCAAGGTGGTGCGGCGCAAGCCCCCTGATGGCTTCGTGTCGTGGGGCGAGGCCACCTTCGACCGCCTCGTCGCGGCGGACCCTGAGCCGCTGACGTCGAGCTTCGCGGTGTCGCACTCGATGCTCCTCAACGTCCTCGATCGGCCCGGCGACGGATGTGCCGCCCTAAAGCGCCTTCTCACCAACAACCACGAACCGCGCCGATCGCAGCGCCAGCACATCCGCCGCGCGATCTCGATCTACCGGTCGTTGTTGGCGGCCAACATCGTGGAGCGGCTCGACGCGCCAGATGGCGATGACCGCCTCGTGCGCGTCATGGTCGACCTGCAGTCCGACTTCGCGCTGAACCAGCCTCTCGCGCCGTTCGCGCTGGCCGCGCTCGACCTCCTCGATGTTGAGGCGGACACCTACGCCCTCGATGTCGTGTCCACCATCGAATCGATCCTCGAGGATCCCCGGCAGGTCATTGCCGCCCAGGTGCGCAAGGCGAAGGGCGAGATGATCGCGGAGCTGAAGTCACAGGGCATCGAGTACGAGGAGAGGATGGAGCGCCTCGCCGACGTTCGCCACCCACGCCCGCTCGCCGAGCTGCTGGAACCCGCATACGAGACCTACAGCCAGACCCAACCATGGGTCGCCGATCACGCGCTGCTCCCCAAGTCCGTGGTGCGTGACATGTGGGACCAGGCGATGACCTTCGCTGACTACGTGCAGCACTACGACCTCGCTCGCTCCGAGGGGATCCTGCTGAGGTACCTGAGCGATGCGTTCAAGGCGCTCAATCAGACGGTCCCTGAGAGCGCGAAGACGGATGCCCTGTATGACCTCACCGAGTGGTTAGGGGAGATCGTCCGCCAGGTCGACTCCAGCCTTCTGGACGAATGGGAAGCCCTCGCACATCCCGAGGCACTGCTGGAAAGCCTGCCGCTCGACACATCACCCCCGCCCGTCACCGCCAATCGTCGAGCCTTCCGGGTCCTCGTCCGCAACGAGCTGTTCCACCGCGTCGAGCTTGCTGCCCGGCGGCGGGTCGATGCCCTCGAGGAGCTGGACGGCATGGCTGGCTGGACACGGGAGCGGTGGTCCGACGCGTTGGACCTCTACTTCGCGGAGCACCAGTCGATTGGGATCGATGTGCGGGCCCGAGGGATGGAGTTCCTCCAGATCGACGAGAGCGGCCGCAGCTGGAACGTACGCCAGATCTTCGACGACCCCGAGGGGACCAAGGAGTGGGCCATCACGGCAATCGTGGACCTCGACACGTCGGACGACGCGGGTGTGGCGATGGTGCGCGTGATCGACGTCGGCCGAACCGGCTCTCAGCCATCAACACACGGTGAGTAGCCTGCCTTCATGCCGCCCGCCGCGCCGACCGTGCTACTCGTCGAGGACGACCCAGTCATCCTGCGGCTGCTCGAGGTGAACTTCGACCTGGAGGGGTTCTCTGTGCTCCTGGCCGAGGACGGCGCCGAAGGCGTAGCCATGGCCAGGGCGAAGCGACCCGACGCCATCGTGACCGACATCATGATGCCAAACATGACTGGCATCGAGCTCGTGCAGACGCTCAAGGCCGATCCGGCCACCTCTTCCATTCCGGTCCTGCTGCTGTCGGCCAAGGCACAGACCAGCGATCTCAAGGCGGGCATGGACGCAGGGGCGGACGACTATGTCACCAAGCCGTTCGAGCCGCTTGACCTCATCGACCGCGTCAACGCGCTGCTCTCCCGATAACCCCGAACCAAGGCCCGCCATGATCCGAGACTCCCTCGCTGGCGCTCTGCGCGCCGCACTCACCGACGTGGGCATCGACGCGCCTGCCCAGATCCACCTCGAGCGGCCCGCCCGACGCGAGCACGGCGACTGGTCCTCAAACGTTGCCATGGCCACGGCCAAGAAGAACGGCCGCAACCCGCGCCAGCTCGCGGCCGAGCTCGTCGAGCGGCTCAATGCTGCGCCACCCGCACACGTCGAACGGGCCGAGATCGCCGGGCCCGGCTTCGTCAACTTCCACCTACGGGAGACGTGGCTCCATGATGTTCTCGTAGACGTGATCGACGCAGGCGAAGCAGGGTTCGCCCGCCCCGACATCGGCAACGGCACGAAGGTCAATGTCGAGTTCGTCTCCGCGAACCCCAACGGCCCGCTCCACGCTGGGCACGGGCGCGGGGCGGCATTTGGGGATGCGCTTTCGAGGGTGCTGGAGCGCTGTGGCTACGACGTCACGCGCGAGTGCTACCTGAACGACCGCGGGCTGCAGATGCAGAACTACGCGGCCTCCCTGGCGGCGAGGAAGGTCGGCGAGGAGCCGGCCGAGGACGGCTACCACGGTGAGTACATCAAGGACTGGGCCGCGGAGATGCCGGAGGGGGCCGACGCGCTGGAGTGGGGCTATGAACGGGCGCTCCGAGACCAGCGTGAAGTGCTGGACCTGTTCCACGTCTCGTTTGATGTGTGGTTCAGTGAGCGCAGCCTCGTGTCGAGCGGAGCCATGGACGACACGCTCGCCGATCTTCGCTCCCGGGACATGGCCTTCGATGCCGACGGCGCTGTGTGGCTGCGCTCCACAGCACTCGGTGACGACAAGGACCGTCCCCTCATCCGCTCGAACGGTGAGCCGACCTATCTGCTGCCCGACATCGCCTACCACCGAGACAAGTTCGGCCGAGGCTTCACGCTGTTGATCGATGTCTGGGGAGCGGACCACCACGGCTACATCCCGCGGATGCGGGCCGCCATCTCCGCGCTCGGTCACGATCCGGTCGAGTTCGAGGTGCCGATCGTCCAGATGGTTCGCCTGGAGCGCGGCGGCGAGACGGTCAAGCTCGGCAAGCGCAGCGGCGAGCTCGTGGAGCTGCGTGACTTGATCGACGAGGTCGGAGCGGATGTGGCCCGTCTCACCTATCTCCTCCAGTCGATCGACAGCCCGCAGACCATTGATCTCGACCTCATCACCGAGCAGTCGAACGAGAACCCGGTGTTCTACGTCCAGTACGCGAATGCGCGCATCCACTCCATCGGTCGCAAGGTCGCCGAGGCAGGTATCAGCCGCTCGCCGTTCGCCGACGCCGATTTGTCGCTGCTCACCCACGAGCGCGAGCTCGATCTGCTCCGCAAGCTGTCCGAGCTGCCCGAGGTCGTCGCTCTCGCGTGCACAGACCGCGCCCCGCACAAGGTCACGACCTGGGTGCGCGAGCTGGCCGACCGGTTCCACGGCTTCTACCACGACTGCTATGTCATCGGAGACGTGGCGCCCGAGCTCACCCAGGCCCGCCTTTGGCTCGTCGAGGGAGCACGTACCGGTCTCGCCATCGGTCTCGACCTGCTCGGCGTCTCCGCCCCGGAGTCCATGTGACCCCCACCTCTCGACGTTCTCGGGCGGAAAGTCCGTCTCCGGAACGGATTTTCCGCCCGAGAACGGCTGGGGGGTGCGGGAGGTGAGCGGACCGATCGAGCGGCGCTTGCTGCCGGACAACGCCGTCATCGGCGACGACGGGCGACTCAGCATCGGGGGCTGCGACGTCATCGATCTGGCCGAGCGGTTCGGCACGCCGCTGTTCGTCTACGACGAGGCGCACCTGCGAGCTCGTTGCCGCGAGGCTGTCGCTGCCTTTGGCGACGGCGTGGCCTACGCCTCCAAGGCCTTCCTCTGCGTGGCCATGGCCCGGCTCGCCCACGAGGAGGGCATGCACATCGACGTGGCCACCGGCGGCGAGCTCCACGTGGCGCTGACGGCTGGCGTTCCAGCGGAACGACTCGTGCTGCACGGCAACAACAAGTCCACGGCCGAGCTCCGGGCCGCGCGGGAGGCCGGCGTCGGCCGCATCGTCGTCGACAGCTTCGACGAGATGGCACGGCTGGCGGCCCTCCACGCAGAAGACGGACTGGTTCCCAAGGTGCTGATCCGGGCCACTCCGGGGGTAGAGGCCCACACGCACGAGTTCGTGCGCACCGGTCAGGTCGACTCCAAGTTCGGTTTCGGTGTCGCGTCCGGGGACGCCGCCGCCGCGGTGGCGCGGGCCAAGGACTCACCGGCGATGGAGCTGCTCGGCGTGCACATGCACATCGGCAGCCAGGTCTTCGTCGCCGACTTCTTCCACGAGGCCGTCGAGGTCGTGGCCCCATGGGTGCGCGAGCTCGGGTTGCCGGAGCTGTCGATCGGAGGCGGTCTCGGGGTGGCCTACGTCGCGGGCGAGGAGGCCCCCACGATCACCGAGTGGGGGACCGCCGTCGTCGAGGCCAGTCGGGACGCGGGCATCACGGCGCGTGTCCTGGCCGAGCCCGGTCGTTCGATCGTCGCGCAGGCGGCCGTCACGCTCTACAAGGTCGGCACGATCAAGGACCTCCCAGATGTACGCACCTACGTGTCGGTCGACGGCGGCATGTCCGACAACCCGCGCCCGGTTCTCTATGGGTCAGGGTACGAGGCCCTTCTCGCGCGGTCGGCTGACGCCGATCGCCCCAAGACGGTCACGATCGTCGGGAAGCACTGCGAGTCGGGGGACGTGCTGGTGCGCGGAGCGCAGGTCCCCGCGGATCTCGAAGTCGATGACATCCTCGTCACCCCGGTCACCGGAGCCTACGGGCACTCGATGGGCTCCAACTACAACAAGGTGCTTCGGCCCGCCGTGGTGTTCGTCGCCGACGGGAAGGTCCGGGAGGTCGTGCGGCGCGAGACGTTCGACGACCTGCTCCGCAACGACGTCCTCTAGC
>JBBDWQ010000038.1:0-19677 GCA_040902805.1 Acidimicrobiales bacterium
AGCGCACCTGCTTTGGGAGCAGGAGGTCGGGGGTTCAAGTCCCCCCTCCCCGACGCTGTGAAGCCACCCGGGGTGCAGTGGAGGTCAGGGCTGGAAGCGGTAGCCCATCCCTGGTTCGGTGAGGAAGTAACGGGGCCGGCTGGGCTGGGGCTCGAGCTTGCGTCGGATCTGGGCCAGGTAGAGGCGCAGGTAGTTGGTTTCCGTGCGGTACTGAGGGCCCCACACGTCTTGGAGGAGCTGGCGCTGGGTGACCAGCTTGCCGGGGTTGCGGACCAGCACCTCCACGACCTGCCACTCCGTTGGGGTGAGGTGCACGGGCTGCGTGCCGCGGGTCACCCGCTTGGCCGCCAGATCGACGACGAAGTCCTCGGTGCTGACCATGGGCTCCTCCGCCGCGGGCGTGGCCCGTCGGAGAGCGGCGCGCAGACGAGCCAGGAGCTCGTCCATCCCGAAGGGCTTGGTGACGTAGTCGTCCGCGCCGGCGTCGAGGGCCGCCACCTTGGAGGCCTCGTCCTCGCGCGCCGACAGGACGAGGATGGGAATCTCGGTCCAGCCTCGCAGCCCGTGGACGACATCGATCCCGTCGAGGCCGGGCAGCCCGAGGTCGAGCACCACCACGTCGGGGTGCAGACGAGCGGCCAGCTCGAGGGCCTGCTCACCCGATTCTGCCTCGTCGACCTCGTAGCCCCGAGCCCGCAGGTTCGTGGTGAGGGCGCGCAGGATCTGGGGCTCGTCGTCCACTACCAGCACCCGGCTCATTCCTGGGCCTCCCGTGGGCGGGGCATCGAGATGATCATCGTGGTGCCCCCACCAGAGGTCTCCTCGACATCGAGGCTCCCTCCCACGGCGACGACGAGCCCACGGGCGACTGCCAGGCCCAGCCCGACGCCGGCACCATTGGAACGGTCGCCCCGCCGTTGGAACGGGAGGAACACCCGCTCGCGGTCCGGTGCCGGAATGCCCGGGCCGTGGTCGACCACCCTGAGGTGGACCGCTTCGTCCGAGATGGTCGCCTCGATCCGCACTGGCCGACCGGGGGGTGACCACGCGAGCGCGTTGTCGACGACGTTGGCGATAGCCCGCTCGACGAGACTGGGGTCGGTCTCGACGCTGGGCAATGCCTCGTCCACATCGATCTCGAGGTACCCAGACTTCGCTCGATCGCCCAGGCTGCCCACGGCGGCCAGCACGAGCTCGTCGAGCCCGACCGACAACCGCTGCACGGGCACGGCGCCGGTGGTCAGCCGGCTCATGTCGAGGAGGTTGGCCACGAGATAGGTGAGGCGGTCGGTCTCCTGGTCGATGGTGGTGGCGAACTCCCGCGCCACCTGGGGCGGCCAGCGCACGTCCTCGGCGAGGAGGCTGGTGACCGACGCCTTGATCGATGCCAGCGGCGTGCGCAGGTCGTGGGAGACGGCGGCGAGGATGGCATTGCGCAGCTCAGTACCGGCCTGGGCCCGGGCCACCTCGGCCGAGCGGTGCCCCACCGCCGCGCCGTACCAGGAGACGACGCCGCCCACGAGGAGGAACACCCCCAGGGCCAGCACGTTGTCGAGGTTCGCGATCTGCCACGTGTGCAGCGGCGGTGTGAAGAACCAGTTGATGAGGAGGACCCCGAGCACGGCGGCAATGAGGGACGGTCCGAGGCCCCCGACCGACGCTGCCGCCAGTACTGCGAGCAGGAACAGGAGCAGCACCGCTGACAGGTCGATGTCGTCGCGCACCTGGAGCAGCATGAGGGTGAGGGCGCCCGGGCCGAGCACGGCGAGAGCCCAGCCCAAGATCGGTCGGCGCATCCGGGCATCATCGCCGATCAGGGCAGGATGCGGTACTGAGGGTTCAGGATGGCGAGCCGGGCCTTGTGGAGCCCGACGATGCCTTTGGCCTGCAGGCGGGTCCCGATGTGGATGCCGGACAGGGAGCGCCGTCCGAGGAAGACGATCGACAGCGAAGCAGAGTCGTCCTCCAGCACCAGCTCGAGGGTCGGCGAATCGTGCTGGGGAGCCACCCGAATGGCGCGGACTCGTCCCTGCACCGAGACGCGGTCTCGCCAACGCGCGTCGGCGATCCGAACGAGCGTGCCGGCCAGGGGGCGCTGCCGCTCCTCGTCGATCTCGAACTCGTCGGCGACGCCCACGGCGACCTGGATGGCGTGGCGGTCGACGACGGTGTCGAGCTCGTGGCCCGACCCGAGGTGGAAGGGCACCGAGGTCACATTGGCGTGCGGCAGGCGTGACACCTGCGTCTCGATCGACTCCGCCGTTCGGTCGTGCAGCACGCGGTGCCACACCCCGCCGTACTTGCGGTCTGGTAGCAGCACCGTGACCTCGGTCTCGCCGTCGGCCAGCTCGCGGGCCACGGCCGTTACCGCGGCCTTGGTCAGTCGACGGTCGGAGCACTCCACGACCTCGAGGGGCACCCGGGTCAGGCCGAGGCGCTGCCACTCCCCGGCCAGATCCTCAGCGACCTGGTCGTCGAGGGCGAAGTGCACGGCTCGGAGCTCGGCCGTGTTGTGGGTGCGGCCGTACTGGATGGCCCGGGCGGCGGCCATGTCGATGCGGTCGATGAACACGAGGACGACGTGGCGACGCAGGACGGGGGCGGCGATGGCGGCGGGCACGTCGTGCTCGAGCTCCTCGGCCTCTCGACGGTACTGCCGGTTGAGGCGGAGCAGCAGCCACACCAGGACCGGCAGCACGATCAGAATCACCCAGGCGCCGTCCGCGAACTTGGTGATGGCGATGATGAGCGCGACGACGAACGACAGGCCGGCCCCGACGCCGTTGATGGCCAGGCCCTTCCGCCAGCCCGGCTCGCGACGGTGCAGGTGGTGTCGGGTCATGCCGGCCTGGGAGAGGGTGAAGCCGGTGAACACGCCGATGGCGTAGAGGGGGATGAGGCGGGTCACCTCGGCCCGGGTGGCCACGACCAGCACCATGGCGGCCACAGCGAGCACGATGATGCCGTTCGAGTACACCAGCCGGTGCCCCCGCTTGGTCATCTGGCGGGGTAGGAAGCTGTCGCCAGCCTGGAAGCTGGCCAGGCGGGGGAAGTCGGCGAAGCCAGTGTTGGCTGCCATCACGAGGATGAGCATGGTGCCCGCCTGGAGCGAGTAGTAGAGAACGGTCCCAAGGGATCCGCCGCCATACACGGCCTCCCCGATCTGGGAGATGACCGTGGGCGTGCCCACCTCGAAGGGGGCCACCTTGATGGCAGCAGCCAGCATCGACAGCCCCAGGAACATGATGCCGAGCCCGGTGCCCATGAGCACGAGGGTCTGCCGGGCGTTCTTCCACTCCGGGGGCTTGAAGGCAGGCACCCCGTTGGAGATGGCCTCCACGCCCGTGACGGCGGCACCACCGGAGGCGAAGGCGTGCAACACGCCGAAGAGGCCGGCGCCGTAGAAGAGGGCGTCGGAACCGGAGCCCCAGTGCACCTGGCCCTCGACCTCCCGGCCCAGCAGGGGGAGGTCGTTGCCGACGTACTTCCACAGCCCGAGGCCGAGCAACAGGGCCATGTTCAGCATGAAGAAGTAGGTGGGGACGGCGAACACTCGGCCCGACTCCTTCACGCCCCGCAGGTTCCCGTAGGCGATGAGGGCGATGAAGAACAGGGCGATTGGGACGCGGAACGGCTCGAGGCCCGAGAACGCCGACACCAGCGCCGCCGTGCCGGCCGACGACGACACCGCCACCGTGAGGATGTAGTCGGTGAGCAACGATGCGCCGGCTACCTGAGCCGGGATGATGCCGAAGTTGTCGCGGGTGACGAGGTAGGCCCCGCCGGCCGAGGGGTACTCCTTGATCGTCTCCCGGTAGGACAGGATCAGGAACCCCAGCACGACGAGCATGGCGATGGTGATGGGGACGACCAGGGCGAAGGCGGCCACCCCCACCAGCGGGATCAGGACGTGGAGGATCTCCTCCGTGGCATACGCGCTGGACGACAGGTTGTCGGAAGCGAACACGGCCAGGGCCGTGGGCTTGCCCAGGCGCTGGTGCTCCAGCTCATCGCTGTGCAGAGGCTCACCGAGAAACCGCCGCTTGGCCCGATACCCGATCCCGTCGGGTAGCTCGACGTGCGCGTCGACAGGGACCGGTCCCGGCATCGGCGAGGCGGAAGAGGCGTTCGCCTCCAACGTCTTGTCCTGCGTCACCGTCACATCGCCCTCCGGGAGTCGTCCATCTCGCCTCCCAGTGGACGACAGGTGCGCGTTAGGCCGTCATCAGGGTTCGAGCACGCGGTGTCAGCAACGCGTCAGGACGCCCGCGTTCACCTGTCTGTCTGCCTTGGGAGCAGGAGGTCGGGGGTTCAAATCCCCGCTACCCGACGGGATCTCGACCAAGATGGAGAGGTGGTCGACCATGTGTTGGAGCCCCGCGGCTTCGGACGGCTACCGTCGCTCCCATCTGGCGGGCGTAGCTCAACGGCTAGAGCCCCAGCCTTCCAAGCTGGTGGTGCGGGTTCGATTCCCGTCGCCCGCTCCAGTCCCACCACGAGGTAATGATCCTGAAGACCCCCGAGAAGCTGATCCTTGGTGCTGCGTCCCTGCTCTTCGCAGTGGGCGTCATCGTCGCGATCGCACAGCCGGGCGACCTCGGCGACGACGACACGGCCGCACCGGTGGTCACCACCACCACGACCATGCCCGTTGCGGTCACAACCACCTCAGTGCCAGTCGAGGTCACGACCACCATTCCTGGCAGCGGCCTGAGTGTTGACGGCTCTGCATCGGGTGGCCAAGACGGCACCGGCGACACCGGCGCTGCATCGATGCTCGCACCTGGCCTGGCGTTGCTCGGCCTCGGCCTCGTCCTGCGCCGGGTCCGTCAGACCGCCCACGCCTGACCCCGCGCCTCCGGCAGGACTGTCAGCCGAGTGGCGCTGGGTATTCTTCGCGCATGCCCTTGTAGCTCAGCTGGATAGAGCAGGTCACTTCTAATGACAAGGTCGCAGGTTCGAGTCCTGCCGAGGGCGCTTCGCGGTTGATCGACGACTGGGGCTGCGACCTATGCTGACCCCTCCCATGGTGGCCGTAGCTCAGTTGGTTAGAGCGCCAGGTTGTGATCCTGGATGTCGGGGGTTCGAATCCCCTCGGTCACCCCACGTGGCAGGGTGCGCGAGCGCCTAGGCTGCGCAGTTCACCTGCCCCTCTAGCTCAACTGGTCAGAGCGTCGGACTCTTAATCCGCAGGTTCTGGGTTCGAGTCCCAGGGGGGGTACGAAGGCCCAGGTCAGGACGTCGGCGGGAGTGCCGGCGTCCTGACTTGGTGCGCGTCCGGGTCAGGCGCGAGCGAGCTGCTGCGGCGGTTGGAAGCGCAGGCACATCCGGACACCGCCGGAGGGCTCCGGTTCGGCCCAGATCTCGCCGCCCATGCGCTGCATGAGCGTGCGAACCGTCGCCAGTCCTGTGCCGGTGCCGTTGGTGCCACCGGAGGATCTGCCTCGCTTACCGGCCTCGAAGACGGATTCGAGCTCGTCGGTGCTGATGCCCTTGCCCGTGTCGGCAACGACGACCACCCACGACGCCCCTTCAGAGCGAGCCTGGATCTCCACGACGAGTCGACGTTCCGATGAGCGATAGCGGCCCGTGTTCTGGATGAGGTTGGCAAGCACCTGAGTCACGAGCCCGCGGTCGGCGGCGACTGCGGGAAGGTCGCCCACGATGACCTGAGCATCGCCCAGCTCACCAACGAGCTCCGGCACCAGCTGCTCGACCACTCGGCCGAGATCGACCGCGACGAGGGGGAGCTCGTCGTTCACGGCGTTGCGGTAGAGGGCATCGATCGCGTCGGACATCCGCTCCTTGCCCTTCATCGCTCCGACCAACCACTCACGGTGCTCGTCGCTGAGCTCCGGAGTGTCACGGTCGAGCAACGACAGGTAGCCATCGAGCGCGACCATGGGCTGCAGCAGATCGTGCGACAGCGTGCCCGCAAAGGTGGCAAGACGGGTGTTGGCGGCGGCCAGCTCGGCAGCGTGCAGACCTAGCGCCTCGTGGGCGCTTGCCACCTCAGCGGCCGCGGCGCGCTGGTCGGCCACGTCGCGGGCGAGGGTCACAAGGCCGATGCGCTCGCCGCTGGCGTCGAGGATCGGTCCGATGGTCACGTCGACGGCTCGGTGCTCGCCGGTCGACGAGTGCCAGGTCGCGTCCGGCCAGCGGACGGGGATGCCAGCGGTGGCGTCGGCGAGGGCCCGCGCCAGGCTGACCTGTGAGCTGGAGTCGACCAGGCGAGTCAACGAGGCCCCGAGCATGTCCTCTTCGGTCCAGCCGAACAGCCGCACCGCGGCAGGGTTCCAGAGGGTGCAACGACCAAGGTCGTCGGTGATGATGAGCGCGTCCGGCGACGCGGCGACGACGCTGCGAAGCACGGCCGCGTCTTCGCTCGCACGGCGGCTGTCCTCGATGCTGCGCAACTGGCGCAGCAGTCGAGCCGACGTGCCGTTGGCCTGGTGATCGCCGGGCACACCGCTGACGGTGACCTCGACCCAATGCTGGCGCCCGTCCACACCGACCACGCGCTCTTCGACGACGTATGTGGGGCTCTCGCCGCGCAGCAGCTCGTCAGTACCAGCGAGGTCAGCCAGGAGGTCTTCGGGGTGGACTGCCTCCCAGCACGTCATGTTCAGCAGCTGGTCCGCGTCTCGACCGAGCAGCTCGGCGGCAGCCGGGTTGGCAGCCAGATGGCGGCCGGTCTCGTCAACGAGGACCATCCCGATCGGGGCCGACTCGAAGACGGCCTCGAGGAAGCGCGTTGCGCTGAGGGCGGAGGGGGCCCCTTCCCACAGCTCGCTGTGCTCGGCGGGGCGGCGTTCGAGAGAGCTCAGCGCCGCCTCGTCCGCGGACGACACGGTGGCGGTGAGATCCTCACCGGGCTTGGAGTAGAGCCAGCCTTGCGCCACATCGCAGCCCAGAGACCGCAGCATCTGTTCCTGCACGGGGCGTTCGACGCCCTCGGCGACGGTGTCGAGACCCAGCGATTCCGCCAGCCGAACCACGCCACGGACGATCGTCGCGGCGTCGCCGTCGGTATCCATCTGGGCCACGAACGAGCGGTCGATCTTCAGCTCATCGAGCTGATAGCGCTGCAATGCGACCAACGACGATGCTCCGGTTCCGAAGTCGTCAACGGAGAGCCGGATCCCGAGGCCCTTCAGGGCGAGCAGGATCGGACCAACAGCATGGCCGAGGTCGTGCAGCGAATCCTCGCCGACCTCGAGCGACAGGCACGTCGGGTCAAAGCCGGTGTCGTGGAGCACGGCCGCGATCTGCTCGACCGCATCGGGCTCAGTGAGCTGGTGCAGCGACAGGTTGATGGCGAGCCGGAGCGGGGCACGGTTGGGATGCGCCTCGTTCCACCTTGTGACGTCTTCACAAGCCCGCTGCATCACGCAACGGCCGATCTCGACGATGGCACCGGTCTTCTCGGCGAGCGAGAGGAACAGCTGCGTGTCGAGCACACGATCAGCCCTGTGCCAACGGGCCAGCGCCTCGACACCGATGACGAGGCCATCGGTGAGCCCGACGATGGGCAGGTAGTGGACCCGCAGCTCGTCGCGTTCGACGGCGAGCTGGAGGTCAGCAGCGAGGTCTGTCGTGTCGTCCACGTGTGTCACCAGGTGGTCACATGAGGGTCAGTGCCCTCACCCGAGCCGGGCAGGCGCGGTGCGACAAGGCCCAGCCGCATGGCTTCGGCCACGGCCGAGAGCCGGTCGTGCACACCGAGCTTGAGCATCGCCCGAGCAAGGTGGTTGCGAACGGTGTTGTTGCTGATGCAGAGCCGACGCGCCGCGTCGATCGTGGACTCGCCGCACGCCAGAGCTTCGAGCACGTCGAGCTCGCGGCGGGAGAGGTCGTTGCGTCGCGTGGTGTCCGAGCGGCCGGAGCGCGCCAGGAGCACTGGAGTGAGGCTCGACGGCACGACGAGGTCGCCGGCGACCACGCGCACCACGGTGTCGAGGATCTGCGAGACCGGTTGCGCCTTCGAGATGATGCCGTGCACGCCGTTGTCGAGGGCCGCCAGACAGGATCGTTGCGTCGGCCAGCCGGTCATCATCACGATGAGTGAGCTGGGGCTGGCTTCTCGGAGCTCGCTCACGCGCTCATCCATGTCGCCGTCGGGAAGGCGGCGGTCGGTGAGGATCACGTCCGGCTGCATCGACATCACGGCCTTCAGACCGTCCTCGATGGTCGCCGCCGTTCCAATGACCTCGCTGCGCCCATCCTGCGCGAAGGCTGCCCGCAAGGCGGAGCTCAACAGCTCGTGGTCATCGATCACCAGCACCGTGATCGTCTTGGTTGCGTCCAACATCGTCATCGCGTGGTTCCTCCCGTTGTCTCTAATTCTTTCGACCCACTAGTCATGCGCCTTTAGTGCCGATTCACCGAAGCCTGGCCCGATGGTCGGATCGGACTAGTGCGCTGAGATCACCCATGAGGTCGGATCACGCCCCTCTTGTGGTCCGATGCACCCTGAAGGGGTCGCCCATTCGGAACCGATGTTCCGTGCATGGCCCGACAGAATCGCCTCACCAGCCCGCTCCGAGTGCTCGGACTGTGCCTCCTCGGTCTCCTCTTCGGTGGAGCAACCGCCATCGCCGACGGCGCCTTGCGTCCCGCCGAGCAGGCCACGGCCTCCGATCAGCTCACCGCGCAGGCTCTCGAGGGCTCGATCGCCTCAGTCGTAGCGCCCGTCACCAGCGTCGCACCAGCGACGACGGTCGCTCCCGCCCCGACCACCACTGCAGCGCCCGCAACCACCACCACCGCTGCCCCCGCGCCCACCACCACCGCAGCGCCGGCCCACAGCCACGCTCCCGCCCCTGCCCCGGCTCCCGCTCCGGCCAAGGCGGCGGCCCAGCCCCAGCAGCAGCACTCCGACCCGGCCGCCCGCGTCCAGGCCACCTTCGAGTCCCAGATCCCCGCCGCCTGGCGCAGCGCCATCAAGGTGAAGTTCCAGCTCATCGACGGCAACACGTCCTGGGCCCAGCACGACGGCACCATCCAGATCGGGTCGGTGCACTACAACGGTCCCGACTCCTTGCTCAAGGCCACCATCGCCCACGAGTTCGGCCACCTGATCGCCTTCGAGTACGGCTCGCAGAAGTTCAACGGTGCCGCCCCTGAGGGATGGCCTTCCTACAGCAACCTGCCCGAGGAGGCGTGGGCTGACTGCGTGTCCCGAGCCTTCACCGGCATCAACGACCCGTCGCACGGTCTGCCGGACTGCGCCGGCAACTCGCTGTCCTGGACCTCCAACTGGGTTGGCTCCGGCCCCGGCTCGCACGAGCACACCGGCTGGTAGATCTGCCCGTCGGGTGCGGTCACTCGCTCCGATCGAACCTCGACACCACCTCAACATGTGAGGTGTGGGGAAAGAGGTCTACGAGCGTCGCGCTTCGCAGCTGGTAGCCCGCCTCACCGAGGAGCTTCGCATCACGGCCAAGCGAAGCCGGGTCGCAGCTGACCAGAGCCAACCGATCGGCATGGGTGGCCACCACGGCGCTGACGCCGACGCGACCGAGACCGACCCGGGGCGGATCTGCGATCACTGCATCGGCTCGTGTAGGTGACCAGCGAGCGACGTCAGACTTGAGCACTCGTGCTGCGATGCCGTCGAGGTTCACGCGAGCGTCGGCCACTGCCGAGGCCCCCGATTCGACGACGGTCACCTGGCCTGCGTGGCCCACAGATCCAGCAAGCAGCCCCACTCCGCCGTAGAGGTCGATGAGGTGTCCGTCCGGGCGAAGCGCTCCCTCGAGCGCCCTCGCCACCTCGGTCACCAGGGCTTCGGCCCCATCGGGGCGGGCCTGGAAGAACGAACGAGCCGAGATGCGCCACGCCCGGCCGAAAATCTCCTCGTGGTACCAGGACCTGGTGCCGGTGCGGAGCGCGGCCTTGGTCACCACCCGCACGTCATCGGGTACGACGAGTCCCTCGGTGCTGTCGACGATCACCAGGCGCTCTTGCGTCCGAGCGCCTGCTCGAAGGATGACCTCCCCATCAGGGAATCGCGAGTCCGTGATCAGCTCGTCGAGAAGAGGGTGGGCAACGAGACACGGAGACACCGGCACCAGCTCGTGGCTGCCGCGATGCCGGAATCCGAAGCGGCCCTCCAGCGCCGCCCCTCGCACTGTCGTCCGGTAGCCAGTGGCGGGAAGATCGGGACCGATGTCGACGACAACGTCAACGCGGGCCTGCCGTCGCAGCGCGTCTTGGACGATGTCGGCTCTGAGTCGACGTTGTGCAGCCGGGTCGATGTGCTGCCAGTCGCAACCACCGCACCCGGTGTCGACGAAGCGGCACGGCTCTATCACTCGATCGGGAGATCTGCGCAGGATCTCGACCACCGTCGCCCGAGCGAAGTCCTTGCGGCGATCATGCACCTCCACCCGCACCTGCTCGCCGGGCAGGGCACCGGCCACGAAGAGCACCCGACCTTCGTCGTCCCGGGCCATCCCGTCGCCACCCGCCACGATCTTGGTGACCTCGACCGTGGTGGAATCCATCAGGGCAGCGTAGGCGCCGAGACGAACGTCTCTCGTTGGCCGACCTCCCCGTGCGAAGATGCAGACCGTGAGCGACCGACCCGGAACTGACCGCCGCATCCACATCGCACCTTCGGTGCTGCCGGCCGACTTCGCCCGGCTGGGCGACGAGGTCGCTGCGCTCGAAGAAGCTGGCGTCGACCGAATCCAGTGGGACGTCATGGACGGGCGGTTCGTGCCCAACCTCACCTTCGGACCGGATGTGATCAAGGCCTGTCGCGCCCATGCGTCGGTGCTGTTCGAGGCCCATCTGATGGTGGAGGAACCTGACGATCTCGCCGAGCGCTACGTCGAGGCGGGGTGCGAGCTCCTGATCGTGCATGCGGAGGCGACCCGACATCTCCACCGGACCCTGGGCCACATCCGTGAGCTCGGCGCCAAGGTCGGCGTGGCCCTCAACCCCGCAACACCGACCGCCGCGGTGGAGAACATCCTGGACCTCGTCGACCTCGTCCTCGTGATGACGGTGAACCCCGGATTCGGCGGTCAGGCGTACATCCCCACCATGGAACCCAAGATCGCCGCCATGCGCAGGCTCGTCCTCGAGGGCGGCTTCGACGTGGACATCGAGGTCGATGGTGGCATCAGCCCGTCGACCATCGCCGGTGCCACCCAGGCGGGCGCCAACGTGCTGGTGGCGGGGTCGTCGCTCTACCGCGACAGCGAGGGGCTCGCCCATGCTGTCTCGACCTTGCGTGCGCTCGCCGAGGCCGCGGCCGCCTGACGATGCGACGGGTCGCAGCGCTGGTCTGCGCCGTCAGCACGCTGATCGGATGCTCGGCCGATCAAGGGAGCGTCGAGGAGCTGTGCGCCGCATGGAAGGCGGTCCCAGACGCCGCTGGGCTGTTTGCGGGCTTCGATCCCAGTGATGCCCCCCGCGCGCTCCAGCAGCTGACGGCGGGCAGGGTCGTGCTCCGCGAGCTGCGAAGCGCAGCGCCCCCACAGCCCCGCAAGGACCTCGATGTCGAGATCGCCTACTTCGACGCGTTGATCGACGGGCTCGCAGAACTCGACGGGAGCGATGCCGAGCAGGCGGCGAGGCTCGTGGATGAGATCACGGCCGAGCACCCGGCAGTGGCCGAGGCGGCGGCGCGGTTGGTGAGCTTCAGCGAGGAGAGCTGCACGGCCCCCTGACGTTGACGATTCAGCTCGTCGGTACGTCCGCGCGCTTCTCGCGCACGTGGTCGATGATTCCGTACTCCTTGGCCTGCTCAGCGGTGAACCAGCGGTCGCGCTCTGAGTCTTCCTGAATCTGCTCGACGGTCTGACCCGTGTGATGCGCGATGCGCTCGGCCATGAGCTTCTTGATGTAGATGAGCTGCTCCGCCTGAATGGCGATGTCGCTGGCCTGGCCACGCACACCGCCAGAGGGCTGGTGCATCATGATCCGGGCATGCGGGAGCGCGAAGCGCTTCCCTGTGGCGCCGGCAGCGAGGAGGAACTGCCCCATCGATGCCGCGAGGCCCATGCAGATCGTGGCCACGTCGGGCTTGACGAATTGCATCGTGTCGTAGATCGCCATGCCGGCGGTGACCGACCCACCGGGACTGTTGATGTAGAGCCAGATGTCTTTGTCGTCCTCGCCTTCGAGGAAGAGCATCTGGGCACACACGATGTTGGCGATGTCGTCGTTCACATCGGTGCCGAGGATGATGATGCGGTCCTTCAGCAGCCGATTGAAGATCTCAGACGTTGGGTTCCCCAGGGGGGACTGGGCGGTGGGCATCGGATATGGGTTCTGGCTCATTAGGCGTTGAGGCTAGCGGCCACCGGCTCACACCCGGCGCGGCCTACCCTGGCGATCTTGCCGGCGTAGCCCAATGGCAGAGGCAACGCGTTTAGGTCGCGTGCAGTGTGGGTTCGAATCCCGCCGCCGGCACCCTGTCGATACCAGCCCTTGTAGCGTGCGGACCCGTGAAGGTGCATGAGCTGGCCACCCCCGCCCTCCTGATCGACGTCCACGCGTTCGATCGCAACGTCGAGCGGATGGCGGGTCGCTGGCCCGGCACGACGCTGCGCCCGCACGTGAAGGCGTTCAAGTCGACCGCTCTGGCGGCCCGCCTCGCCGAGGCCGGCCACACCGGGTTCTGCTGTGCGACCGTGCGCGAGATGGTGGGGATGGCCGCCGCCGGGCTCGGCGCGGACCTGCTCTTGGCCAACGAGAGCCTCGATCTCAGCCGGCTCACCCCTGTGGTGCGATCAGGCGCAGCCCGCGTCACCGTGGCGGTCGACTCCGAGGCGACGATCGACGAAGCCGCTCGAGCGGGCGTCCCCGAAGTGCTCATCGATATCGACGTCGGCATGCCCCGGTGCGGGTGCGACCCTGATGACGCAGGACGCCTGGCCGACCTCGCTCGCGCCGCGGGCCTGTCGGTCCGAGGCGTGATGGGCTACGAGGGCCACCTGATGCGCGAGCCGGGCGAGACCAAGGCCGACCTCGTCGAGCGCTCGATGGTGATGCTGCTCGCGGCTCACGACGCGGTGGGTGGCGACGTCGTGTCCGGCGGCGGCAGCGGCACGTGGGATCTGAACACCTGGGTCACCGAGCTCCAGGCTGGCTCCTACTGCCTGATGGACACGGAGTACACACCGCACGCGGTCGGCTTCGACAACGCGCTGTTCGCGCTCGGCACGGTCATCTCACGATCCCCGAAGGGCTGGGCCGTGCTCGACGCCGGCCTCAAGTGCTTCGGCATGGATCATGGAGACCCGTCGGTGGTCGACGCTGGCAGCTGCTGGTTCGTCTCCGACGAGCACCTCACCTTTGGCGTCGCCGAGGGTGCGTCAGTGCAGGTCGGCGACAAGGTGCGCATCCTCCCCGCGCATGTCGACCCCACGGTCTCCCAGCACGAGCGCATGCACCTGATCGACGGCGACGAGGTCGTCGAGATCTGGGACGTAGATCTCCGGGGCTGGTAACCCCCAACAATCAACGTCTGTGAAGCGATTCGTCCGCTATCCGGACCTGGGGGTTCACAGACGTTGGGCGAGGGCGGTGAACGCGCGCGAACGGTGGCTGATCTGGTGCTTCTCGTCGGGCGTCATCTCGGCGAAGGTGCGGCCATCGCCCTCGATGGGCTGCACGAGCGGGTCGTAGCCAAAGCCACCGTCACCCCGAGGCCCGTCGACGATGACTCCCTCGACCTCACCTCGCACGACGACCTCACGGCCATCGGGCCACACCACCGCCGCGGCGCAGACGTATCGACAACCGCGGCCTGAGATCGGGACGCCCTCGAGCTCGCGAAGCACCCGCGGGATCCAATCACCCTCGTCGGTCCAGCGGGCCGAGCGAATGCCGGGTGCACCGTCGAGGTGGTCGATCTCGATGCCGGAGTCGTCCGCCGCGGCAGGCTCGCCGCTCTGCGTACAAAGCGCTCGGGCCTTGATGAGTGCGTTCTCCTCGAAGGTGGCGCCAGTCTCCTCGGCCCCAGGGTCGCGGGCCTCGATCTCGTAGGTGGGCCCCAGGATGTCGCGGACCTCCTCGACCTTGTGGGCGTTGCCGGTCGCGAACAGGAGCCGCATCAGCGAGGCGCAGGAGGAGTGCTCACCAGCTCGCGCTGCATCTCGATCAGCTCGAGTATTCCGCCCTCCGCGAGGCGCAGCATGGTGTCTAGATCGTCGCGGCTGTACGGGGCGCCCTCGGCGGTGCCCTGCACCTCGACGAACCCGCCAAGCGAGGTCATGACGACGTTCATGTCGACCTCGGCGGTGGAGTCCTCCACATAGGGCAGATCGAGCACGGGGGTGCCCTTCACGATCCCGACCGACACCGCTCCACAAAACGCGGTGAGCGGGTGGGCCTTGATCGTCCCGGATCCGACGAGTCGGGTCAGCGCGTCGTGCAGCGCCACGTACCCGCCGCAGATCGAGGCGGTGCGGGTGCCTCCGTCGGCTTGCAGCACGTCGCAGTCGACGATGACCTGCCGTTCCCCCAGCGCCTTCATGTCGCACACGGCTCGCAGCGAGCGACCGATCAGCCGCTGGATCTCCTGCGTGCGGCCAGAGGGCTTGCCGTCCTTGACCTCACGACGGATGCGCTCAGGCGAGGAGCCGGGAAGCATCGAGTACTCCGCTGTCACCCAGCCCTTGCCCTTCCCCTTCATCCAGCGGGGGACGTCCTCATCGACCGACGCCGTGCAGAGCACCCGAGTCTCGCCGAAGCCGACGAGGCAGGAACCCGAAGACATGCGGGTGAAGTCGCGCTCGAAGGTGATGGGGCGAAGCTGGTCGTCGGCACGGCCGTCGGGTCGGGTCATGTCGAGCATCCTCGCAGGCAGCGGCGGCGCCCTGCGATCTCAGGGCCAGATGATGGGCTCAGCAGCATCGAGCTCTGGGCCGAGGAGCTGGCGGCCCAGCTCGCGGAACCACTCGACGTCACCCGAAGAGAGCCACCGGTGCCGCGGCAGGTCCGCGGCGGCGTCCCGCGCCAACGCAGATCCCTGGAGCAGGTGACGCACCTCGAACGCCGTCTCGTCGGCCGAGGACACCAAGACGACGTCGCGTCCCATGACGTCGCTGATCGTCCGGGCCAAGAACGGATAATGGGTGCACCCCAGCAGCAGCGCGTCGACCTTGGCCTCGAGCACGGGTGCCAGCAGCCGTTCGGCCAGCACGGTGACCTGATCACTGCGCGTCTCCCCCCGCTCCACGAACTCGACGAAGCCGGGGCAGGCGGCGCAGGTGAGCTCGAGCTGCGGAGCGAGCGAGACGACCGCACGCTGGTAGGCGCCGGAGCTCACCGTGCCAACCGTGCCGATGACTCCCACCCGACCGCTTGCCGTGGCCTTGGCGAGACTGCGCACGCCCGGATCGATCACGCCGATCACAGGGACGTCGACACGTGCTTGGAGCCGGTCGAGCCCGGTCGCCGCCGCTGTGTTGCAGGCCACGATCACAAGCTTCACGTGATGCTCCTGCACGAGCAGGTCGGTGATCTGCTCCGCGAAGCCGCGCACCTCGGCGAGCGGTCGCGGTCCATAGGGGTAGCGGCCAGTATCCCCGACATAGACGAGGTGTTCCGTCGGGAGGAGGTCAATCAGCGCGCGGGCGACGGTGAGCCCGCCGAATCCGCTGTCGAACATGCCGATGGGACGATCGTCCACCGCAAGAGGCTACGACGACCTCCGCTCAGCGATGCTCATCCACCGATCACGAGTGATCTGCCAGTGCTGCGTGCTGCGGCCGGCGCAGGCCCCCTCCTCGGGCACGTCGATGCCCTGGAGCTCGTAGCCGAGCTTCTCCGGCACCCGAGCGCTGCGCTCGTTCGTCTCCTCGCACTGGATCCGCACTCGCTGGACCCCGTCGATCTCGAACGCCGCGTCGGTGAGGGCACGGGCCACGGCCGTGGCCAGACCTCGACCGATGTGATCGACATGCACCCAATAGCCGATGTCGAGCGCGTCGGGACCTTGACGTCCATGGAGTCCGCAGCCACCGATCACGGCGTCGTCACCGTCAAAGATGAGGTAGCTGAAGTCACGATGTGCATCCCAGAGCTCCTCACCTGCGGCCAGGAAGACCGCGCGCTCTGATTCATCGGCCTGCTCCTTGGCCCAGGCCATCCACGGCCCAAGGTGGTCGAGGCTCGCGTTGACCGCCCGCGTGGCCGCCGGCGCATGCTCGACGCGCACCCGGCCGAGGGCCACACCATCGCCGAGATCGATCTGCTCCGGTGGCGCGGCCGGGAACCGCGGTCCGTCGGTGTCCACCACCCCAGGTTGTCAGCCGTGGGAAGTGACCCGCGAACCCTTTACGATCCGAGCCATGGCTGATCTCACCATTTGGCACAACCAACGCTGCTCCAAGAGCCGAAGCGCGTGCGAGCTCCTCACCAGTGCCGGCGCCTCGTTCGACGAGAAGCGGTACCTCGACGATCCCCCCACCGCTGCGGAGCTCGACAAGGTGCTCACCGCTCTCGGCATGGAACCGTGGGAGCTGGCTCGCATGGGCGAGACGGTTGCCAAGGAGCTGAACCTGAAGAACCTTGCCCACGATCGCGCCAAGTGGATCGAGGTGATGGTGGCCAACCCGATCCTGATCGAGCGCCCGATCCTCGTCACCAAGGACGGGCGCGCCGTCGTGGGACGGCCGCCGGAGAACGTTCTCGCGCTGCTCTAGCGCGAGTCGGCTCAGAAGTAGATGGTGGCCTTGGCGCGGGCCTCGACGACGTCGATGTCGTCGGTCCACACACCGGCCGAGAGGTACTTCCAGCCACCGTCGCACACGATCATCACGATCGTGCCCTCCTCGATGAGGCCGGCGGCCTTCACCGCACCGGCGAGGATCGCACCCGAGGAGATGCCGGCGAAGATGCCGACCTCGGTGAGCCGTCGGGTCCACTCGATCGACTCGCGAGGGCGCACGATCAGGCGACGGTTGAGCAGGTCGTAGCCGTCGTTGTCCTCGAACACGGGGGGCACGAAGCCCTCGTCGAAGTTCTTCAGGCCGTCGACCATCTCGCCCGCTGGCGGCTCGATGGCCCACAGCTGGATGTCGCTGTTCTGCTCCTTCAGGAAGCGACCAACACCCATCAGCGTGCCCGCGGTGCCGAGGCCCGCGATGAAGTGGGTGAGCTCGGGTACATCCCGCCAGATCTCCGGGCCGGTGCCTTCGTAGTGGGCTTTCGGGTTCGACGGATTGCCGTACTGGAACGGGAACCACCAGTCGGGGTGCTCCTTCGCCATCTCCTGTGCGCGCCGCATGGCGCCGTTCGACCCCTCGGCGCCGGGGCTGTCGATGATCTCGGCGCCCCACGACTCGAGCAGCTGGCGGCGCTCGGTCGACACGTTGTCGGGCAGGACGACCTTGAGGTGGTAGCCCCGCATCTTGGAGATCATGGCCAGGGCAATGCCCGTGTTTCCGGAGGACGACTCGAGGATCACCTGGCCGGAGTGCGGCGCGAGGATCCCGTCCTTCTCGGCATCGATGATCATCTGCTTGCCGGCCCGGTCCTTCACGGAGCCGCCAGGGTTCTGGCCCTCGAGCTTGGCGAGGATGCGCACCTTGGGGTTCGGGCTCAGCTGGGAGATGTCGACGATCGGCGTGTTGCCGATGAGATCGAGTGCTGATTCGTACACGGCCACGGGAGCTCCGAACGCAAAGTCGACTAGTTCGCTCAGGATTCTACCCGCCGATGACCGAAACGACCTCCTCCGCAATCGTCTGGTCGACGATCCGGTACGACCGCAGTGTGGGCTCCTCGGCCCGTAGCGACACGATCACGTAGTGCCAGCTGGGGTCGGGGGCCTGGGCGACGTCGGTTGGCGACGGGTACGCGTCGGTGTGCGTGTGCGAGTGCATCACGCCCATGATCTCGAGGCCGTGCGCCTCCGCATCTCGATCTGCGCGGAGGTGATCCTTGGGGGCGACGGTGTAGAGCTTGCTCGAGGCAGCCGAGTTCTCACATGCGTAGAACACCGTGCAACGGCTGGTCCCCGGCGGGCCCGCGAGAAGCCCGCACGCCTCGTCGGGCAGGCCGTCGTAGGCGTGGGCGACCATCTCGTTCCACGTCCGGCGGGTGAGCTGCAGCACGGCGTGCAGAGTATCTGTCGGATGCTTCGAGGCCTGACCGGTAGCCTGAGCGACCCCATGAAGCCGACCGGAACGAAGCCGATCGCGAGCAACCGGCAAGCTCGCCGCAACTACGACATCCTCGACACCGTCGAGGCGGGAATCGTGCTGCGCGGCAGCGAGGTGAAGTCGCTCCGTGAGGCGAAGGTGCAGATCACCGACGCGTTCGCTCGCATCCAGGGCAACGAGGTCTGGTTGCACCAGCTCCACATCGCGCCGTGGCTCTACTCGCAGAGCCACACGGGCCACGATCCCGATGCCAAGCGCAAGCTGCTCCTCCACCACCACGAGATCATGCGCCTCAAGGCACGCGTCGATCCGGAGCACCTGTCGCTCATCCCGTTGTCGATCTACTTCAAGGAGGGTCGGGCCAAGGTGGAGCTCGGACTCGCGAAGAGTCGACGTACCCACGACAAGCGCCAGGTGATCGCCGAGCGCGACGCCGCTCGCGACCTCGCGCGAGCCAATCGAGGCGACAAGTCCGATTAGGTCTCCAAAAGCGCTGACATCGGCGGGGTTGTGTTCAGCGAACACACCTCGGCGCCGATATACCGGGTCATGGACCCGGAGGCGACCTGCGGACGGCGGCGCAACGCCGTACAGCAGCCGAGGCGGCCGGACCCGATCGATCTCCCACCTGGTACGCGCAGCCGAACGAGCGCGAGTTCCCAACTCGCCCTGGTCACGCGGGAGATGGCCGAGTCGTTGGCGGTGCTCTTCATGGCTGGCGGCTCACTCTCGCTCGCCACATTGCTGTTCCCGCACTGGCCCGGCCTCCACGTGGTAGGCGTCTCCGTGCCCGCTGTCACCGCCGTGCTCACGGGGGTCGGGCTGTGGGTTCTCGGGCCCCGCCTGCCGGGCGGTGCATTCCACGTGTTCCTGGTTCTCGGCACCTGTTGCATCGGAACAGCGGTTCACTTCGGCGGCGGATCACCCCATGCGATCTACTCGCCATACTTTGTGTGGGTTTCCCTGTACGCCTTCTACTTCTTCAGCCCGCCGGCCGCATCGCTGCATCTAGCGCTGTCGTCCGGAGCGGGCATGGGATGACGCGCTGTCGCGGGAGCTCGACCGAGCCGCGCACCACGGCACGCCACTCACCGTCGCCTTGCTTGATCTCGACGGACTCAAGCAGATCAACGACACCTTGGGCCATGCCGCTGGCGACAACGCCATCACGACCGCGAGCGACATCTGGCAGCTACACATGAGGTCGGGTGACCTCCTGGCAAGGCTCGGTGGAGATGAGTTCGGGCTGATCCTCCCCGCGTGCGACACCGACGACGCACACGATCTGCTCGAGCGGCTCCGCAGCGCAGCAGACGGTCCGAGTGTGTCGTGCGGCCTCGCCCGCTTGGAGCCCGACGACACGCCAGAGGAACTCACCGACCGAGCCGACCTCGCGCTCAACGAGGCCAAGCGGCGAGGACGCGATCAGGTGGTGCGCTCTAGCTGACACTCGGTCGTGGCTGACAGTCGTCGGTAGCCGACCCGCGAGGCGATCCCGGGGCGATACAGGCAGCAATTACGGGAAGAAATGGCTTGAATGGTGTTGCAC
>JBBDWQ010000038.1:19777-89141 GCA_040902805.1 Acidimicrobiales bacterium
CCCGGGGCGATACAGGCAGCAATTACGGGAAGAAATGGCTTGAATGGTGTTGCACCCGGAACACCAGTTCGATACACTTGGGCATTCCCCTTCGGGACCTGGGTACTGGTCCCCGTAACCGTGAGCAACCGCGCTGCCCTGCTGTTGGCAGCGCCCCGACCCGGAGGAGGAACCGTCATGGCGACTGATGTGGCCGACGTGCTCGACCGGGCCGATGCGTTGCTTGTGGAGCTGGGGTCAGTCGATCTGGATGGGTTGGGCGACGACACACTCTCGGACTCGGTGCTCGCGATGCAGCGACTACGCGGCAGTCTCGACGTGGCTGAGGCGCGGGTGCTGGCCCGTTGGGACGCGCAGGGATGCTGGCGGGCCTCCGGCGCGAAGACCGGTGCCGCCTGGCTGGCCTGGAAGCAGCGTCTCCCGATCGGAACGGCTCGCCAACGCCTCCGGCACGCCCGGGCCATGCGCACGTTGCCAGTGGTGGAGGAGGCATGGGCGAAGGGTGAGATCGATCGGACCCATGTCACCACGCTCTTGGGTGCCCGCACTGCCCGCACTGCGGAGGTGTTCGACCGCGAGCACAAGACACTCCTCGACATCGCACGGGAGAGCTGGTTCGGGCACTTCAAACGGGCGTGTGACCACTTCGAGCTCGCCGTCGACCCCGACGGCGCCGAACAAGGCGCAGCCGACGACCATGCCGCCCGCGAACTGCATCTCTCCCAGTCCTTCGGGGGGATCTGGTTCGGGCGGATCACACTCGACCCGCTGAGCGGCGAGATCGTCGACACCACCCTGCGCATGATCGAACGCGAGCTCTTCGACGCCGACTGGGCCGCCGCCAAACAACGCCTCGGCCGAGACCCCATGATCATCGAGCTCGACCGCACCCCCGCCCAACGCCGCGCCGACGCCCTCACCGAGATGGCCACCCGCGCACGGGTCGCACCCCCCGGCGGCCGGCGACCCGCACCCCTGTTCACCGTCCTCGTCGGCTACGAAACCTTCGCCGGACCCCTCCTCGAGACCCACAACCGCACCGTCATCACCCCCGGCACCGCCACCCGCTGGCTCACCAACGCGGACATCGAACGCATCGTGTTCGACAGCCCCTCACGCGTCATCGACGTCGGCCGCCGACGCCGCTTCGTCACCGGTGCCCTCCGCCGGGCCATCGAAGTCCGCGACCGCACCTGCTTCCACCCCACCTGCAACGAAGTACCCCAACGGCTCGAGATCGACCACATCCACGAATACGCCAAAGGTGGCGAGACCACCCAAGCCAACACCCGAGGCGGTTGCGACTTCCACAACCGCCGGCGCAACCACCACCCCGACCCCGATGACGACCCCGACCCACCGAGGTGAGCGATCACGATGAGACCGCCCAATCCAACCGTGTGGCGGTCACGGCGAGCCGGTACCCTGGGATGCCCCGCACAATCGGGGAGCTCTTTGACACACCCTTTCATCTAGGGGCTGATCGGTTTCGACGTTGAGACTGCTCGGCGATCCGTGCGACCGGAGTTGCTCAGACTCCTAAAACGGGGCACCCAAACAACTGCCAACGAGCAGTACGCCATCGCTGCCTAGCTCTAGCTAGCTGGTAGATGGCAACCGTGACCGGTGACGGCACACGGGGCCTGGCCACTGCAGCCCGGCAACAGAAGCAGTGGCGGACCGTAGGGAGAGACCACTGACGGCGGGAAAGACCGCTGGCATCGAGGAAAGACTCGACGGCGAGCACCTTGCGTGCTCTCCCGACCCGGCGGTGCGCCAGCCGTAGTGGCGTGATCTCGGGAATGGTCGTAGCGCGTACGTCGACCGCTTGGCGGACGAGGGTTCGATTCCCTCCAGCTCCAAGAGTCCTCAGGCTTGCGTCTGAGCACTGTTGGAGCTGCCCGATGCCTCACGGTGGGTCCCGACGCGGTGACGAGCGCCTGGAGGGAGCTCGTTGCCGGGAACGTACTGCCGACCACTGGCATCGTCGCCTCGATGCACGAGGCGTAGCACGGCATCCGCTTCCTCAATGGTGCATTTGCCCCATCGCCGGCACTCGAAATGGGGGGTCCACCCGATGCGGCCCAAGCCGAAGGATTCGTAGGGTGCAGAGGTCGGCGATCGCCGTCGGCATCCAGCCTCAGGAGGCCACCGTGGCGCCGCAGACATCCACCATCAACCAGCGGACCGTTGACCAGCTCAGCGCTGACTTCCACCGCTGCTTCTCGGAGTTCGAGGCGCGAGACGGTCTCTTCGCAACGGACACCTTCTTCGACTTTCTTCCTCCCATGTGGCGGTTCCAGTTCGAAGGCCCCGGTGAGGCATTTGCTGCGCAGCTGCGATCGATCGCCGAGGGGACAGTCGAGATCGACGTGATCCGCACCGTCCCCACGGACTCGGGCTTCGTCACCGAGCACGTGGAGACGCAGCACAAGGCTGACGGCGACATGGTCGCTCGTCGGATCCACCTCTGCGAGGTACGAGACGGGCAGATCTCTGGTGTGACCACCTACTGCAACGGCGGGTGGGACGCCGAGCTCCGCGCCCGTCATGCCGCCGAAGCGCCGATGATCCGAGCCTGAGGGAGCCAAGATGAGCACACAGCACGTCGAGAGCTTGGTGATCGGTGCCGGTCAGGCTGGTCTGTCAGTGGCCTACCACCTGCGGCGACTGGGCCGACCGGCCCTAGTCGTCGACAGCAGCGCGCGCGTCGGCGACAACTGGCGGGCCCAGTGGGACAGCCTCCGGCTCTTCACTCCAGCCAAGTACGACGGGCTGCCCGGCCTGAAGTTCCCCGCCGACCGATGGAGCTTCCCTGGCAAGGAACAGGTCGCCGACTACCTGGAGAGCTACGCCGCACACTTCGATCTACCCGTGCGAATGAGCACACGAGTCGACAGCCTCGTCGAACAGCCAGACGGCGGCTACGTCGCTGCGCTCGGCGATGACACAATCACCTGCGACAACGTCGTCGTCGCCACCGGGACGTTTGGGCGAACGCCTTCCATTCCGAGCTTCGCGTCGGATCTCGACCCGTCGATCCTCCAGATGCACTCCAGCGAGTATCGGCGCCCGTCACAGCTCCAACCGGGGCCGGTGCTCGTCGTCGGCGCGTCGCACTCGGGCTGCGACATCGCCTACGAGCTCGCCGAACATCGACCGACGACTCTGTCCGGTCGCGACTGCGGTCAGCCACCGTTCCGGATCGAGTCGCGCGTCGGCCGGACGATCATGCCCCTCTTCGTGTTCCTCGCACGGCATGTCATCACCCGCCGGACACCAATCGGCCGCAAGGCCATGGACGAGCTCCGTTCGCACGGCGGACCGATGCTGCGCGTCCAGCGAAAGGACCTTGCGGCGCGGGGTGTCGAGCGAACCGAGTCGCGGGTGAGTGCCGCTCGTGATGGACGTCCGGTGCTCGACGACGGCCGAGTGCTCGATGTCACGAACGTGGTGTGGTGCACCGGGTTCCGGCAGATCTTCGAGTCGTGGATCCCGGCGGCAGTGATCAAGGACGACGGCTGGCCGGCTGAGTACCGCGGTGTCGTGGAGTCGGCGCCGGGCCTCTTCTTCTGCGGCTTGGCATTTCAGTACGCCTTCAGCTCGATGGTGTTCCCAGGCATCGGCCGCGACGCGGCGCACGTGGCGAGTCAGATCGCTCGACGAGTCCGGACCGGAGCAACCGCCCAGACCCAGGCCGCGTGACCTACGCGCCCAAGCGGGTGAGCACGTTGCGGGTGATCTGCTCGATCTGAGGATCCCGACCCACCAGGCCGTGCGCCCAATCGGTGGATCCGGACGTGAGCACCGTGGCCCCGGCCTTGTTCGTGTAGGCACCCAGCACGGCGTGGCCGTGGCGAATGCGTTCCATGGCCTCCGATTCGCGGGTGCCGAACACGCGCGACGCGATGTACTCGAGCTCGCTCGGCTCCCCCGGCTTGGGTGGACGCGGTGCGGATTCGCGAGTGAAGTGCTGCGTGGGGCAGGTTCCGAGGATCTGGAACGTGGATGGCGTGCCGTCTTCGCCAGTGGGGTACGGGAGACCGTCGCGGTACGTGAACACGCAGCCGTCACACTCGTAGCCGACGACGGTGGCACCGGCTCCCAGCACGTCGCCGTACCCGAGTCCGGTGCCATCGAAGATCCAGTGGCCCGCTCGGTGGACGATGTAGCCACCGAGACCCGCTGTCACGTTGCGGCCGATTCGGTGATAGCCGCCACGGGTGAACGACACACCGGTCATGTGGTTCTCGGGCCGACCCACGATCACGTCCGACCAGAACGTCGTCACCTCTGGCTCGCGATCGGTATCCATCAACGGGTCCTGCTTGAAGAACCCCTTGTACCCGACCATCACCGATCGGTCGACGCCTTCGAGTCGAACCTGCCAAAGCGATGTGTTTCCGGACAGGAACGCTGCATTCCCACCCTGAGCAATGAACGCTTCGACCGTGTCGCGCATGCCGCTCGACCAGTACTCGTCGTGACCGACCGACAGGTACAGGCTGGCGCCCTCGAGCACCTCCGGATGTTCCTCCAGATCGGCGTTCGTGCACACGCCGATCTCGAATCCTTCTCGCTCGGCCCACTCGATGAGCGGGAGCTCCCAGTCGGGCCACCCCGCTGAGCCGGCATAGCCCGAGAGGTGGTTCAGCTGGACATAGCCGACGTGGGCGGCGTTTTGGGGATCGGGCGCACCCGTTCCTGTCACGCGGCGCCCCTTTCCCGGCGGCTTGAAGAGATACCCGGCCGCCATCGGACGTTGCATCGACACGTGGGTGCCGCCGGTGTACAGATTCGGGCCGCCGAAGTCGTTGTAGGCATGCCAGGTGTTCGTCGCCAGTGCGAGCACGATGTGAGTGCCGGCGGCCGGACGGACGACGAAGAAGGCGTAGTCACGTCGTGTCTTGTCACCCACGTCGATCTCCAGGACGACTTCGTAGTACCCGGACCGCCACGACGCGTCGACGTCGAGCACGAGGGCGGCCGGCCAGCCGCACCCCCGCGCCGCCGCGTCCTTCGGGGTCTCGTGCTCGTCCGCCTCGACCGAGCCGGAGCTGAACACCACGTCGCGCGTGGCACCGACCCGCGCCACCTCAACTCGCACAGGCCGTCCACCGGATGACGACAGATGTAGGCCCACCTGCCCGCCGGCCTTGGCCGATTGCGGCCAGCAGTACCCCGTCACCACCTCGCGACCCATGGCGCGACCCTAACGGGGACCATTTGTCCGGGCTGATCGCCAGGACAGGCCCAAACCGCCCGCGCCGCGGCATTTGTCTACCGAAGCTCCAGCGGGTGAGGCGATGTTGGGAGGGAAAGGCCTCCAGATCTCGCACCGCAGCGCCGAAACAACCACCCATGGAGGCGGACCTGGCACCCCGTGAAGTTGACCCGCGCGGGCGTCTCGCCGCCGCCGCGCTGGCCGTTTCGCGCGTGATCGACAACGTTCCCGGCACCTCCGTCGCGGCAGCGTCCGGTGCGGTCCTCATCACCTTCATGCTGGGAGCCGGTGGCGCGACGTCGGGCGTGGTGACGGCAGTCGCCGCGGCTGCCGCCGGAGTCCTTGCGCTCGTCGCCGCGGCCGCCGCCGATCGGCTGCGCGTCGCGTGGGCAGCACTGTCGCTCGGCGTCGCGCTGTGGAGTGCAGGCCTTGAGGCCCGACCCATCTGGGCCACCGTCGATCCAGTCAGCAGGGCGGGGATGTTCCTCCGTGAGCTCGCATCGGTGGGGTCCACCTTGTTCCTGCTCGTGGGGATCGGGCTGCTTCTGGAGCGTCCGGCTCGCCGTGTAGCGCGCCTTCGGATTCTCACCGAGGGGCTGATGATCGCGGGAAGCATCCTGTTCGCGAGCTGGGCCCTCATCCTGCCCGACGCCATCGACGCCGCTCGCGGACTCGACACCGTCGACCGCCTCTTGGTCCTCTCCTATCCAATCGGTGATGTCCTACTGGTGAGCATGATCATCCTCGCCGCCACCCGCACCCCTCACGAGCGGAGCTGGCAGCTGCTCCTGCTGGGTGGCCTCGGCACCGTTGCGCTCTCAGGTGTGGCTCTGAGCCAGCTGAGCACGGCCGAAGGACTGCGCGGTGGCGCTGTCGAGGGCCTCTACGCCGTTGGCATCTTCCTCATCATCGTGTCGGCCACCCGATCGACTCACGAGCCATCAGACACGGCGGGCGCCGTGTCCACACATGCGCGGCGACTTCTCCTGTCGGCTCCAGGGCTGGCCGTCCTGATCGTGATTGGGACGACGATCCGGCAGGTAACCGGGCAACCTGTGGCGGCCAACCTGACCTGGATCACCATCGGCGTCCTTGGTCTGAGCGTCATCTTGCATCTGACTGTCGTATCCGAGAACCAGGGCCTCAGCGCGGATCTCGCGCTGGCACGCGACGAGGCCATCCGCGCGTCCAAGCTCAAGTCCTACTTCCTCGCCAACATGAGTCACGAGATGCGCACCCCGATGAACGCCGTCATCGGCCTGACCGGGTTGCTGCTCGACACCGACATCGACGCCGAACAACGAGAGCTCGCCCAGGGAGTGACGACCTCCGCCGAGGGACTTCTGAGCCTGATCAGCGACATCCTGGACTTCTCCAAGATAGAAGCCGGGAAGATGGAGCTCGAGGAGATCGATCTCGACCTCGAAGACCTCATCGATGAGGTGGCCATGATCGTGGGGGACGGAGCGCGCCGCAAGGGCGTCGAGCTGAACGCCTACTGCGCTCCGGGGCTCATCACCGTGCGCCAAGGGGACCCGGTTCGCCTGCGGCAGATCCTCCTCAATCTCGCCACCAATGCAGTCAAGTTCACCGAGTCGGGCTCGGTCACGCTGCGGGCGGTCCCCGTCGACGGCGACATCGACAGCGTGACGCTCGAGGTGATCGACACCGGGATGGGAATCGCACCCGAAGAACAGGCTCGCCTGTTCGAGCCCTTCTCGCAGCTCGACGAGACCGTGACCCGAAAGTCCGGGGGAACTGGACTCGGACTCGCCATCGTCACCGACCTGGTGAAGCTCCAGGGAGGCACACTCGAGCTACAAAGCGCCAAGCACGCCGGGACCACGTTTCGAGTCACCCTTCCGCTGCATGCTGGAAAGCAACGACCAGTCGAGAGTGCCCTCGGCGCGCTTGTGGGTCTGCGGGCACTCGTCGTCGACAGCAACGCGGTCAACCGATCGGTTCTCGCCCACACACTTCACACCTGGGGCTTCCGCGTCGATCAGGCCGCCTCCGCAGATGAAGTCCTGGACCAGCACTGCTGGAGCCGAGACCCCGATCATGGCTTTGCGCTGGCCCTCATCGAGCATCAGATGGAAGGCGACATGAACGGCATCCAACTGGCGGAGGTGCTCCGGTCTCAGCCAGCGACAGCCTCGACGGTGATTCTCCTTCTCACCTCGATCGCACAGCTCTCCCGTCAAGATGCGCACGACGCTGGCATCCAGTCTGTGCTCATCAAGCCGGTGCGGAACACCTACCTCCTACGCCGGATCATGGACACCCTGCTCACCAACGAACCACCCGGGTCCCACGACCCCACCAACCACGGAAAGGATGCATCCAATGCATCGAGTCCTGCTCGCTGAGGACAACAAGCTCAACCAGATCGTCGCCGCCGGCACCCTGCAGAAGCTCGGCTACGAGGTCGAGATCGTCGATGGCGGCACTGCCGCCGTCGAGGCCTGTCGGAACAACGACTTCGACGCGATCCTGATGGACGTGATGATGCCGGACATGGATGGCTACCAGGCCACCGCGGAGATCCGATCGCTCGAAGCCGTGCGGGGCGGCGCCCACACGCCCGTGATCGGACTCAGTGCACGCGCCATGGACGGCGACCGGGAGATTGCGCTGGCCGCTGGATTCAACGACTACCTGACCAAACCCCTTCGGGAGGATGAGCTCAAGGAGAGCCTGGAGCGCTGGATCGGCGCCCCCGTCGTTCTCCGCTAGCCCCTCAGCGATTCCGGTAGTGCAGCCGTGGGAGCATGCCTTGGTGAGCGACCCCCACAACCCTCCCGCCACTCCGGCGGCAACCGTCATCCTTCTCCGGGACAGCTCTGCCGGTGTTGAGACGTTGATGCTCCACCGCACCTCCAAGGTTGCCTTCGGTGGCATGTGGGTCTTCCCCGGCGGGCGCGTCGATGAAGGCGACTCGCTCCCCGAAGACCCCGATGACCAGCACAGCGCCCGGCGGGCCGCTGTCCGAGAGGCGGCCGAGGAGTGCTCACTGCTCGTGGACCCCAGTGAGCTCGTGGCGTTTTCCCACTGGACGCCACCCCCGGACACACCGCGGCGCTACGCCACCTGGTTCTTCGTGGCCCGTGCCTCGACCGGTGAGGTGCTTGTCGACGGCGGAGAGATTCGGGATCACGCGTGGCTCACGCCACAAGAGGTCCTCGATCGCCGCGCCCGAGGCGAGGTCGACCTGGCCCCGCCTACCTTCGTGACGCTGTCGGACCTCGCTGCGCAGTCCAGCGTCGAAGCCGCTCTCGCCAGTGCAGCCCGTCGAGACCCGGTGCCCCGCTACGAAACACGCTGGGGCGCGGTCGATGGAGGGGTGGTCGCCCTCTGGCACGGGGATGCTGGTTACGAATCGAACGATCCCGAAGCGTCAGGCCCTCGCCATCGGCTGTGGATGCGGGCCGATGGCTGGGTGCTCGAGCGGGACTGACGCACTCCCGGCTCACGCCGTCAATGCGGTCGGCCGCTCCGGTCGAGCCAGCGATCGATGAGCGTGCGGGCGATGCTCATACCTGGCGGGATCATCGGCAGATCGTCCGGACGGAACCACTGTGCGTCCACGATCTCTGTCTCGTCGATGACGATGTCACCCGATTCCCAAGCGGCCTCGAACCCAATCATCAACGAGTGCGGGAAGGGCCAGGGCTGGCTAGCCATATAGCGAACCTCACCCAGCTCGACGCCGACCTCCTCGTGCACTTCCCGACGAACCGCCTCCTCGAGCGTCTCCCCAGGTTCCACGAAGCCGGCCACGCAGCTGTACATGGGCACGGGGAAGGTCCGCCCGCGAGCGAGAAGTGCCTCGCCTTCGCGTTCGATGAGGGTTATCACCGCCGGGGCCAGCCGCGGGAAGGCGAGGAGCCCGCAGGCAGGGCAGCGTCGAGCGCGCTCCCCCGGGGCGGGTTCGGTGGGCGTCGCACATCGTCCGCAGTACCGCGTGGTGCGATCCCACTCGATCAGCTGCACGGCTCGGCCCGCCAGCGTCCAACGCAGGTCATCCACTCGCCCATAGAGCCCCATCAACGGCAACAGGCCGTCGATGCTCACATCGGGCACACCGTCGCCGTCGAGGTCGATGGCCCAACAACCGGCTCCATCGAGCATCCCGAGCACGATCGCCGCGGCACCCGGTGCCACGTCCTCAGGGTGCTCGTCCAGAACAAGCACCTGTCCGCCCTGGACAACGACCGTGACCGCGCCGCTCCAGTCGTCAGGGAGCTCGAGCACCGGCACGAAATGGGCCGATCGGCGGTGGTTCACGTGATGACGCCTCCTGGTTCGACGAGGTCCGCCGCATCTTCGCCGGAACGCACGACCACCACCACTCCCGCGCCGATGAGCAGCGCCGCAGGCCACGCCGCCACGGGGGGCGACTCGCCGAACGCCACCCTCGCTATCAGTGATGCGCCAAGGATCTCGAAGAGGATCGCGACCGACACGATCGTGGGAGTGATCGCTCTCAGCACACGGTTGAGGAGCGTGTGACCGAGAAGCTGGGCGCCGACCACGAGCCCCACGATCGCCCACCACGTGCCAGCGTCGTGTCCCACGAGTGGCTGCCGACCGACGATGCACACCACCAGCAGCGCCAGAGCGGAGACTGCGTAGCACGACAGCGCATACCCGCCCGTTGACACCGTGCGACGGACCTCGGCGCCCACCGTGACGTATGCGGCGGCCAACATGCCACCGACCAGGGCGAGAAGGTCCCCGAACAGCGCGCTCCGCGAGATCGAGAAGTCCACGCCAGTCAGTAGCACCGCACCGGCCAGAGCCAGCCCGATGCCCAGCCACGTCCCGCGGGACACGTGCTCCCCGCGGTGGCGCGCGATGACGGCGGCCCAGACGGGCTGTGTGGCTACGAGCGCGACGGAAGACGCGACCGAAGTGAACGACACGCTGGGGATCCATGTCGCGAAGTGCGCCGCAAGCAGCAGACCCGCGAGACGGCTCAGTCGCCGCTCGCGCGGTGTCCGGGTCGTCCAACCCGCTCGATCGCTCTCCCGGAGGGCGACCCACGCGCCAACCACCGGTACGGACAGCGCGTTGCGCCAGAACGCGATCACCAAGGTCGGTCCGGCCGCCCCCTTGATCAACGGGGCCGAGGTCGACACGGCCGCGACGGCCACCGCAAGGAGTGCGAGCTCGCCCACGGGTGGGGCGCCCGGCCGCTCGGCCGCTCGTTGGGGGACGGTCATGCCGCTGTAGCGTCGCACGTCGACGGCCCATGCTCGTCTGCGGGCCCACTCCTGGGAGAATCGACCATGCCGACTGCAGCGGCCACAGAGCTCACCCGCGACAAGGCGCGAGCGCTCGCTCGTGCGATCGAGCCGGTGGTGGGACAGGTGTACTTCGCCCCCGAATGCCATGATCGCTACGCCAAGCTGGGCTTCAGCGCGAGCCCGGGAAGCAGCAAGGAAGGGGTCGCCTACCCCGACGGACCTGCCTACTTCACCAGTCGGGGATCGGCGCTCGGCCAAGTACCGGGAGAGCTCGTGGCTGCGGCCTTCGGGGTGTTCAACCCAGAGGTGGTCATCCCGGCCGTCTCGTACGGGTGGACGTTGACCGATGCGCGCACCATTGCCGAAGAGCGCCTGCTTGGAGCCACTGAGCAGCTCGTCCGACTCTTGGGTGAGGAACCCCCCGGTGTGGAGCGAACCAAGGAGCTGCTCACGCGAGCCCTCGCTCCGCTTGCTCCGGCGGGCCGGGCCCTCTTCGCAGGGACCCTGTCCCAGCCGCTTCCCGGCACGCCACTGGGCGACCTCTTCCGCCTGGGCGATCAGCTGCGAGAGTTCCGCGGTGACAGTCACATCGCCGCGTGGGTTGCGGCAGGGTACGACGCCGTCGAGATCGGGCTCCTGACCGAGTCCTACTGGGGTGTTCCGGCCCGCACCTATGTGCGCACGCGGGCCTGGAGCGATGCTCAGCTCGACGGCGCGGAGGAGCGACTCCGGTCGATGGGCTTGGTCGATGCCTCGGGGGGTACGACGGACGCGGGGCGGACCGCCCGGGAGGAGATCGAGCTGGCGACCGATGCGCAGATGGCGCCGGCTCTAGCGGCCCTGGCGGACGACGTCGAGGAGCTCATCTCTCTGCTCACGCACATGTCCCGGCAGGTGATGGCCGGCGCTGGCTACCCGCCCAGCCCGCTGGCCATCTCGCCCGGGCGCTGAACCAGATCAGACGTCGAGGAACCGAGACACCGCCACCGCCGAGCCGATGGCACCGATCAGGGCGGCCACGACCACAACGATCACGTTTGTGTAGATGAGGTTCGAGTCGGTGATGACGAAGCCCTGGAAGATCGGGAGCACCCGATCACGCGAAAGCTCATCGATGAAGGGACGGATCAGGAACGTCATGAACCCGACGGCCACGGCCGCGCCCAGCAACGTCTGGATGATGCCCTCGACGATGAACGGAATCCGAATGAACCAGTTCGTGGCGCCGACGAGCTTCATCACCTCGATCTCGCGACGACGGGCGAACATCGCCACCCGGATCGTGTTGAGGATGAGCATGAGCGCGGCAACGAGAAGCAGGACCGCCGCGGCGAGGAACCGCACGCCGATCTTGTTGAAGGTCTCCTGGATGCGCTGCACGACCTCGAACGCGAACACCACCTCGTAGACACCAGGCTTCCCCTGGAACTGATCACCGAGCGCCTTGACGACCTCTGGGTCCTGGATGCGCGGCGCCACCCTGAACGACGGCGGAAGGATGTCCGGAGTGACCGTCTCGACGAGCTGCGGAGAGTTCTGGAAGAGCCGCTTGAACTCCTCGTAGGTCTCGTCCTGGTTCACGAACGTGAAGCTCTTCACGTCAGGATTGGAGTCGAGGTCCCGCTGGACCGACGCCTTCTGGTCCTCGGTGATCTGCGGCTGCAGGTAGACGATGAACTCGATGCCACCCTTGAAGCGGTCGTTGGCGTTCTCGACTCCCTGGCGCAGGAGCAGAGCGGAGCCGAACAGCGTGAGCGACACCACCACCGTGAGGACTGACGCGAGGGTCAGGGTGACGTTGCGAAGAAGGTTCGCCGCTGTCTCGCGGGCGACATAGTCGATCTTGATGGCCATCGATCAGCAGCCCGTCATTCGTAGACGCCCCGGCTCTGATCGCGGATGATCGACCCGCGATCGAGCTCGATCACCCGTCGACGCATGGTGTCGACGATCGAGCGGTCGTGGGTAGCCATGAGCACCGTGGTACCCGTTCGGTTGATGCGATCGAGCAGCCGCATGATGCCTACCGAGGTGGCAGGGTCGAGGTTGCCAGTGGGTTCATCGGCTAGGAGGATCAGCGGCCGGTTGACGAATGCCCGTGCGATCGACACACGCTGCTGCTCGCCACCGGACAGCTCGTTCGGGAAGTTGTCGACCTTCTTGGCCAGCCCGACGAGCTCGAGAATCGCCGGCACCTGAGTCTTTACAACATGACGTGGCCGTCCGATCACCTCGAGGGCGAAGGCGACGTTCTCGTAGACGGTCTTGTTCGTGAGCAGCTTGAAGTCTTGGAACACGCTGCCGATGTTGCGGCGGAGGTGTGGCACCTTCCAGGAGGGCAGGGCGCCGATGTCCTTCCCGGCCACGAAGATCTGCCCCTCCTCGGGCTGCTCTTCCTTGTTCACCAGGCGGAGGAAGGTCGACTTGCCCGACCCTGACGCGCCGACCAAGAACACGAACTCGCCGCGGTTCACCTCGACGGACGCGTCAGACAGGGCGACGACATCGCCCTTGTAGATCTTGGAGACGTTCTCAAGCTTGATCATGGAGTGAGACCGAGGCTAGTTGGAGGTCGACGACGCTCGGCGCCACTGCAGATAGGCCTCCATGAACGGGTCCAGATCCCCGTCGAGCACCCCCTGGATGTTGCCCGCCTCGTGCTCGGTTCGCAGATCCTTCACCATCTGGTACGGCTGCATGACATAGCTGCGGATCTGGCTGCCGAAGCCCACCCGCTGCTGCTCACCACGGATGTCGGTCAGCTCCTCCTCGCGCTTCTGGCGCTCCAGATCGGCCAGCTTGACCTTGAGCATCGCCATGGCCCGGTCTCGGTTCTGGAACTGCGATCGCTCGTTCTGACACGAGACCACGATCCCCGTGGGCACGTGCGTGAGCCGGACAGCGGAGGACGTCTTGTTGATGTGCTGGCCGCCGGCGCCCGACGCGCGGAAGACGTCCATCTTGATGTCGGCCTCGTCGACCTCCACGTGCACCTCGTCGTCGTGAAGCACCGGCACGACGTCGAGCGCGGCGAACGCGGTCTGACGCTTTCCCTGCGCGTTGAAAGGGCTCATCCGGACGAGGCGGTGCACACCCCGCTCGGCCTGCAGGTAGCCGTAGGCGTAGCGACCCTTGACCAGGAACTCCACCGACGACACGCCTGCCTCGGAGCCCGGGGTCGACCCCTCTTCCTCCACCTCGAACCCACGACGCTCAGCCCATCGCCCGTACATCCGGTAGAGCATCTCGGCCCAGTCCTGCGCGTCGGCGCCGCCCTCCCCCGCCTGGACAGTGCAGAGGGCATCTCGTTCGTCGTGGTCACCAGAGAACATCGATCGCAGCTCGAGCCCGTGCAGCTCTTGGTCGAGCGACACGAGCGCTGCCTCGATCTCAGGCTCTTGGCTGGCATCGTCGACTTCTCGAGCCAGCTCGTGCAACGTCTCGGCATCCGCGAGCTCGGCCAGCAGACGTTCGTACAGCTCCAGGTCCGCGAGCACCGTGGAGAGCTCCCCGGTCACCCGCTTGGCGACCTCAGCGTCATCCCAGAGGTCCGGGCGCGAGGCCTCGGTCTCGAGCAGGGGACGCCGTGCGCGGAGCTCCTCGACCTGTAGATAGGTCGCAGCATCCGCGATGCGCTTTCCGGTCTCGGTCAGCTGATCGGAGAAGTCGCGCACCGTTCAGGCCCTGCCGTGGCAGAGCTTGAACTTCTTCCCGCTGCCGCACGGGCACGGGGCATTGCGGGGGGTCTTGTCCCACTCGGACTTCACGATCGGGGTCATCGTCGCGGGCTCCGCGGCGCTTGCCGGGCCCGGAGCAACTCCGCCGTCGTCGGCCATGGTCTGTGATGCGGCCGCCGCCATCCGCCCACCCACGCTTGGGTCGTCGGGTGCCGAGTACTGGACGTTCTGGACCAGCGCTTCGTCACCACCAACAGGGGCTGCGAGCGTGGGCGCCTGGCTCCCTGCACCGGCCACGGGCTCCTCGACCTGAACCTGCACGTGCATCACATAGCGGACGAGATCCTGGGCGATGCCCTTCATCATCATCCCGAACATGTCGTAGCCCTCGCGCTGCCACTCGGTGAGCGGATCGCGCTGACCCATCGCCCGTAGGTTGATGCCCTCTTGGAGGTAATCCATCTCGAAGAGGTGCTCACGCCAGCGGGTGTCGATGATCCGCAACATGACCTGACGCTCGACCTGCCGCAGGACCTCTGCACCGAGCTCCTCCTCGCGCTGCTCGTAGTGCGTCGTAGCGTCATCCACGAGTGCGGCATAGAGGTCATCGGTGGTGCTCGACGCCGCCATCTGCTCCAGCGTGAGCGATGTGGGCCAATAGGTGAGGACATCCGCATGCAGGCCGGTGAGGTCCCACTCCTCGTGGAAGTCGGCGACGCAGTACGTCTCGACGAGCGCTTCGACGGCCTCAGGCAGATGTTCGCCGAGGATCTTCTCCCGCAGGTCGGCCTGGTCGAGGATCTGATCGCGAAGCGCGTAGATGACCTTGCGCTGTGCGTTCATCACCTCGTCGTACTTGAGGACGTTCTTACGGATCTCACCGTTCTTCTGCTCGACGGTGGTCTGCGCTCGCTCGATCGCCTTCGTCACCATCTTCGCTTCGAGGGGCACGTCGTCGGGGAGCGCCTTGCCCATCACCCAGTTGATGGCACCGGTGGCGAAGAGTCGCATGAGGTCGTCCTCGAGGGACAGGTAGAAGCGGCTCGCCCCCGGGTCGCCCTGGCGGCCCGACCGGCCTCGGAGCTGGTTGTCGATCCGGCGGGAGTCGTGACGCTCCGTGCCGAGCACGTAGACGCCTCCCAGCTCGCGGACCTTGTCGCCCTCGGCCTTGGTGTCATGCTCGTACTTCGCGACGAGCTCGGCTAGCTGTGCCCGACCCTCATCACTCTCGAGATCCACCTCTTGGGCCCGCAGGTCGCGGGTGGCCAGGATCTCAGGGTTACCGCCGAGCAGGATGTCGACGCCTCGACCGGCCATGTTGGTGGCCACCGTGACAGCTTGGAGCCGTCCGGCCTGAGCCACGATCTCCGCCTCACGGGTGTGCTGCTTCGCATTCAGCACCTCATGGACGATTCCTCGCTTGTCGAGGAGCCGGGAGAGCTTCTCGGACTTCTCGACCGAGATCGTGCCCACAAGCACGGGCTGACCGGCTGCGTAGCGTTCGCCGATGTCCTCCACGACCGCGTCGAACTTGCCGTCCTCGGTCTTGTAGATGAGGTCCGCGTGATCCAGCCGAACGATGGGTCGGTTCGTCGGCACGGGAACGACCTGCAGCTCGTAGGTGTTCGCGAACTCCGCCGCCTCGGTGGTGGCGGTACCGGTCATCCCCGCAAGCTTCTTGTACATGCGGAAGTAGTTCTGGAGCGTGATCGTGGCCAGAGTCTGATTCTCCTCCTTGATCTTCACGCCCTCCTTCGCTTCAACCGCTTGATGGAGTCCCTCCGACCATCGGCGACCTTCGAGCACCCGACCGGTGAACTCATCGACGATCTTCACCTCGCCGTTGGCGATGATGTAGTCCTTGTCCCGCTTGAAGAGCTCCTTGGCTCGCAGGGCGGCCTGCAGCTGGTGCACGAGGTTCTGGGCGACCGCGTCATAGAGGTTGTCGATCCCGAGGGCCTGCTCGACCTTCTCGATGCCGGCCTCGGTGGGCGACACGCTGCGCTTTTGCTCGTCGACCTCATAGTCCTCGTCGCGGTGCAAGGAGCGAATGATCGAGGCGAACTTGTAGTACAGCTGCGCGGCATCGGCGGCCCGACCGGAGATGATCAATGGCGTGCGTGCTTCATCGATCAAGATCGAATCGACCTCGTCCACGATCGCGTAGTTGAACCCCCGCTGAGTCTGTCGTTCACGCGTCATGGCCATGTTGTCACGGAGGTAATCGAATCCGAACTCGTTGTTTGTGCCGTAGGTGATGTCCGCGGCGTACTGCGCCCGCTTGTGGTCGGGGCTGTCCTCACCCGGAACGATGAGACCCACCTCGAGCCCAAGCCACCGGTGCAGGCGTCCCATCCACTCGGCGTCGCGGCGAGCTAGATACTCGTTGACCGTGATCAGGTGGGCGCCCTTGCTGGACAGGCCGTTGAGGTACGCCGGGAGAGTGGACACCAGGGTCTTGCCCTCGCCGGTCTTCATCTCCGCGATCCACCCGAAGTGAAGTGCCGCGCCGCCAATGAGCTGCACGTCGTAGTGACGCTGGCCCAGTACCCGTTTGCCTGCCTCGCGAACCACGGCGTATGCCTCGATGAGGATGTCATCGAGGTCCTCGCCGTTGGTGAGACGCTGACGGAACTCGGGCGTCTTGGCCTGAAGGGCGGCGTCGTTCAGCGACTCCATCTCCGGCTCCAGGGCCGTGATGTCGGGCGCGATGGCCTGGAGGGCCTTCAGCTTCTTTCCCTCGCCGGAGCGGAGGATCTTGTCGAAGATGCTCATGAGGGAGCCGAGTCTACCGATGGCCCCCCAACACGAGGATTCGGCTCAGCTGTGAGCGTGGGCGGGCTCCGCGACGAGGTGCACGACGTCGATCTTGGGGTAGGTCTTGCGCATCCGAGAGGGCACGTCGAGGTGCAGCCAGCGGGATGGCCCAGCCGGGAGCGTCGAGAGGATGATGCTGGTGAACGCGTCCTCGCCCTCGCGCCGCAGGACCACCCCGGCCGCGTAGATGGGGTTGGCGTCGCCGATCTCGCCGTCCGCGATGATGCGCTCGTCGTTGAAGCGGTCGAGCCCCTCCTGCAGCGTGCGCTTGGCGGCCGCCTTCACCATGCCATCGGTCCACGCACCCATGGGGTGCTCGACAGGGACGAGGAGGTGGAACCGACAGGGCCCCTCGTCCCGCAACCTGAGCACATGCTCCATCAGGTGGGGTCCGCCCAGCGTGCGGTGGGCGATGATGAGATATCGAGGCATTGGCGCCTCCGTTCGGTCCGGGGCCCGGTGCTGCCACCGTAGGCCCCGATAGCCCCGCTTGGGAAGGCCCTCAGTGCAGGTCGAGGAGCTTTTCGCGGACGGCGTAGACCACGGCCTCCATGCGGGAGTGCAGGTGGAGCTTCTCCAAGATGTTGCGCACGTGGTTCTTGACGGTGTTCTCTGAGATGAACAGCTCACCAGCGATCTCGCGGTTGCTCATGCCTTCGGCGACGAGCTTGAGGACCTCGAGCTCGCGGTCGGTCAGACGCGGCGTCGAGACGCTCTGGCGATCCTCTGCCTTCTTGGTGAGGCTCGTGAACTCCGTAAGGAGCTTGGAGGCCATCGATGGGGAGATGAGGCTCTGTCCGCCCACAACCGCCCGGATCGCCGTCGCCACCTCCTCGATTGAGATCTCCTTCAGGAGATACCCCGTGGCGCCGGCCTTGATGGCCTCGTAGAGGTCCTCCTCCTCGTCGCTCACCGTGAGCATCAGGATCTTGGCCGCGGGGACTCGCTCCGCTATGGCCCTGGTGGCCTCGATGCCGCTCACGCGCGGCATTCGGATGTCCATGAGGACAACGTCGGGGGCCATGTCCTCGACCTTGGCGATGGCGTCTTCGCCGTCCTCGGCCTCTCCCACGACCTCGATGCCCTCTTCGGTCTCGAGCACCATCACCAGCCCGCGTCGGAACAGTGCGTGGTCGTCACAGATCATCACCCTGATGGCATCATCGGACGACTGCTGAGCCTGACTCGGCGCGGTGGCGTCGGTCATGTTCCTCCTCGCGCTCCGACGACACCCGCCGGATTAGCCAGGCCAGCGTAGCCCGATCGAGCTACTCAACCCATGACGCTCAGGGACCATCCTCTAGGCGAGGAGATCAGTGCCGATCGATTCCGCGTCGGCCAGAACCTGGTCACTGTGGCGCGGGCCCTGGTGGGTGCGCAGCACCGTCTTGGTCTTCAGCTTGTGCAGCTGCTGCTCGAGCTTGGCCACCGCGAGGTCGATCGCTGCGAAGGGATCCGCCGCTGCAACCTTGCAGCGAAGGTGATGACCCCCGCCCTCCAGGGAGACCTCACACACCTCTTTGTCGGATATGCGCGGGTTGCGCTCCTCCGAGAAGTGCACCTCGCCGCGATGCAAGTCGTCCTGAAAACGACTGAGGCGGCCGATCTTGTCTTCGGCCGCCGCTCGCAGAGCAGGTGAGATGTCCATGTGCCTGGCACTGACGGTGATGTCCACGAACTGGGAACCTCCGGGTCTGGTGCGTTGCACAGTCATCGTAGGCTCGATTCAGCGGGCGCGGATCGTCAGGGCCGACCTGGCCCGCAGGACCGTGCGGCCACCACCGCCGTAACCCGTTTCGCGCCGCCCTCGCGCAACGCGCGGGCCGCGGCGGTGACGGTCGCCCCCGTGGTCAGCACGTCATCGATCACGATCACGTCGCGCGGGCACTCGCGGCGAGTCCGAAACGCTGGCCCTGTCCGGCGCTGGGCGCCTGATCGCCCGACCTGCGGGGGTCCCGGCACGCGCCGCAGCAGCCTGTGGCACGGGAGGTCACAACGGCGCGCGACGGCGCGCGCCAGGAGCTCAGCCTGGTCGAACCCACGGGCCCGGACCCGTTGAACCCCGGTTGGGGCCCAGGTGACGACCGCACCAGGCCCGGGTTCGAGCAACACGGCCATCTCCGCTGCCAACCACCCGACGAGGTCTCGACGGCCGCCGTTCTTCAGCGACGTCACAAGGCCGCGCGCCGATCCGTAGTGGAGCAGGGCGCTGCACGCATCCAGCCGCAGTGGTGGGGCGAGGCTGCGCGCCCGCTCGAGCCCGGCGGCACAACCCGAGCACACGGCAGGTCCGGGCCGATCACACAGCGCACAGTCGGAACGGAGGAGCACGGGTCGGCACGCTACGCATGGCCTGTGACGGGCCAGATGGCCGGACGCAACCAACCACACCTGCTCAGCGTCTGAAAGGCTGACGAAGTCGCACCGGCTGTCGCCGCGGCCGGCCGGCCTGCCCAAGGAGATCGTGATGGACGCACAGGAAGCCAACGCCCGGAGCTCCCGCCTGGCGATCCTCGCGCTGGTCGTGGCGCTCATCGCGCTCGTCGTTGCCGCGATCGCCTTCATTGGAGACGACGACGATGAGGAGGACGCCCCCTCGACCTCCACAACCCTGCCGGCGGGCACGAGCACCACTACCCCGAGCTCAACCACCGCTCCCGCCGCGGATCTCAGCGGCGCCGTGTTCCCCGACGCCACGACCTCGCGCCGGTTCGACGACCCGCTGGCCGCCACCCGCGCCTTCGCCACCGAGCTCCTCGGGTTCAACGCTCCACTCGTCGGTGAGTTCGCCGCTGGCGACAGTCGTTCGGGCGAGGTCGAGGTGCGCGGCTTCGAGGGCGGGAGGCCGACGACGGTGCTGGTACGACAGCTCGAGAACGACACCTGGTTCGTTCTGGGTGCCATCGCTGAGTCCATTCGCCTCGACGTGCCCACCGCTCGAGATCGGATGGCATCGCCGTCCGATCTTCGAGGCGCCGCCTCTGCGTTTGAAGGCCATGTCGTCGTCCACCTCTTCGCAGACGGCGTCGCTGAGCCCATCGGCGTGAGCTACGTGACCGGACGAGGCGACGGAGAGCTGGGCGACTTCGAGGGCTCGATCAGCTTCGATGTCCCGGACGGCGTGACCGACGGCGTCCTCGTACTGTTCGAACCCAGTGCCCGAGACGGCTCGACGGTCGCGGCGACGGTGATCCGCGTCCACTTCTGAACTGGGATCACCGTCGCACCGCGACGAGCCGCTAGTACCGGTAGTTCTCGTGCTTGTACGGACCGTCGGCCGGGATGCCCAGGTAGTCAGCCTGGTCAGAGGTCAGCTTCGTGAGCTTCACACCGAGCGCATCGAGATGCAGCCGGGCGACGCGCTCATCCAGCAGCTTGGGTAGGACATAGACGCCAAGCGGATAGTCGGCCGTCTTCGCGAAGAGCTCGATCTGGGCCAGGACCTGGTTGGTGAAGCTCATCGACATCACGAAGCTCGGGTGACCGGTGGCGTTCCCGAGGTTCAGAAGACGACCCTCCGACAACATGATGATCGAGTGCCCGTCCGGGAACACGAACTCGTGCACCTGGGGCTTGATCTCGATCTTGCGCACGTCGCTCTGACGAGCGAGGCCAGCAATGTCGATCTCGTTGTCGAAGTGGCCGATGTTGCCGACGATGGCGTTGTGCTTCATCTTCGCCATGTGCTCGGCAGTGATGATGCCCTTGTTGCCGGTGGTGGTGATGAAGATGTCGGCCGTCGCGAGCATCGCCTCGATGGTGGTGACCTCGAAGCCCTCCATGGCTGCCTGCAGCGCGCAGATCGGGTCGACCTCGGTGACGACCACGCGAGCGCCCTGCCCACGTAGTGACTGGGCCGACCCCTTGCCTACCTCGCCATACCCGCATACCACGGCGACCTTGCCGCCGAGCATGACATCGACACCACGGTTGATGCCATCGATGAGGCTATGACGGCAGCCGTAGAGGTTGTCGAACTTCGACTTCGTGACCGAGTCGTTCACGTTGATGGCCGGGAACAGCAGCTGTCCGCTTTCGAACATCTGGTAGAGCCGGTGCACGCCGGTGGTGGTCTCCTCAGTGACGCCCTTGATGCTGCTGGCGATGGTGGTCCAGCGGTTCGGGTCCTCCGCGAGCGAGCGCTTGAGAGTGTCGATGATGACGCCCCACTCCTCAGGGTCGTCGTCGGTGGCGTCAGGGACGACGCCAGCCTTCTCGAACTCCACGCCCTTGTGAACGAGCAGCGTGGCGTCGCCACCGTCGTCGAGGATCATGTTTGGGCCGCCGCCGTCCGGCCAGCTGAGCACCTGCTCGGTGCACCACCAGTACTCCTGGAGCGTCTCGCCCTTCCACGCGAACACGGGCACGCCCTTGGGCTCGGCAACCGTGCCCTCTGGACCAACTGCGACGGCCGCAGCGGCGTGGTCCTGGGTGGAGAAGATGTTGCAGCTCACCCAGCGCACCTTCGCACCAAGCGCGGTGAGCGTCTCGATGAGCACGGCGGTCTGGATGGTCATGTGCAGCGAGCCCGTGATGCGAGCGCCCTTCAGGGGCTGGCTGTCGGTGAACTCAGCCCGCAGGGCCATGAGGCCGGGCATCTCCACCTCAGCGAGCTCGATCTCCTTGCGGCCCCACGGGGCCAAGGTGAGATCGGCGACCTTGAAGTCCTGATCAGGGTTTGTCGTCATGGTTCCTCCGTGCACGCGCGCCGAAGCGATTCGCATGCTGTCGTGGTGTGGGAGGGCCGGCTGCAGCTGGCAGCACCCTGATCAGCCCGGGCCACGAGCGTAGCCGGACACAGCGGCCCGGGACTACTGCGCCAGGGCCGCTTTCAGGTCGAGGAGCACGGGAATGGGGCCCGGATCCACGCCGGCATCCGCCGCCAGGTGCAGGCTGACGAAGTCACCCTGGATGATGAGATCGAACAGCTGGGCCAACGGGCCGTCGCCCTCGGCCTGCACATCGGTGACGGCGTGCACGACCTCATCCAGCACGTCGAAGGTGAGGTCGAATCGCCGCGAGACCTGCGGATGCTCGAAGTCGTGTCGGAACCGGACAACCGTCATGACCTGACGAGTCATGTCGCCGTGCTGACCCCAACCACAGATCTCGTTGTGGCACATCTCAGGAAGCGAGCCAGCGAACGCGGGCGCCTTGGCGTTCTCGTTGACCTGGCACTTGAAGCGATAGGCCGCCACCGCACCCAGGGCATCCCCGCCGTACACGATCGGCATCGTGCGCCCGATCTCTCGAGCAAGAAGCTGAGCCGAGCTACCGTCCTTGATCAGCGCATCTCGTCGCTTGCTGAGCTGGTTCTGCGCGGCCGTTATGTAGGTGCGTCCGCCGGGGAACAGTCCGACTCGCTCGAGGACGCCGAGGATCGGGACGCTGACAGCACCGACGCCAGCGCGTGGCATCGGGATGTCGGGGAGCACGATGTGGGGTGCGCTCACGGAGGCGGCGAGCGCACCAAGCGTCCCACCGGTGCTCAGCACAACGAGCTTGGCGCCGGCTTCGACCGCGCCCTGTGCAGCTTCGAGGGTTTCCTCGGTGTTCCCGGAGTAGGAGACGGCGAAGCACAACGTGCCGGGACCCACGAAGGACGGCGTCTCATAGCCCTTCACGACCGTGACCGGTACGGACATGAGCGGACCGGCGATCGCCGTGACGATGTCCCCCGCGATGCCACTGCCACCCATGCCGAGGACGACGACGTTCTCGATGTCCTCGTGTTCCGGGAGGCCGCGCGCGACGTCGTCGACCAATGTCGACACCTGCGCTACCTGCTCCGGGAGCGCGGCGGCCAGGTCGAACATGCCGACTGAGTCGAGGACCTCCGTCACCTCGTCATCCCTCGAACGTGGGCGAGATGCCCTGCGCTTCCGCCTTAGCGACGAGTCGCTGGTGCTCGCCGTCGTCCACCGTCTCAGCCTCATCCACGAGCATGATCGGGATGTCATCTCGGATGGCGTAGCGCCGCTTGAGGCGAGGGTTGTACAGCGCATCCTCGTCTTCGAAGTAGAGCAGTGGCCCCTTGTCGTCGGGGCAGGCGAGGATCTCGAGGAGCTGAGGGTCTAGGGCCATGGGAGGGACTCCTTGCGGGCGGGGTGGTGGATGGATTCAGTGCGGCAGACGGTTCAAGATGCGGCGGCAATGAGGTCTTGCACCTCGCGCACTCGCAATGCACAGGATGCCGGATCTGGCGCTTCGAGGTTCAACCGGAGCAAGGGCTCGGTATTGGACGCTCGAAGGTTGAACCACCAGTCCCCCAGGTCGACCGTCAGACCATCGAGGCGGTCTTGGGACTCGAGGGGGTACGCGCCGCTCACCGATTCGATGACAGCTTGCGGGTCGGGGACCTTGGTGTTGATCTCGCCGGAATCGGCGTAGCGATCGAACGGTCGGCGTAGCTCGGACAGGGCGACACCGGCCTTGGAGAGCTGCTCCAACACGACCAGCGCCGCGATGGACCCTGAATCGGCTCGCCAGTTGTCAGCGAAGTAGTAGTGCGCAGAGTGCTCGCCGCCGAAGGCCGCTCCGGTCTCGGCCATCACGGCCTTGATGAAGCTGTGGCCGACGCGGGTGCGCACCGCAGTGCCCCCACGTTCGCGGATGACCTCCGGCACGGCCTTGGAACAGATGCAGTTGTGCAAGATCGTCGATCCAGGGTGCTTCTCGAGAACCCCGGCCGCCACGATGGCCGTGGTCAGGGAGCCGGAGAGCAGCGCTCCCTGATCGTCGACGAGGAACACACGATCTGCGTCGCCGTCGAAAGCCAGGCCCACGTCGGCACCGACCTCGATGACGCGAGCCTGCAGGTCTCGGAGGTTTTCGGGCTGGATGGGGTCGGCCGGGTGGTTCGGAAAGGAGCCGTCGAGATCGCCGTACATGATCTCGAGCGACATCGGGAGGCCCTCGAACACGGCGGGCACGACGAGACCGCCCATCCCATTCGCGGTGTCCGCGACCACCTTGAGCGGACGGAGCACCCCCAGGTCGACGAACGAGCGGACGTGGGCTCCGAACTCTTGAAGCAGATCGAGGCGCTCGAGGCCTCCGGCGGGGCTCGAGCTGGCTGGAACGCCGGCCGCGGCCAAGTCTCTGATCTCGGTGAGCCCAGAGTCCTCACCGATGGGGCGAGCGCCTGGCAGGCACATCTTCATCCCGTTGTACTGGGCGGGGTTGTGGGACGCAGTGAGCATCACTCCGGGAGCATCGAGCTTCCCGGATGCGAAGTAGAGGAGGTCAGTCGACGCCAGCCCGAGGTCGATGACGTTGAGCCCCTGTTCCTGGACACCGCGGGCGAACGCTGCTGCCAGCTCGACTCCGGACTCGCGCATGTCACGGGCCACGAGCACCCGAGCGACGCCGGGGGTCTGCGCGGCGGCGAACCTTGCGAACGCCCCGCCGATGACGTGCGCGAGTGGCGGGTCGAGCTGGTCGGGGGTCGTCCCACGAATGTCGTAGGCCTTGAAGATCGCAGCGAGGTCAGCCATGGCCGAGCCACCCTACGTGAGGCGACCCGGTCCGGCGCTACGGTTGCGTCTCCATGCCTGCTGACGAGCCTGGCGCGCCACTACAGGTCACCGTGGTGCTTCCCGCCCACAACGAGGAGGACATCCTCGCCAACACTGTTGCCGAGATCATGGCCGGCCTTCGCGCTCGCGGTGCCGCGTTCGAGGTGGTGATCGTCGAAAATGGGTCCAGAGACGCCACCCTTCGGGTCGCACAGGACCTGGCCGCATTGCATCCTGAGCTGGTGGTGCTGACGAGCTCGACCGCCGACTACGGGGAGGCGTTGCGCCGAGGTTTGCAGGCCGCCCGCGGTGACGTCGTCGTGAACTTCGACGTCGACTACTACGACCTCGGGTTCTTCGATGACGCCGTCGCGATGGTTCGCGCCGGGAAGGCGGGCATCGTGGTGGGCACCAAGCGCGGCCTGGGCGCGCAGGACGATCGTCCGTGGCCACGCCGCGTCGTGACGGGTGGGTTCAGCTGGATCCTTCGCTTCGGATTCGGACTGCAGGCGTCAGACACGCACGGCATGAAGGCGCTTGACCGGCACCGGCTGGCACCTCTGGCCGACCGATGTCAGCTCGGCGCGGATCTCTTCGACACCGAGCTCGTGCTACGTGCGGAACGGGAGGGCATCGTCGTCGCCGAGCTCCCGGTGCAGGTCATCGAGCTTCGCCCCGCCCGCTCCCCCATCGCTCGGCGCGTCATCCGAACCGTCGTCGGGCTCCGGCGACTCCATCGCGCTCTCCGGAACCCGTAAGCGCCTCGGGAAGTGGACCGGGCCGCGGCGGGCGAGCAGGCCAAGCGCCAGCAGAGCCGCCAAGGTGGTGCCCCAGCCGAGGTACTCCACGGAGGTCTCGCCGTAAGAGAGCTCCACGTGGCGCTCGGTCGGGATGACAACCATCAAGTTGGGTGTTACGCGATACGGCCCGTCCGCGCCCTTCACTGACCAGTTGGGGAAGTACGACACCTTCACGAGCATGGGCTGGCCCACCCGGTCGACGTCGAAGCTCAGCGACTGGTCCTGAGGATCGATGTTCGATACGCGAGTGGACGGAAGCGCACGCCGCTCGGGTTGTTCGCCTGCCTCGATGCGCTGCCAACCGAGCGGGCCGTTGGAAGCGAGGACAACATCGAGTGACGCGGCGTCGTTGTACCAAGCCACCGCGTCCCGTTGCCAGGCGGGGTTCTCGTTGCGCATGCCCTGCAGTACTGCCGGTTCGTTGGCGAGCGGCTCGACCAGCTCGCTTCCCGACACCTCGTAGACCGTCCACGGAGCAGAGCTGGCGACCTCGCGCAGGTCTGGGTGGGCAGCAGCCGCCAGCGTGGCCTCGGGGGAGAAGGCCATGTAGTAACGCACGCCCATCAGCTGCAGATGTTGCACGCCGGCGGTGAGGTCGAGTCCGCTGTAGTGCATGGGGCGCTCAGGGGTGTCGCGGACCGGGTTCGATGGCGCCGCAGAGAGCTCAGCGGCGTTGAGGAAGTGAAATGGCGTCGTGGCCGACGACTCGAAGTACAGACCCTCCATCGAGGCGATGCAGCCGCTAGTCCAGAACGGAAGCAGCATCAGCGCCATCGGCGTGCCGTACCTGTTGAGGTCGGACTCGTACTCCCAATGGGCTCGACCGCAGCCCTCGGTCTCGCCCACCCGCTGCATCGTCGACACAATCCCGCGGTACTCCGGGTAGGCATCCTTGCGCTCATACCCCGAGTAGTTCCACGCTGCCCAGCTGTCCACAAAGCTGTCATCGTTCGTCTCGAGCGGGCCCCATCGGTAGGTGCTGCCGTCAAGGTGCCCGAAAGGCAGGACGTGGAGAGGCAGCGCCACGGTGACGATCGCCGCGCTCGCAACCAAGACGGTTCCTGCTCCCCGCACCGTTCGCTGCACGACCTCCCCGCCCGATCCGATGAGCAGGGCTATCGATCGGATCACCTCGGAGACGCCGATCGCGGCCAGCAGGTACAACGCGAGGTAGTAGAAGGGCAGCAACCGCGCGTTCCAGATGTGAACAGCTCCCGCAGCGTCCCCCCAGAACCCGACGGCGGCGAGCACGCCGACGATGGCGACAAAGATGCCCACGCGGACGCGCAAGGCAAACGACATCACGACACCGACCAGCGCAAGTGCGAACACCCAGCGCGTCGCGTCGGGGAGGAGCCCTTCTTTCAGCCCGTCGAGTCGCTCCCAGCCCATGTCGGTGAGCAGACCGCGCCGAAGCACGAAGGGCACCGACCAGAACGCGGTGAGCAGGCAGCCGAGCGCCAGGATTGGTGCCGCAAAGCGTACGCGGGCCCAGTTGGCGCGGAGAGCGACCATCACCACTGCTCCCACGACTGCGAAGAAGGCAGGGATGGCGTGACACAGGATGACCAGCGCGAGCAGAAGTGTGGCTTTGCCGCGGTGATGGCCGGAGTCGAGGGCTCTCGACAGCACGCCGAAGAACAGCAGCGCCAGGGACAAGCTGATCGAGAAGCTGTACTCGCCGGCCAGCGTGGAGGCGAGATTGCCGCCGTAGATCGTCCAGCTTCGGTCGAACAGGAACAAGGTGAGCGCCACGGCAAGGAGGGCCGGACCAGGCGGCGGTAGCCGAAACAGGCGGCCCATCACGTATGCGCAGATCGGCATCGCCACTACGCCCAGAACGGTGACGAGCTTCAGCGCGATGCCATAGGGGAGCACGAGGTCGAGCAGCACCACGAGCAGCGCAGGGGGCAGCATGTAGAACTGGAACGCCGGGAAGCCGGCGTACCAATCGGGGGTCCATCCCGTCAGCCGGAAGTGCGGCAACAGGCTGTCCCGAAGGTAGGCGGGCCCCCACACGTGTGCGCCCATGTCGCCGCCAGCGGGCGTCGTGCGCGCCAGGATCAGGTCTGGGTGCAGCTGCAAGAGGACGAACACCGAGCAGCCGACTGCTATCGCCGCTCCGCCCCACGACTCCACGGGCGCGCTCGCCGCCGCGTTCTGCCACCGCCGGAGCAAGCTGCGCTTTGGCGCTACGTGAGCAGGGGCCGCCGTGGGGGGCTCGGCCAGCGGCTGTTCTGTGATCGAGGACACGACACTCGATCTTTCCATCCGGGGCGCGTCAGGTTGGGTCACCCGAGCAACAGGAGGCTGACGACGGTGACCATGTTGAACGTCACGTGGGCGGCGATGGCCGGTCCCAGCCGTCCGGCACGGTGAGCCAGCACCCCAGCGACGGCACCGAACAGGACCAGCGCCGGCAGCTGCAGCAGCTCGAAGTGGCTGGCGCCGAACACCAACGACGTAACTGCGATGGCGGCGGCCGGGTGGAGCCCGCGCTTCAGGAGTGCCCCTTGCAGCAGGCCGCGGTAGAAGATCTCCTCCACGACCGGCGCGCCGACCCCCACGATCAAGACCAGCAAGATGACGCCAATGGCACCGTCGGCCCGGTCGGTCATGGCACGCGCGGGGCCTTCGAGGTCCGAGGTGTCCTTCTGCAGCAGCCGGAGCAACGGCCAGTAGAGCAACGGCAGGGCGACCAGCTGCAGCAACGCACCAATCAGGCCACCGCGCCAGAGGTCGGCTCCCCGCGCGCGGAGCTGCAGATCTCGCACAAGGCCGTTGCCCTTCAGCCGCGTTGCGACGACGGGCACACCCAGCAGTCCAACCCAAAGCCCGAGCTGAGCAAGGGCCACGAGGGACAGCGGCAAGTCGTCGATCTGATCGACGGAGCGGTCGGTCGCGGCCAGGATCGTGGCGAGCGCCAGCTGAGACCCGGTCAGCCCGATCAAGAACCCGAGCACCGCGTCCCCAAACCCCCAACGGGTAGGCCGCGCAGTGCTGACAGCGGACGCGGAGGGGACCTCGATCACCCGGGCAGGCTATTGGTTGTCCGCCCTCAGGACGCCAGCGCGTGCGACAACGCGGCCGGGTAACGCACGCGTCGATCGGCAAGCGCCCAGCCCTGCGGCACCTTGAGGCCGTCGGCGTGCTCCGTGCAGAGGTCGTAGGCCATGGGATGGGCCTCGCTGTCGAGGAGCTCGACCCAGGCGGTACGAGCCGAGTAGTCGTAGGTCAGCGTGGCGCTGGCACTGGCATTGCAACTGGGCTTGGCGCACGTGCGGCTGCTCATGGCGGGAGACGCTAACCATGCCATTCCTGCCACTCGTGGATCCCCGATCGACCCGCATGGTCGCCGTTCCCGTGAGACGACCCGTATCCTGGCGGGATGTCGCCCGAGGGTCTACCGCCACCGCCACCGCCGCCTCCGCGCGGGCCCAAGGGTCCTGGCCGCTCCGGTCGGCCGGTCTTTGGAGGGCAGGGCATCCCCCGGTGGGGGATCTGGGTCCTCCTCGGCCTGACGCTGGTGATCATCGTGTCCTCCGGACTCGCTGCATCACCGAAGCGCGAGAAGGTCTCGTACTCGGACTTCATGGCGCAGGTGCGCGACGCGAAGGTCGCGGCTGTCGAGATCGACAACACCAACGGTGCCATCACGGGAAAGCTCGACGACGGCTCGACGTTCCGCACGACCGGACCGCTCGACGGCGGGATCCCCGACAGCGATCTGACCGTGCTCCGCGACCAGAACGTCACGGTCGAGTACAAGACGCCGGAGCCCTCATGGCTGGTGAGCCTTCTGCCGTTCCTGATCCCCGTCGCCATCTTCGTCGCGTTCTTCTGGTTCATGCAGCGGCGGGCGCAGAGCCAGATGGGCGGCATCATGTCCATCGGCCGATCCCGCGCCAAGACCTACTCCACGGAGCGCCCGGGCACGACCTTCGCTGACGTTGCTGGCTACGACGGGGTGAAGCAGGACATCAAGGAGGTCGTCGACTTCCTCAAGACACCCGAGCGGTTCCAGGAGATCGGAGCGCGCATCCCCAAGGGCGTGCTGCTCGTGGGCCCACCGGGCACCGGCAAGACACTGATCGCCCGAGCGGTGGCAGGTGAGGCGGGAGTGCCGTTCCTCTCCGTCACCGGCTCCGACTTCATGGAGATGTTCGTCGGCGTCGGCGCGAGTCGTGTGCGTGACCTCTTCGCCAGCGCCCGCAAGATGGGCCGAGCGATCATCTTCGTCGACGAGCTCGACTCCATCGGCCGAAAGCGCGGCGCTGGTCTCGGTGGCGGCCACGACGAGCGCGAGCAGACGCTCAATCAGATGCTGTCCGAGATGGATGGGTTCGAGGCCACTGAGGGCATCGTCATGATGGCAGCCACCAACCGGCCTGACATCCTCGATCCCGCGCTGCTCCGACCGGGACGATTCGACCGACAGGTAGTTGTGCCTCTGCCCGAGCTGAGCGAGCGGGAGGCAATCCTGCGGGTGCACTCGAAGTCGAAGCGAATGAACGCCGACGTCGATCTGGCCGTCGTCGCGCGCGGTACGCCGGGCATGTCCGGCGCCGATCTGTCGAACCTCGTGAATGAGGCGGCGCTGTTCGCGGTGCGCGGCGGCGACGACGAGATCTTCATGCGTCACTTCGAGATGGCACGCGATCGAGTCCTGATGGGTCAACGACGCGAGTCGATGGCGTTGGCTGACAACGAGAAGGAAGCCATCGCCTACCACGAGGCCGGTCACGCCGTGGCCGCGGCGGTGGTGCCGAACGCCGATCCGGTCCACAAGGTGACGATCCTGCCGATGGGCATGGCACTCGGCGTCACCCAACAGCTTCCGGTCGACGAGAAGCACATCTACCGACAGGACTACATCGAGGACAGCCTGGTCGTTCGCATGGGCGGCCGCATCGCGGAGGACCTTGTGTTCGGTGTGATCTCGACAGGCGCCAACAACGACCTGGTGGGGTCCACGGAGCTCGCTCGGAAGATGGTGCGGGAGTGGGGCATGTCCACGCGCGTCGGGCCCATGGCGTGGGGTTCACAAGGCGCCGTGTTCCTCGGTGACGACCTCATGCACACACGTGACTACTCGGACGAGACCGCCCGCATCATCGACGAAGAGGTCGAGCGGATCCTGCGCGAGCAGGAGGAACGGTGCCGTGGGGTGCTTACCGAGCATCGCCTCAGCCTCGACCTCGTGGCACGAGCACTGCTCGAGCACGAGACCATCGACGGCGAAGAGGTGTACCGCCTCGTCCAGCTCGGCCAGGATGGCCGCACTGCGATCGAGGAGTTCGGCGAGTGGCGAACCACCGACGGCCGCGGCGAGGGGTCCGGAACCTTTGCCGGTGAGGCTGCTGTGTCTCACGCCACCAACGACACCGAAGCACCGCCGGCGTCGTCGTAGGGGCGACCTGTCAGTGGCAGGCGTCGGGCGTGCTGCCTGGCTCCCGAGCCTCCGCGACCGCCGCCCACAGATCGGTCGCGGTCACTGGACCCACCCAGCTCGCCATCACCACCCCATCGGGATCGATCACCAGCGACGTCGGCACGGCGTCTATGCCGTAGCGGTCGTGCACACCACGAGCGGTGGAGTACTCGATCTCCACCACCGCCACCTGGGCGCTCTCCAGCGGCCGGGCTCGCTCCCACACCCCCGCGCACACCGTGCAGGTCGCCGACGTGAACACGGCGACCAACCACGGCACTTCGGGGCTCTCGAAGTCGGCGCGATCGACCTGTAGCGGGACGGCGTAGGTCCGTCCCGCGGGGGCGTCCGGGCGCTGGCGTCGCTGGATGACAGCGGCGACGCCAACGGCGACGAGCGCGAGCACCACGGCGACAACGACCCGTTCCACGCACAGAGCATGCCGCTCCTGCATCAGGCCCGGCCACCCGCCGCACCCCCGATGGGGAGGAGCTCGCACGCGTCGTGCAGAATGTCCGGCCATGCGACGCGGACGCCTGCCCCGGATCTTTCAGGAGCCCATGTGGGTGCTCGGCCTCGTCCTCTTCATGGACGAGGTCGACAAGAACGTCGTCCGAGGGTTGATCACGCCACTCAAGGCCGAGTTTGGCGTCGGCGACCTCGGCATCGGCGTTCTCCTGTCGCTTGCGCTCCTCTTCAACGGTCTCATCACCGTTCCGGCGGGCTACCTCGCCGATCGGTGGAACCGTTCTCGGGCCATTGGCCAGACCGTGATCGGCTGGTCGGTGCTGAGCGCCGGTGGCGCCGCGTCGGTCGGGTTCCCGATGCTCGTCGGCATGCGATCGGCGCTCGGCTTCGGCCAGGCGATCACCGAACCCTCGGCGGCGAGTCTCATCGGCGACTACTACCCGCCCGATCAGCGCGGGAAGGCCTTCTCGGTGCAGCAAGTGATGCTGCTGGCCGGCACTGGCTTTGGCGTTGGGCTGGGTGGCTTCATCGGCACCAACTGGGGCTGGCGGCCGGCCCTCATCGTCGTCGCCATCCCCGGCCTACTCGTGTCGTGGCTCGTCTTCCAGCTGCGCGAGCCTCGGCGCGGCACCGCCGACATGATGGCGGCCATCGGTGCGGGCTCTATCGAGCATGCCGAAGACGGCGAACACCCCGCGCTCTTCGAGAACGGTTTCCGTCAATTCCTTCGCGACATGATCGCCGGTCTGCGCGAGGACATGCGGGTGATCCTCGACATCCGGACGATGCGCTACGCGCTCGCCGGGGTGGCCGCCCTGCTGTTCACCGTCACCGCCCTGGCGGCGTGGCTCCCCCAGTACTTCGAGCGTCACCTGCACATGGCCGAAGGCACTGGGGAAGCGCTCTTCTTCGCCCTCATCATCTTCGGAGGCATCCCGGGCGTGCTGATGGGCGGCCGAGTTGCCGACCGGTACGCACAGAAGATCCAGGGCGGTCGACTGGCCCTCCCGGCCATCTTCATCGCGGTCGGCAACGTGCTCTTCACCGGCGCCTACATGCTGCGCAGCGACACCTACTCGCGGTCGCTCGTCACCGTGGTGTTCCTGCTGCAGCTCGTTGGCATCTTCGTGATGACCATGGCCATCCCCGGCTTGCGCGCCGGGCTGACCGACGCCATCCCCGCGCACCTGCGTGGTGCGGGGTTCGGCGCCTTCAACCTGGTCGCTGTCGTGTGCGGGCAGGCTGCCGCGCCGTTCATCGTCTCGCTGATCTCCAACCAGTTCGACGAGAACCTCCGCGTGGCGTTCCTGGCCTGCTCCCCGCTGCTGTTCCTCGGTGCGGCCATCTTGTTCCGGGCCCGGAAGTACCTCGACGAGGACATGAACAAGATCATGATGGCGGTGTTGCAGGCGCTCCAGGATGAGCAGACCCGTGCCCAGGAGAAGGCCGCTGAGCACGGAGCCGACCCCGCCTGACCCGTGGGTCGGTGTCGCCGACCCCCGGAACGAGAGTCGGGGGCACCAGGGCACCGATTCGGTACCCCCATGCCCCCAACCCGCTGTGGGGTGGGCTGACGGCAAGCGGCAGCTGCTCCGCTCAGTCGTTGACGGGATCAGGGACGAAGATGTCGCGGTCGAGGGGGATGCCCATGGCTTGCGACATGCCGCCCCCACCAATTCGATAGAGGCCGCGCTCGGCGACGATCGGACCGTCGGCCACGACAACGACGGGGAGCACGTCTCGAGCGATGTGGTCGCCTAGTCGAATGACGGCCCGGCCACCCGGCTCGATCGACCGGCCCTGCAGGTCTTGGATGGCGATCGTCTGCCCGCCGGCAAGGCCCGTCACGCTGTAGGTCACCGCGTTCTCGTTGTCGAGGTTCACCAGAACGAGGAACTCGTCGCGACTCTCTGTCGGCCCGCCACCGGCGAAGTACCAGATCGGCGCCCCCACGGGTGATCCGGTGGTGACGGTGATCCCACGCCGCGGGGCGGGTGACGCTGACGAGTTCACGCGCTCGGCCGCGATGGGGACGTCGTTCAGGGATCGCACGAACAGAGCGTGGCCGACGCCTTCGGGTACCCGGTCCTCCGCGTGGACGTCGACGATCGAATAGCGACCGGGCGGGATCGTCAGCTCGAACGGCTCGGGAAGTGTGTTCGTGTCCGGATCGTCGAGGCGCACCTCGACCTCTACCTCGGCTACGTCGTCGCTCGGGTTGAAGACCACGACCTGCTCGGTGAGACCAGGTCCGGTCTCACCGACCGGGAACACCCATTCGAGGGCTGGCTCCGGCACACCGAGCGCGAGCGTGATCCCCTCGCGCCCGTCGGTGCCGTCGAGCGTCTGGATCCGGTCCACCACGACACGACCGCTGCGGACGCGCACGTTGGCGGAAACCTGAGCCTTGCGCGTGACATCCCGCTCCAAGGAGGCCCCCACGACGCTGCGGCCTGGGACGATGAAGCCCTGGTAGCGAGCCGTGTCGCGAACACCTTCGTCCGTGGCAAAGGAGATGTCGACTGTCGCGTCGTCCGGGAACGGGTTCATGAACACCAGGAGATCGCGAGCCCCGCGCGTCGTGACTCCCCATGGGAAGGACCACGTTGTGGACGCCGTGGTGCTGCAGGGGGCCGTCGCCCGACCGAGCGGACCGGTGACGTGGTGCTCGACCGCGATCTCACCGCCGTCGACCTCGACGATCGCGCCCACGAGCGATGCCACGGCCAGATCGCCGAGTCGGGCCTCGACGCGACTCTGGGCCGGCAGTGGCCAAGAGCTCTCAATGGGCTTGTACGGGAGCGTTGTGGTGGTCGGCGCCGGAGTGGTGGTGGGCGCGGTGGGCGCGGTGGCCGTCGTGGCGGTTGAATCGGTGGAAACGGGTGGCGGCGAGTCCGCCACGGATCCCGTCAGCACGGTGATCGTGGCGGTGCGGGCACGGTCGGTCGGGTTGGCGAGCACCAGCACATGGTCGGCAAAGCCACCGCGTCGACCGGTTCCTCCCGCGCAGTACCACGTGGATGACAGCGTGGGCTCGTCCCGAGCGGCAGGAATCGCGACGCCCGCCTGCACCACCGGAGCGGCCGAGGTCGGCGAGGCGGTATCCCGCTCGGCGACCTGGATGACCAACCCAGCCGCCATGAGGCCGACGATGAGTAGCAGCGACGTGACCCGGGCCGACTTCACGACGTCTCCTCCGCAGCGCGCGCCGGGTTCAGCCGCGACCGCAACAAGCGCCGCCCGACCCAGAGCCAGGCGAGCACCTGCAGGAGCAGCAGCCCGTACCTGACGGGCGAGGTGGCGTAGCGAAGCGTTGCGTCGCCGGCACTCGTGACATCGAAGCCATTGGCCCACCCGTACGGCTTGGTGTGCGCCATCGAGCGCCCGTCCACCGAAAGCGTCCACCGATCAGAATGGGCCGCAGCCCAGAGCAGCGTCTTGTCAGGTTGTACGGGTCCCGACCAGCGAAACGTGCCTGCGTCCTTCGGAAGAAGTGCACCGAGGCCTGACAGGTCGACGCCGGCCGCGGCCACCACACCGGCGGCTGCCGGCGGGGCCTTGGCCGTGGTGATCTGTGCTCGCATCGGATAGAAGGCTTGGTTTCGGAAGACGAGCACCCCAGCCGGGAGGTCCAACGGTTCCAGATCCAGCTGGCCGTCAAGCGTGTCGGCGAGCGCTTCGGGGATCGGGAGGGCGTCGCTCGCAAACGGAGCCGGAGCCAGGCGTTCCGGCACCACGATGTAACGGACTCCCATCGGGGCCAGCAACCGACCGAGCCGGGCCGTCTGTCCAGTCCGGGCCAGATCGATCACATCAGCCAGGAGCCCGGTGACGCCATCATCAGACCCGACCCACAGGTCCTCGAGTCGGGGCGTGCCGTGGTCGGTGGTCGAGTAGGCGACGCCGTCGGTGAGCTCCCAGCTTCCCAACGGCAGCGCGGCGGGATCGCCGAGCCACAGGATCCTGAACGGCACGGTCTCGTTGTCGAGGTCGATGAAGCTGAGCGCGCGCTGATGATCGCCCCCTGGCATCGACCACCGTCCGTCGAAGGCGGCGCCGAGCACCGGGATCGTGGCCAGTGCTACGGCCACGGCGGCAACTCCCGAGGCAATCTGTCGCCACCCGAACCGGTAGCCGGGGAGGTCCACCTCGAAGGCAGCCACACCCATGGCGGTGGCGAGGGCCAACCCGACCGCACTGGGGGCGAGCAGCACCTCGGGCGCCGGAAGCGAAGACGGTGCCCACCCGCTCTGCGAGATCCAGGCCAGCGCCCAGAACACGAGAGCAAGCACCCAGCCCCGGACCGCCCAGGCATGTCGCTCGGCCCGTGCGATCAGCAATGGCAGCGCGGCCGCGATGAGCAACGCCCATCCAAGCGGCGCCACCCCCATCGGACCGACCTGGAACCGAAGCAGCGCCCCGAGGTCAGAAGAGTGCGAGCCACGGTCAACCCCCACGATCGCCGACCACGGCGTTCCGGGGAGGAGCAGGTCGGCACTCCAGGGCAGGTGGAGGGCTATGGCCAGGACCGCGCCGCCGAATGCCACGGCGACCATTCGACTCGTCCCGAAGACGCGGTAGGTGAACAGCGATCCGAGCCCGAGGGCCAGAGCCAGACCCGGAAGGATGAGCACTGCGGCCGGGATGAGGGTGGCGAGCAGGGCCGTGGTCGCGCCGAGTGCGAGCACGGGGGTACGCAGGGAAGGGCGCGGCGCGGCGCGATCGTCGGTTGTCACGGGGGTGAACGGCGGGATGCCCCCGGCCCGGGCCAGCATGCCGATGAGCGCTGGGACTCCGGCGTAGAGCGCCAGCGCACCCCATCGCCCGTTGGCAAGCGCGTTGTACGGCAGTGGGTTGCACACGTACACGACAAGCGCCGCGATCTGTGCATGGCGCGAACCGACCGGAGCCGCCAGTCGATAGATCGTCAACGCACCAAGGGGTAGCAGCCCGAGTGTGAGCACGGTGCGGAGGAGCCCCATCGAACCGAAGCTGAGGATGCCCAGGAAGCCACCGAGCCCGTAGGCGGTGGGCGCAGGGGCCTCCGAGCCCAGGCCCGCGGATCGCCAACCGCTGACCCATGCTCGCAAGAGCTCGATCGATGAGGATCGAAACGGGACGAGCTCCCCTACCGCCGGCACACCACGGGTGATGAGATGCCGGCTCCCCGCGAGGAGCACGAACGCAATGACGGACCACACGATGGCCGTGTTTCGCAGTGAGCCCGTACGAAGGGCTCCCGCGACGTCACGTCCGCTGCGGGCCCACCCCGTCAGCCGGTCCTCGCCTCCGCCGATCTGTCCCCGCGCGAACTGCCTGAACCGGGCGCTCCCGCCGACCATGAACCGACGGATCTCCCGATCGGGAACGACTCGGAACTCGTCAACCTGACGGCGCGCTTCACGCAGCTCACCCGGGTTCCGCAGATTCCACGTCCAGGCGGCCGCCGTATCCCGGGCCTGTGCGGTGCGCCCGACCACCAGCGAATAGAGGATCTCCACCACATGAAGGGCGACCATCTTCGGGACGATGCGGACAAGCCCAACCGCGGAGTAGCAGCTCAGCACAACTCGCAATCGGTGCCGAGCTTGGAGACGACGACGATCGTCCACCGGTCGGCGTATCGATAGCGCCTCTAGGTGCCGCACCCGCGCCGACGGAGCCACGATGACGCGCGCGCCGGCGAGGTGCACGCGCCAGCAGAGGCTGATGTCATCGAGGAGGTAGTCGATCCCCTCGTCGAACCCCCCCACTGCGGCGAACAGATCCGCCCGCACCAAGGTGCACGCGCCGGGGATCGCGAACACGTCGCGCACGCCGTCGTGCTGCTCCTGGTCAAGCTCTCCTCGCTCGACCAGCGGGGCGACGTAGCCCGCGTGATCGATGCCCACGCCCACATCGAGCAGATGGCGTGGATCGTCCCAGGACACCAGCTTGGGACCGACGACCGCCGCGTTGGACCGGAATGCCTCCTCGACGAGGAGTCGGACGACATCGGGATCCAGTGCGACATCGTCGTGGCAGAAGAGGTAGAACGCTGCACCTTCGACGACCTCGAGCACCTCGTTGGCGGCCGCCCCGAACCCTGGGTTCTCGTCGAGGCGACGCACGAACGCGCTGGGGGCGACCGCCGCGACGCGTGCTCGCACCTCCACCGCACTCGCCGTGTCGATCACCAGGACGGACAGGCTCGGGTAGTCCTGAGCCGTGAGCGAGGCGATGGTGGCCTCAAACCACTCCCCTGGGTCGTGCGCCACCACGACCGCCACCACAGCGGGCGCCACCAGCTGCGCCACCTCAGGCGCGTCGTCGAGCGCGTCGTCGGGCGCGTCCACGCCTGGGGTGAGGTCCTCCACGGTCGTCCGAGGGTAGCCGCCGTTCCACGGGCCTCTGCGGCACCAATCACCGCTCCCCACGCCCCGCGCACCACCCCTTGCGAAGTAGTGCACAACCGCTTGCGATAGTTCGCAGACCCCCCTACGGTCCTCGCATGGCCCACACTCCCGTCGAGGACCTCGCAGAGATCGTCAAGGATGCCGCCTACGTGTCCGTGGGCCTCGGGCTCATTGCCTTCCAGCGCATCCAGGTGCGACGAAACGACCTTGCCAAGGCCATGAGCACCCCCGTCGAAGAGACCAAGGGCACCCTCGATCTCATCGGCGCTCTCGTGGGCGAGCGAGTAAAGCTCGTCGAAGAGCGCGTCAGCTCCGTCATTCGTCGCTGAGCCCACGTCCGGCATGCTCCGCTCACCGGACTGACCCGACTCCCTAGGCTCACAAGGTGCCCGCTCCTCTGCGCGTCGCGCTCGACGCCACCTCTCTCTACGACACACGAAGTGGCGTCGGCCGGTTCACCGAGGAGGTGCTCCACGGCGTCGGCGTCGACAATTCCATCGATGCGATCGCCTACGCCGTGACGTTTCGGGGCGCGGGCCATCTAGCTGACCTGCTACCGCCCGGTGTGCGTCCCGCGCGCCGCCGCCGCATGGCCGCCCTGCCCCTCCGTCAGGCTTGGGCCCGATCGGATCACCCCAGCATCGAGCGCTGGACGGGCGCCATCGACGTCGTGCACGGAACCAACTTCGTGGTCCCTCCCACCCGGGCGGCGGCGGTGGTCACGATCCACGATCTGACCTATGTCCACTTCCCGCAGATGTGCACGGCAGACGTGCTCCAGTACCCCGAGCTCGTAAGGCGGGCGCTGCATCGAGGCGCTGTCGTCCACACCGTCTCTGAGTTCGTCCGTGACGAGGTGATCGACCACTACCACCTGCCTGCAGATCGTGTCGTTGCGGTACCCAACGGCATCACCGCCACTGCTCCGGGAGACCCTGCCAGCGGCAGCCGACTCGCCGGCGGGGACCGATACCTGATCGCCGTCGGCACGGTGGAGCCCCGCAAGGACTACCCGGGCCTCGTGCAGGCTTTCGACCAGATGGCAGCCACCGACGCCGACCTTCGCCTGGTGATCGCCGGGTCCGATGGGTGGGGAGCCGACGCCCTCACAGCTGCCATCGACGCCGCGCACCACAAGACCCGGATCGTTCGACTCGGCTGGATTGACGACCCGGCACGAGCCGACCTGCTCGCGGGCGCCGAGGCGCTCGTCCTCGCATCTCGCTATGAGGGCTTCGGGCTCACTGCAGGCGAAGCGATGGCCGCCGGGGTGCCCGTCGTGGCGACTGCCGTGGGTGCCATACCGGAAGTGGTCGGCGACGCGGCCGTCCTGGTGCCGGTGGCGGACGTCGACGCCCTCGCTGAGGCGCTCTCCCTCCTCGTCGCCGACGACATCCGCCGCTCGCAGCTCATCGAAGCCGGGCGTGAGCGAAGTGCCATGTTCACGTGGTCGCGCACCGTCGAAGGACTCGTGGCCCTGTGGCGCTCGGTGGTGGACGCGGCCCGGTAGGCCGTAGTGTCCGCTCGATGCGCGCGCTGATCACCGGAGGCCTCGGGTTCGTCGGCCGACATCTCGAAGCCCACCTCAGTGCCTGCGGCGACGAGGTGGTAGCGCTCGACCGGCACGGAGATCCCTCCGTCGACATCCTCGATGCGGAGGATACGGCCGCCGTGATCGCCGGTGTCGCCCCCGATGCCGTGTATCACCTGGCCGGATGGGCCGACGTGGGCGGTTCGTGGCGCGACCCGCGCACGGTGTTGCGGGTCAACGCAGAAGGCACCCTCAACGTTCTCGAGGCCTGCCGGGAGGCCGGGGTGCAGCGCGTGCTCTCCGTGGCCAGCGCAGACGTCTACGGAGTGGTCACCGAGGCAGAGCTACCCCTAGATGAGCGCTCCGCGCTGCGCCCTACCAGCCCCTATGCCGCATCGAAGCTGGCCGCCGATGCCATCGCCCAGCAAGCGTTCCTCGGCCATGGCCTGCCGGTGATCCGCGTCCGGCCGTTCAACCACCTGGGACCTGGGCAGTCGGAGCAGTTCGTGGCCAGCGCGATCGCCGCCCGCATCGCTCGCGCCGAGCGGGACGGCGCCGAGTTCATCACCGTCGGAAACCTCTCGACGCGCCGTGACTTCACAGATGTGCGGGACATCGTGCGTGCCTACCGACATCTCATCGAGGGCGGCGAGCCCGGAGAGGTCTACAACGTGTGCAGTGGCCGCGATCTGCCGATCCAGTACCTCGCCGACCACCTCGTCTCGCTCGCTGATCGACCGGTCGAGCTGCGCGTCGATCCCGATCTCATGCGCCCTTCCGACCTACCCGTCCTGCGAGGGGACGCCTCGAAGCTGGCCGCCGCCACTGGCTGGGCCCCAGAGATCCCAATCGAGCAGACCCTCGCCGACCTGCTCGATGACCTACGGGCTCGTCTACGGGCCGGCACCCCCCTTGAACAGGAGACATCATGACGAAGCGAGCCCTCATCACCGGCATCACGGGCCAGGACGGCTCGTACCTGGCAGAGCTGCTCCTCGACAAGGGCTACGAGGTGATCGGCATGGTGCGTCGCAGCAGCAGTACCAACTTCGAGCGCATCGCACACCTCCAAGACCGGGTGATCCTCGATCCCTACACGTCCTCGGGTGATCTGCTCGACGAGGCATCGCTGATCTCCATCCTGCGCGAGTGCCGGCCCGACGAGGTGTACAACCTTGCCGCCCAGTCGTTCGTGCAGACGTCGTTCAACCAGCCCGTCCTCACCGGCGAGATCACGGCGCTCGGGGTTACGCGACTGCTCGACGCCATCCGCATCGTTGACCCGACCATCCGCTTCTACCAGGCGTCGTCGAGCGAGATGTTCGGCAAGGTCCAGGAGGTGCCCCAGACCGAGGCAACCCCGTTCTACCCTCGGTCGCCGTATGGGGTCGCGAAGCTCTACGGCCACTGGATCACCGTGAACTACCGAGAGTCCTACGACCTCCACGCCTCTTCAGGCATCCTGTTCAACCACGAGAGCCCCCGCCGGGGGATGGAGTTCCTCCCCCGCAAGGTGAGCCACAACGTCGCCAAGATCAAGCTCGGACTCGCGACCGAGCTCCCGCTCGGCAACCTCGACGCAGAGCGAGACTGGGGCTTCGCTGGCGACTACGTCGAAGCCATGTGGCTCATGCTTCAGCAGGACACGCCCGACGACTACGTCGTAGCCACCGGGGAGACGCACTCGGTGCGCCGCTTCTGTGAGATTGCGTTCGAGCATGCCGGGCTCCAGTACGAGGACTACGTCACCCTCAACCCCAAGTTCATGCGCCCGGCCGAGGTGGACCTGCTCATCGGCGATGCCACCAAGGCCCGCAAGGTGCTCGGATGGGAGCGCCGCACCAGCTTCGAGGACCTCGTGACGATGATGGTCGACGCCGACATCGAGCTCCTCTCGGGTCGGCTCAAGGGGATCGGCTGATCTCGGTCCTGGCTGGCGGGGTGGGCGCCGCCCGCCTCCTCGCCGGTCTCGTCCGCGTCCTGCCGCCGGCCGAGATCACCGCGATCGTCAACGTTGGGGACGACCTCGAGCTGCATGGCCTCCACGTGAGCCCCGACCTCGACACCGTCACCTACACCGTCGCCGGGGCCATTGACCCTGAGCGGGGGTGGGGGCTGGCGGGAGAGACCTGGCACGCCATGGAGGCGCTCAGTCGGTACCCGAAGGCGGCGACCTGGTTCAACCTCGGCGACCGCGACCTGGCGACCCACCTCTACCGCACCGACCGGCTCCGGTCCGGTGCGAGGCTCTCCAGCGTCACAGCAGAGATCGCGACCGCCTGGGGCCTCGACTGCACGCTGCTGCCAGCCACAGACGATGCCGTGCGCACCCGCGTCACCGTCGCCGACGGGGAGATCGACTTCCAGGAGTACTTCGTGCATCGACAGCACGACGTAGCTGTTTCATCCGTGCGATTCGACGGAGCGGAATCTGCCTCCCCGGGACCAGGAGTCCTCGACGCAATCGCCGGCGCGGAACGCCTCGTGATCGCTCCCTCCAACCCGATCGTGTCCATCGCTCCGGTGCTGGCCATCCCGGGCATCCGAGCGGCGGCCGAAGCGCGCCGGGACCAAACCGTCGCGGTATCCCCGATCATCGCCGGCGCCGCACTCAAGGGCCCCGCGGACCGACTCCTGCGCGAACTTGGCCACGAGTCCTCTGTCGTCGGCATCGCCCGGCTCTACGCGCCCCTGGCGGCCACGCTCGTCGTCGATGAGGCCGACGCTGACCAGGCCACGCTCGTGGAGGCCGAAGGCGTGCGATGTGTCGTCGCGCCCACGATCATGCGGGGACCCGACGAAGCGGCCGCTCTGGCCCGTACGGTGCTCACGGCATGACCCTCACGATCAGCCCCATCGAAGGCATCCCGGAGATCCGGGCGGGTGACGACTTGGCGGGGCTCATCGCGGTCGCCAAGCCCGACCTCGCGGACGGTGACGTCCTCGTCGTCACGCAGAAGGTCGTCTCGAAGGCCGAGAACGCCATGGCGCGCATCGACCCCGACGACCCGAACGGCCACAAGACGATCGTCGAGGATCAGTCGGTTCGCATCGTCCGGCGGCGGGGCGACCTGATCATCAGTGAGACCCGCCACGGGTTCGTGTGTGCGAACGCGGGTGTCGACCTCTCCAATGTGGATGAGGGCTGGGCCGCACTCCTACCGGTGGACAGCGACCGGTCGGCGCGACGGATACGCGACGGAATCCGCGGCACGCTCGGCGTCGAGGTTGCCGTCATCGTTTCCGATACGTTCGGCCGACCGTGGCGGCGAGGCCTCACGGACGTCGCGATCGGGTGCGCGGGCATCAAGGCAGTGGTGGATCTCCGGGGCACCGAGGACAGCCGAGGTCGCGTGCTGCAAGTCACCGAGGTGTGCGTGGTCGACGAGCTAGCGGCGGCAGCCGAGCTCGTGATGGGGAAGGCAACAAACGTTGCTGCGGCAGTCGTGCGTGGTGTCGATCCCCAGTGGCTCGGACGCGGCAACGTACGGTCCGAGATCATCCGACCACCTCAGGAGGACTTGTTCCGGTGACACCTCCCGAACCCACTCGGTGCCTCACGGTCGTGATGCCGTGCTTCAACGAGCAGGCAACGGTCGAGGCGATCGTCCGCGCTGTACTCGCTTCGCCATGGGTCGGCGAGCTGGTCATCGTGGATGATGGCTCGACCGACGATACGCCGGAGATCCTGGCCAGCATCAGCGATCCACGAGCGAAGGTGCTCCTTCAGGACACAAACCAGGGCAAGGGGGCAGCCCTTCGCCGCGGCTTCGCCGAAGCATCAATGCCCTTCACCATCGTGCAGGACGCCGACCTCGAGTATGACCCGGGGGAGTATGCCCGGCTGATCGAGCCGCTCATCGACGAACGGGCCGATGTGGTCTTCGGCAGCCGGTTCATGGGAGCTGACGCCCACCGTGTCCTCTTCTTCTGGCATTCGTTGGGAAATCGGCTCTTGACGCTCCTCTCCAACGCCGTGACGGATCTGAACCTGACCGACATGGAGACCTGCTACAAGGCGTTCCGCACAGAGGTCCTCCAGTCGATCGAGCTGAAGGAGGACAGGTTCGGCTTCGAACCCGAGATCACCGCCAAGATCGCCCGCCGCCGTCTGCGAGTGTTCGAAGTGGGCATCTCGTACAGCGGCCGTACCTACGATGAGGGGAAGAAGATCGGTTGGCGCGACGGGGTTCGCGCGCTCTGGTGCATTGCCAAGTACGGGCTCCTTGGCCGCTGAGGGCCCGTCAGCCCTCGAACCATCGCAACGTCTCTCCCACACCGTCTGCGAGGGTCGTCCACGGAGTCCAGCCGAGGTGCAGGCCGGCGCGAGCCGGATCAAGTGCGCTGCGGGCCAGCTCACCCGCCCGCGCCGAGGCATGTACCGCCGGCGCCGAGGAGCCTGCGGCCGTCGCCATCGCCGTGTAGAGCTCGTTCACGGACGTCTCGATGCCCGTCCCGACGTTGCAGAGCAAGCCGCTGCCGCGATCGGCAGCACGCACGAACGCGTCCACCGCGTCGTCGACGTAAACGAAGTCTCGGGTCTGGTTTCCATCCCCGAAGATCGTGCAGGGCTTCCCGGCGAGCAAGAGCCCGGCAAAGATCGCGACTACGCCGGCCTCGCCATGCGGGTCCTGTCGCGGACCGTAGATGTTGGCCATGGCCAGCGACGTGAACTCGAGAGCGTGGAGCTCTCGGTACACGTGCAGGTAGTCGGTGACCACCCGCTTGGCAACTCCGTAGGGACTGAGCGGCTGCTGTGGGTGCGATTCGCGCACCGGGAGATCAGCCGGTCCTGGCTCTCCGTAGATCGTGCCTCCGCTCGATGCAAAGACCACCTTACGAGTGCCCCCCTTGCGGGCACCTTCGAGGACGTTGATGCTCCCCAGGATGTTGACCTGCGCGTCGAAGGCGGGCCTGGCCACCGAGACACGCACGTCGGCCTGCGCGGCGAGATGAAAGATGACCTCTGGCGCACGACGGGCGATCAGATCCACAACAGCGTCCTCGCGGAGGTCGAGCTGATGGACCTTGAGGTCGTGATCGCGGTTGCCGCGAGCCTCCGCCAGGTTGGCCAGCGTTCCGGTTGAAAGATCGTCGACCACGTCGACCGCATGACCTTCCGCGAGGAGGCGGTCCACCAGTGTCGAGCCGATGAACCCCGCTCCCCCGGTCACGAGGGCCCTCACGCGACCTCTTCCGGAACCCGCTTCCCTGTGACGCGCTCCCCGGCGGCCACGACGACGTCATCTCCGATCACGGAGCCATCCTGCACGACCGCGCCGGCCTCCACCGTGACCCTCGGACCGATGATCGAATCGTGCACCGAGGCGCCGGCGCGAACGACGGCACCCGCGAGTACCAGCGATCCGCAGACCGTCGCACCCGACTCCACACGGGCGCCAGCGCCCACGACCGAGCCGTCAACTGCTCCCCGCACGATCGCGTCGGGATGAACTCCCTCCTCTGCTGCCCCCCGTAGCCCAGCGATCAGGTCGAGGTTCGCGGCGAGATAGGTGCTCGGAGTGCCTGCGTCGATCCAGTAGGTGTCGCCGTCGACCGCGAAGAGCGATCCGTCAGCGACCATCGCAGGAAACGTCACTCGCTCCACGTTGACCGGACGATCTGGCGCGATGCGGGCCAGCACCGAGGGCTCCAGCACATAGGTACCCGCGTTGATGAGGTCGGTCGGCGCCTCGCCAGGAGGCGGCTTCTCGATGAAGGCCGTGACACGACCATCGGCGTCCGTAGGCACCACGCCGAATGCAGATGGATCGTCAACTCGATGCAGCGCCAGGGTGCCCTCAGCACCATTGCGCTCGTGGGTCGCAATCAAGGCTGTCACGTCGAGGTCCGTGAGCACGTCGCCGTTGAGCACCAGGAACCGTTCGTCGATGCCAGCGTCCAACGCTGCGAAGCGGATCGCTCCAGCGGTGTCCCTCGGCTCGGGTTCGATCGCGTAGTGCAGCTCGACCCCCGCACAGTGACCATCGGGATAGGCGGCCGTAAATGCGTCAGGTCGGTACCCGAGGGCGAGAACGGCGGTGTCGATGCCATGGCGGCCGAGGTGCGCCACGACGCGCTCGATCATGGTCCGGTGTACGACCGGGAGCATCTGCTTGGGCGTACTGAGGGTGAGAGGTCGAAGACGCGTGCCGAAGCCTCCGACCAGCACGACCGCCTTCATTGCTGGAGCGTCCGCCTCATGGGGCTTCCGTCGTTGACGTCCCTGAGTCCTCTGTCGACGTCGACGTCGAAGAGTTCGCCGGAGTCGTGGTGCTGCTGCTGTCGGGCGGGACGGCGCCACCATCCTTGGCGCCCAGCTCAGCGAGCTGATCGGCGTGCGGAGGCTTCGGGATGTCCGCTTTGCGGTCGCCGTAGAAGATCGTGAAGCCCCCACCGTTCTCCGCCAGGCGCAGACTGCTGAACCCGCCGGTGGTGACCGCGGGCTTCGATGCGGCATCGCCGACGTCCAGCCAATGGGCCACGCGCAAGACGGGGTCGTCGATGCCGTCACACTTGGTCTCGCCCTCCTCGACGGTCTCCGCGAGGTACTCGAGCTTCGATCCTGTGATCGACAGGTTGAGCCCTGCTTCGCTGCCGTCTTGGAAGAACCGGCCAAGCGTGGCGTTCGCACCGACACCCAGCTGGGAGAACGGGTGGATGTGGAGCACACCGTCGCCGTGGGTGTGGATGCCCACGGAGCTCTCGAACTCAGGGATGTCTGGGAGCCACTCGCCGCAGACGTTGACGCCTAGCGCCTCGTGGATGTGTTCGCCCAGCTGCGGCACGCCGCCGAGATCGTCGTTCCGACGATCTTCCCGTGCCCAGACCACAAGTACGGTCCCTAGTACGAGGATGAGCGCGAGAACGCCTGGGAACAGAAGGCTCCGGGGCTGCCGACCGGAGACTCGACCCCCGGCGCGGGCCGCGCGGGCCACTTTCTTGGACGACGATGCCTTACCCATAGGGTTGCGAACCCTACAAGAGCCGTCCGCCCCGACCCAGTCGCGACGACGTCAGAGGGCCTGTCGGTACACCGCGGCCAGCGCCGCGGCGTTGGCCGCCCAGGTGTAGCGAGCCGCTCGGCGGAGGCCGGCGGCGACCAGTCGAGACCGCTCCTCGGGCCGATCGAGGAGCTCGATGAGCGCTTGGGCCCACTCGGCAGGCGCGTCAGGCGAGACGAGCAGTCCTGCCTCCCCCACGACCTCTGGGAGCGCTGTCGCGTCCGCCGCAACCAGTGCCGTGCCGTAGGCCATGGCCTCCGCGGCAGGAAGCCCAAACCCCTCATAGCGGGATGGAACAGCCACCGCGATGGCCTCCCGGTACAGCCCGGCCACGTCTGCCGCCGAGATGCGGCCGGTCCTACGAACCCGGTCGCCCAATCCGAGCCTCTCAACCTGCGTGCGCACCCGATCCTCTGCGTCGCCCCGTCCGCCTGGGAGCACGAGCAGTGCATCCGGACGACGACGGACGACCTCGGCGAAGGCGTCGATGAGCACGGCATGGTTCTTGTGCGGGTACGTGATGGCCGGATACAAGATGACGGGCCCGTCCAGCCGATATCGCTCAATGAGCACATCAGCGGGCGTCGGGTCAGGGCGAGGACCCACCCCATGTGGGACCACGACGACACGGTCCGGGTCGATCCGCCATCGCGCCAGCACCGACCGGCGCACAAACTCGCTTGGCACAACCGTGACACGTGCATTGCGAACCGAAGGAGGGATCGCAACACCCAGGTAAGCCCGCTTGAGGGCTCCATGGGTGGCGCGCTGCTCGATCGGTTGGATGTCGTGCAGCGTCAAGACGTAGGGCGCCCCGCGCACCGGCGGAGCGGTACCGCCCGCGTGATGGACGAGGTCGAGTCCGCGTGATCGCGCGGCCAGCCACGTCGTCTCAGCCGCGATCCTCCCCCAGCGAGCACGCCCGGACATCGCCAGCACGTCGGTGGGGAGCGCGGCCACGACATCCGGATGCGCGCTGCGCAGCGAGTCGAGCACGAACAGACGGATGTCGAGGGCTGGATCCCCGAGCGCTATCAGCGCGCGGATGCTGGCCAGCGTCGACTCCTCGCTTCCGCCAACCTCACCCGGCACCAACCAGAGCAAGTTGATCCCGACCGCGGAGCGAGTCACGGCGCAAGCCCGATGGCATCGCGGTACGCGGCAACGACCAGAGCAGCAGTGCGCTCCCACGTGAACGTGGCCGCCCGCGCCCGTGCCGCTGCACCCAGTCGTGCGGCCAGGTCTCGATCGCTCAGCAGCAGCGCCAGCCCTCCGGCGATCGCGTCGACGTCGAACGGATCGATGAGCACAGCCGCATCTCCGGCCACCTCCGCTGTCGACGTGGTCGCAGAGGTGAGGACGGCCGCCCCCTGGGCCATCGCGTCAAGCACCGGAAGCCCGAACCCCTCTCGCAGGCTCGGGTAGGCAACGACGGCGGCGGCTGCGTACAGGGCCTCAAGATCAGCACGCGGCACGAAGCCCAGTCGGCGCGCGTTCGACGGCGGGAGCTCTGAGCCCCATCCGTCCGGGCCAACGAGCACCAGCTCTGCGTCGACGTCGCCGAGTCGACCGAACGCCTCAATGAGCCGGCCGAGGTTCTTGCGGGGCTCGACGGTGCCGTTGAACAAGACGATCGGCCGATCGAGGCCGTAGACGGCCCGGACTCGCTCGACCTCGGCAGCCGCTGTCAGGCGTGCAGCGGTGCCAAGCGGTGCCACCCGCAACCGTTCCGAGTCGATGCCGGCCGCCAGGCAGTCCGTCCTCGTGGCTTCCGACGGGCAGATGACCACGGCCGCGTCCGTGCGGATCACGTCGAGAAAGCGCGTGAACACGGATATCCCTCGAGCGGTGAAGTGAGTGGGATCATGCAGGAAGCTCAAGTCCCACACGCTGGCCACCAGGGGTGCCCGGCCCGGTGCCGCCACATGCCCAGTGGCGTGCACAACATCGACGGGGCCTGACGCCCGCTCCACCCGAGGTCGGTGGAGGCGCTGCCATGCGTCGTAGAGGGCAATCCGAGGGAGCGGGAGCTGTCGTACCTCGATGCAGGGCCGCCACGGCCCGGGGGGAGGCGACCGGTGCCACGCGCTGACCCCAATCTGGGTCACGTCACCTCGAGCGGCAACGGCGGCGACCGTGTCCAAGGTGGCGCGAGCCGTCCCACCGGGAACCCGGTGCCAGCACTGCTCGAGGGTCACGGCTGCTCGCATCGCCGCTTCGGAGTCTGGCATGCGCACCGATAGGCTCCCGGCTCATGTCGTTCACCCGCTTCGTCGTGCAGGTGACGCGTTGAAGGTCCTCGTCACGGGCAGCGCAGGCCTCATCGGGTCTGAGGCAGTCGAGTACTTCGACGGCCTCGACTTCGACGTGCATGGACTGGACAACAACATGCGCGCCGACTTCTTCGGGCCCGGCGGCGACACAACCTGGAACCGCCAGCGTTTGGAGGCGGTCTGTCGCCGCTACACGCATCACGACGTAGACATCCGCGATCGCGCCGCCGTCGACCACCTGTTCCAGCGCCACAGGTACGACCTCGTGATCCACGCCGCAGCGCAGCCCAGTCACGACCTCGCCGCGTCGCGCCCATTCGACGACTTCGACGTCAACGCAACGGGCACCCTCAACCTGCTCGAGGCATGCCGACTCCATGCGCCCGACGCCGTCTTCATCACCGTGTCCACGAACAAGGTGTACGGCGACAGCCCCAACCGCGTGCCACTCGTGGAGCTCGAGACACGCTGGGATTACGCCGATCCGGCCATGGATCAGGGGATCGACGAGACCATGTCCATCGATCGCTGCCTCCACTCGCTCTTCGGAGCATCGAAGGTGGCCGCCGATGTGCTCACCCAGGAGTACGGCCGCTACTTCGGGCTTCGCACTGGCACCTTCCGCGGCGGCTGTCTCACCGGCCCGCGCCACTCGGGCGTGGAGCTCCACGGCTTCCTCAGCTACCTCGTGCACACCGCACTTCGCGAGGGTCCGTACACGATCTTCGGATACAAGGGGAAGCAGGTCCGTGACCAGATCCACTCCGCGGATGTGATCGACGCGTTCTGGGCCTTCGCCCAGAGCCCACGACCGGGTGAGGTGTACAACCTCGGGGGTGGCAAGGCGAACGCCGCGAGCCTGCTCGAGTGCGTCGAGCTGATCGCCACCGCAAGCGGGGGGAAGCGACCCGGGCTCACCTACAACGACACCAACCGCGTCGGGGACCACATCTGCTACTACACCGACATGACTCGATTCCGCTCCCACTTCCCCGCTTGGGAGCAGCGGTACTCGCTCGATGCCATCGTCGAGGAGATGGTGGCGGCAGTCGCTGCGCAGCTCGACTGATGGGTGCGACACCATGCGCATGACGTTGGTCAACCAGTTCTACGCGCCCGACATCAGCCCCACCGCGCAGCTTGCAGCGTCGCTGGCGGAGCATCGGGCGGCGCTGGGTGACGACGTCACGGTGATCACGGGTCGGGCCGGCTACCTGGAAGGCCTGGCGCGCACTGAGCCGAGCAGTCCGAGGCCAGCCGTGCGAGTTCGGCGCGTCTGGACGCCGGACGTCGGCAAGTCGGCATTGTGGCGTCGCCTACTTGGCTACCTGACGTTCCTCATCGGCGCCACGACTCGGTTGATCCTGCTCGGGCGTCAGGACGTGATCGTCTCGATGACGACCCCGCCGTTCCTGGTCACCGGCGCTGTGCTCCACAAGCTCCTCCGCCGCGACACCCGGGTCGTGCTCTGGAGCATGGACTGCTACCCAGATGCGGCGGAGCGTCTCGGGGAGCTCCGGCCTGGAGGCATCGCGAGCCGAGCCCAGCGGCGCCTCAACCGATGGGTGTTCGCTCACATCGACGATGTCGTGGTGCTCGATGGTGCGATGCGCGAGCTCTTGGAGCGGCAGTACGCGGCCGGACCGGGGAAGCCCGTGTTCTCCGTGATTCCCAACTGGGAGCGCCTCGAGGCCTTCCCCACGGCTGCGGAGCTCCCTCCGTGGTCCGGCTACGCGGACCTGCCCATCAACGGGAGGAAGGTCGTCCTCTACCTGGGAAACACCGGGGTGGGTCATCGGTTCGACACGGTGCTCGACGCGGCCGTGAAGCTCAGTGATGAGGCGGTGTTCCTGTTCGTGGGGGGAGGTGCTCGCACGGGATCGCTCGTGGATGCAGTGGCGCACCGCGGGCTCACCAATGTCCTCATGCACGGTTACGTGCGCAAGGACATCACCCCCGCCGTCATGGCGGGGGCGGACGCGGCGCTGATCACGCTCGATGACCGCTCACTCGGGGTGATGAGCCCGTCCAAGCTTCATGCGACGTTGGCGGCCGGCTTGCCGATCCTCTATGTCGGCCCCGAGGGAAGCAATGTTGACGAAGCGATCTCTCAATTCGCATGCGGAACGAGCCTCCGCAACGGGGACACAGATGGCTTGGCGAGCTCCGTGCGGTCGCTCCACAACGATCCGACAGCACACGAGCGCTCGCGGCAAGCCTTCGAGCTCCACTACAGCGACCACGCGACGCTCCCGCAGTGGGACCGGGTGCTGGACAGCTGAGGCTGGCTCAGCGCCCCAGCTTCTGGATGAAGTAGGCAGCCGTTCGTTCCAGGCCATCGCGCAGCTCGACCCGTGGCTCCCATCCGAGCAGCTCTTGGGCAAGCGTGATGTCGGGCTGCCGTTGCGTGGGGTCATCGACCGGTAGTGGCTCGAACACGATCTCGCTCTGCGAGCCCGTGACCTCAATGGCCAGCTGCGCCAGCTCGAGGATCGTTCGTTCCGTGTTGGGGTTGCCGATGTTCACAGGCGTAGCGACGTCGCTGTCGAGCAGCGACAGGAAGCCGCGGATCTCGTCATCGACGTAGGTGAACGATCGAGTCTGCAATCCATCGCCGAAGACGGTGATGGGCTTCCCCTCGATCGCTTGGGTCAGGAAGTTGGAGACAGACCGCCCGTCATCGGGCCGCATGTTGGGCCCGTAGGTGTTGAAGATCCGCACGATTCGGACGTCGATCTCATGATGGCGGTGGTACGCCATCGTCATCGCCTCGGCGTAGCGCTTTGCCTCGTCATACACGCCTCGCGGTCCGATCGGGTTCACATTCCCCCAGTAGGTCTCCGGCTGCGGGTGAACCAGCGGATCGCCATACACCTCGCTGGTGGAGGCGAGGAAGAAGGTCGCGCCCTTGGCTCTCGCCAGCCCAAGGCCGTTGTGCGTGCCCAGACCCCCGACCTTGAGAATCTGGATGGGTATGCGCTCGAAGTCGATCGGCGACGCCGGGCTCGCGAGGTGCATCACGGCGTCGACCTCACCCGGCACCCACAGATAGCTGCTGACGTCGTGATGGACGAACGTGAACCCTGTGCGGGTGAACAGCCGCTCGATGTTGTCGACGGACCCGGTGATCAGGTTGTCGATTGCGATGACCTCGTCGCCTCGTTCGAGCAGGGCCTCACAGAGATGCGACCCGAGGAAGCCGGCACCGCCGGTGACCACGACGCGGGCCATCAGCTCACACCCACACCGCGGTACTCGAACCCGCGCCGGCTGAACACCGTTCGATCCAGGAGGTTGCGGGCGTCGACGACCCTGCGGGACGCCATGAGACCGGCAACCTTGTCGATGTCGAGCCACCGGAACTCGTCCCACTCCGTGAGCACGGCGAGCACCTCGGCGTCCTCGACGGCCGCATACGGGTCGTCGACCACCTCGATGCCCTCGATGCGCCCCGGGCGCGACGGGTCGTACCCCCGCACCACCGCTCCGTGCGCGACAAGGCGTCGCAGGATCTCCAGGGCGGGCGAGTCCCGAAGGTCGTCCGTCCGTGCCTTGAAGGTCAGACCCCACGCGGCAATGCGCACACCCTCCACCGAACCCCCGGCCAGACCGATGATCTTCTGGGTGACACGCTCGAACTGCTCAGCGTTCACCGTGATCACACCCTTCAGCAGACCGAAGTCGTAGCCCGCCTTCTCCGCGATGCGCACGAGCGCCCTCGAGTCCTTCGGGAAGCACGAGCCGCCGAAGCCGGGCCCGGGCTTGAGGAACTCGTGTCCGATGCGGGAGTCGTACCCCATGCCGAGGGCGACGTCCTTGATGTCGGCGCCCACGGCCTCGCAAACGGCGGCCACCGCGTTGATGAACGAGATCTTGGTGGCCAGGAAGGCGTTGGCCGCGTACTTGATGGTCTCCGCGCTGGCCGGATCGGTGACGATGACCGGAGCAGTGATGCCGAGGTACAGCGATGACACGCGAACCGCGGCCCCCTGATCCTCGGCGCCGATCACGATCCGATCTGGGTGCAGGAAGTCGTGGATGGCCGAACCCTCCCGAAGGAACTCCGGGTTCGACACGACCGAGACATCGGCACGACCAAGGGCGCGCTCCACGACCCGCGTGGAGCCCACGGGCACAGTCGACTTGTTGACGACCACCGCCTCGCTCGGCAGCACCGGGCCGATCTGACGCGCAGCTGCTTCGATGTACGACAGATCGGCCGACCCATCGTCCGCCTGTGGGGTCGGCACGCACAGGTAGGCGAACTCACAGTCCGCAACAGCGGCCTCCGCGCCGACCACGAAGGTCAGGCGCCCACTGTCGATGCCTTCTGTGACCAGGTTGTCGAGGCCCGCCTCGAGGATCGGGATCTCGCCCTTCTGGAGACGAGCGATCTTGTCTGCATCGATGTCGGCACACACGACCTCATGGCCGATGTGCGCGAAGCACGCGCCGGTGGTGAGGCCTACGTACCCGGTACCGATCACGGCGATCTTGCTCATTGCGGTAGCTCCATCGGTCAAGTGTGGCAGGCGATCGTGATGCGGAACTGGTTACCGGTGGTCCAGGTCCTGCAGAAGTCTCTCGAGGGACTCGCGATAGTGCGGAAGAAGTGGGACACCGCCCAGTCGCAGCGCCGCGTTGTCGAGCACGGAGTTGGACGGCCGTGGCGCGGGGCGTGGCGGATCAAGGTCTGCCGTGGCGATCGGGCGGACCTTGTCGGGATCGTGGCCGGCCAGCGCGAGGATGTCCCGCACGAACCCGTACCAGGTGGTCTCCCCTTGATTGGTGACGTGGTGGACGCCGGCCCGTCGCTCGACGGCAAGCCGTCGGATCATCGGCGCCACATCGAAGGTGAAGCTCGGGCAGCCTCGCTGGTCATCCACAAAGGCCAGGCCCGGGTGGTCGAGCAGGCCGAGCACCGTCTTCACGATGTTTTGCCCGTGCTCGCCGCACAACCAGGCCGTTCGAACGATGGCCGAACCGGGCGCGTGCACGGCAACCGCCTGCTCCCCTGCCCACTTCGAACGTCCGTAGACCGATTGCGGGTTCGGACGGTCCCACTCGGCGTAGGCCGAATCCTTGGTGCCGTCGAAGACGTAGTCGGTGGACACCGCGACGAGGTGGGCGCCGATTCGTCGCGACGCATCGGCCACCCACTCCGTCGCCATGGCATTGGTGAGGAAGGCGCGCTCCGCGTCGGCTTCGCAAGCATCCACCGCCGTCCAGGCACCGGCGTGAAGGACGGTGTCCGGAGCCGTGCCCAAGATGGCTTGGTACACCGCATCGCGATTCGTGAGGTCGAACTGGGCTCGATCGCACGCGATGACGTCGTCGCCAGCGATCTCACATGCTCGCACCAGATCGCTTCCGAGCTGGCCACTCGCGCCCGTGATGAAGACCCGCATCAGTGCGCCGGCTTCAGGGGCCGCCACCACCACTCGTTGGCCCGATACCACGCGACCGTCGCCTCGAGCGCCTCGTCGAGAGAGCGCGCCCTCGACCAGCCCAGAGCAGTGATCTTCTCGATGTCGACGGAGTAGCGGCGGTCGTGCCCCAGCCGATCCTCGACGTAGTCCACAGCCGACTCGTCTTTGCCGAGGAGGGCGAGCAGCTTGTCGACGAGGATCCGATTGGGGATCTCGTTGCCGGCCCCGATGTTGTAGATCCCGCCCGGCTCGCCGCGGCGAAGCACAAGGTCGACACCCGCGCAGTGGTCATCCACGTAGAGCCAGTCGCGCTCGTTCAGCCCATCGCCATAGAGCGGGACCTTCTCGCCGTCGAGCAGGTTCGTCGTGAACAGCGGAATGGCCTTCTCGGGATATTGGTAGGGGCCGAAGTTGTTCGTGCACCTCGTCACGACAACCGGCAGCCCGTGCGTGTGGTGATAGCTGAGCGCGATCAGATCGGACCCAGCCTTGGATGCGGAGTACGGCGAGCGTGGCTCAAGGGGATCTCCCTCCTTCGATGATCCAGTCTCCACGGAGCCATAGACCTCGTCTGTGCCGATGTGGACCACGCGTCCGACCTCAAGCTGGCGGGCGGTGTCCATCACGACGTTGGTGCCAAAGCAGTTGGTCGTCACAAAGTCATCGGAGCCCACGATCGACCGATCCACGTGGCTCTCCGCCGCGAAGTGGACGACAGCATCGGCGCCCTGCATCGCGTCGGCGAGACTCAGCGCGTCGCAGATGTCACCCTGCACGAACGTGAACCGCGGGTCAGGGTCGACGTCGCGGAGCGTGGACAGGTTCCCGGCATAGGTGAGAGCGTCAAAGACGACGACCTCGTCGTCGGAGTGGGCCAGGGCGTAGCGAACGTAGTTGGACCCGATGAAGCCCGCTCCCCCGGTGACGAGCTGCTTCATCGATCGTCGCTCCTGGGCGCGAACATCGGTGCATCTCGGTCCTTGAGCGAGATCTGCGCGCGGTCCTCGTCGTCGATGGCGAGTGGCCACTGGATGCCCAGACCTGGATCTAGCGGGCTGCACGCCCGTCCCCCCATGCCGGGCTGCCACTCCTTGTCGAACACGTACAGATACTGCGTCACTCCCGGTGCGACGGCCTGGAACCCGTTGGCGACGCCCCGGGGAACGAAGACCTGAACGCCAGGAACGAGCTCCGCCGTCTCGACCCCCCCATGGGTCGGCGACTCGGGGCGCATGTCCAAGTAGACGCCAAAAGCAGCTCCGGCCACCACCGCGACGAGCTTGTTCATGTCCTCAGCGTGGAGTCCCCGGACTGCGCCTCGCTTCGACTCGGTGACGTTGACCTGGACCCATGGGCCCAGGGGCAACCCTGCGACGTCGAAGGCCGACGCTCGATAGACCTCGCGCACAGCGCCGCGCTCGTCGGCCGCTTGCTTCATCGTGAGGTGCAACAGACCGTCGATCGATCCCGGATGTACCTCGAACTCAACGAATGCCGAGGACATCAGGCCTGGGACCCTCCCGCCTCGAACTCGAGAACGCGCAGGAGGTTGGCCCCATAGCCGCTCTTCGCGAGGTCACCACCGTCGTCGGCCGCACTGGCCAGGGCCCGGAGCTCTGCCGCGGTGATGAAGCCCTCCCGATAGGCCGCCGACTCGGGTGCTCCGATCAGCAGACCCTTGCGACGCTGCTGTCCGGCGACCCACTGCTGCGCGTCGAGCAGAGCGTCAAAGGTCCCCACATCGAACCACTCCGTAGAGAACGGGAGCTTCGACACATGGAGGCGTCCGTGGCGCAGATACTGACTGTTGACTTCGCTGATCTCCAGCTCACCGCGTCCGCTGGGAGTGATCGCCTTCGCGATGTCCACGACGTGGTTGTCGTAGAAGTACAGCCCGGGGATCATGTAGTTCGACGGAGGCTCTTCGGGCTTCTCGTGCACAGCGACCACCCCCCCGGCATCGTCGAGCTCGAGCACGCCGTACCGCTCCGGGTCGGGAACCCAAAGCCCGAACACGACGGCCCCTTCAGGGTTGGTGTAGCGCTGCAGCTGCTCACCGAGGCCCACGCCATAGAAGATGTTGTCCCCCAGGATGAGAGCGACGCCGTCGCCGCCGATGAACTCCTCGCCGATCAGAAAGGCAGCTGCGATCCCGTTCGGCTCGGGTTGCGTCGCGTACGAGAACGACGCACCCCACCGGCTGCCGTCACCCAACAACCCCTCGAAGAGACCGATCTGCTCAGGCGTGGAGATCACGAGGATCTCGTTGATGCGGGCGTGCAGCAACGTCGAGATCGGGTAATACACAAGTGGCTTGTCGTACACGTGCATCAGCTGCTTCGAGGTGGCACGACTCGCGGGAGCAAGTCTCGTCGCGCGACCGCCAGCGAGCACGATCCCCTTCATGGTCGCCACCTCAAGCACCCGATGACGCTGCAGGTGGCGAGGAAGGCGCTCATATAGGGAGGGATTCTGGCACGCGGCATCAAGCCGCCCAAGGGAGTGAGGCATCGACATCAGCACTGAGCGGCTTGTGGCTCCATCTCCGTCTCTCCAGCAGGAGCTGAGGTGGTCGTCGCCACCAGGGGCAGCGACGACGGCGGGGAGGGTATGACGGCCGGTTCGACGGTGGATGCTGTGGCGGGCAGTGGTGTCGAGCGCACGCCGGCGAACTGGTCGCCTGTGACCACGACGACGTCGGCCCCGAGCGAGTCGGTGACCTCATCGAGCTCGACCGGGCCAGACAGATACCGGGCGACGAGGCTGGCCACGGACCGTCCGCCGGGCCGGTAGCGAACGACCGTGTGCGAGAACGCAAAGGTCTCGGCTTCTCCCGTGCCCGCGGCGGTGAACCCGGCCGCTACCAGCGCATCGGCGGCTCGCCCCGCCTCCCCCGGAACGCCCGAGCCGTTCAACACGCGTATTCGCACCGCCGCTGGCGTCAGCGTGGCGTGGTCGGTACCGCGGAAGAGGTCGAGGACCGGCTGGGCGTCGTCGTCGAGGAGTCGCAGGACAGCCGCGCCGCCGATCGTGTCGTTGACCACCGGCAGCGCGTACAGGTTGAGATCGGTCGGATCGAACCCCCGGAACTGCCGAGCCAGCTCAACGATCTGATCCCCAGTGAGGAGATCATCGACCGTCACCGTCTTGAGGGCTGCATCGACCAGTCGATCGAGCGTGACTGGATTGCGGATGCCGAGGTCGGCGGCACGCCGAAGGGCGCGGACGATGAAGTCCTGCTGCCGCTCGATGCGGCCCAGATCGCCCGTGGGATCGGTCCGCCACCGACCACGGTCCGCTGTCTGATAGTGGCGAGCCCGTACGTACGCCAACGCCTGATCTGGATCCAGGGTCACACATCCTGCCTGTGCCACCACCAGACCCGAATGTCGATCTCGAGCGGGCTCATCGAACCAGACGCTCACGCCATCGACGACCCGCACAAGATCGCGAAACCCCGCGAAGTCGATCTGCACGTAGTGATTGATCGGAATGCCGAGGTACTCCTCGATCGTGTCGATGAGCTCACTGGCGCCACCGATCTGGATGGCGGTGTTGATGCGATTGCGCCCGCCACCTGCCATTGGCACCCACAGATCCCGTGGCAGTGAGAGCAGCGCTGCGCGGCCTGCACTCGGATCAGTGCGCAACACCATGATGGTGTCGGACCTGAGCCCACCCACGTCATCGCGACCGGTCCGTGCCGGATCGTCCGCCGACAGGGTCGCGGCGCTGTCCACCCCGACGAGGAGGAAGTTCTGGGGACTCGCATCCGACGCCGGGCCCGTAAGGGACGACCTCAGCTCCACTCGTGCCAGCCGGCTGTACTTGGCGTAGGCGTAGCCCAGTCCCCCGGCGGCAACCAGCAGCGCGCACGCGAGCGCACTCGTCAGAAGCAGGATCGTCCGCTGGCCCCACGTGCGGGGAGCGCGCTGCGCCCGGCCCCCACGGCTCACTGGACGGGCAGGCCGAGCTCGCGGCTGATGACCAGGCGCTGGATCTCGCTCGTACCCTCGCCGATCTCGAGGATCTTCGCATCCCGGTAGAACCGCGCCACTGGCGTCTCGTCCATGAAGCCGTAGCCGCCGAAGATCTGCGTGGCGATGCGCGTCGCGCTGACCGCCGCTTCGGTGGTGTGAAGCTTGGCGATGGCCGCGGCTCGCTTGTAGGGCCGGCCGGAGTCGTGCAGCCAAGCCGCCTGGTAGGTCACGAGGCGAGCCGTTTCGACCATCACGGCGAGGTCTGCCACCTGGAAGGCCACGCCCTGGTTGGCACCGATGGGCTTCCCGAAGGCCGATCGGTCCTGGGCATACCGCACACTGTGGTCGAGGCATGCCTGGATGCAACCCACGGCCAGGGCCGAGATCGCGATGCGGCCCTCATCGAGGATCTCGAGGAACTGAGCGAACCCTCGGCCGCGTTCGCCGAGCAAGTTCGCGGCCGGAACCTTGCAGTCGGTGAAGGTGAGCCCGTGCGTGTCCGACGCGTGCCAGCCCATCTTCCGGTACGCAGGCTGCACATCGAAGCCGGGGGTGCCCGAGGGCACGATCACGGCGCTTATCTCACCTGGATCTGTGCGGGCGGTGACCGTCACCAGTGACGTCATCTCGGTGCCCGAGTTGGTGATGAAGGCCTTTTCACCGTTCAGCACCCACTGTCCCGTGGCGTCATCCAGATGCGCTGTGGTTCGAGTGCCGCCCGCATCGCTGCCCGCTTCGGGCTCGGTGAGCCCAAAGCCCCCCAAGGTCCGGCCGGCGCACAGATCGGGAAGCCAGGTCTGCTTCTGCTCCTCGGTGCCGAACCGATGGATCGGGTTCGCCCCTAGCCCGACCCCGGCCTCGAGGGTGACGGCAACCGAGTGGTCGACGCGGGCCAGCTCCTCGATGGCGATGCAGAGCATCGTCAGATCACCGCCACCTCCGCCGTACTCCTCGGGAAACGGGATGCCGAAAAGCCCAAGATCCCCCATCGCCCGCACAGCCTCGATCGGGAAGTGATGGTCACGATCCCAAGCTTCCGCGTGGGGGGCGATCTCCCGTTCGGCAAAATCACGCACGACCGTGCGCAGGGCCTCTTGCTCTTCGGTGAACTCGATCTGCACGGTCCGACGAGCCTTCCTGCGAGCGGGTGACGGCATGGGCCGAACCTGATCGTACGCTGCGGCCATGCGCGGCTCGTTCGGTTCTGCTCCGCCCCTAGCGGTCGTGGGCGGTCGTCTGGCTACTGATCTCGTCGACCTCACCTCAGACCTGGGGGCCTTGGACACGGTCGGCTTCTGGGCTGTCGTGCTCCCCTTCGAGGGTGATCCCATCTGCGCTCGGTTCGGCAACGTACGACCGGCGCGGCCCTGGCCGGGGCCCGCGTGGCACGGACCCGATCCAAGCGACTGGACCAGCTCGCTATCGGAATCCGGGTTTCGGGCTGGAGTCGAGGCGATTCGAGGTGCCATCGCAGCAGGCGACGTGTACCAGGTGAACCTCACCCGTCGGCTGTCGGCACCGTTGCCGATGGGCGCGGACATCGCTGCTCTCGGCGCCGCTCTCGCCGAGGGGAACCCGGCCCCCTACAGCGCGGTCGTGCGCATCCCGAGCATCGACTGCCAGGTCGCGTCCGCGTCACCGGAACGGTTCCTCTGGCGCGACGGCGACCTCGTCAGCTCTGCGCCGATCAAGGGCACCGCACCGGAAGCTTCCGGGCTCACCGCGAAGGACCGCGCCGAGAACATCATGATCGTCGACCTCGTGCGCAACGACCTGGGCCGAGTGTGCGACGTCGGATCCATCGAGGTTCCGGCGCTACTCGCGGTTGAAGCCCACCCTGGCCTCGTCCACCTCGTCTCCACGGTCACCGGCCGCCTTCGCCCGGGCGTCGGCTGGGCGGAAGCGATCGATGCCACGTTCCCGCCCGGCTCGGTGACTGGTGCCCCCAAGATCGCCGCGCTCGAGCACATCAAGGCCCTCGAGCCCGTCGGCCGAGGCGTGTACTGCGGCGCGGTGGGGTGGGTGGACGCCGATCGTCGTCAGGGGGATCTCAACGTCGCCATCAGGACCTTCTGGGCCCAAGAAGGGATGCTCCACCTCGGAACCGGCGGCGGCATCACGTGGGATAGCGACCCCGCCGACGAGTGGGCCGAGACGGAGCTCAAGGCTCGCCAACTCCTGCGCGTCGCGTCAGGATCGTGGCATGCCTGAGCTCGTCTGGATCAACGGTGCCGTGGTGTCCGCCGATGATGCAACCATCTCGGTGTTCGACCACGGGCTGACGGTCGGCGACGGCGTCTTCGAGACGCTCAAGGCCGTCGCCGGCGAACCATTCGCGGTGAGACGTCACCTCGAGCGGTTGCGGCGGAGCGCGTCGGCGCTCGGGCTCGAGGTTCCTGTGGGCGACCACGAGCTCCGCGCCGCCATGACCGAGGTGCTGGCCTCACACGCCCTGCCACTGGCACGCGTTCGGATCACGGTCACAGGAGGCGCCGCGCCGCTCGGCTCAGAGCGCGGACCAGCCGCAACGACGATCGTCGTCGCGGCGGGGCGCCTTGGCGAGCCAGCGGCATCGACAGCCGTGTGCGTGGCGCCTTGGCCACGGAACGAACGAGGCGCGCTCGCTGGAGTCAAGACGACGTCCTACGCCGAGAACGTGGTCGCGCTCGCCTTTGCGAAGGAGCGCGGGTGCTCCGAGTCCATCGTCGCGACCACGACCGGACTCCTGTGCGAGGGCACGGGTTCGAACGTCTTCGTCGTCGTCGATGGCGAGCTGTCCACCCCGCCCCTGTCCTCGGGGTGCCTGGCCGGGGTCACGCGCGAGCTCGTGCTCGAGATCACCGATGCGATCGAGCGGGACATCCCCATCACGGCGTTGCTCACCGCCGAGGAGGTGTTCCTCACCTCTACCGGGCGGGACGTTCAGGCCGTCCATCAGGTCGATGACCGAACGCTACCCGGGTCCGGTCCCCACACCGCCAGAGCCCACGCTGCATTGTCGGAACTGATGACGCGCACGTTCGATCCCTGAGCCGGCGGATTCGATCAGCCGGGCCGCAGGTGCACCACGTCACCCACGGCAACCTCCCGTGGGCCTTCCGAGGTGGCCACCACCAGATGACCGGAGTCGGTGAGGTCCGTAGCCGTGCCGACAAGCTCCTCATGACCGAGGTCCACCCTCACCAAGCGCCCAAGCGTGGCCGACCGTGCCCTCCAACGGTCCAGGACCGAGGCGCGGTCGCCCGCGATCAGCGTCGCGTAGTGGACGTCGAGTCGGCGGAGCATGGCGATGAGAAGGTCCTCGCGATCGACCGTCGTGGCACAGATGTGATTGCACGCCACCGCAATGTCGGCGAGGTCGTGGGGAAGGTCGGCGGGCCAGTCGACGTTGATGCCGATTCCGACGACCACGGAGACCTCGGCCGCATCCGGCGCTGTGCCGGGCCAGTCTGCCTCCGCGAGGATCCCGGCGAGCTTCCGATCGTCGACACTGCCATCGCCTGGCCACACCAGATCGTTTGGCCACTTGAGTCGAGGAACGAAGCCGCCAATCGCTTCCAGTGCTTCAGCGGCGGCGAGGGCGACGACCATCGTGCTGAGATCCATCAGGTCCACCGGCGGGCGAAACAGGATCGAGCAGAGCAGCGACGCTCCAGGCGGAGCGCTCCAAGTCCGGCCGGCTCGACCTCGACCCGCCGTCTGGTGGTCGGCGACCAGGACCACTCCTTCGGGAGCTCCCGCCCGCGCGAGAGCCATGAGGTCTGCATTCGTGGACTCGGTCTCCGCCACCCAGCGCACGTCGACGAAGCGAGCGCCAGGGTCGCCTCCGAGGGTTGATCTGGCACGTCCACCCGACACGCAAGTAACCATATGGCGTGCTCACCAAGGTCCTCATCGCCAATCGGGGCGAAATCGCCGTCCGAGTCATCCGCGCCTGCAAGGAGATGGGAATCTCCACGGTGGCCGTCTACTCCGACCTCGATCGCAACGCCCTGCACGTCCGTCTGGCCGACGAGGCCTACTCGCTCGGGGGGCAGACCGCAGCCGAGAGCTACCTGAACACCGAACGCATCCTCGAGGTCATCGAGCAGTCCGGGGCCGACGCAGTGCATCCCGGGTACGGATTCTTCTCGGAGAACACCGAGTTCGCTCGCGCTATCACGGAGCGCGGGGTCACGTTCATCGGCCCGCCGCCCGAGGCCATCGAGGTCATGGGCGACAAGGTGTCGAGCCGCATCGCGGCCCAAGCCGCCGGCGTCGCTGGCGTGCCGGGCACCACGGAGTTCCTCACGTCTGCCGACGAGGTCATCGCGTTCGGGGAGGAGTTCGGCTGGCCCATCGCCATCAAGGCCGCCTACGGCGGCGGGGGTCGCGGCATGCGCGTGGTGGCGTCGGCAGACGAGGCCGCCAGCGCCCTTGACTCGGCGCAGTCTGAGGCGCTCAAGGGATTCGGCCGTGCAGAGTGCTACGTGGAGCGCTACCTGACTTGGCCACGCCATGTAGAGATGCAGATCGTCGGCGACACGCACGGAAACGTCGTGTGGATCGGTGAGCGCGACTGCTCGGTCCAGCGCCGGCACCAGAAGCTGGTGGAGGAGAGCCCCGCTCCCGCGTTCCCGGCCGAAACCCGTCAGGCGATGGGTGAGGCCGCGGTGAAGGTGGCCAAGGCGTGCGGGTACTACAACGCTGGCACCGTCGAGTTCCTCTATCAGGACGGCGAGTTCTGGTTCCTCGAGATGAACACCCGGCTGCAGGTCGAGCATCCAGTCACCGAGCTCGTGTCGAGCATCGACTTGGTCCGGGAACAGATCCTCGTGGCGTCCGGCGAGCCCCTGTCGTTCACCCAGGACGACATCCGGCTGCAAGGGCACGCGATCGAGGTCAGGATCAACGCGGAGGACCCGGCGGAGGGCAAGTTCCTCCCCTCGCCCGGCACGATCGGTGAGCTCGTCCCTCCGGACGGGTTCGGCGTGCGATGGGATGGAGGCTACGAATCCGGCGACGAGGTCAGCCAGTACTACGACAACCTCGTCGGCAAGCTCATTGTGTGGGGTCGGGATCGTCCGACAGCGATTGCTCGCATGCTCCGGGCGCTTGGCGAGATGCGCATATCGGGGATCGCCACGACGATCCCTGCGGACCTTGCGATTCTCGGACACGCGGACTTCGCCGCTGCGGAGCACTCAACGAGATGGGTCGAGACCAAGCTCGACCTCACCGGCGTACGGGCCACGCAGTCGCCCTCCGCCGGAGCCGACGAGCAAGACAAGGTCCAGCGAGACGTGGATGTCGAGATCAACGGCAAGCGGTTCGCCGTAAAGCTGTGGATGCCTGACGTGCCGATCGCAGTGAGCGGCGCGACGGCTGGGGCGGCAAGTCCCAGGCCACGCCGAGCGGCGGCCGGGGGCAGCGGGGCCAGCGTCGGCAGCGGAAAGGTGACCGTGCCGATGCAGGGAACCATCGTCAAGCTGCTCGTGGTCGTGGGCGACGCCGTCGAGGCGGGTCAGCCCGTGTGCGTGCTCGAAGCCATGAAGATGGAGAACAACATCGCGGCCGACAAAGCCGGCACCATCACCGAGGTCAAGGTCGAGACGGGACAGTCGGTCGGTGCCGGCGACGTGGTTGTCGTCATCGAGTAGCGCGGCCGGCGGTCAGCGCACGAGGCAGATCGACGTAGGCGGCGTAGAGCAAGTAGAGCGACGCCGCCGAGATGATGGCGACAACTGCTCCTTGTCCTGGGTGATCGACCAGCTCATCGAGCACCACGCCGGAGGAGGCCGAGGCGGCCGCGGCCACCGTTGCCAGGACGACGTTGAGCGCCACATGGCTGGGGTGCGGGGGCGTTTCGTCGCGACCGAAGCAGCCGCAGGAGCCGATCATCGTTCCCTTGCGGAGTGCCGCGATCACGAAGCCTGCTAACCCCAGGTAGCTCACCGCGACGAGCCACCAGGTCACGCGGCCTCCCACGGCGATGGCGGCCACACCCAGGACGAGCTCGGCGGCCGCGCCGGCCCGCACCGCAAGCGGTCCCAGCGGCAGGCCCAGTGCGCGGAGCGCACCGACCGTCATCGTCGGGTCCAGCAGCTTCTGTGCCCCAGCGAGGGCCAGGAGAGCGGCAACCACCAAGGCGGGACCAGTGATCGCGGGCATGGTCCTACTCCGCGGCTTCCGCGAGGGCCTCGGACAACGACGGGTGCACCAGCAGGCTGTCGACGATGTCTGTCACGGTCAGCCCATTGGTGACCGCCACGGCGAGCACGGCGACGAGCTCGGCTGCGTGCCGACCGACCACGGAGCCTCCGAGCACCACCCCCGTTGCTGGGTCGCTGACGATCTTGACGAACCCACGGGTGTGGCTCTCGATGAGCGCCTTGGGGGACACCGAGAATGGCACCTTGGTGACGCGGACCTTGCGACCCTCCGCGAAGGCGTCTGCCTCGGCGAGACCGACGTCCGCGATCTCGGGAACTGTGAAGATCGCGGAGGCGGCCTTGTCGTAGTCCAGATCTCGGTGGGCCCGGGACTGCACCCCCATGAGGTGTTCCGCGATCTTGCGACCCTGCATGGATGCCACCGACGACAGCGGGAGCTTTCCGGACAGGTCACCCGCGGCATAGATGTGACTCACGTTGGTGAGGCAGTGCCGGTCGACGGGCACGTAGCCCCCATTGTCGACGTACACGCCCGCGGCGTCGAGATCGAGGCCGTCGCTGTTTGGCACGGACCCGATCGCGAGCAGCGCGTGGGAGCCGGCTGCGATGCGGCCGTCGTCGCAGCGGACGACCACACCCGAAGAGGTGCGGTCGATTCCCATGCCCCTGGCCCCCTTCAGCAGATGGACGCCGCGCCGGAGAAGCTCGTCCTCCAGCGCCGCGGCCACCTCGGGATCCTTCTGGGGCAGGACGTGCTGACGGGAGACGATCAGGGTGACCTCTGTCCCGAGCGACGAGAACATGTGCACGAACTCGACGCCGGTGACCCCGGAGCCGATCACGACAAGATGCTCCGGCCACACCGTTGGTGGGTAGGCATCGCGGGTGGACAGCACCCGCTGACCATCGACCTCGGCCCAGTCGGGCAGGCGGGGACGGCTACCCGTGGCGAGGAGGATCGCGTCAGCCTCCACCTCGACCGAGCCGTCGGAGGTCTCCACGACCACCTCGTGGCCTCCTCGCATCCGACCCACGCCCCGAATGATCCGCACGCCCTGGCTGTCCAGCAGCCGTCGGGTGCCGTGCTCGAGCGTCTCTTCGATCGTCGAGATGCGAGCGCGCAGCGCGTCGGCGTCCACCGTTGCCGTCGCCGGGGTGAGACCCATCTCGGGTGAGCGGTGCACCGCCGCGAGGGCGCCGCCCGTGGCGATCATCGCCTTGGACGGGATGCAGTCGCGCAGGTGGGCCGCACCGCCGATGATGTCGCGTTCGATCAGGGTCACCTCGGCACCGAGGCGCGCCGCGTGGGAAGCCGCGACGTTGCCCGCCGGGCCGCCTCCGAGGATCACGAAACGAAGCGCCATGGCTGTCATCGTAGGTGGGCTGCCGGTCCGTCCGTTTTCCTCAGTGATCCGGCCCCTCGTAGGCTCGAAGGGTGCCGGACGACGACGCGACCCTCAATGACTGGCGAACCCTCGCCAGCAAGGATCTGAACGGTTCCGACCCGGACACCCTCGTGTGGGACACGCCGGAGGGGATCGCGGTCAAGCCGCTCTACACCCAAGACGACCTCGACGGGGTCGATCACATGGGTGGACTCCCGGGCTTCGCACCGTTCGTGCGTGGACCGCGAGCCACGATGTACACCGGGCGGCCGTGGACCATTCGCCAGTACGCCGGGTTCTCGACCGCCGAGGAATCCAATGCCTTCTACCGCCGCAATCTGGCCGCCGGCCAGCAAGGGGTATCGGTGGCGTTCGATCTAGCGACCCACCGCGGCTATGACTCGGACCATCCCCGCGTCGTCGGCGACGTAGGCAAGGCGGGGGTTGCCATCGACTCCGTGGAGGACATGAAGGTCCTGTTCGACGGAATCCCCCTGGACAAGATGTCCGTGTCCATGACGATGAATGGTGCCGTGCTTCCGGTGTTGGCCTGCTTCGTCGTGGCCGGCGAAGAACAGGGCGTGGCCCAGGAGCAGCTCAGCGGAACCATCCAGAACGACATCCTCAAAGAGTTCATGGTCCGCAACACCTACATCTACCCACCCGAGCCGAGCATGCGGATCGTGGCGGACATCATCGAGCACACAGCGGCCCGCATGCCGCGGTTCAACTCGATCTCCATCTCCGGCTACCACATGCAAGAGGCGGGCGCGACCGCTGACTTGGAGCTCGCGTTCACCATTGCCGACGGCCTCGAGTACGTCCGCTATGCCATCGACCGCGGCCTCGACATCGACGAGTTCGCAGGGCGACTCAGCTTCTTCTTCGCCATCGGCATGAACGTGTTCATGGAGGTCGCGAAGCTGCGGGCCGCCCGACTGCTCTGGCACCGGGTGATCGAGCCCTTCGGTCCGAAGAAGACGGCATCGCTGATGTTGCGAACCCACTGCCAGACCAGCGGTGTGTCGCTCACCGAGCAGGACCCCTACAACAACATCGTGCGGACCACCGTGGAGGCGATGGCGGCCGTCCTCGGCGGGACCCAGAGCCTGCACACGAACTCCTTCGACGAGGCCCTCGGGCTTCCTACCGATACGTCCTCGCGCATCGCCCGCAACACCCAGCTGATCATCCAGGAGGAGACGGGCATTCCGTCCGTGGTCGATCCTCTCGGTGGCTCGTACTACGTCGAGGCGCTCACCCAGGACCTCGCTGACGCGGCATGGGCAATCATCCAGGAGGTCGAGGCTCTTGGAGGAATGACGAAAGCCGTTGCGTCGGGGATGCCCAAGCTACGCATCGAGGAAGCGGCCGCGCGCCGTCAAGCACGCGTCGACCGGGGCCAAGAGGTCATCGTCGGCGTGAACAAGTACCGCGCCGAGCACCCTGAGCACGTCGATGTGCTGGACATCGACAACACGATGGTTCGCGAACAGCAGGTCGCCCGACTGACACAGGTCAAGGCCGACCGCGACGCGGGCGCGTGCGCAGCCGCGCTCGCCGCGCTGCGCGAGGGCGCGGCCACAGACGGAAACCTGATGGCCCTGTGCATCGAGGCAGCACGCTCCCGGGCGACCGTCGGCGAGATGAGCGACGCGATGGAGGCAGTGTTCGGACGACACAAGGCTGAGATCCGTAGCATCTCAGGTGTGTACGGCGCCGCCTACGAGGGAGACGAGGAGTTCGAGGCCGTTCGACGGTCTGTGGCGGACTTCGCCGAGGCCGAGGGCCGTCGTCCCCGCATCCTCGTGGCGAAGATGGGCCAGGACGGCCACGACCGCGGGGCCAAGGTGGTCGGAACGGCCTTTGCCGATCTTGGCTTCGACGTGGACTTCGGATCGCTCTTCGAAACGCCAGCCGAGGTGGCCAGAGCCGCTGTCGAGAACGACGTCCATGTGGTCGGCGTGTCGAGCCAGGCCGCCGGGCACAAGACACTGGTGCCCCAGCTCATCGACGAGCTGCAGGCGGCGGGGGCCGGCGACATCCTCGTCGTGTGCGGCGGCGTGATCCCGCCGCAGGACCACGCCTTCCTCCACGAGGTCGGAGTAGTGGCGGTCTTCGGGCCCGGAACCAACATCCCCGAGGCAGCGGGCCGGGTGCTCGAGCTGATCCGCAACAAGCGCTCGCCGGCGTGAGCGAGCCGCTGGCCGCCGCCGTTCGATCGGGCGACCGGCGGGCGCTGTCGCAGGCCATCACGCTGGTGGAGTCGACCCGGCCTGACCACCGTCGCGAGGCCCGCACTCTCATCGACGAGCTCCTCCCCGAGACGGGTACGTCGATGCGGGTGGGCGTGTCGGGCGCTCCGGGGGCCGGCAAGTCGACGCTCATCGAGGCGCTCGGGTTGGACGGTGTGCGCCAGGGCCATCGGGTGGCCGTGCTGGCCGTTGATCCATCGAGCACCCGTAGCGGGGGCTCCATCCTCGGCGACAAGACTCGCATGGCCGAGCTGGGTCGCACCCCGCAGGCCTACATCCGACCCTCCCCGACCGGCGGCACGCTCGGGGGCGTGGCCCGTCACACGCGGGAAGCCGTGCTGCTCTGCGAGGCCGCCGGATTCGACGTCGTACTGGTCGAGACCGTCGGCGTGGGTCAGTCCGAGGTCGCTGTTGCAGATCTCGTGGACCTCTTCGTGCTCGTAGCGTCTCCAACGGGTGGCGACGAGCTGCAGGGGATCAAGCGCGGGATCATGGAGCTCGCAGATCTGATCGTGGTGAACAAGGCCGACGGCGACCTCGTCGACGCCGCTCAGCGAGCGTGCGCTGATCTGCGCAATGCGGTGCACCTCCTCCGACCCAAGCGGCCAGGTTGGGAAGTCGAGGTGCAAACCTGCTCGGCGCTCACCGGCGCCGGCATCGACGAGCTGTGGCGAGCGATCACAGCAGCCCACCAGCGGCTCCGCGACGACCAGGCCCTCGCCACGCTTCGGGCCCAGCAAGGGGTCGCAGCCATGTGGAGCGAAGTCACCGATGGCGTCCTGGACCGGCTGCGGGATGACCCCGAGGTGCACCGCCGCCTGCGCAACCTCGAACAGGCCGTCGCCGAGGGACGGACGTCGCCGACCGCCGCCGCGCAGGACGTCCTCGATCACCTCAGCTAGACGGGGCGCGCGGGGGGCCAGCGCCGCGGCCATAAGGTGGCGACGTGGTGACCCGCAGCGTGCTCTCCCGGGCGACCTCCGTGGTGGCGCACCGGCTCGACCGGCGGAGCTTCCTGGCCAGATCCGCGATGGCTGGCACCGCGCTGGCCGCCGCCCCCACCGCATACCTGCTGCGGCCCGGCAGCGCGTACGCAGCCGTCTGCAACTGCAGTGGAACCGCGTGCGGATGCGGATCGGCCTGCTGCGACGGGTACACCGAGTTCTGTTGCGCCCTGAACGGAGTCAACGGCTGCCCTGACGGGTCCGTGATCGGTGGGTGGTGGAAGGCCGATGGCTCGAGCTTCTGCGGCGGCGCAGCCCGGTACTACCTCGACTGCCACAAGCGCTGCGGCTCGTGCGGGTGCGGCTCCGCGGGTGTGTGCAGTGGCGCCTGCAGCGACACGCCCTGCGGGTGTGGCAACGGACGGTGCGATCACCGCAAGGCCGGATGTACCCACTTCAGGTACGGCAACTGCAGCTACGACATCGCATGCATCGGGCCCATCGAGTGCCGGGTGGTCACCTGCGCCAAGCCCTGGACACTGGATCCGTCCTGCTCGAGCACGGCGGTCAGAACCGACAACAACACGCGCGACCACAACCGCCCCTGTCTCCAGCAGGCACCCCCGATCATCCCTGTGGTGGGCGCGTGGGGCGGACCCCATCGCGGCACGGGAATCGGCTTCTACGACGGACGCACCGGCACCTGGACCCTGCGGGACATCGTTGGCGACCAGACCGAAGAGGCGTTCACCTATGGCACCCAGACTGGCGACGTCGGCGTCGTCGGTGACTGGGACGGCAACGGCTTCGACACCATCGGCATCTACCGCCGC
>JBBDWQ010000039.1:0-2349 GCA_040902805.1 Acidimicrobiales bacterium
GCTAGCCGTCGCAATGAACGGGTCCGAGAAGTTGCCAGTCGGTTGGGTCCTCGTACGTGATCCTGACGGATGGGCGCTGACCCACTCCTGCCGATCCGACCTGACCCGGAGCATGGCGCCGGAACCGTCATGGATACCCTCGACCACATGGAGATCACCTGCGCTGGCTGCGGCTGCATCGTTGACCGTGGCGTCATCATCGAGCCGTGCTCCACCTATCCCGACTGCTGCTGTCGCGAGCTCACGAGTGCACGGTCTGCTCGGGTTCACGAAGCCGACTGACTCAGTTCTGCCGGGGGAGGTGACCGAGTTGGGGATGAAGCCGCTGCGGGAGCTGCTGGAGGCACACCGCGAGGAGATCAAGCGCATCGTCGCGCGGCACCACGGCGTCTCGCTGGCCGTCTTCGGCTCGGTGGCGCGTGGTGACGAGGGTCCCGGCAGCGACATCGACTTTCTCGTTGAACTAGCGCCCGGCACGAGGCCCTTCGAGATCCTGGCGCTCGGCGCCGACCTCGAGGAGGCCCTGGGGGTGAGGGTCGATGTGGGCACGCGTGAGTCGCTCCGTGGCCGGATCAGCGCCGATGTGCTCGCTGAGACCGTTCCCTTGTGAGTCGGCATGACGCGTCGCGCCTGGCCGACATCGTCGAGGCGATCGAAGCGATCACCGACCACCTGACGAGAGGTGACCTGGTACAACGGCAGTCGACAACATCAGCCGGATGCCGTTTGATCGCCTACGGATCAGAAGGTTGGGGGTTCGAGTCCCTCCGAGCGCGCTGCCCGTTCCCGCTGGTAGCAGCCGTTCTCGGCGCCGATCGGCGACACTGGTTGCCGAGGTCATCCCTATGCCGTCCCTATAGCACTAGGGATCCGGGCGTGTGTATGGGAATGGATGATCCAACCGCCGACGGGCTGCGGCGACTGGCGGCGCGCGTCCATCCCGGCGGGGTGTACGCCCTGTGGTCCGACGACCCTTCCGACGACGCCTACCAGGCCGTGTGGCGGCAGGTCTTCGCCGCCTGTGCGGCCCAGGTCGCCACGTTCCCGAACCACCACACCGGCCGCGACGCATCCAACACCGTCTACGTCGCCTCAGGAACCCTCGCTCCGTGAGACCCAGGGGTGGCCGAACTCTCACGTGTGGGTAGTGTTTGCTCGAGCGCGCGCCGGAGTCGGCTCTCAGTAGCACTGCAGTTCAGACTTGGCGCAGCTCTTCTGCAAGATCGCTTCGCACGCGGATGCGTCGGGGCACCGTCGATCGCCGCGCGGCGCTCATCTACCTCGACCGGAGCCGTCTGTGCCCAAGCCCGTAACCATCACCTTCCTCGGCGGGCTTGGTGAGATCGGCCGGAACTGCGCCGCGATCGAGATCGAGGGCCGGATCATGCTCCTCGACTGTGGCCTCATGTTCCCGGATGCCGACATGCTCGGGATCGACCTGGTCCTGCCCGACTTCACGTACCTCCGTGAGAACCGCGACCGGATCGAAGGCTGCATCGTCACCCACGGGCATGAGGACCACATGGGGGGCCTGTCGTTCCTGCTGAGGGACCTGTCGTTCCCGATCATCGGCTCGAAGCTCGCGCTGGCCTTGGCCCGGAACCGGATCGAGGAGGCCGGGCTGTTGGACCGCACCGAGTTCATCGTGGTGGCCGATCACGAGCGCCGGCAGTTCGGTCCGTTCGACTGCGAGTTCATCCCGGTGTGCCACTCGGTCCCCGATGGGTTCTCCACCGCGTTTCACACCCCGCAGGGCACGATCCTGCACACCGGTGACTTCAAGATCGACCTCACTCCCGTGGACGGTCGCCTGACCGATCTGGCGGTGATGGGATCGATCGCGCAGCACGAGGGGATCCGGCTCCTGCTGGCGGACTCCACCAACGCTGACCAACACGGTCACTCGCGCTCGGAGACCTCGGTCGGGAAGGTGCTGCGGGAGGTGTTCGCAGCCAACGCCGGCCGGCGGATCGTCACGGCCTGCTTTGCCAGCCACATCCACCGGGTGCAGCAGATCGCCGATGCGGCCATCGAGCAGGGACGGGTCGTGGCCACGCTCGGCTTGTCGATGAAGAAGAACGTGGCGCTCGCCCGCCAGCTAGGTGCGCTCACCATCCCTGAGAAGAAGCTCTTCGACATCAAGGACGTCGAGGGCATGGATCCAGGCAAGGTCTGTGTGATCTCCACCGGGTCCCAGGGCGAGCCCATGTCGGCGCTGGCCCGCATGGCCGACAGCGAGAGCAAGTGGATCAAGCTCAACGCTCACGACACGGTGATCCTCTCGTCGCACCCGATCCCGGGCAACGAGATGAACGTCTCGAAGGTCATCGACGGTCTCGTGCGCATGGG
>JBBDWQ010000039.1:2449-89090 GCA_040902805.1 Acidimicrobiales bacterium
CCGATGATCGTTCCCGTCGTCGTCGAGGTCTGATCCCGGACGACGGCCCTGCTGTCCCGTCCCGGCTAGTGGCTGGAGGCGAGGTGACCGGTGAGGCGGGTGTGGAGGAGCGAGCTGTGCTCGTTGAGCCCGACGATCTCGGCGGTGATGCCGCGGACAGCGAACTTGGCGACGACGGCGTCGAGGGTGGCGACGGCTGAGCTGTCCCAGACGTGGGCGTCGACAAGGTCGATGACCACGGACGTGGCTTCGGTGTCGGTGTAGTCGAAGGCGTGGACGAGCTCGTTGGTGGAGGCGAAGAACAGCTCGCCGGTGACGGCGTAGATGCGGATGTCGCCGTCGGGATCGAGCACATCGGTGACCTCGACGACATGAGCGACGCGGCGGGCGAAGAACACGGCGGAGAGCATCACCCCGGCGATCACGCCGTAGGCGAGGTTGTGGGTGAGCACCACAATGGCCACGGTGAGGGCCATGACGGCCGTGTCGCTTCGAGGGTTGCGGCGCAGGACGGAGGGCTTGACGCTCGACCAGTCGAAGGTGCTGGCCGCCACCACGATCATCACGGCCACCAGGGCCGCCATGGGAATCGCAGCGACGACGTCGCCCGCAATGAGGATCATGGCGAGCAGGAACACCCCGGAGGAGAGGGTGGAGAGGCGGGTGCGGCCGCCGCTCTTCACGTTGATCATGGACTGGCCGATCATGGCGCAGCCCGCCATCCCGCCGAGGAAGCCGGTGGCGATGTTGGCGATGCCCTGACCGCGGGACTCGCGATCCTTGTCGGATCCGGTGTCGGTGATGTCGTCGAGGAGCTGCGCGGTGAGGAGCGACTCGAGGATCCCGACGAAGGCCAGCGTCACGGCGAACGGGGCCACGATGGTGAGCGTCTTCAGGCTGAAGGCGACCGCCGGGATGCCCAAGTTCGGGAGCGTGTTGGGCAGGTCGCCCATGTCGCCGACGGTGGGGACGTCGAAGCCGAACCAGGCGGCGGCGCCGGCCACGACGACGATGGCCACGAGCGGGCCGGGCACGGCCTTGGTGATCCGCGGCATCAGGTAGATGATCCCGAGGCCGATGGCGAGCAGCGCGAGGGCGGTGGGGCCGCCGGTGATGTGGGGGACCTGGGCCAGGAAGATGAGGATGGCGAGGGCGTTGACGAAGCCGGTCATGACGGTGCGGGGCACGAACCGCATGAGCCGTCCGACGCCGAGCGCGCCGAGGGCGACCTGGATGATGCCGGCGAGGATGGTGGCGGCGAAGAGGTACTCGACGCCGTGCTCCTTCACGAGGGGAACGAGGACGAGGGCCATGGCGCCGGTGGCGGCGGAGATCATGCCGCGGCGGCCGCCGGCCAGGGCGATGATCACGGCGATGGAGAACGAGGCGTAGAGCCCGACCTTGGGGTCGACGCCGGCGATGATCGAGAACGACACGGCCTCGGGGATGAGGGCGAGGGCGACGACGAGGCCGCTGAGGAGGTTGACGCCAGGGTTCGCCAGCCACTCCTCCCGGAGCCGAGATCGGCGCGTCGAGGGGGCAGGGACAGCAGTGGTGAGCAAGAGGGGACCTTCGCGGGGGAGCGCTCCGAGCCGCCTTCGAGGCGCCCTCGCGAGCAGGGGGGTGGGGGGCGAAGCGCGACGGCGCTTCGGTACTGCAGGGGGGTAGGTGTCGGCTTGCCCGGTCGCCATCGGCGTCGGCAGAGTCCGACGGGTGGTCAGGACGGCACTGCTCAGCGTCACGCTGAGCGCCGCTGGTCGGCACCCTACCGTGGCGTGAGGGTGGTTCTGCGAATCGGGTGGGTCGCAGCGGTGCCACGAAGCAGTGGCTGGCGGTGCTCGGGGACTGGTCAGGATGCGACGAGCGCGGGATCCCATGCCATGAGGTCGGCCAGGCCGGGGTCGTTCGTAGCCCTCCCGCTCCCGGACTCTCTCGTTACGAGAGGGTTGGCATAGGCTGGGCGCATGGACCCGACGGCTGCCACCCGAGTCGAACCTTCGATGGCGGAGCGGTTCCGAGGCGCGCTGGTCGGCACCGCGGTCGGCGATGCGTTCGCCTCGGTACTTGGCGAGCACGAGGAGGAGGTGCCGGCCGAGGCGATCGCTGGTCTACTGGCACGCGCTTCCGTGAGCGTCGACGGCGCCGCGACAACGCTCACCACCTCGGTGGCCGAGTCGCTCCTGTTCTGCGGGGCGCTGGACGAGGACCACCTCGCGCGGACCATGGCCACGTTGTGGCTGCGACGCCGCGGCCTCGGCGCACCACCGGACCGGGGGCCACTGGACCGCCTCGCTGAGGGAGCGCCACCGGCACAGATCCGCTTGCAGGGACCGCTCGAGGAGGTCTTCGAGAGCGAACCGGCGATGCAGAGCGTACCGGCGGCCCTCATGGCGGACGGCGATCTCACAGTTGCGGTCAGCCTGGCCCGCCGCGCCGCAGCCGTCACCCACAAGGACGGCGCCGCCATCGACGGCGCTGGCATCGTGGCCGCCGCCGCCGCCCTGATGCTCCAGCCGGCCTCTCCCGCCGGACCACGGCTGATCGAGGCGCTCGAGCACCTGGCGATCGATCCGGTCATGCGCACCCAGCTCCACCGCGTCGCCCGGCTCGGCCGCGTCGACCCACCCGAGGCCGCGGCCATCATCGGTACCGGACCTACCGTGCTGGAGACTGTCCCGGCCGCGCTGTGGGCCCTTGTGCACGCCCCGGGTTCGTTCAGCGGCGCCCTCGTCGCCGCGGCTGCCCTGGGCGGGTTGCGGAGCGCGATCTTGCCGATCACGGGCGCCATCGCCGGGGCGCGTCACGGTGTGTCGGCCGTGCCGACCGAGTGGCGGATCTCGGTGGCGCGCGCCGACGCGCTGATCGGGCTGGCCGACCGCTTCCTCGCGCGCTCCCACCACCCGCGCTGAGCTGCGGGCTGGGGCTCGGGACTAGCGCTGTCGCATGGCCGCGCCGGTGCGCGCCGCCTTGTCGGCGTACATGCGACGATCGGCTCGGACCCACGTGGTGGCGAGTGGTTCGCCCTCCCTGACGGTCGAGGAGCCGACCGCGTGGCCGATCCCGACGGCGTGAAGCTTGTCGCGCAGCCGCGCGGCCAGGGCGGTAGCCCCCACCTCTTGCGCAGGGCTCACCAGCACCGCGAACTCGTCGCCTCCGGTTCGGGCGATCACGTCGGTGGGACCCACGGTCTGGCGCAGGACCTCCGCCGCGAGGCAGAGAAAGGCGTCGCCGGCGTGATGGCCCTCGCGGTCATTGAGCTCCTTCAGGCCATCGAGGTCGATGATGCGGTTCGCCGCCGCGACGAGAAGCTCCACCAGCGGCAGTGCGAGATTGTCCTCGGCGCGGATGCCCATGGGGCCAGGCGGGCGACGTGCGCCCCATCGGCAGCGACGATCGTCGCGGTCAACTGACAGCGGGGTCTGCCTGCCCGTCGCTCACTTCGCCGGGTGCTCCCCGGGCGGGATGTGCCGGTAGCCGCGTGTCGCCTCGTCGTGGCGATAGCACGAGTAGCACAGGTAGACGACCTTCATGCCGGTGATGGAGAGCTGGGTGCCGCGGGCCTTCTCGATGAACGGGTGGCTGACGGTCTGGATGTCGTCTTGTGTTCCGCAGTCCTGGCAGCGCGGGCTCGGGTCACGGTCCCAGGACAGGCCGCAGGCCGTGCAGGTGATCCTGATCACCTCACCGGTGCGGGAGCCTTCCAGGTGGGCATCGGTTCGGCACGTGGGACACCGGAGCTCGTCATCCATGGCTCAGTCCTCCAGGATCGGGGCCAGGGTGAGCTCGGGGTGGTCGGCCTGGACGCGCTGCAGCCAGGGCCTCGCCCCACGATCGGCCCTCGACGGAGGCGGCCTCGGCGGGATCGGCGAGCTCCTCGGGGGCGGCCGTCGCCCCGCGAGCGGTCAGCGTGAACCGCCAGTAGGCGCCGTCGCGGCGGTCGATCACACCCCGGAAGTCGCCCGGGATGCCCACCGGCCATGTCACCGGCGTCGGCCGAAGCCCGATCTGGGCCTCGACCTCGTCGAGCAGCTCGAGCGGGTCCCGGCCCGGCCGGTCGAACTTGTTGATGAAGGTCAGCACCGGGATACGGCGGGCCCGGGCCACCTCGAAGAGCTTGAGGGTCTGCGCCTCTACGCCCTTGGCAGCATCGAGCACCATGACCGCGGCGTCGGCCGCGGCCAAGGTGCGGTAGGTGTCTTCGGAGAAGTCGCGGTGGCCAGGCGTGTCGAGCAGGTTCACGACATGGTCGCGGTAGGTGAACTGCAGCGCGGCCGAGGTGATCGAGATCCCGCGCTTCTGCTCCATCTCCATCCAGTCGCTGGTGGCCGAACGACGACCCGATCGGGCCTTGACCGCGCCAGCCTCGGTCACCGCACCGGAGTACAGGAGGAACTTCTCCGTCAGGGTGGTCTTGCCGGCGTCGGGGTGGCTGATGATGGCGAACGTCCGCCGTCGTGCTGCCTCGGAGACCGGATCCTTCACCCGCCCAACTCTACCGAAGCGGTAGGTTCGAGGCGCCCCCGGGCCGCCATAGCCCGGACGAGGCTGTTACGTCGTGCCCGTGCGGGTTCCTGACCGCGCACGACGTCCTCGACTGCTCGGGGATGCGCCCTCGACGGCTCGACCCAGCGCATCGGTGAACTCCATCGCCAGCGCCAGACGCGAGCGCAGGCGCTCGCAGCGCTCGACGGCCAGTGCGGCGTAGGTGGCCAGCTGCTCCCGGGCCGAAGCATCGCCGGGCTCCTCGTCGACACGATCCAGCAGCGCGAGCACTTCCCGGATCTCCTCCAAGGTCAGATCCAGCGGCTTCATGCGCCGAACCATGCGGAGCCGATCCACATCCTCGTCGGTGTAGAGACGGAACCCGCCGGTGGATCGGCCGGACGGGACAACGACCCCTACCTCCTCGTAGTGGCGAATGGTCCGCAGCGACAGGCCCACCGCATCGGCCACCTCTCCGATCTGGTGCATCTGATCGGCGCGGGTCGAATCAGGGGGCACCACCCGAACCTACCCCGCCCGGAGGGTTCTGGCCCCACGAAGCGCGCCCAAGGATGTCAGGGACCGGAGTCCGCCAACTGTGCCAACACCCTCACGCAACGGTAGAGTTGATGTCAGCCGCACTCACAGTCCGCGACCCTGCCGGAGGTCCCCGCTTGCCAGCTCCCGTCACCGTCACCCGCACCGAGGTGATCCCCGCCATCCAAGGCGCCTTCCAGGACGGCGCGCACCCGACACGAGACGACCTGCTCCGAGCCGCCACCGCCGCCGGAGCACGCCCCGAGGTAGCCGAGCTCCTCGGGCGCCTCCCCGGCGTCCGCCTCGCCGGCCCCGGCGAGCTGTGGAACCACCTCCCCGGGGTGCCGATCGGTGCCTGATCCCAGCGAGGACCGCCCCGTGCTCGAGCTCAACCACCACGGTGTCACGGTGGTCGCCGCCTTCGAAGAGCTCCTGCTCTCAGGCCAGCTGCGGATCGTCGGCTCGCCGGGCTCGCCCAGCATCGTCCGCGAGCTCCGGGTGCGCTGCCCGTCGGAAGGCACGCAGCTCCATCTGGCCGGCGACGGCCTCATCGTGTCCTCGCCGACCCTGAGCGAGGTGTCGATCGAGGCCGTCGGCCCCGTCAGCGTCGTGGCCGACGGCACGACCTGCGGGACCGTCTCCGGCCCCCTCGGTCTCAGCCTCGGCAGTCGCACCCTGCTCGTGCAATCCGGCGGCGAGGCGACCCGCTGAACGGAGCTCGCTGACCGCGACCGTTGGGCATCAGTGCCTCGACGATGGGGGTCCGTTCCCCGAGCGATCGGCCCAGCGGAACGTCTCCGTGCGGTTCCTCATCGACCTGTACGCGCTCGTTGCCGACTGGGCCAGCTGGGCCAACACCATCGTCGAGACGTGGCCCGACGACCCCAGCCAAGGTCTCACCGACGTGGACCTCGTCCGCGAGAACGTCGCACGAGCCGACGCCGCCGCGTCCGCCTCACGAGACCAGGTAGTGCGCTGACGTCCCACCTCAGCGCACTACCTCCCGTCCACCTACGACGGCTCGAAGCGCAGTGGCAGCACCGGCACTGACCGAGGTGGAGTGCGGCTGCGGCCAGCCCGGATGGTTCGCGGAGCAGGCCGTCGCATCAGCGGCTGAGCTCTGTCGCCTACCGACGTCAGCGACGGCGGACGAACAGGTGCTGGTCGCGGTCACGTCGGGCGCGGTCCGTCCTCGAGGGCAGCTTGGATGAGCTCGATGGCCCACGTGATCCCGCTGGTTGCCTCCTTGGTGTCGAGCCCCCAGTCGGTCACGAGGCGCTCGAAGGCCACCGGGGCCCAGAGCACGTCGAGCATCGCCGCGGCGATGAGGGCGTCGCGCGATCGCCAGCCCGTTGTGGCGTCCCGAACCGCGCTGAGGAGCGCCGAACGTTGACGTTCGTTGGCCTCCGCGACAGTGGCGTCACGCTCCATGCGGGGCTCAATCGGAAACTTCGACACGTAAGCGAGTATCTGCGCCGCGACCTCCGTCACGCCGTCGAGACTCAGCCCTTCGAGCTCGACACCAGCGTCCTGTTCCATGCGCGCCATGACAGCGTCGCGAAGCTCCCGTTCGCTGCCGAAGTGGCGATACACCGTCCGCTCGGTGACCCCCGCGTGCTCAGCCACGGAGCGGGGAGTCAGCGCCCGCCAGTTCCAGATCGGAAAGCCGTGGAGCAGCTCCGCTCCCGCGGCGACGATCTGCTCACGGGTCTGTGCGACGCGCTGCCGTCGCACGGGGCTGTCGTACGGGCGCTTCGGTGACTCAGCCTTGGCCATGGTGGATCAGCTCGATGATTCGGTCAGGGCTCAGCGGAAGTCGGGTGAGGCGCACACCGAGGGGAGCCAACGCGTCTGCCACGGCGTTGACGACGGCCGGTGGAGACCCGATCGCTCCGCCTTCGCCCACGCCCTTGTAGCCGCCCGGCCCGGGGCTCGGTGTCTCGATGTGGCCGTACTCGATCATCGGCACTTCGGCGGCCGTCGGGATCAGGTAGTCCATGAAGGTGGTCGTGATCGGGTTGCCGTCAGTGTCGTAGGCGAGGTGTTCGTAGAGCGCCCCGCCGATGCCCTGCACGGTGCCTCCGGCGATCTGGCCCTCGACGACGTTCGGGTTGATCATCGGGCCGCAGTCTTCGCTAACGATGTAGCGCAATAGCTCGATCTGTCCGGTCTCCACATCGACCTCGCACGTGCAGACATGCGCCGCGTTCACCCAGATCGACTGCGCCACGCTCGCGTAGCGCGCCGTGGCCTCCAGCCCGGGGGCCACGCCAGCGGGGAGCTTGGCGGTGTCGAAGTACGCGACTCCGGCCAGGTCAGCCAGCGAGATGCTGATCGACGGGGTCCCGCGCACGTGAGCTCCACTGTTGGCGAGCTCGATGTCATCGATAGCGGCCTCGAGCTGCTGCGCCGCGATGGCGATCATTCGCTCGCGCAGGATCTGTGCCGTGGCGTGCACAGCGCCCGCGGTCATCGATCCGCTACGGCTCCCCGCCACTCCGGCGCCGAAGCCCGTAACGGCCGTGTCCCCCTGAATCGTGTGAACGTCTTCGAGTCGCACACCGAGCGCATCCGCGGTGAGCTGCACCACGGTGGTCTCCAGGCTGTTACCCGCCGAACCACCCGCGATGTACACGTTCACCATTCCGGAAGGCTCGATGCGGATGGTGGCCGCCTCTGTGCCGTAGTACCCGTGGCCCGGGGTCGACGGCTCGACGTAGCTCGATGTGCCAACGCCGAGGTAGCGCCCAGCCGCCCTCGCCGTCGCCTGCTCGCGGCGGAACGCGTCGTAGTCGAGCATCGACAGCGCCTGCTCGAAGGTCTCCATCGGCGAGATGTCGTCGAAGGTCATCCCGATGGGGTTCGTGTACGGAAGATCGACTCGTCGCAGGAGATTGCGGCGTCGCAGGTCGATCGGGTCGATCTCCATCTGGCGGGCCGCGATGTCCAGCAGTACCTCTCGGGCCAGCGACTCGAACTGCCACGGGCCCCGATAGGCGGTGCGTCCCACGGTGTTCGTGTAGATCGTCTTCGTCGCGAACGATGCATGCGGAACGCGATACGGGCCGGAGAACAATGCCCCCACTGCGGCGGCGGGCATGACCGGCCAGGGGGTGGGGTACGCGCCACAGTCGGACACGAAGTCAATGAACGCCGCCTGGATCGAGCCGTCGGCGTCGAAGGCCATCTTCACTGCCGCGTGCTCCTGGCGAGACTTGCCGGCCGCGAGGAGGTTCTCTCGGCGATCCTCCACCCACTTCAGGGGGACGCCGACCTTGGGCGCTGCCAGCATGACGCACATCTCGTCGCGCTGCACAAGCACCTTCTGTCCGAACCCGCCACCGGTGTCGCGCATCACGACTCGGATCCGGTGCTCGGGCATCCCGAGCAGTCGCGAGCAGAACAACCGCACCTCGTGTGGCGACTGGGTTGCGGCGTAGATCGTGATCTCGCCGGAAGCGGGTGAGCAGTCGATGACGAGACCCCGGCCCTCCATCGGGACGGGAGCGCAGGCCTGCTGGTAGATCGTCTCGTTCACGACGTGGGCGGCTCCGGCGAAGACGTCGTCGAGGGCTGACTCAGGTAGCGCCGCCAGCTCGGCGATGACGTTCGAGCCGTGCTGCTCGTGCACCAGCGCGTCTGCCTCGTGGGCCGTCGTGTAGTCGACGACTGCCGGAAGCGGGTCGTAGTCCACCACGACGAGCTCAGCCGCGTCCTCGGCGATGTAGCGGTCGGTGGCGACGACCAAAGCAACAGGATCGCCGACGAAGCGCGCCTCGTGCTCGGCCAGCGGTGGCCTCGGCGTCTCCGGGCTCCGCGGGCCGATGGAGGTGTGCCACTGCTCCTTCATCGACGGGTTGAGGTCGCCAGCCGTGAACACGAACTGGACGCCAGGAACGGCCAGTGCTGCCGCGGTCTCGATGCCGCGGATGGAGGCCCGAGGGAACGGGCTGCGTACGAAGCAGGCATGGAGCATGCCCGGAAGAGCGATGTCGTCAACGAAGGTTCCCTGCCCGGTCAGCAGGCGGGCATCCTCGACACGATTGATGCGTGTCCCCGCGTACCGTGCGGCGCCTTCGGTCACGCCGCTCATCGGTTCTGTCCCGCCGCCTGGCGGACAGCTTGGATGATCCCCTGGTAGCCGGTGCAGCGGCACAAGTTCCCGGCCAGCGCACCCGTGATCTCGTCGTCAGTGGCCGCGGGGTTGTCGCGGAGGAACGCGGTCATGGACGTGATGAAGCCGGGCGTGCAAAAGCCGCATTGGAGTCCGTGGCAGTCGCGGAACGCGGCTTGCAACGGCGACAGCTCGCCGTCGTCGGCCCCGATGCCCTCGATCGTGGTTACCTCTGTGCCGTCGGCCTGAACCGCGAACATCAGGCAGGAGCGCATGGCCGCGCCGTCAACGAGGACGGTGCACGCCCCGCAGACCCCGTGCTCACAGCCCAGGTGCGTGCCGGTGAGACGACAGGTGTCGCGCAAGTAGTCGGCGAGCGTCAGCCGAGGCTCGACCGTCGTTGTGCGCATGGCCCCGTTGATGGTCACCGTGACCTCGACCTCATGCACGTCGTGCCTCCTTGATCGCCCCTGTCCATGCCCGTGCGACGACCACGGCGCCGACGCGTCGCCGGTAGTCCACCGAACCGTGGAGATCGCCCGGCACCGAGTCGAGGCCGGCGATCGCCAGCTGTCCGAGCTCGGTTGTGTCGATCTCGTCAGCTGGCCGGCCGTGCATCTCCCGCTCAGCGCGGAGGGCGCGCTCGGGCCTCGAGCCCATTCCCAGCAACCCGATGGAACACCGTCGAATCCGGTCTTCGTTGTCGAGCTCGATGCCTACCGTGGCTCCCGTGATCGCGAAGTCGCCATGTCGCCGGGCAACCTCCTCGACACCGAACCCGCTGCGGCCGCCCCACTCCGGGAACGTGACACCGATGAGCAGCTCGTCGTCCTTCATCGTGGTGGTCCAAACCCCATCGAAGAAGTCACCGGCCGCGATGGTGCGCTCACGCTGACGCGAGGCCACGTGCATGGTCGCGTCGAGCGTCAGCGCCACAGCGGGGTATTCAGCGGCAGGGTCGGCGTGCGCGATCGACCCGCCGAGGGTCCCGCGATTTCGGATCTGGAAGTGACCGACGAAGGGAGTCACCTTGGCGAGCAGTGGCACGGCATCCGCCACCAACGAGCTGCGCTCCACATCGGCGTCGGTGGTGCCGGCGCCAACCCAGAGATCCCCCTCTCGGCGCTCGATGCCACGGAGATCGGGGATGCGTCCGATGTCGATGAGATGGTCGAACACCGCGAGACGGAGGGCCAACATCGCAATCAGGCTCTGCCCGCCGGCCAGGACCTTTGCGTCGTCACCCAGCTCAGCGAGCAGCGCGACCGCTTCTTCGATGGTCTCCGGGCGGTGATACGCGAAGGGGGCGGGCTTCACGCGATCTTCGCTGACCAACCGCCGTCGACGGGGATGATCGCGCCCGACACGAACGATGCCTTGTCTGAGGCCAGAAAGGCGGCCACTTCGGCGACCTCGTGCGCCTGGCCACCTCGCCCGAGGGCGGCCTTCTCGAGAATGCCGGGCATGAGCTCAGGGTGGGCGCCCATGATCTCGGTGTGGATGAACCCGGGGCAGATGGCGTTCACCCGGATCCCGTTGCTGCCGTACTCGATCGCCGCGACCTTGGTTGCGGCGATGACGCCGGCCTTCGCCGCGCTGTAGGCGCTGGTGAACGGCGCGCCGCCGAGACCGCCGATTGAGGACCAGTTCACGATGGCGCCGCCGTTGCCTCCGTCAAGCATCGCTTTGATCGAGTGCTTCATGCCGTACAGCACGCCGCGGAGATCGACGTCCAGCGTCCGGTCGATGTGGTCCTGCGTCAGATCCGCGACCATCGCTCCCTCGGCGATCCCGGCCACGTTGAGCATGACGTCGAGGTGCCCGAACTCTGCGATTGCGGCGGCCACCACCGCGGCGACGTCGTCCTCGCGAGTCACGTCGCAGTGCACCGCGAGCACACCGCTTCCGACCTCCTTGGCGGTGTCCTTCTCGGCACCGCTGATGTCGGCGGCCACCACGTTCGCGCCTTCCCGCACGAACACCTGCACCGAGGCCTTCGCCATCCCGGAGCCTGCGCCCGTGATGACCGCAACCTTTCCCTCCAGCGATCCCATATTCGGCTTCCCTTCTCTAGTGGTTGCCCTAGCCCACGACGATCGGGAGTGTCTCCCAGCCCCGCACCGTGGAGGTGGGGGAGAGCTGAGCGTCCGATAGGTCGACATCCCACTCCTGGAAGCGGTTCAGCAGCTCATCGAGCGCGATGCGTCCCTCGAGCCGAGCCAGCGCCGCGCCGAGGCAGAAGTGGGCGCCGTGGCCAAAGGTCAGGTGCGGGATCGGCGTTCGCTGGATGTCGAAGCTGTCACCATCGGCAAAGCGGCGGTCGTCGCGATTGGCGGAGCCGACGAGGAACAAGATGGCGCTGCCCTTCGGCACGGTGTGTCCGTGGATCTCGACTCCGCGAGCGACGTAGCGTCCGACATGGGGCGCCGGAGGCTCGAATCGCAGGACCTCCTCGATTGCGTCGTTGACGAGCGAACGATCCTTCACGATCTCGCGCCGCTGATCTGGGTGCTCCGCGAGCACCTTCCCTGTCCAGCCGATGACGCGTGTCGTGGTCTCGTTTCCAGCGCCGGCCACTACCGCGAGGTAGGTGCCGAGCTCCTCACGGGTGAGCCGGCGTAGCTGTCCCGTCTCGTCCTCGAACTCGGCCGTGAGCAACTCGGTCATGATGTCGTCGGACGGGTGGTCCACTCGCCAGTCGAGGTACTCGTCGAAGCTCCCGCCGCTCGAGAAGGCGTTGGACTCTGACATGGGCTGGCCCGGCTCGGTGCGAAGGTTGTCGTCGGTCTGGTCACGAATGGCCTGCTGGTCCTCCTCCGGAATCCCGAGGAGCATGCCGATCACGCGCATGGGCATCAATGCTGCGAAGTCGGCGATCAGGTCGAAGCGACCGCTGCCGACAAGCGGGTCCAGCGCCTCGGCGCAGAGCTTGCGGATCTGCGGTTCGAGGGCCGCGACCTTCCGCGGGGTGAACATGCGCGACAGCAGGCCCCGGTGAATCGTGTGCGTGGGTGGGTCCTCGAAGATCACGGTGCCGGGCGGGATCTCGATCTCGGCCTTGATGAGCTCCAGAACCCCGCCCCGGCCGGAGATGAACGTTCCCCGGTCCTTGAGACCCTGCTCGACGTCGTCGTAGCGGCTGACCGCGTAGAAGTCGTGGGTGTCGTTGTAGTAGAGCGGCATCTCTTCGCGCAGCCGCCGGAACATCGGGTAGGGGTCGGCGTTCAGCGCAACGTCGTAGGGGTCGTAGCGGAGCTCCGCTTGTCCGATGACCGTCACGTTGCGCCCCTGTCCCCTGGCCGATTTGGTGTCATCGGACAATGACATGAACAGGCCCAGTGCGTCAACGGCACCACTATGTTGCCCTCCATGAACTCTCCTGAGCTGGTGGGCAAGGTCGCGATCGTGACCGGCGGCGCGGGCGGCATCGGTCGAGCGACCGCCGAGCTGCTAGCTGCCGAGGGAGCCAGCGTCGTGATCGCTGATGTCGACGTGGAGGGTGGGAGGGCACTGGCGGCCGGCATCGGTGATGCTGCCGCGTTCCAGGAGACGGACGTTAGCGACGTGGATCAGGTGCAGGCTCTTGTGGACGTCGCGGTCGATCGGTTCGGCGGGCTTGACATCATGTTCAACAACGCGGGGATCGGCAGTCCGCTCACTCGCTTTCTGCATGACGACCTCGAGGACTTCTCACGCATCATGCACGTGAACCTCTTCGGGGTGATCGCTGGTGCCCAGCGCGCCGCTCGGTACATGAAGGATCACGGCGGTGGCTCCATCATCAACAACGCATCGATAGCGGCGGTCAACGCTGGCGCGGGGATGATCTCCTATCGATCCTCGAAGGCCGCGATAGCGCACGCCACCAAGTGCATGGCCGTGGATCTGGCGCCCTACGACATTCGGGTCAACTGCCTGACCCCCGCCCACATTCGTACCGGGATCACCACCTACGACATGGCGCCGGTGCTGCGCTACATGCAACCGCTCGAACGAGAAGCCCAGCCCGAGGACGTAGCCAACGCGGTGGTGTTCCTGGCCAGTCGGCGAGCCGCGCAGATAACGGGGATCATCCTACCGATCGACGGCGGGACGACAGCGGGGCCGCCCTACGCGCAGACGAAGCTCATCATGTCGACCGCGAAGCAGGCGGAGGGGTCTACGAGCTAGCGACCGTGAGGCCGAGGTGGAGGCGCTCGAGCCCGCGCAGGAAGAAGGTCGGGAGGTAGTCGTACCGTCGAGCGTCCGGCGGACCGTGGTGCTCCTCGGAGATCGCGATGTCGCTCGTGCGATCGAGGAACCGGTTGAGCGTGACCCGGCCCTCTGCTCTGGCTAGCGGCGCCCCGGCACAGGTGTGGATCCCGAAGCCGAACGCGATGTGCTGGCGAGCGTTCGTCCGTTCGATGTCGAACTCGTACGGGCGCTCGAACACCCGGGGGTCACGGTTGCAGGCTCCCGGCGCGAGCATGACCGTTCCGCCGGCAGGTATGTCGACTCCGTGGAGGTTGGTGCGGACCCGTGCCATGCGGAACTGCGTGCGCAGCGGGCTCTCGATGCGAAGCGTCTCCTCGATGAAGTTCGGGATGCGTTCTCGGTCCTCACGAACGAGACGTTGCAGGTCCGGTCGCTCGCCGAGCATTCGAAGTGCGAAGGACAGCAGCCGTACGGTCGTCTCCTGCCCCCCAGCGAAGAGGTTGGCGGCGATGAGGGCGGCGTCGTTCACCTCGGGGGTGGAGCCATCGGGAAACGTCGCGGTGGCCAGTCCGGTAAGGACGTCGTTACGGGGTTTCTCGCGGCGGTCCTCGATGTACTCGGTGAAGCGTTCGTAGAGGAACTCCAGCGGCTTGTGCGCCACAGTCTCGTGGACGGTGGACAGCCGTTCGCGAAACAGCGAGTGATCGGCTTCCGGCACGCCCTCGAGGTCGGCGACCACGGTGAGGGCGAAGGGTTCGGCGTAGTCGGCGACCATCTCGCAGGTGCCGTGATCGAGGAAGCCGTCAATGAGCCGATCGGCGTACTGCCACATGAAGTCCTCGTTCTCCTTGAGGCGCTTCGGGGTGATGAGCCGAGCGAGCAGGTGCCGGTGAGCGGTGTGGTCGGGAGGATCGAAGGCCGGGAGCTGGTCGCTGAAGGGCAGCTCGCTCCGGCAAGCCACGATCGCCTCGCTGATGTCGTCACCTTCGACCGGACGAGACAGCTTCACGAACGGCCCGCTCACCGCGTTGCACGACGAGAACGTGCCTGAGGGAGGATCGTCCGAGGGAAACGTCGCCGGGTCGCCATAGACGGTTATTGCCTCGGGGTGGCCGGTGATCATGAACACGCCGTAGCGCGGCTCCTGCCAGACCGGGCCCTGTTCACGCACCCAGTCGAAGTAGGCGTAGGGGTCGTCCTGCACGGCCCGGTCGGCGAAGAAGTTGATGCGTGCGAAGTCGCTCATGATCCCTCTCGACTCCCCGCCGTAGCGTGGCGTGCCGCGACGAAGCCGAAGACCATCGTGTTGGCGATGCTCGCGCCCGGGCCGAGGTAGTGGCGGCCCATGACGGTGGCGGTGCCGTTGCCGGTTGCGTAGAGCCCCGCGATCGGTGCGTCGTCCTGGTCGAGCACCTGGGCGTGCTCGTTGGTGAGCAGGCCCCCGCAGGTGCCGATGTCACCGGGGAGGACCTGCACGCCGTAGAACGGCGCCTCGTCGATCGGACCCAAGCACGGATGTACCTTGTGGTTGGGGTCGCCGAGCGATCGGTTGTAGGCGGAGTCGCCGCGCCCGTAGTCGGGGTCGTTGCCCTGCGCGGCGTGCTCGTTGAACCGTTCCACGGTCGCGGTGAGGCCGTCCGCGTCGATGTCACACAGACGGGCGAGGTCTTGCAGGGTCCAGGCCTGCTTGAGGTTCCCGCTCTCCAGCAGCTTGCGCGGGAACCGGCCCGGGCTGGATCGGAGATGGGCGTAGCGCTTGCGGTAGCGGTCGTCGAAGATCAGCCAGCACGGGACCGCCCTGGAGGTCTTGTCCCGCTCGTACATCGCCTTGCCGACCTCCATGTACGAGTTCGACTCGTTGACGAACCGTTGGCCGTCGGCGTCGACGTAGATCGTGCGTGGTCGCTGGCGGGCCTGGTCGAGCGTCGACGCGCCGAACCGCCCCGTGCGAGGGGACGGAAGCCACCACGCTTCGTCCATCAGGTCGGTCTTGGCGCCCAGACCCATGGCCATCTGCATCACCTCGCCCGTGTCGCCAGGGTTGGCGATCGACCACTTGGCGGGGTTGGGCTGGTCGCCGCCGAACTCCCCTCGCATCTTGCGGTTGTGGGCGAAGCCACCGGCGGCGAGGAGCACCCCGTGGCGAGCGCGGACCAGCATGGCAGCGCCGTCGCGGACCGTGCGAACCCCGACCACGCAGCCATCCTCGATGATCAGCTCCTCGAGCGGGGCCTCGGTCCAGACGGGGATCCCGCGGTCGATCGCTATCTGCAGCAGCTGTGCGATCAGCGACGCACCGTTGGTGAGGAGCGCCTGGCGGCGGAGACGGGCCAGGGCGGTGCGCAAGGCCACCCGCGCCGACACGGCGAAGGCGTGGATGCTGCGGTTGTAATGGGAGAGCGAGCGCGCTTCGTTGGTCATCACCGACAGCCCGAGGCTCTGGGCCAGACCGGGCTGGAGCTTGTCGAGCCACGGACCGAGCACGTGGCCGTCGAAGGGGACGGGCTCGATCCCGCGGCCGACGTCGTGACCTCCCTTGGCGTTGGAGTAGTAGTCGCTGTAGCCGGGGCAGTGGACGAAGCGAACGCCACGGCCCTGGAGGAACGACACCATCTCTGGACCCGCGGTCAAGAACGCGTGTCGGCGCTGTGGCGACGAGGCCGGCCCCACGTCACCCACCACGGCATCGAAGTGGGCCGTCGCGTCCTCATAGGAGTCAGGGATCCCAGCGGCGCGCATCACCGGGTTGTTGGGGACCCACACGATCCCGCCGGACATGCACGTCGAGCCGCCGATCAGCGGCTGCTTCTCCAGCACCATCACGCTCGCGCCGGCATCGGCCGCGGTGAGGGCGGCCACCATCCCGCCGCCGCCTGATCCGACGATCACGAAGTCGACGGCGGTGTCCCACGTCGTCATGTCGCGGCCCCTCCTACCCCGAACGTCCTGACCCTGCGCCGAGGCAACGTAGCAGGATCCGTTGACGATTGCTACGAGTTCGAAGTAATCTGGGGGACGGCTACAGGGGGGAGGAGGAACATGGCGAATGAAGCGCGAACGCTGACGTACCCGCCCGCGGGGCTGGGGGCGCCGAAGGACCGGCATCCCGGTCCGGTCGTCGACGTCGGACTGCCGGCGGGGACCGAGGTGTTCTCCGCCGACAACCACATCTCGCTGGCCGAGGACATCTTCTACGAGCGCTTCCCCAAGAGCATGAAGGACCAAGCCCCGCGCGTCATGAACGTCGACGGTGGGTGGGTGGTCGGGATGGACGGGAAGTCGGTCCTCGTCAAGGAGTTCATCGAGGTGCTCACCCAGTACGACCCGCTCCCCGGTTCGCACTCCGGTGATGTCGGTGCCCGCCTCGCGGCGCTCGACTCCGAAGGCGTCACCAAGGAGCTGGCCTTCCCGAACTCGGTGCTCGCCTTGTTCGGGTGGCCGGATCGGGAGGTGCGCGAACTGTGCTTCCGGATCTACAACGAGCACATCGCGGAGGTCCAGGAGCGGTCGAAGGGCCGCATCTTCGGTGTGGGTCTCATCAACTGGTGGGACGCCGACGGTGCCCGACGGACTCTCGACGAGCTCAAGGCCCTCGGGCTCAAGACGTTCCTCCTGCCGCTCCAGCCCGGCAAGGACCTCGACAAGCGCCCGATCGACTTCGCGAGCAGCGCCATGGACGGGGTGTGGGCGGCCATCGAGGAGTCGCAGATCCCCGTGTCGCATCACATCGGCGAGAACCCGCCGTCGTCGCCGAACGAGTTCAACGCCTTGGGCGTGGGGATGCTGCAGTCGATGGCGCCGTTCCGCGACATGTTCGGCAAGTTCATCTTCGGCGGGATCCTGGATCGCCATCCGGGGCTTCAGATCGGCTGGTTCGAGGGCGGCATCAACTGGGTTCCCTCGGCCATCCAGGACGCCCAGCACATCGGGGCGTCGTTCCGTCACCTCGCCAACCGCGAGGTCCAGCACGATCCACAGCACTACTGGGACAACCACATGTGCGCGTCGTTCATGGTCGACCCGCTGGGCCTCGACCTCGTCGACCGCATCGGTGTCGACCGGGTGATGTGGTCCACGGACTTCCCGCACAACGAGAGCACGTATGGCTACAGCGGCGAATCGCTGGCGGCCGTGGTCGCCGCAGTCGGTGCCGAAGCCGCGACCGCGGTGGTGGGGGGCAACATCATGCGCTTCCTCGGGCTGGAGGGCTGATGTCCGCAGGGCTCATGGCGTCGGTGGCCCCGACGCACATCCCGGCCACTCCTGATCTCGCCCGCATGCAGCGCCAACGAGGCGAGCGGCTCCGCGGTCTGATGGGTGCGCAAGGGCTCGATGCCCTCGTGCTGCTCGGCAACACCAACGTCGCCTACGCGACCGGCGCGGTCTGGCCGCTCGCGGATGGCGGTCGAACCAACTTCGAACAGCCCGTCGCCGTGGTGCTGGCGGACGACCCGACCCCGCATCTCTTCTCGCCGGTGCGGGAGGACGATCGGCTTCGTGCGGAGCTGCCCGCCGATCACCTGCACGGTCCCGTCTACCTCGACTTCGACGAGGGGGTCGAGCACTTCGCGGCACAGCTCACGGGCCTCATCGGGGCCAGCGCGGTGATCGCGCTCGACGAGTGGACCCACGCGCTGCGACGCGAGCGGTCGCTCCTGTTCGCGGGCGACGGGCCGAGCGATGGCGGGCGCATCATCAGCGCGGCCAAGGTCCTCAAGACTCCCGACGAGCTGTCCTGCATGCGTGAGGGGCTTCGGATCACCGAACAAGCCATCGCCGAGGTGCAGGCGCTCGTCGCTCCCGGAGTGCGGCAGACCGACCTGACCGCCACCTTCCTGCGCACGATCTTCGATGCCGGTGCCGACGCCAACATCCTCGATCCGATCTGGCAGGTGATGCCGTCGAACATCGCGGATGGTCCGTGGACGACAACCGGGGATCTCGCTTGCCCGCTCCTTTCCACCGAACGAGCCCTTGTGGAGGGAGATGTCCTGTGGGTCGACACGGGCGTCAGCTACGGCGGATTCCACTCGGACTTCGGCCGCACGTGGATCGTGGGGCGCGAGCCGAGCGCTCAGCAGCGTGGGCAGTTCGAGCGGTGGCAGACGATCATGGCGGCGGTCCTCGACGTCACCCGCGCCGGCGCCACCGCCGCGGACCTGACGGCCGCCGCGATCGGAGCCGCTGGTGGAGTGAAGCCGTGGATGCCGCACTTCTACCTCGGCCACGGGTTGGGCATCGACAGCGCCGAGATGCCCTACGTCGGAAGCGACATCGGCGAAGCGTTCGACGCGTCGCTCGTGCTCGCGCCCGGGATGGTCTTGGTGCTGGAGCCGATCGTCTGGGACGACGGTGCGGCGGGCTACCGCTCCGAGGAGGTGCTCCTCGTCACCGACGACGGTTGGGAGCCCATGACCGATTACCCGTATGACCCCTTCTGAGGTTCAGGTGCCGATCACCGAGGTTCTTCCCGACGACGCCGCTCTGCGCCTCGCGCGTCGCACGCGCCTGCTCGACGAGATGGAAGCCACCGATGTCGATCTGCTGATCGTCGGTCGCGAAGGCAACGCACGCTATGTGTCGGGCGCGCCACGACTGTGGACCGCCGGCTCCCGAGCGTTTGGGCCCGGTTGTGTGCTCGTGCGCGCATCCGGGGCCGTCCACCTGCTGAGCACCTGGGACGAAGGCATCCCCGACGACATCCCCCACGAGAACCTCTATGGGATCTCCTTCAACGCGGCGACCTTCCTCAAGGTGCTCCAAGGGATCGAGGGGGCCGCGACTGCTCGCACGGTGGCAACCGATGCGCTCACCTTCTCGGCGCTTCGATTGCTCGGCAAGGCCTTCCCGGCGGCGCAGGTCGTCGACGGGACAGACCTGCTCGCACGCGCCCGCCAGGTCAAGACGCCCGAGGAGATCGGCGCGATCCGCGCCTCGGTGCGGCTCGCGGAGAGCGCCCTCGGTGAAACCGTGTCGGCGCTCACCCCCGGCATCACGGAGCGACAGCTCACGGGTGTGTTCATGGAGGCCATGGCCGCTGAAGGCGTGACCACTCCCTCCGGTCAGGATGTGGCCTGGATCACCTCCCGGGACCACCCCTGGCGACGCGCGACCCGCGACACCGCAGTTGCCGCGGGGGACCTGGTGGCCTTCGAGGCGGGTGTGCTCCGCGGTGGGTACGTCGGTGAGCTCGGTCGCACACACGCCGCCGCTGAAGATGTCGGCGTGCATCGTGACCTGCTCGATCGGTCCGAGGCGCTGTTGCGAGCGCTCGTCGTCGCGTGCCAGCCAGGTGCGCCGCTGTCCGGCCTGCTCGACGCGTACACCGCCGCGGGCATCCCCGCTCCTCCCGTGCCGGTCGCCCGCGGTCTCGGCCTCGGGTTCGACCTGCCGCTCGTGACACACGCCCTGCCCCGCACCGCTTCCGCCCGGCACATCGAGGTGGGCATGGTCTTCTCGCTCACCGCCTACGTCTGGGACCAGGGCGTGGGTGCCCTGTACGTCCAGGAACCGATCGCCATCACCGCGACCGGGCCAGAGCTGCTCTCGACCGACGCCGTTCACGCTGCAAGGAGCCATTGACATGCCCGAGCTCGACATCCCGCCGCCCGAGGAGATCATCCTCTACGAGAAGGACCCTGCCACCCGGATCGCGACGATCACCCTCAACCGTCCCGACCAGCTCAACATCCCGACGATCGCAGCCCGCCGGCGGTATGCCGATCTGCTCTTCAAGGCGAGCATCGACGACGACGTCAAGGTGCTCGTCGTGCGCGGCGTCGGCGACCACCTCGGAACGGGCGCAGATCTCGACGAGCTGATGGCGAAGCGGGCCGCGGGGACCGCGCTGCACGAGGAGTTCGGCCTCGAGCCCGACGACGACGTCACGATGCCCGGCGAGCGCTCCTATCGCGCCGGGGCGTCGCTGCTGCACTGGTACGCGGACACGAGATCGGGCTGCCGCACCCTCCAGGACTTCAAGAAGATCAGCATTCTCGAGGTCAAGGGCTACTGCTACGGGTGGCACTTCTACCAAGCCGCCGACGCCGATCTCGTCATCTCGTCGGACGACGCACTCTTCGGGCACCCCGCGTTCCGCTACGTCGGCTATGCCCCGCGCATGTGGCAGTGGGCGACGATGATGGGCATGCGCAAGTTCCAGGAGATGGTCTTCACGGGTCGCCCGTTCACGGCGGACGAGATGTACGACTGCAACTTCCTGAACAGCGTCGTACCTCGCGGTGAGCTCGAGGCCGAGGTTCAGAAGTACGCGTTGGCCTGCGCCCGAACTCGACCGACCGACACCGTCTTCATCCAGAAGGTCTTCTTCGAGATCATGAAGCAGCACCAGGGCGAGTCGGTGGGAACTCTGCTGAGCGCATGGCTCGAGTCGATGGGTGGGGTTCTGCGCGAGGACGACAACGGGGGCCGAGCGACGCTCAGCAACGAGACGATGGACGCCGGTCTGAACCTCGCGGTGAAGGACAACGACAGCCAGTTCCCGCCCGAGTGGCGGCTGAGCCGCTCCGGTCGGCGACGGCCCTAGTCACATGACGGGCACGCCGCTGGCAGGGCTTCGAGTCGTCGACCTCTCGACGTGGATCGCCGGCGCGTACTGCACCAGGCTCCTGGCCGACGGTGGAGCGGAGGTGATCAAGGTCGAGTCACCCTACGGTGACCCACTCCGCCGATGGTCCGCCTCGGGCGCTGAGATTGCGCCGGACGACGACGGCGCGCTGTTCAGCTTCCTGGCTGCATCCAAGCAGAGCGTTGTCGTCGACCCAGCGCGGCACGATGGTGTCGAGGCGCTCCACCGGCTGCTCGCATCGGCCGACGCCGTCGTGTGGTCGCCGGGATCGCCGGTGGTGGAGCACCCAGGCCTGGCGCCCAGCGAGATCCTCCGTGCCCACCCGCACCTACAGGTCACGTCCATCACGCCGTTCGGTCTCGAGGGGCCCTGGACCGACAAGCCCGCCACGGAGTTCACACTTCAAGCATGGTCGGGAGGGGTCATAGGGCTCGCCCGCGGGCGCCCGGATCGCGCGCCGACGTTCGTAGGTGGTCAGATCGGGGAGTGGCTCGCGGGAACCTTCGCCGCCATCGGAACGCTGGCGTCGACACGACGCAACGACCCCGAAGGTGAGCTCGTCGACGTGTCGATGCTCGAGACGCTCGCCATGTGTCTCACGTACTACCCCGTGACCTTCAACGATCAGCTCGGCCGTCCGATGCGGCGAAAGCGCTTTGTCCCCACCCCCGGAGTGGGTGCTGCCAAGGATGGCCTCGTCGGTCTGGGCTGTGGCACCGGCCAGCAGTGGCTCGACGTCTGCGCCATGGTCGGCCACCCGGAGTGGATGGAGGACCCCAAGCTCTTCCTCGATCGGACGGCGCTCGGACCGACGATCAACGCGTGGGTCGCCGAGCACAGCGTCGGCGAGGTTCTCGATCTGGCGTCGGCCTTCCGGATCCCGAATGCGCCCATTGCCAACGGCTCCAACGTGACCTCCTTCGAGCACCTCCGCGAGCGTGAGACGTTTGCTGCGAACCCGCGGGATGGCGCCATGAGCCCTCGCCCCCCATTCCGGCTCAGCGCCGCGGTCCTGCGACCGGTCAGCCCTGCGCCGCGGCTAGGGGAACACTCGATCGACGACGTCGTGTCGGGCGATCGCAGCGAGCGGGCCGATCGCTCGGCAGCACCACGCGGGCGCCCCTTCAGCGGACTGCGCGTCCTGGACATGACGGCCTATTGGGCGGGACCGCTCACCGGGCACCTCCTCGCCCTGCTGGGTGCGGAGGTGATCCACCTCGAGTCCGCAACGCGACCCGATGGCGCACGCCTCGTGGGTGGCGTGCCCCAAACCGAGGATCGATTCTGGGAGCGGGGCCCCATCTTTGCTGCCCTCAACACGAACAAGAAGAGCGTCACCCTTGATCTCAGCAGACAGGAGGGTCGCGATCTCCTGCGCAGGCTCGTGGCGACCTGCGACGTGGTCGTCGAGAACTACACACCGCGTGTGCTCGACCAGCTCGGCCTCGACTTCGAGACGTTGCGCGCTGAGCGGCCCGACCTCATCATGGTGAGGATGCCCGGATTCGGGCTCGACGGACCGTGGCGCGACCTCTCCGCGTTCGCGTTCGTCATCGAGGACGCCTCCGGACTGACGTGGCTCACCGGGCACGCCGACGACCTTCCCATCGAGCCCTACTGCGTCGGCGACCCCAACGCGGGGCTCCACGCGCTGTTCGGATTGATGCTGGCCCTCGAGCACCGGGCCAAGACCGGTGAGGGGGGCCTCGTCGAGGCGGCGATGATCGACGCTGCGCTCAACGTCACCGCCGAGCAAGCGATCGAGCACTCGGCCTATGGCGCGCTGCTGACCCGCGCCGGCAACCGGGGACCCACCGCGGCCCCGCAGAACCTGTACCAGGCAGCGGCGCCCGAGGACGGAGCACGAGACGACTCCTGGGTGGCGATCGCCGTAGCCACCGAGGCCCAGTGGTCGGCCCTGTGCGGTGTCCTTGCTGCAGACGAGTGGGCGGATGACCCCGCGTTGGCAAACCGGGACGGTCGGATGCGAGATCACGATCGGATCGACGAATGGTTGCAGGAGTGGTGTCGTGCGCGGTCGGCGGATGACATCGTCGATCTCCTCTGGGACGCCGGTGTTCCCGTGGGGAAGGTGATCCAGCCCCAAGACCAACCCGATCTTCCGCCGCTGGCGTCGCGCGGCTTCTTCGAGGAGCTCGACCACCCGGTGATCGGACGATCTCGGTACAGCACGATGCCGATGCGGTTTTCGCGCGGTCCGCAGCGTGTCCACACCCGGCATGCCCCACTGCTCGGCGAACACAACGCCGAGGTCCTCGGGGGGCTCGGTCTTTCGTCGGCGGAGCTCGATGAGCTCGAAGCAGACGGGATCATCGGTGGCTCGCTTGTCTGAGTCGTCCGACCGCCGGGCGTCAGACCGACCGCGTGCAGGATCGGGTTTCCAGCCCGCCCCCTTCGACGTGGTCGAGGCCTCTCGCAGGGTGTGGATGGAACGCTGGGATCCGGAGGCCGCGTCGGGCATGGCGGTGTTCACCGCGATCCTGCGCTCCTATCAGCTTCTCATCGATCAGGTGAGCCGGGTGATGGGGAACCATGACCTCACCTTCGCCCGCTACGAGGTGCTGGCGTGGCTGGCGATGGACCCGGAGTCGTCCCTCACCCTCAGCTGGATCAGCAAGACGTTGCGCATCCCGCCGGCCACGGTGACCAACATCATCGACCGGCTCGAAGGCGACGGCCTCGTACGACGTGTGCCCCACCCATCGGATGCTCGCACAACGCTCGCAGTGATCACAGCGCGCGGGAGGAAGCTCGCCACCACTGCGACGCAGGACCTGAACGCGACGGTGTACGGGCCCATTGGTCTGTCCGAGCAGCGCCGCAGCGAGCTCGTCGATCTCCTGGCCGCACTGCGGGTGAGCGGCAAGGAGTTCGACGTCGCTCGCTCCGACGAGGTGATCGAGGAAGTCGGGTCGCGTCAGGCGCGCACGAGCGGGCGTACCTAAGGCGGGTTCCCTGGAGGACCTCGGGCGAAGGCTGGACGGTACGGAACAGACCTTTGGTTTCAGCGTACGGGCCCCGCTCGTTAGCATTCGCCGCACCAGGTGCGGTCATTGCTGTTTGGTTCGAGACGCAGGGAGCACATGCCATGTCGGTCGGCGGAGCCCGCAGATCGGAGATCCTCGACACCGCTGCAGGGTTGTTTGCCTCGTTCGGTCTGCAGACCTCGCTCAAGGAGATCGCCGATGCGTGCGGCATCCTGCCCGGGAGCCTGTATCACCACTTCGAGTCGAAGGAGGCGATCATCGTTGAGCTCGTCAAGCGGTATCGAGACGAGCTCAACGCCATTGGGCAAGCCACTCTGGCAGGCCTCAGCTCTGAACCGCGGCCCGTGGGCGACCGAGTCGCGGCGCTCGGCTCGGCCATCGCGACATGCGCCATGCACCACCGCGCTGCTCTGCTGCTCACGTTGTACGAGCCGCCGGAGGGGGCCAGCGACGAGTTCACCGAGGTGGCCCGGCGCTCGCCGTCGGCCATCGAGGCAGCGATGCTCGAGACGCTTCGCGCCGGTCGGGCCAGTGGTGACATCCGTCAGGTCGTGGATCTGGAGTCCTTCGCCGATCGCCTGTGTCAGGTCTTGCTGCACGTGAGCCTCGGTGTGTTTCGCGATGTTCGAGGTGCCGACGAGGTGCCCGCGCTCCGATGTCGGATGCTGTTGGAGGGCATCGCAGTGGATCCGCCGTCTGACCTGCTACTCAATCGTTCGCCGGCGTTCAAGGCAGCCACCCAGACCATCGAGGCGTGGGATAAGGGCGAACATGATGAGGACGATCGGTTGCCCATGCTTCGCGCCGTCGCTCGGGCAGAGTTCGGGCGGCGGGGGTATGAAGCGACCACGGTCCGAGTGATCGCTAGGGCCGCCGGCCTGAGCGTCGGCAGCGTCTATCGCCTGGTCGGTTCGAAGGAGGAGCTCCTCAGCTCCATCATGCGCTCGTTCACCGTGCGGGCACGCTCGGCCTGGCGGGATGTCATTCGATCTGAGTCGACCGTCGTCGAGAAGCTCGACGCGCTGATGTGGATCAACGTCAACGCTGTCGACCGGTTCAGCGACGAGTACAACATCCAGCTCGCGTGGCTCCGCGAGGCGCCACCGAACACCGCCAACCTCGGGTCGTCGTTCTCGGCGCGACTCAATGACCTGAAGTCCCTCTTGGCACAAGGTGTTCGCTCGGGCGAGCTCAACGTTGACGGGCCGTCAGCCGACGTGCGGGCGTGGTCTGTCTTCGAGCTCCTGTGGATGCCGGAGAACATCGTGCGCCAACTTGGTCCGCAGGGCGCGCTGGACCTGGCACGCGAGACGACACTGCGAGGAGCCGCGGTCCGCGGGTGAGCTCGGTAGCCGGCTCAATCAGCGGGCCAGGCGACGGCCTTGACCTCGAGGTACTGGTCGAAGCCGGCGACGCCGTTCTGGCGTCCGACGCCGCTGGCCTTGTAGCCGCCGAAGGGAACGTCGGCGCCGTACGCCGCCGCGCCGTTGAGGCCGACGCTGCCGACGCGCAGGTGACGGGCGACGGATACCGAACGCTCGAGGGAGTCGGAGAGCACATAGCCCGTGAGTCCGTACGGGCTGTCGTTCGCAATGCGGATCGCGTCCTCGTCGTCGTCGTAGGGGATCACGGCGAGAACCGGACCAAAGATCTCCTCGCGGGCGATCGTCATGGTGTTGTCGACGTCGATGAACAGCGTCGGTGTGACGAAGTAGCCCCTGTCAAAGCCATCAGGCGCGTCCGGGCCGCCGACGAGGAGGTTGGCCCCCTCGGCTATCCCCTTCTCGATGTAGCCGACGACGCGGTCGCGTTGCTTCGGCGAGATCACTGGTCCGCAGAGCGTGTCAGGGGCTTGGGGATCACCGACCGTGACGCTTTCGTAGATGCCCTTCAGGAACTCGATGCCTTCGTCGTAGCGGGAGCGGGGCAGCAACATCCGAGTCGGAGTGGCGCAGCCTTGGCCGGCGTGCATGCAAACCCCGAAGCCGATCATGCTTGCCACGCCCAGGTCGGCGTCGTCGAGAACGATGGCGGCGGACTTCCCACCCAGCTCGAGGAAAAGGCGCTTCATCGTCGCCGCGCCCTTCTCCATGATCCGCTGGCCCACGGCGGTGGAACCCGTGAAGGAGATGAGATCTACCTTCGGCGACAGCGTCAGCTCCTCACCGACGAGGTGGTCCGACGCGGTCACTACGTTGACAACGCCTGGTGGGATGTCCGTGTGCTCCGCGATGATGCGCCCGATGCGGGTGGCGTTGAACGGTGTATCGGGGGCGGGCTTGAGCACGACTGTGTTGCCGGTGGCGAGCGCCTGGCCGAGCTTGTGGATCGTCACTTCGAACGGATAGTTCCAGGGGACGATCGCGCCGACGACCCCAACCGGTTCCCGCCACACCTTCCTCGTAGTCATCTGGCTGGTGAGCTCGACCATCGCGTCGCCGAGGTCGATCTCCCATGGGTACTCATCAATGAGACGAGCGGGGTAGGTGAGCCCCTCCGCTAGCGGATGGTCGAGCTGCGGGCCGTGGGTCACCATCCGGGGGCAACCGACCTCGAGGATGAGCTCCTCGCGGATCGCCTCCTGCTCGGCGACCAGGGCACCGTGCAGCTGAAGCAGGCATGCCTGTCGAAGGGAACGATTGGTCGACCAGTCGGTCGTGTCAAAGGCTCGCCGGGCCGCGTCGATGGCGCGCTGCATGTCCGCCGTGGACGCGTCGGCGACCTCGCCGAGGATCTCCTCGGTCGCAGGATTGACGTTCGCGAAGGATCCGGACTCGCCCTCGACGAGCTTGCCATCGATCAGCATCCTGGGTTCGAACGACATGGCGTGGGTTCCGGCCACTGGGATCAGGTCTCCTTGGAGTAGGGGGCGACGGTGACATGCTGCCGCGGATCACCGCGGAGGCCGCCCGGTCGTGGGATGCCCAACACGCGGGTCAGCACTCTCTGCAGGGCCCCCGCAGGCAGGACGCGGTTGCCGATCAACAGCAGGCGGGCGTCGAGGCCGACTGGGTGACGGGTGAACGGGCGGTGGTCCCGCAGCGCCCGCTCCACTGCAGGTGCGAAGCGGTCCGGCGGTTGCGCGAAGCGAAGGAATCGGCGGCCGTTCTTCTCGAGTCCCACGTGGAGCGGCGCGTACGGGCCGTCGGGGTCGGCATAGGTCGGGGTCAGCTCGAGGATGTCGGTTCGGTAGGTGCCGGCGACGAGGACCGTGACGCCGAGGCCGAAGGGGGCGATCTCGAAGGAGAGCGATTCAGCCCACCGTTCCACCGCGCCCTTGGCTGCGGAGTATGCGCCGATGCCGGGCATGCCGCGAACGGCGCCCGCGCTCGAGACCATGATGATCCGGCCGCGTCCGGCCGCTCGCATCGCGGGTACAAGGGCGCCGGTGAGGCGTACCGGGCCGAAGAGGTTGGTCGAGAACATGGTCTGCCAGGTCTGGGTCGGCATCTCTTCGAGACAACCAACGCCAGCGATCCCGGCGTTGTGCACGATGCCGTCAGGCGCACCGACGGCGTCGAGGATGGCTGAGGCCGCCGCATCGATCGACTCCACGTCGTCGAGGTCGAGACGCACACCGATCAGTCGATCGTCACCTCGGGATGCACCAGTGCGGGACCGGAGCGCTTCGAGCCCGTCGTCGGGTGACCGCATCGCGGCGACCACCCTCCATTCCCTCCGATAGAGGTGGGCGGCTGTTGCCATCCCCAGGCCGCGGGAGGCCCCGGTGATGACGACGCTCGGAGGGTCAGCCACCGGCGCCGCTGCACCGGCCGCCGCCGGCCGGCGGGTGGACATCTGGGCGTCCGTCGGGTTGGGCGCTCTGCCATCCTGACCAGATTCCGGGGAAGTACGGGCCCGGTTGCCCGGCCTCTTCATAGAAGCCCTGCGGGTCGTAGACCTTTGCCTCCGGGTATGGCCAGGGGCAGGCCACCGATGAAGCGGATCTGGTGTTGCGCATGAGAGCGAACCCACCGCCGTACAGGAACAGGTAGGCCAGGTTCACCACAACGAACATCACGGCGAACGTGCCGAGCGCCGGGCGGGTGCGCACGAAGCGCGCCCGCTGGGCCAGCTTCTCGGCCTGCGTCCGGCCGGTGTCGTCGCGGTACAGGAGGACACCTGCGGGGATCATCACTGTCGTGACCAGGGCCGACTCCCAAATCAGCGGGAACTGGTACCACTCGCCGGCGGCGAAGGACCCCCAGGGGATCACGTGGGAGTAGATGTAGAGCTGGGTGCGGACGAGGAAGATCTCGAGGCCCGCGTCGAACACGAACCCTATGGCGAGGATCAGCGCCGACAGGCTGAGCAACGGGTGCCGCCAGAGGAACGACTCCAATGGCCGACGGGCCTGCAGTCGCCGCAGCACCACGACTGCCGGGAAGAACGGCGCCATGTAGAAGGTGGCGTAACCGATCACTATGAACGGCTCCACGGTCGGGGAGAGCGAGACGAGCGGCCAGGTCTCCGGCCAGTGCCAGAGCTGCGGGTTGTAGACCGCGTAGGGCGCCCAGTTCATGATCGGGTCCTGCCACACGAGCGCGGTTACAGCCAGGGCCATCAACAGCACAGGGTGGGCGGGGTGTCGTCTCCACCCGATGACGAACGCCACGACGAGGGTGACCATCATCAAGACGGTTCCGACCTGGTGCAGGGTGATCCAGTGGTCGAAGCCGAAGAGGGGCTCGACGGGTCGTGGGGCCCCCGTGACCGCAGGGTTCGTTATTCGGTCAGCACCGGTACCCGTGCGGGCGTTGACGGCGATCGCGAGGATCGCGGCGCCGGCAGCGGCGAGCGCCAGCCCGCCGGTGGTCCGGTTGCCGCTCGGTTTGGCGCGATCGCCCCGATCGGTCTCCGTGAGCGGGGCCAGCCGGGTGGTCACCGGGTCAGCCCTGCCCGAAGCGCTCGACAAGGTGAGCGCTTGTTCCGTCGGGATCCAGCGACCTCGCAACGAGGTATCCGGCACCCATCCACCCGCGGTGTGCCCACTTGCCAAAGGTGATACGAGTGCCAGGCGAGCCTGAGGCCGCCGGCAGCATCTTGACCCGCTCGAGTGCATCTCTCACGCCCTTGGGGGAGAGCGGTCGAGCATCTGCGAAGGCGTGGAGCAGCACGGTGGCGAGATCGCGGTTGACGACCGGCACGCAGTACTCGGGTCGGCGGCCGTACTTGGCTGCGTACTGATCGAGGAACTGCTGACCGAGCTCGTTGCCATCGTCGTACTGGTCGAGGCCGGTCCAGCCGAGGATCGCGTTCCACACGATCGGGTTTATCCATGCGTTCTGGAACGACGTCCCCATGAAGCGAGGGGGATCCCAGCCGAGCTCGTCGAGAACCGGCCCGATGAGCACGACCCCGAACCCGAACCCGCAGTGCACAAGGGCCTGGACCCCAGCCTCGTGGAGCTTGCGCACTGCATCGCCGATGTCCTGAGCGGTCTGCGCAATCGGCTCCTCCGCTGCGATGCGGATGCCCTGCCTGCGGCAGGCCGCACGGAACGACGTGATGTAGCTCTCGCCCACCAGCGACTGCTCGACGAGAACGCCGACGTCGGTGAGACCTCGCTTGGCGAGCAGGTGAGCCCAGAAGATCGGCTCGTCCGTCATCGAGCCCATCGATAGGGAGAAGGTCCACTCGCCGAGCCACTCCTCAGAACCCGTGACGCTGATGGCGGGTACGTGGAACCGTTGCTCGATCGCCTCTCGGGTCGGCACGGCGTTGTCGGTGATGGACGGCCCGAACACGGCGAGGCAACCCTCGTCGACCAGCTCCCCGTAGGCGTCGATCACTGCCTTGACCGTCCCCTTGGGAAGGCCTTCGACTTCGCGGAAGACGATCTCGACCGGCCGGTCGATCAGCCCCTGTTCGAGGCCCTGCTCGAAGACGAGGTCGAACGACTGCGTGAGGTCCGCCCGCATCTCCGCCGGAAACCCGTCGGGAAGAACGAAGTCGAACAGGTAGCCGAGCTTGATCGGCTCGGCAGTGCTCTCATAGGCCACGTCGTGAACCTAATAGTTGTTCCAACGGAGGTCAATCAGGGTCGGCGAGGTAGGTAGCGATCATCTCGCGCAGCCCCCTGCCCACGACCGGGTCATCGGTGAGCGGTCCCGCGATGGCCGCCCGGGCGGCGGCAGCGAGCGGGACGCCGTCGGCGGCCAGCTGCGCAGCAGCGATGAGCACCCGAGTCGATGCCACTTCGCGAAGGCCGGCGCTGTCGAGCCGGCGGATGGCTTGAGCGAGCCTGACGAGCTGGGCGGCTTGTTCGTGGCCGACGCCGGCCTCGTGGCTCACGATCTTCTCCTCCACATCGGGCGGGGAGAAGTCGAGCTCGATGGCGACCATGCGCTGGCGGGTCGAATCCTTCAGGTCCTTCAGGACGCTCTGGTAACCGGGGTTGTAGGACACCACCAGGCAGAAGCCCACGGCTGCGTCGAGGACAACCCCGAGACGGTCGATCGGTAGCTGCCGACGGTGGTCGGCGAGTGGGTGGATGACAACGGTCGTGTCCTGGCGTGCCTCGACGACTTCGTCGAGGTAGCAGATGGCCCCGTCGCGCACCGCGCGCGTCAGCGGACCGTCCACCCATCGGGTGTCTCCGCCCTCGAGAAGGAAGCGGCCGACCAGATCGGCGGTGGTGAGGTCGTCATGGCATGACACGGTGACCAGCGGTCGGTCCAGATCATGGGCCATGGCCTCGACGAATCGGGTCTTCCCGCAGCCCGTGGGGCCCTTGATGAGCACCGAAAGGCCCTGGCGGAATGCCGCCTTGAAGACCTGCTCCTCGTCACCGGTGGGCACGTAGAAGGGTCGTGCCGCTCCTGTCATCGGTCCTCCTCTCCATCTGTAGGCGCTCCCTAGTCCGATCCTTGCGTTGGAAGGCCCGGCGCTGGGCCTCGGCCGAGCGCAGCGCGGCCCGAAACAGGGGAGCGATGACAGCGGGCACCTGCTCGGCCCGCGGCACTGTTGCATGTGCCGCGGCCCCAAACACCCGCGCCAGTGCAGCGGCGTCGGCATCGGCCCCCGCGCTGAGGCACACGCAGCCGACGCCGCGGCGGCGGGCCTCGACAAGAGAGCGCCGCGCGTCGGCTTCGCCATAGCGACCCTCGTAGCCATGGTCGTAGGCGAAGCCGTCTGAGAGCACGACGAGCAGCCTCCGGGGTGTCCCACCTCGCTCATCGAGGATCGTCGTGCCATGGCGGATGGCGGCGCCGAGTCGGGTGTAGGCGGCGGGTTCGAGGCTTGCGAGCCGCCTGGCCACCACTCCGTCGAGGTGGTCGTCGAACGCCTTTACGCGCAACAGCTGAACCGCTCGGCGACCGCGCGAGTTGAATGCGTACAGCGCCACTCGCTCACCTAGGTCGTGGAGTGCGGTGACGAGCGCGGCCGCGGCAGCTCGCTGGTGTTCGTGGACGGGCTTGCCCGCCACTCCGGCTTCGGCCGCTGAGCCCGAGACGTCGAGGAGGATGAGGACAGCGAGGTCGCGTCGACGCCGAAGGCTCTCGATGTAGACGTTGTCGTGGTGCGCGGTTCCGGCGATGGTGTCGACCCTCGCCTCGACGGCTCCGTCGATGTCGATGTCATCGCCCTGGCGCTGACGTCGACAAGGCGTCAGGCCGATGCCAAGTCGCGCCAGCGATCTCCTTACTGCGGGGTCCCTCGCCAGGGGAGCGACGAGCCCGCCCTCGAAGGAGGGAGTGCTCTCGACAACGGTGCACCAGTCCGGTCGGTAGCTCCGGCGCCGGAGGTCCCACTCGGGGTAGACGATGCCCGAGGGGTCGACATCGGGCCCGGCGTCGAGACGATCAGGGGAGTTGCTCAATAGGACGGTCCTGTGTCCGGCCCCAGGCCGTGAGTCGGTGCGGTGTGTTGGGGCGTCAGCGCCTGGTGGGCCGCCACCGCCCCGCCGCCGCACTGGCTGCAGCATGCGACGCAACAGACGCCCGATGGGTCCTCCGCCACCAACCGGGCTCGACATCAGGTCTCCCAGCAGATCCTCGTACCCGTCGTCGTCCGTGAGATCGGCCAGCTCGGCGGACCTGATGGGGGGAGCTGCCGCACCCGGGGTGGCGGCATGAGGTGCCGCTGGCAATCGGTCGACCGACGCCAGGATCGCTCGGACGCGGATCGTGCCGAAGAGGGCAGGGGTCTCGTCGAGCGTTCGTCGGCTCCGTGCCACCTCGAGGGCGGCTCCGGCAGTGGCAAGCGCCGCGGCAATGTCGTGGTCGATGAGGCGACACGCAGACTGCGGGAGCAGGTGCTCGTTGGCGGCCAGCGCCCGGTGACCTTCGACAGCGAGGTAACGCCGCGCCAGGGCCGGCCGCCGTGCGATCTGTCGAAGCAGATCAGGAGCGAGACTGCCCGCCGCGAGCAGCGATCCCTGCACCGCGAGCATCTCGACTTGCTGTGAGTGGGGAGCATCTGGGTCGACGAACACCGTCGAGCCGTCGGTCCAGCAGGCATCGCCCGGCTCGACAGCGTCGACCTCGACGGTCCGGCCCGCGAACGCAGAGGCGAGGAGACGCAGGTGATCCAGGTCGACGGCGAGGTCATCCCGGTTCGGCACGTCGTCGGCCTGAGATCAGCTGACCGAGCCCAACACCATTGGGAAGGTGTCAAGCGTCCGGATGCCAGCGGTGAAGTTCAGCTCCACACCAGGCTTGAGGCCGTAGTCGGACACTCGACGATGCCACTCCCGCAACGCGATCCGCAGCTCGAGGCGGGCCAGGTGGGATCCCAGGCATCGATGGATTCCGCCCCCGAACGCGAGGTGCCGATTGACCTCTCGGTCCCATCGCACCTCGCTTGCGTGCGGACAGTCGACCTCGGCCTCGTCAACGTTCGCGGCGCCAAGAAGGGCCATCACCTGCTCACCGGCGCTGACGGCGAACCCGTCGATCACCGTGTCGCTGGTGGCCACCCGGGCACATCCCATGACCGGCGTCTCCCAACGCAACATCTCCTCGACCATGGCCGGCACTGCCTCAGGATCCTCCACGATCCGACGCTGCGCGTCGGGGTGCTCGACAAGGTAAGCGAAGAAGCAGTCCAGCGAGGCCGTCACAGTATCCAGCCCTGCGATGAGGAACAGGAAGCAGATGTCGAGGATCTCCTCGTGAGTGAGGTGCTCGCCGTCCACTTCCGTGTGCAGGAAGTGGCTCAGCAGGTCGTCGCGCTTCTCGCCTGCTCGCTCATCGATCACGCGCTCGAAGTACGCGTAGATCGAGTCGGCCGTCTCCTGTTGGTGCGCTTCGGTCTCTGGGTGGCCGAACTCGTGGCCGGTCACCTGGTCAGGTCGGATCGCTCCGTCCTTCATCTGGAGGAACAAGGGAAGGTCCTCCATGGGCAGGCCGAAGAGCGTGAGGAAGACCTGGGACGGGAACGGTGTCGAGAACCTCCTGCAGAAGTCGATCTCGTCGTCACCGGCGAACCCGTCGATCAGCTCGTTGACCAACCGGGTGGTCGAATCCTCGAGCAACCTCATCCGCTGCGGCGCGAACAACGGATCAAGCAGCTTGCGGTACTTGCGGTGGTCCGGCTGGTCGATCTGGAGGGGGATCAGCGGTCGCTTGGTCTTGAGGTCGTGCGCCGAGGTGCTCGACGAGAAGACGTCGGGGTTGCGGAGCATCTTCTCGACACCCTGTCGGGACGCAACGATCACGCCGACACCGTCGAGGCGAAACACTGGAGTGCTCGCGTGCAGCATCGAGTAGATGGGCTGCGGGCTCCTCGCGACCTCCGGGTTCATCAGCTCCGCCAGGCCGACCCCGTAGCTCTCGTCGCGTTCGGTCATGACACCAGTGTGGACCCAATGTTTGGTTCAGCGCAATCTCTCGCCGACCGACAACCTTCAACCCTCGTCGATCATGTCGGCCCATGCGGCCTGATGGCGACCGGTGTCTCGCGCGCCTTGGAAACCGCCGTCGACGGCCAGGACCTCGCCGGCGACGTAGCTCATCCGTCGGCTTCCGAGCATCACCAAGGGCCACGCCTGCTCCTCGGGGTGGGCGTACCGGCCGATCGGACCCACCGCTTGGTCCACGACCTCCCTGGTCGCGAAGTCGTGGAAGGCGGGCATCATTGGGGTGTCGGTGGGACCGGGGTTGATGCAGTTGATCCGGATCCCCCGCTCGGCGAGATCCGGATACCACCATCCGACCCACGCGTCGATCGCCCACTTGGAGAACAGATAGCCGCTCCACGACCAGGCTTCCTCGTGCGCGGTCAGCCAGGCGAGCGCGGACTCGAAATCGGGCGTCTCGAGAAGCGGGAGGATCGTCGACGTCTGCCCCTGCCAGCCGACGGCGGCGGACGACGAGATTGCGTTGATCGAGGACCCTTCACCCATCTTGGGGATGAGCAACTGGGCAAGGTGCCGCGCGCCGACGAAGTTGACGAGCATGGTGTCGAGCTCGCTGAACGGTGGTCCGGGTAGGCCGGCACAGCTGAACAGCGCGTCGACGGTGCCGTCGATAGTCGCCACTGCATCCCCGATGCCCCGGGGGTCACGGAGATCGACCTCGAGCGCACGTTCGACAGCGACGCCGGTCGCCTTGATGTCGAACGCCGTGACCCGCGCGCCGAGATCGACCAGGATCTGTGCGGTTGCGGCGCCCATCCCGGATGCTGCGCCGGTGACGACCACAGACGCATCGCGGTAGCCGAGCACGTCGTCCATCTGTTGATCCTCCAATCAATTGCTCTTGGACTAACTGCTACTTCGGTTGGTTGCTGTGCTCAGGCAGTTCCCTTCGGTGCGAAGGACGATTTGGGCGTCTCGCGGCATATCACCCCCGTTTCATGTTCGGCGTGAACGAGCAGCCAGAGGACTTGACCGTGCCAGGGTCGAACCTGTCAGTGACCCTGCGGCGTGAAAACGTAGTTCTTCCTACAGTAGAGTGCGACTTTTGAGGCAACGAGGAACGAGGCTCGATCCATGGCAGTGACGGGGGGATGGTCGCCGCACCGAGCGACGCGCCGGCATCGGTTCGGACCACTCCGTGCCGTTGCCGTCGCAATCGTTGCTTTGCTCCCGGCCGCTTGTGGCGCTCGCTGGACTGACGACCAGCAGGCCGAGATCGCCCTGCGGACCCAGGGCGTCGCAGGTGGGGTCGTCGGCGATGCCACTCCCGGCGCTACCGGAGCTGATTCGTCTGTCAACCCTGCCGACGGCGAGGTGGGAGGCGGTCCTGATGTCGGCCCTGCAGTGGGCGGTGCTTCCGGTCCGCGTTCGGTCGCGGGACCCGGCGGTGGACCCCTGCCGTGCGCCGCGCCGTCGAAGGCACCAGGCGTGACCAACGACCAGATCCGGGTCGTGGCCATCTCGTCGCTCTCGGGCCCCGTGCCCGGACTCAGCGCGTCTGCCGCTGCCGCCACCCGAGCCTACGTCGCCTTCCGCAACGCGACCGGTGGCGTCTGCGGGCGTGCCATCGTGCTTCAAGAGGCCGACGACGGCACCGACAACGGTCGGTACCGGTCGCTCGTCGTCTCGCTGGAACCCAAGGTGTTCGGCATCGCAGGCGGTTTCTCCATCGGCGATGTCGGCGGCATCGATGTCATCAAGCAGACGAAGATCCCGATCGTGACCGCCCCCAGTGCCTCTGCCGTCTCGGCTCTTCCCACCGTGTATGACGTCAACCCCGATTACGCGAACCTCAACGCGGTCATCGGCAAGTACCGCTACCTGTATGACGAAGGGGCACGGAAGGTTGCGGTCGTGTACCTCGCCGCTGACCAGTCACGTGCCGAGGCCAACAACCAGATGTCGCTGATGAAGGCTGCCCGACTCGAGATCGTGCAAGTTCAGGAGCTGCCGATCGCCACACTCAGCTACGACTCGGCGGCGAGGTCAGTCGCGAACAGCGGCGCCGACTATCTGCTCTTCATCGGTGAGACGAACGGCAACGCCTCGATGGCGAGGTCGATGGCCGACACCGGGTACAAGCTGAAGTTCGCCGAGTACTTCTCGTTCGCCTACGGCACCAGCTTCCTCCAGAACGCCGGAACCGCCGCCGAGGGCACCAGCGCGTGGCTCCGCACGCTTCCAAACGAGGAGGCCGCAACGAACGAGGAGATGGCCAGGTTCGTCACATGGATGGGGCGTGCCGCGCCGGGCGAGGCGGTTGACCCGTTTGCCGCGGATGCGTGGATCGGCACGAAGGCATTCTTCGACGCGCTCGAGGCCCTGCCCGGTCCCATCACTCGTGAGAGCTTCGTCGCTCAGCTCGGCGCGACCAAGACCTACGACGCCGGCGGCATGGCCGGCCCCATCCGGTTCGGGGCGAAGCTGAGCAACGCATGCGTCATCGGCATGCGGGTCGAATCGGGCAAGTGGACGCGCATGGCGCCAGCCCAAGGGTTTCTCTGCGCATGACCGAGCTGCTCCAGTTCACGCTGTTCGGCCTCATGCTCGGCTCTGTCTATGCCATCGCGGCCATGGGGCTGGTGCTCACCTACAACGTGACCGGCGTCTTCAACTTCGCCCACGGTGCGGTGGGCATGTTGGCGGCGTTCTTCTACTACGAGCTGCGGGTCAAGCACGGTGTTCCCACACCGGTGGCAGTCCTCCTCATCGTGCTCCTCGGGGCGCCGCTCGCCGGCGTCGGGGTGGAACGGCTGATGCGACGCTTCCAGGGGGTCGACTACGCGACCTCGCTCGTCGTCACAGTCGCCCTCACCGTGGGGTTGCTCGGAATCGCGCTGAGGGTCTTCGATCCCGGTCAGGCCCGCATCGTCCCCGCCCTCCTCGGCGACCACCGAATCGTCATCGCAAGCGTACCGATCACCTTCGACCGCATCGCCCAGATCGTTGTGGCGGTTCTCGTTGCCTTCGGGCTTCGTGCGCTTCTCTTCGGAACCCCGCTCGGTGCGCGCATGCGGGCCGTCGTGGACGACCGCGAGCTGGCGTTGCTGAGCGGCGTGACGTCGGTGTTCGTCGCACGGTGCAGCTGGATGATCGGGTTCGCGCTCGCCGCGCTCGGCGGGGTCCTGTTCGCCGGCGGGCAGAATCTGAGCGCCATCGTGCTCACGTTGCTCGTGTTGAATGCCTATGGGGCGGCGATGATCGGTCGGCTGACGAGCCTGCCGATGACGGTCGTGGGTGCGTTGGCGCTTGGGCTTATCCAAGAGCTCTCGAACGTGTCGTGGCTCGCGCCATCGGGCGAGTTCTTCCTGCGGTTTCGGCTGGCGATCCCTGGCCTCTTCCTGGTCGTCGCCGTGCTCCTCGTGCCTTCTGCCCGCCTCTCGGCCGGCCGAGTCGTTGGCCGGGACGAGCCTGTGGTCCCGACGTTGCGCCGAAGCCTGTTGTATGCCGCTGGGCTCATCATCGGGGTCGCGATCGCCGTGAATGCGGTGTCGTCCGAGACCCAGGTCTACGTCGTGACCGCGATCGTCATCGCAACGGTCGCGCTGTCACTCGTCGCGCTGACCGGGCTCTCCGGGCAGGTTTCGCTCACGCAGTACCTCCTCGTGGGACTTGGGGCGTTCGTGATGGGATCGGTCGGCGGTGGCGACTCCATTGGCGGGATGCTCCTCGGCGGTGCCGCCGCAGCGACCCTTGCCGTCCTGGTTGCGCTTCCGGCTGTACGGCTCCAGGGGCTGCACCTCGCCCTCAGCACCTTCGGTATCGCTCTCGTCGGCCGCGAGCTTGTGCTCGGCGATCCCCGGGTGTTCGGTCTCGGAGGGCTAAGCGTGGGTCGGCCGACGATTCTCGGGATGTCCACCGGGTCAGATGCAGCATTCGCCGTGTGGTGCGCCATCGTGTTCGGCGTCTTCGCAGTCGGGATCGGAGCGGTGCGCCGCAGCGGGTTGGGCCGCCAGCTCACGGCCGTACGCGACAGCGAGCTCGCCGCCGCCACGCTCGGGCTGCGGGTTCGCCACGCGAAGGTTGCGATCTTCGCCGTGTCGGGATTCATTGCCGGGTGCGCCGGGGCGCTGTACGGGGGCCTCGCAGGCGCGGTGCAGGGCAGTCAGTTCGAACCCGTGAACGGCCTCGTGATCTTGCTGTTCGCCTACGTCGGCGGCATCACCAGTGTCGCTGGTGCGCTTGTAGCGGGGATCCTGTTCGCAGGTCTGAGCTACACAGAGGCGACCTTCTCCCAGCTCGGCGGCATCGTCTTCGTGGCCGTAGCCGCGGGTGCCATCAGCCTTGGCCGTCAGCCCAACGGTCTGGCCGGGCTGGGGCTCGACGTCATCGCAAGGTGGCGCCCCCAGCTGGCGCTGAGGGGACGTTGGCGGGCCCAGCCCTCGACCGACTCCGCACTCGTGGGACAGAGCACGTGACCGCCACGATCGCGCCCGATGCCGCGGTTCGTACTGCGGCACCCCTCGCGCTCCGCGACGCGCGGGCTGGCTACGGGCGCATCGAGGTGATCCACGGCGTCGACATCGAGGTCCGACGAGGCGCCGTCACCGCGCTGCTCGGCCCCAACGGCGCGGGGAAGACGACGACGCTCTCGGTGATGAGCGGGTTGATCACCCCCTCGAGCGGTTGTCGTCACGTGGAGGGCCGGCACGTAAACAGCGCGTCCGCCGATGAGCTGGCCCGCCTCGGGATCTGTCACGTGCGCGAGGGTCGCTCGGTCTTCCCGAACCTGAGCGTCGCCGACAACCTGACGGTCTCCGCCTCGACGGGAGCGACGATCGACCGTGTCACCGAGGTCGCGTTCACGCTCTTCCCCGTACTAAGGGAGCGCCGCTCGCAGCTCGCTGGCACGCTGTCGGGTGGCGAGCGGCAGATGCTGGCAGTCGCCCGGGGTCTGGGCACCGACCCCGCGGTGCTGCTGATCGACGAGCTTTCGATGGGCCTCGCGCCGCTGATCGTCGCCCAGCTCTACGAGACGATCGCCGAGGTCGTGCAGCTCGGCGTCGCGGTGCTGGTCGTGGAGCAGTTCGCCGCTGTCGGCCTGCGGTACGCGTCGTTCGCGTACGTCATGGCTCACGGCCTCGTCACCTACAGCGGATCAGCCGACGGCGCGACCGACGCGGTGAACGACGCGTATCTAGGAGCACAACGATGAGTAGCAAGGCCCGGTTGACGCTCACGGCCCTGCGCGTGGTGCTCGCGCTGGTGGTGGCCGGTTCGGCCGCGAACGTCGTACGGCCGCCTGTTGCCGACGCCACCCCAGCCGCGTCGTCGCTGGGGGGGTACAACGGCACAGCGGCCGCGTCCGGGCTCCACCTGCTCTACAACCCCGAGGGCCTGTTGCCCATCGGGGCCCCAGTCGACGTTGGGGCGCCCGACGCGCTCGCCACGATCGGGACCGGCCCGGCCACCTTCGCCCGGGCATCGGTCTTTGATCCGGGCGACGTGCTGTACAACCCGGACTTCATGCTGTCGCAGATAGCAGCCGGCTGGCCGCAAGGGACAATTCCCAAGTTCCCGTATCGCGTGATGGCGAGCTCGGGATCCGAGGTGCCGAGGGCCGAGTCGTCGCCGGCGCCCGGCCTCAATGCGGTGGTGACTGCCGATGAGAGCGGCTCGAAGGGGCAGGCGACGATGCTCGCGGCCGACACCCCAGGGGTCGTGTCCGTTACGACGATGTCGTCCACGGCCAGCACGGTGCTGGATGGGTCCACCGTCAAGGTTCACTCCCGCTCAGAGATCGGTGGCTTCGATCTGCTCGGCGTCGTCTCGATCGACTCCATCGTCACCGACCTGACTGCTACGTCGCAGGGCCAGGAGACCGATCTGTCCGGTGGCACCACGGTGGTGGGCGCGTCGGTGCTCGGTCAGCCGGTCACGATCGGACCCGACGGCGTGGAGCTCCAGCCAGGATCCCCCTCGGGTCTGCCCGGCGGCCCGCTCAATGGAGTTTTCAACACCCTGTCGGGCAGTCTCAACGACGTGCTCGCGCAGGCCGGCGTCCGGGTCACCGTCGCCGGACCGGTCAAGCAGAGTGGTGACCAGAGCGGCGAGCTGGCCTCCACCGGGCTCCGCATCGACCTCGAGTTCTCAGACAAGACGTTCCCCCTGATGAAGACGCTGGTGGACCTGATCCCGCCGCTCGACGCCCCGATCCCTGGCGCTCCCGGTCCTGAGGATGTGCTCGCCGCGCTCCGAGCCCGACACCTCGTGTCGCTCGAGGTCGGGCGTGGGCTCGTGACCCTCACCGCCCGACCGGGCTTTGAGTTCCAGGTGCCGACGGCGTCGCTCCCGTCGGACTTCCTGCCCGGGGAGATGCCTGCGGTGCTGCCAGGATTCGTGTCGAGCCCCCTCGCCGCCCCCTCCGCAGTGCGGACACCGGCGACCTCACGGACCTCGGTGGCCGCCACGAGCCCGCTGCCCATCACCTTCGGCCCGGGAGTCGGGGCGCTGGCGTTGCTGTTGCTCGCGCTCCAGCCGCTGATCGGTAACCGTGTCGGGAGAATGTGTCAGATCGTGCTCGGCGGCGACGCCGCCGAGGGATGCCCCGTGGAGGTCAGATGACCATGACCGTCTCAGAAGAACGTGCAGCCGTGCTCTCCGACGGTCCTTCATTGGAGGAGCGAGAGGAACGTCTTGCGTCGGGAGCCGACGAGCTCGAGGCGGAGCGCCAGCACCCCGTCATCGGTCATCCACACTTCCTCTTGACGGTCGCGGGGACCCTGATGACGGTGGGTCTGTCGCTGATGCTGCTGGGATGGTTCGGTGCGGCGCGCTCGACGCTGATGGAGGAGCAGATCCCCTACCTGATCTCCGGCGGTCTGCTCGGGCTGGCGCTCTCGCTGATCGGTGCACTGAGCCTTCTCGCCCACTGGGTGACAGCACTGCTCCAGGACGGGCGTGACATGGAGGCCGCTCGACGAGACGATCATGCCGAGCTCATCGCGGTGCTTGGCACGATTGCCGCGGCGATGGAGCAGAGGGAGGTGACCGCGAATGGCCGTGCTCGAGGTAAGCAGGCTGTGCGTCCAGTTCGGCGGACTCCGCGCAGTTCGTGACGTCGGTTTCGATGTCGACGCGGGGGCGATCACCGGGCTGATCGGTCCTAACGGTGCTGGCAAGACGACGATCTTCAACGCAGTCACCGGTGTCCAGAAGTGCAGCGGGACCGTGCGGCTCGAGGGCGTTGACGTCTCTTCGGCCTCACCGCACCGCCGGGCTCGGATGGGCATGAAGCGCACGTTCCAGCGCCTCGAGGTGTTCGGCTCGATGACGGCCTTCGACAACATACGAACCGCAGCCGAGCTCAACGTGCGGATGGCCCGGAAGCCCCGTGAGGCCGCCCGGGAGATCACCGAGGAGGTCATCGACCTGCTGGGGTTGCAGGCGATCGTCGGGGACCGCGCCGATTCGCTCCCGACGGGTCAGGCCAGACTCGTCGAGTTCGGTCGGGCGCTGGCGACCGACCCGAAGGTGATCTTGCTCGATGAGCCCGCGTCGGGACTCGATGACATCGAGACGCGACGCCTTGCCGAGGTACTGACATCGCTCGCGGCCAAAGACGTGGCAGTGCTCCTCGTGGAGCACGACATCGACCTGGTCATGGACCGCTGCTCGACGATCTACGTCCTCAACTTCGGTGAGGTCATCGCGCATGGCTCTCCGACGGAGGTGCGCGCCGATCGCGAGGTCATGAGGGCGTATCTCGGCGAGGCATCCTGAATACCCGCTCCGCTAGATGAGGCGGCGAGCCGATCCGCTACCCGAGGACGGATCCGAGCGTGCAGTAGTACGGCGCTACGTCGGTGCCGAGTGCGGGATCGACGCGAGACGCTCCCCGGGTGCCGGGAAGCCCGCTGACGTGCTCTGCCGCGAGGGCAGGGCCACCGCCAGCCGCTGGTGGCCAGAAGTGGCCACGGACCTGGGGTGCGAGCTCGACGATCCAGAACCCGCCGGCGGCCGTGGCGAACCAGATCTGACCGGTCTCGGGCCTATAGCGCGAGTGACCCCATGCCTGATCGATCAGGACGTTGCTGGGGTCGGCGCTGACGTCGGCAGGGTTGAAGTAGGCGACCTCAGTGGGGTGATCCGGGTCCATGATGTCGAAGATCCGCAGTCCGGCGCTCCACATCGACGCCATCACGAAGTGGGTATCCGTCTCAGAATCAACGGTGTGGTAGTGGGTCGAGGCGTCGATGCCGCTGTCGAGCTGGGCCAGGCAGTTCTCGGGCTGGTTGATCTCCAGACCGAACTGCCCGAGCGTCACGGGGTGACCCTCATCCGTGATCTCGGTCATGTACGGCTGCGCGGGGCCGGCGAAGGGGTTCAGCGTCTCTGGGAAGCAGCTCTTGCCGAGGCCGAAGACCGCTTCCTCGGAGTGGATGAGGAAGTCGCGTCCATCGACAGTGGCAGTGCGCACCGAGTGGCCGCGACCGCTGGTTTGGCTGATGACCTCTGGCGCGCCACCGCTCGCGAGCCATGCGGTCAGGTCGACGATCGTGAGCGCCTCGAACTGCGCAGTGACGCCGCCGATGTAGAGCTTGGTGCCGTCGTGGTTGGGCCATGCCTCGTGGGCCAGGCTCGACGCGGTCCCGCCCGTGCGGGCCTCGCGGACCTCCTCAGGCAGCGCGTCGTCGAGATCGGCACCGGGGCCAACCGAGACGAGCGGGAAGGGGATCGCCGACTCCAAGTTGCCGATGAACCGAGCAGGTCTACCGTCGAACAGCGGGTCGAGGTCGAGCACCTGGAGCGGTTGGGTGCCGAACACGTACCGACCGTTGCCGGAGATCGTGAGGTTGTGGATGTTCTCTGGCCATTCGAAGGTAGCGAGCAGCTCAGGTTTGTCACAGGTAGAGACGTCGTAGATGTCCATCGGGACGGCGGTCTTGCCGACGTTGCCGTACTCACCAACCACGAGCACCGAGCGGTCGCCGAACTCGACGGCGTGGATCGTCTCCGAGGAGGCGAACGCGCCCGGAGTGCGGAGGAAGCCGACCTGGGTCGGCCGCTCCGGGATGGACGCGTCGATGATCGCGACACCCCACCCTGGCTGGGACTCCTCAGCGGGTACCTCACCGAGCAGCTGACCTGGTCCCGACACGTAGGCGCAGTCCCCGGCCCATGCCATATTTGCGTTGCCGGTCTGGGTCGTGCCGCCCTGGGGGGTGGCTCGGGTGATGACCGTGTGGCCGACCAGCGAGAGGCCGCAGTTGTAGCCCCCCTTGGCCCGGCCGGACGCCTGGTCCGCACGGGGAACGTCACCCTGGATGCCTTCCTCCGGGAGGTCGCCCTGTGAGCAGAGGTGGTTCTGCTCGACGATGTCGGCGCCGAAGGGGTTCGTGTCCCAAGTGGCCTGTGCGTCATCGACGGCGATCGCCATCGCGATCAACACCGATGTCGCGACCAGCGATCGTCGGATCCGTCGGGGCAGTCCACGTCGCGGGCGAAGCGGTCGACGGATCAGCATGTTCGTTCCCCCAGGGTGCGGGACAATGTCCCTCCCTTCCTAGGATAACGCTATTCTCTCAAGGCCGCTCAACGTCGTTGTGCGGCCGCATCGCATCCATCGCGTGAGGGGCTGACTTTGAGCGACTGGCGGACCATCGACTTCTTCACGGATGACTCTCTTGTGGAGGATCCGTATCCGTACTTCGACCAACTCCGCGCCGTGTGTCCGGTGCTCTCGCTCGACCACCTCGGCGTGGTGGCGGTCACGGGCTACGAGGAAGCGGGCGAGGTCTACCGCGACACCGCGTCGTTCTCGTCGTGCAACTCGGTGGTGGGGCCCTACGCGGTGTTCCCGGTGCCCCTCGAGGGTGAGGACGTTGGCCATCTGATCGCGCAGCACCGCGACGAGCTGCCCATGAGCGAGCACATGGTCACGATGGACCCGCCCGACCACACCCGTGAGCGCGCCTTGCTCATGCGGCTCATCACGCCCAAGCGCCTCAAGGCCAACGAAGAGTTCATGTGGGGTCTTGCCGACGAGCAGCTCGATCTGTTCGTCGGCGACGGCCAGTGTGAGTTCATCAGCGCCTATGCCCAGCCTTTCGCGATGCTCGTCGTGGCCGACCTGCTCGGCGTGCCCCAGGAGCACCACCAGCGCTTCCGCGAGGGGTTCGGCATGAGCGGCACTGTCGGCGAGGTCGGTGCTGGGGAAGCGGGCAACCCCGACCACAACCCGCTGTCGTGGCTCGACGAGCGCTTCGTTGAGTACATCGAGGACCGCCGGAGCGAGCCACGGGCCGACGTGCTCACCCAGCTCGCTCAGGCGACCTACCCCGACGGCTCGGTCCCAGAGATCACGAACGTGGTGCGCACGTCGACGTTCCTCTTTGCCGCAGGGCAGGAGACCACCGCCCGCCTGCTGGCGGCTGCGCTCAAGCACCTCGCCGAGCACCCCGAGCTGCAGGACCAGCTCCGAGCCGACTCGGATCGCATCCCGGACTTCCTCGAGGAGGTCCTCCGGGTGGAGAGCCCGGTCAAGACCGACTTCCGCCTCGCCCGCCGCTCCACCTCCATCGGTGGCGTGCCGGTGGCCGCAGGCACTCCCGTGATGCTGCTGAACGGTGCCGCCAACCGCGACCCGCGACAGTTCGACTGCCCCCACGAGTTCCGCGCCGATCGACCCAACGCACAGACCCATGTGGCCTTCGGCCGTGGCGTCCACTCGTGCCCGGGCGGTCCGCTGGCACGGGCGGAGGGCCGCGTGAGCCTGGAGAGGATCCTCGCTCGCACGCGCAACATCCGACTGTCCGAGGAGCACCACGGTTCTCCCGGCGACCGTCACTTCAGCTACGAACCGACGTGGATCCTCCGCGGGCTCACGCGACTGCACCTGGAGTTCGACTCCGCCCAGGGCGCCCCGTGAGCCGTGTCGCGGTCATAACCGGGGCAGCGTCTGGCATCGGCCTCGGTGTTGCGCAGCGGTTCGCCGCTGACGGATTGCGAGTCGCGCTGCTCGATCGCGATGGTGCGGCGGCGAAGGCAGCGGCCACCGACCTGTGTGGCGCGGGTGCCGACGCGATCGCTGTCGACGTCGATGTCGCGGACCGCGCGTCGGTCGGCGCGGCCGTAGCCGCGGTGCGGGCCGAGCTCGGCCCAATCGAGGTCCTCGTCACGAGTGCGGGCATCGAGGCCTTCACCCCGGTACTCGACATCACCGCGGAGGCCTGGGACCGCATGATCGCCGTCAACCTCACGGGCACGTTCATCTGCGTGCAGGCGGTGGTGCCGGACATGCTCGCCGCGGGGTGGGGCCGCATCGTCACCATCGCCTCGTCGAGCGCACAGTCGGGCGCGTCGAGGATGGCGCACTACGTCGCGTCGAAGGGTGGCGTCGTGAGCCTCACCAAGGCGCTCGCCCACGAGCTGGCTCGCAGCGGCATCACCGCGAACACGATTGCGCCCAGCCTCGTCGACACCCCAATGGCCCGCCAGGCGGAGGCCGCGGGCGACTTCCCCGGCGTGGATGTCGTCGGCCCGATGGTGCCTCTCGGCCGGGCGGGAACGCCCTCTGACATCGCTGGCGCTTGCGCGTTCCTTTGCTCGGATGACGGCAGCTACCTCACCGGGCAGGTCGTCGGCGTCAACGGAGGCATGTACATCTAGCCGACGTTGCTCGATGCTACTGAACGAACTCGGCTCGGCGGTGGTGGAACCGCCAGGTGCCGGCGTCGTGGCAAAGGAGGTCGTGGTAGCGGCCCACGAGCTGCACCTTCCAGCCGCGGTCGCCCTGCAGCATGAAGACGAGGTCGCTGACGGCTCGGGCCTGGTGGTCGTCCCAGTCGGTCACGAGTGTGTTCGTTACGAGGTGGCGCTGCGGTTGGGTCGGCGCCCACCCGGCATAGGCAGCACTCAGCGCCTCGTGCCCGACGTGGGTGCCCCGGCCGGGGATCTCACAGGTGCCGTCAACGCAGTAGGTGGCGACGATGTCGTCGGTGCGTCCGTCGTCGAGGGCCTGGGTGGCGGCCGCGATGGCGGTGGTGACGCCAGCGACGACCTCGGCCTGGGTCAGCGGCGCGCCCATCTCAGAGTCCGAGCTCCACGACGGGGCGTTCGAGCGGGTTGACGTTGAGCTGCGGGAGCGCGCTCTTCAGCTGGTCGTGGCTGAGGCCCGCGAGGTAGCCATCGATCGTGCGGTGAAAGTTCGAGATGTGGCCCTCGATCTGCACGGACAGGCGCATGAACTCGAAGCCCTTCGTGTGCAGACCGCGCTGTTGGCGCGGGAGGTTCGAGAAGTCCTGGGTGGGGATCGGCGGCACGCGCGGATCGTCGTGTGCCCACACCTCCGGGGGCGTGGGCCGAGGGCGCTCGCTGCCCTCGGGGTAGCGGGTCAGCGACCAGATCTCCATCAGCGTCTCCTCCGGCCCCAGCGGACGGAACCGGTACGCGGACGCACTGCTGTACATCGGCAGGACGAAGAAGTGCGGGAACCCGTAGGCCATCGGCTCGTTCATCCCGTTGGCGTCGAGCTCGTTGAGGTCGGGGATGTCACATCCCTCGCCGCGGTGCCAGGTCGTGACGGCGTCGTTGAGAGTGCGATCCCAGCTCCGGCGGGCAAGCGTGGCGTCGTTGGGAAGCTCGATCTCGCGCAGCTCCTCGGCGATGCGCACGTCGTTGGCGTGCACCATGCCCGCCATGCCGTCGCTCATCGTGTGCAGGTAGTGCAGCTCCGAGTCGACGAACACACGCGGGTCGAACGACCCGTCGCTCGCCGGGTAGCGCCCGGGGATCCGCAGCTGGGGGTGTGTCTCCAGCACGTGGTACTGCTCCATGAACGCCTCTTCGGCGAGCTTCCAGTTCACCGGAAGCCGGAAGGCGCGCCACCACTCGGCGCGCATCGAGTCGAGCTTCCACGCGTCGAGCACCGTAGCCGTGGGCTCCAGGCACTCACGCAGCGGCGGGGCATCGTCATCGAGGTTGATCCAGGCGCAGCCGCCCCACACCTCGCAGCGCACCGGTCGGAGATCGATGTCGCCGGGCTGCAGGTTGTGCTCGGAGAAGGTCTTGGGTCGTGAGACGAAGGTGTTCGTGCCGTCGGCGCCGTAGCACCACCCGTGGAACGGGCAGGTGAAGCCGTTCTCGCATGTGGCTCGTTCCTGCACCAGCTTCACGCCGCGGTGGCGACACGCGTTCTGGAAGGCGCGCACCTCACCGTTGGCCGCGCGGAGCACGATGACCGATTGATCGAGGATCTCGTACTCCACCACATCGTGGGCGTCCGGGATCTCCTCGAGCCGACACGCCATCTGCCAGACGCGGGGCCAGAGCCGCTCCGCTTCGAGCTGGTAGAACGCGGGGTCGTAGTACCGCTCCTTGCGGACGCGGTCGGGGACATCCATGGCATAGGGCACGGGGAGCGTTGGCCGCTTCGCTGCCTTGGCTGCCATCGACGACCCCCTCTCCGATCGCCGAGAACTATACTCGCCCCTCAGTACAATGCCGTTCTCACCCGCTTCGGCGCCTGACGTGGACGTGCTGGTCGTCGGCGCGGGCATCACCGGCATCTATCAGCTCCATCGCGCCCTCGAATCCGGGTTCTCTGCGGTGCTCGTCGAGGCTGGTGCCGGCGTGGGCGGCACGTGGTTCTGGAACCGCTATCCAGGTGCCCGGTTCGACTCCGAGAGCTACACCTACGCCTACCTGTTCTCGCAGGAGCTCTTCGAGGAATGGGAGTGGCACGAGCACTTCGCCGAGCAGCCCGAGACCGAGCGCTACCTCAACCACGTGGTCGACAGATTCGACCTCCGTCGCCACATGCGCTTCGGTGCCGCCGTCACGGCAGCCACCTGGGACGCGGCTTCCGCGACATGGGTCGTCGCGACTGCCGATGGGAGCAGCGTTCGAACCCGCTTTCTCGCGTGCGCCACCGGGGTGCTGTCGGTGCCCTACCTGCCCGATGTCCCGGGCCGCTCAGACTTCCGGGGGGTGCAGCACCACACCGGTCGGTGGCCGGCCGAGCCAGTGCCTTTCGCCGGCCAGCGCGTCGGGGTCATCGGCACATCGTCGAGCGGCGTGCAGGTGGTGCCCGCCATCGTCGACGAGGTGGCGTCGCTCACCGTGTACCAGCGCAGCGCCAACTGGTGCACGCCCCTGAACAACCGCCCCATCACCCCTGAGGAGCAGACCCAGCTTCGGAGGGACTTCGAGCAGCTGCGAGAGGTGCTCAACACCTCGATCCACGGCTTCCACCATCCCCCCAACGACCGGTGCGCGTTCGACGACTCCCCCGAGGAGCGGCGCGCCTTCTTCGAGGAGATGTGGGCCAGCCCCGGCTTTCGGAAGTTCACCAGCAACTATGCCGACCTGCTCGTCAACCCTGAGGCCAACGCGCAGTGGTGCGCGTTCATCGCCGACAAGATCCGCGGCATCGTGCACGATCCCGACACCGCCGAGCGCCTTGTTCCCCGCGATCACCGCTATGGCGAGAAGCGACCGCCCTACGTCACCGGGTACTTCGAGGCGTTCAACCGTCCTCACGTCAGCCTCGTCGACCTGCGGCAGACACCGATGCTGCGGATGACCGAGACCGGCATCGAGACCGCCGCTGGCCACGTCGAGCACGACGTCATCGTGTGGGCGACCGGGTTCGACTTCGGCACGGGCGCAATGCTGCAGATGGGCATCCACGGGCGCGACGGCGTGGCACTGACGGACCGCTGGGCCGACGGCCCGACCACGTTCCTCGGCGTGCAGACGGCCGGCTTCCCCAACTTGTTCTTCCCGGGTGGGCCCCATGCCGCGGCTGGCAACAACCCTCGCTACAACGGCGACCAGGTCGACTTCGTCTCCGACACCCTCGTGCACGCACGTGATCGCGGCTGCGACGTCATCGAGGTGACGCCCGAGGCCGAAGAGCGGTGGACCGCCATGATCGACCGGGCCGCAGCGGAGACACCGTTCGGCACGATCGGTCAGTACGTCGGTGGGAACATCCCGGGCAAGCCGCGGCGCTACCTCCTGAACGCCGGCGGACGCCCGAAGCTGTTCAAGGAGATCGCCCGAGTCAAAGACACCGACTATGAGGCGTTCCGCCTGACCTGAGCCGGGCGACCTCGGGATGGGCGTCAACCGGCGGTACCGGTAGCGTTCGGGTCGAAACATAGCATAGATGTGGCATACTCATGGCATGGCACGAGTTCGGGTCAGCACCACCGTCGACGAACACCTCCTGGCCAGCGCCCGAAGTGCCCGAGCTGAGCTCAACGACGCTGCCCTACTCGACATGGCGCTGGAAGCACTCGTCGCTCGCGAACGCGCGGCGGAGGTCGATGCCAGCTACGAGGCGTACGACGAGGCCCCGCTCGAGAGTGGCGACGAGTGGGGTGACCTCGCCTCGTTCCGTGAAGCCGCCGCCCGTTCATGATGCCCGCGCGTGGCGAGGTGTGGTGGTGCGAGCTGCCGGAGATCGGCCGTCGACCAGTCGTGGTGCTCTCTCGCGACGTAGCCATCCCGCGGCTCAGGCGTGCGCTCGTCGCTCCGTGCACGACGACGATCCGAGGTCTTGCCAGCGAGGTCATCCTCGAGCCTGGCGAGGAGCCGGTTCCGCAGCGCTGTGTGGCGAACCTCGACTCGGTGGAGAGCGTCTCGATCAGTGTGCTGGTCGACCGGATCGGCCGGTTGAGCGACGACCGGATGCGAGAGATGTGTCACGCCCTCGACGTCGCCGTCGACTGCTGACTGATGACTGATGACTGATGACTGCGACGAGCGTGCGCGGTCATCTCCGCTGACTCAGTCCGATAGGAGGTGACGGGGGAGTGGGAGCGGCAGGTCGGTGTACGTCACGATGCCGGGCGGAGCAGTCACCACCGCCGGGATGGCGTTGACGGCCGGCATGGCCGTCATGATCATGCCGAGCACCATGAACTCGGCGAAGGTCGTGGCTTCGAAGTCGGGCGGGGGGAGGTAGTCGAACGAGACCTGCACGGTCGGCCTCCCCGCGATCGTGATGACGTGACCCTCGCGGATCATCCAGTCGGGTTCGAGGGTCTGGCCCTTGCGCCAGCGCACGTTCAGCTCCACCACCGTGCGATCGCCGACGCGGCCCTGCCAGCTGGCGGCCACACCAGCGACACAGCCGGCAGGAATCGTCCACGAGTCCATCACGACGTCCTCAGTCGTCCGCGCGTACTCGGCCTCACAGACGATGTCGTCCAGCTCGACACCGAGCGCATCGGCGATCATGGCCACGGCCTCCCCGAACACGGCCGTGCCCGCGGCCGCCATCCCCGGCAGCTCCGGGTCGTCGATCGGGCGCCCGAAGCCCGCCGGCCGTTCGGTGTCGGGAGAGTCGTACAGGGTGGTGTCGGAGCCCTCGTCGATCGTGATCTTGTCGACCCGGTCGCAGATGTTGGCGGCCGCGATGCCCATCAGCTCGATCCAGCCGGGACTGATGCCGGTGCCGAACATCGTCGACCCGCCCCGACGACAGGCATCCTCGATGCGCTCCCGCTCGGCGGCATCACGCTGCCCGTTGATGAACGCGGCCGTGCTCACCACGTTGACGCCGGCTTCGAGGATGCGCACGAGCTCGTCGGTGCTTGGCCACATCGGGTTGTAGACCACACAATCGGGCGCCAGCGCGAGGAGCGCGTCGATGTCGCCGGTCGCGGCGACGCCGATCGGGTCGATGCCACAGAGCTCACCGACATCTCGGCCGACCTTGTCGGCCGACCACGCGTAGCACCCGACCAGTTCGAGGTCGGGGTGACCGACGACGGCCCTGACCGATCGTTGGCCGACGTTGCCCGTCGTCCACTGCACCACCGTCATCGTCACGAGGGACGCACCTCCAGTGTCAGATCGTCGTACATGCTCAAACCGTCGCGATCGGGGTGACCGGTGACCCCACCGCACCCGGCAGGCGCAGCGGGGGAGCAGTCAGCAAGAAGCGGTTGCGCTCGTGCCCGCGCAGCCACGTCGCCAGCTCGTGCAGGTACCACATCTCCCCGAGCGGCACGCCGAGCTCGAACAGGCAGAGGTGGTGGATCGGCAGGAATGAGTGCCGCCCCGGTTGGCGGTCCTTGCCGAGCAGGCCCTCGACCGCGTAGTTGTCGGCCACCAGCGCGGAGATGTGCGAGTCGGCGATCCACTCCAACAGCGACTCGTCCCGCGCGTCGAGGTAGGCGGCCATCGTGTGGATCCGTACCGGGTCGGGGTTGCGGTCCCATTCGAGGATCTTGGTGGCGAAGCCGGTGTGGATGAGCAGCATGTCGCCGGGCTCCACGACGACGTTGTCGGCCGCCATGATCTCCTGCAAGGTCTGCAGGTTCACGCCGCGCCACTCGTCGCCGAGATGATGCGCGAGATCGACGAGCACACCGCGACCCTGCACGCCGTGGAAGGCCATGTGCTCGAGGCCGAGGTGATGGGCGAAGCAGCGATGGCCCGAACCGTCGCCTGCCGCGTCGTCGTGGGGACCGACGAGGTCCACGCCGGCGCGATAGCCGTTGTAGTAGACGGCCTCGTCGACGCCATCGCCGTCGGCGTCGAACTCGGCGCCGACATGGGCCAGCGAGTCCCACTGCGTCGAGTACTGCAACGAGAGGGTGACGACGTCGTCGGCCCACACGTCGACGTACTTCGGGTCGCCGAAGTCGGGCATCTCGCTCATGTGGACGTTGTAGAAGGTGTCCGCCACGCCGGCCATGTCCTCGGTGGGGGCGAGCCGTGGGGGCTGACGCCTCTGGTTCAAGGCGGTGCCCCCGGGGAAGTCCAGTGGCAGGCTCAGACTGAAGGTGAGACCCGCCTGTACCTCGCGCACGCCTTGGAGCACCTTGTCCGGCGTGAGGAGGTTGATGCGACCGAGCTCGTCGTCGTCGCCCCAGTCTCCCCAGGTGGAGCCCGGGGGTCGTTGCGTCCACCGCTTGGTCACGTTGTCAATCTACTGAGCGGCCGCCTACCATCGCGAATGGGGTTCTCAACAATCGCGAAGGTTCGTTTCGCGCAGGAAGGTGTAGCCGTGTCGACCAAGGACTTCGTCGTCTCGGGGGACGGCCATCTCCTCGAGCCGATCGATCTCTTCAAGACCCGGCTCCCGAAGCACCTGCGCGAGCGCGCCGTGTGGGAGGAGGACTTCGAGATCGAGCCGTTCGTGGAGGGCGGGGCCAGGGTGTTCCGTCGGCTCCACACGGCCGGGTACGAAGGCTGGACGATCTCTCGCTACCGCCAGACCGCCGGGCGCACTCCCGAAGGCGACCCTGTGCTCATCCTCGAGGACATGGACCTCGACGGTGTCGACGTGCAGGTGATGCATCCCAACCTGTCGCTGTTCGGTCTCTACACCGATGACCACGAGCTGTCGATCGCCCACGCCCGGGTCTACAACGACTACGTCGCCGAGCGGTTCTCGCCCTTCTTCGATCGCATCTGCCCCACCGCCCCCATTCCCCTCTCCGACGTCGGCGACGCCGTCGCCGAGATCGAACGGGCGGCGGCGGCCGGATTCCGAGCGGTGCTCCTGCCCGCCACGCCGCCACGCAGCTACTGCACGCGCGACCTCGATCCGGTGTGGAGCGCGCTGTCGGCCACCGGCCTGCAGCCGTTCTTCCACACCCAGACCGGCGGGATGAGCGTGCACGACACCGAGGCCAGCACGCTCAAAGTGGTGCTGGAGAACGCCGCGCAGGTGAACCAGCCCATGACGGAGAAGGCGGCTGCGAAGCGGATGGTCACCCAGGCCGTCTACGGCACGCTGGCCCCGTCGCAGCTCATCTGTCAGCTCGTGGGCGGCGGCGTGTCCGAGCGCTATCCGGAGCTGCACTTCTCCCTGATCGAGTTCAACGCCCACTGGCTGGCGTCGCTGGTCGGTGGCATGGACAAGTGCTGGGTGACAGGCATTGGCCAGGACCCCGACTGGTGGCTCGGGAAGTGGGACGACTCGCGTCCGATGGACGACCAGCCGAACATGGCCCAGCTCTTCAAGCTCAACGACAAATGGCCCTACCCGCTCACGCCGAGCGAGTACGTCGCCCGCCAGTTCCATGTGCAGTTCCAGGACGACCCGGTCGCCATCGCGTGTCGCCACATCACCGGCATCTCCACGCTCGTGTGGGGCAATGACTACCCGCACGCGGAGGGCACGTTCCGCGGCAGTCGGGAGCTCAATGCCAAGCAGTTCGCGGGCGTGCCCGACGACGAGCGCCGCGCCATCCTTGGTGGCACCCTGGGCCACCTGCTGGGCTATGCGCCACGCTCCGATGACGAGGCCAGGGTGGGCGCCTGAGCGAACACCGCTTCGAGGACCGCGTCGCGATCATCACCGGCGCCGGGCGCGGACTGGGACGCGCCTACGCCCGGCTCCTGGCGGCGCGAGGCGCGAGCGTCGTCGTCAACGACCTCGGCGGGTCGATGGACGGGGAGGGCACCGACGCCGGGCCGGCCCGCGACGTCGCGGCCGAGATCTGCGCGGCGGGAGGCGATGCCATCGCCGACGACAACGACATCGCCACCGCCGAGGGTGCCGCGGCACTCGTCGGTGCAGCCGTCGAGCACTTCGGCCGCATCGACATCCTCATCAACAACGCCGGCATCATCCGGTGGGCCGGCTTCCCCGAGGCCGACGACGACAACCTTGCGCAGCACCTCGCCGTCCATGTGGCCGGTTCGTTCCACACCACTCGGGCCGCCTGGCCGCACCTCGTCGAGCAGGGCTACGGCCGCATCGTGATGACCACCTCGACAGGGCTGCTGGGCCTCCCGGCCAACCTCTCCTACGCCACTGCGAAGGGAGGCGTCCTCGGCATGATGCGGAGCCTCGCCACCGCCGGCGTCGACCACGGGATCACCGTGAACGCCATCGCTCCCGCGGCCACCACGCGCATGGCCGGCGAGGGATCGCAGGCGCCGCCTATGCCTCCCGAGCAGGTCGCGCCGATGGTGGCGTGCCTCGCCCATGAGACCTGCCCGGTGACCGGTGAGGTGTACGTCGCAGGTGCCGGTCGCTTCTCGCGCCTGTTCCTCGCCACCACCTCCGGCTACGTGCACGAGGGAGCCGATCTCACCATCGAAGACGTCGTCGCCCACTGGGGCGCGATCAACGACGAGACGGGCTACGACGTCCCCGCCGACCTCGTGGCCTGGTCGAGCACCTTCCTTCAGCACCTGGGTGGCGGAGCAATCTGACGATGACTGCAGACGTGAGCTGGTGCGGAGTGCTCGCGCACCACGCCCACCGCTCGCCGGACAAGGCGATGATCGCCTTCGAGGGTGAGACCGTCACCTATGGCGAGATGGCCCGGCGGTCGGCGGCCGTTGCGACCGGATTGCGCGAGCGCGGCGTCCGTCCTGGCGACGTGGTGGGCCTGCTGTCCCACAACCGTCCCGAGCTCCTCGAGTGCCTCTTCGCGGCGAACCACCTCGGCGCGATCGCCATGCCCATCAACTGGCGGCTCGCCGTGGCCGAGGTGCGGCACATCCTCGCGCACTCCTCGGCGAAGGCGTTGATCTGCGACACCCCACTGCTCGACACGGCCACCGACGCGACGGCTGGTCTGGGTGAGGGCCTCCTGCGCATATCGATCGACCGCCCGTCACCCGGGGGGTGGGTGGCTCTGGCCGCGCTGCGGTCCGACCCGAGCGATCAACCACACGTACCGATGGCAGCCGACGATGTCCATCGCCTCATGTACACGTCGGGCACGACGGGGCGCCCCAAAGGCGTGATGCTCACGCATGCCAACCTGGCGTGGAAGAACCTCGCCCACCTCGTGGAGTTCGGGTTCACGAGCGACGACCTCGGCCTCGCGTGCGGACCGCTGTACCACGTCGGTGCACTCGACCTCACGACGACCACACTGATCGCCGCCGGCGCGACGACGATCGTCCACCGCGCCTTCGACGCCGCCGCTGTTGTCGACGAGATCGAGCGCTCGCGGGTCACCACCGTGTGGTTGGCCCCGGCGATGGTGAACGCGATCATGGCGCTGCCCGATGTCGGGCAGCGCGATCTCTCCTCGGTGCGAGTCATCATCAACGGGGGCGAGAAGATGCCGGTCCCGCTCATCGAGCGGATCCAGCGCACGTTCCCCTCGGCGTGGTTCGCGGACGCCTACGGGCTCACCGAGACGGTCTCGGGCGACACGTTCCTCGACCGCGACAGCCTCATCACGAAGATCGGCAGCGTCGGGAGGCCGTGCCTCCACCTCGAGCTCGACGTGTGGGACGACGCCGGCCGCTCCGTGGCGGCGGGGGAGCGGGGCGAGATCGTCCTGCGCGGCCCGAAGGTCTTCGCGGGCTACTGGCATGACCCTGACGCCACGGCGGCCGCCTTCGCCGGAGGTTGGTTCCACACCGGCGACATCGGGGTCCGGGACGAGGACGGCTATCTCTTCATCGTCGACCGGCTCAAGGACATGATCGTCTCGGGCGGTGAGAACATCGCCGGTCCGGAGGTCGAGCGCGTCCTCTACGAGCACGAGGCAGTTCTCGAAGCCGCGGTCGTAGGTCGGCCGGACGATCGCTGGGGCGAGGTGCCGGTGGCATTTGTCGCGCTACGCCCCGGCGCGACGGCGACGCAAGACGAGCTCATCGAGCACTGCGGTGGGCTGCTGGCGCGCTACAAGGTGCCCAAGGCGGTGACGTTCCTCGACGCGCTGCCGCGCAACCCCTCGGGAAAGGTGCTCAAGCGGGACCTGCGCGGATCGGGTTGACGAGCGAGCTCAGCGGGGCCGGTCGCCGGCCAGGCTGATGCGGTGCATCACGCGGCGGTGGCCGTGGTAGTCGTTCACCGGGTTGTGCTGCACGCAGCGGTTGTCCCACAGCGCCAGCGAGCCGACCTCCCAGTGGAATCGGCACGTGAGCTCGGGACGCACCTGGTGCCGGAAGAGGTATTGGAGGAGCGGCTGGCTCTCCTCCTCGCTCATCCCGTCGAAGCGCACCGTGTGGGCAACGTTCACGAACAGTGCCCGCCGGCCGGTCTCGGGATGGGTGCGCACCACCGGGTGCACCGCCTCGAAGACCCGATCGTCGGCGGCGGAACCACCGTCGCGTCGTCGATCTTCGCGGGTCTTGCTGACATCGGCCAGCGCCGAGCTGCTGACGGCTTGCAGCGGGTCAAGCATCGCCTGCATCGCAGGCGACAGCGTCTCGTAGGCGCCGTACATGTCGGCGAACATCGTGTCGCCACCCGCCTCGGGCACCTCGCGCGCGAGCAGCAAGGTCGCCATCGGCGGCTCGTCGAGGTAGGTCGTGTCCGAGTGCCAGATGCCGCCGAAGTTGATCCGCTCATGGGGGAGCTTGGTGACCGCGATGATCTCAGGGTGGCCGTCGAGACCCGGCACGAACGGGTACGGCGTGGGCTCGCCGAGGGTGCTGGCGAAGGCGAGGAAGCGGTCGGCGTCTAGGTCCTGCTCGCGAAAGAACACGACGCCGTGGTCGAGCCAGACGCCTCGGACGGCGGCGATCACCGCGTCGTCGAGGTCGGCTCCCAGATCGACACCGGCGATCTCGGCACCGAGGGCACCGGCGATCGGCGTGACGGTGAGGTCGTCGGTCGCTCGTCCCACGTTGCCAGTATTGCTCCACCGCTGACGGGGTGCGAATTGTCGCTCTTCGGTAGGGAGAGTACCGTTCTCTAACCGGTTCGCCCCTCCGGTGGGCGCGCGTGACAAGGGGAGAGGCGCATGGAGCTCGAGGGACGATCGGCAATCGTCACCGGTGGCGCAGGCGGCTTGGGCTCGGCCACGGTGCGGCGACTCGTCGAGGTCGGGATGGGCGTGGTGGCCTTCGATCGCGACCCCGACAAGGGCGCGGAGCTGGCCACCGAGCTGGGAGCTCGGGTCGTGGCCGTGAGCGGAGATGTCACCGACGACGAGGATGTTGCCGCTGCCGTCTCCGCTGCTCAGGGCCTCGGACCGCTGGTGGTGCTGGTCAACGTCGCGGGTGGGGGAGTGGGCGGCGGACGTCTCGTCGCCCGTGACGGCTCGGTCCACGATCGCGACGCCTTCACGGCCACGATGGACATGAACGCACTGGGCACCTTCAACGTGAGTCGCCATGCGGCGGCGGCGATGGCGGCCAACGAGCCTGACGCCGACGGGGCGCGCGGCGTCATCGTCAACACCGCGTCGATCGCGGGCTACGAGGGGCGCGCCGGTCAGGTCGCCTACAGCGCCGCGAAGGGAGCGATCCTCGGCATGACCGTGCCGATGGCACGCGACCTCGCGCCCGTCGGGGTGCGCGTGTGCGCGATCGCGCCGGGCACGATGGGCACGCCGCTGATGCTCGAGGCGCAGAAGTACCTCAAGAGCGATCCATCTGAGGGTGTCGTGTTCCCGAAGCGCATGGGGCTTCCCGAGGAGTTCGCGGCCCTCGTCGAATCGATCGCCAGGAACTCCTACCTGAACGGCGAGAACATCCGCCTCGACGGAGCCCTGCGCTTCCAGCCCTGACGTTCCAGCCCGAGCGCCTGCCTTCGGCGGCCAACCGCTCGATCACGGATGGGTTGAGCTCGGCGGGATCCCGAGATCGGCGAGAAGAGCGACATGAGCTACGTGGTCGACTTCGTAAACGTGTCCAAGGGCGAGTACTGAGCGTCTCAGCTTCAGCCGCTGGCGACGGCCTGCTTGGCCCGGCGGCGGAACCCTTCCAGCTTCTCGTCGGGGGTGCGCACGCGGCTGCTGCGTGACATCACCGACACGTCGTGGCCGACGGCACGGGCGCGCAGCGCCCCGACCGTCGCGTCCTGCTTCGCGAGATGCGTGAAGGGATCGAACGAATACCAACGCATCGCGTTCTCGTGGGTGATCTTGGCGATATGGCCGTCGGGCACGCCGTGGGCTGCGAAGACCCGGCCGAGCTCCTCTGGGGCATCGGGCCACATCGAGTCGCTGTGGGGGTAGTCGGCCTCCCATGCCATGTTGTCGACGCCGATCTGCTCGCGGAGCTGCACGCCGATCGGATCGCTGATGAAGCAGGTGAGGAAGTGCTCCCGGAACACCTCGCTGGGCAGTCGGCCGCCGAAGTCCTGTTGCGTCCAAAGCCGGTGCATCTCATAGGTTCGGTCGACGCGATCGAGGAAGTACGGCACCCAGCCGGTGCCTCCTTCGGACAGCGCGGCCCGCAGGCTGGGGTGGGTCTTGAAAACTCGTGACCACAGCAGGTCCGCGGCCGCGGACTGGATGTTCATCGGCTGCAACGTGATCATCACGTCCGGGGGCGAGTCGACGGCCGGGATCGACAGCCTCCCGGATGACCCGAGGTGGATCGACAAGACGGTGGCGGTGTCCGCGCACGCAGCCCACACCGGGTCCCAGTACTCGTCATGAAAGCTCGGGTAGCCCAGAGCGGCGGGGTTCTCCGTGAAGCTGAGCGAGTGGCAGCCCTTGGCCGCGCATCGCCGCACCTCGGCGGCGGTGGCCTCGGCGTCCCAGATCACTGGGACCGCCATCGGTATGAAGCGGCCGGGGTGCGCGCCACACCATGAGTCGATGTGCCAGTCGTTGTAGGCCTGCACGAGCGCGAGCGACAGCTCGGGATCACCTCCGGCCGCGAACACGCGAGCCGTGAAGGTGGGGAAGGAGGGAAAGTTCATCGACGCCAGCACGCCACCGGCGTTCATGTCCTTCACCCGCTCGTCGACGTCGTAGCAGCCGGGCCGCACCTCGTCGAGGCCCTGCGGCTCCATGCCGTACTCCTCCTTCGGGCGACCGGCCACGGCGTTGAGGGCGACCGTCTCGATCTCGATGCCGCCGAAGGACCAGTTGTCGACTCCAGCGTCGTTGCGGACGAGCTTCGGCGCGCGGTCGCGGTACTTCGCCGGAAGGTGATCTGCGAAGAGATCCGGCGGCTCGATCAGGTGATCGTCGACGCTGATCAGGATGAGATCATCGACTGCGGTCATGAGGGCCCCTTCTGATCACGACGCTTGTCGCCGTGGGCTACGGTAACACCGCTTCCGCTGAGCGGAAATCCCGTTGTCATCGAATGGAGCTCTCCCATGGCTCGACAACCGCAGCGCTGACCCTGCTCCGCGCCGCACGGCTGGTCGACATCGATGCGGGGCGCTACATCGAGCCGGGTGTGCTGCTCGTCGATGGCGGTCGCATCCTCGAGGTGTCGCCAACCTCGGGCTGTTCGTGCAGACGGGCGGGTTGCTGCTAGACGTCGCGCTGAAGAAGGCCATCGACCTCGGATGGATCGACGGGCCGCGCATCGTGCCTGCCGGTCACGCCATCTCACCGACGGGCGGGCACCTCGACCCCACGATGTTCCAGAAGCTCGGCCCGGGCGTGCTGCCCCTCACCGTCGAGGAGGGCGTCGCCAACGGCGTCGACGAGGTGCGCAAGGCGGTCCGCTATCAGATCAAGCTCGGTGCCGCCCTCATCAAGGTGTGTGCGTCCGGTGGCGTGATGTCCCATACGGGCCCTGCCGGTGCACAGCAGTACTCGAACGACGAGCTGCGCGCCATCACAGATGAAGCGCACCGCGCCGGCCTCAAGGTCGCCGCTCATGCGCATGGTGACGACGGCATACGAGCCGCAGTCGAGGCGGGGATCGACTGCATCGAGCACGGCTCGCTGATGAGTGACGACACGATGTCGCTGCTGCTAGAGCGGGGCACCTTCCTCGTGCCCACCACCTACCTCGCCGACGGCATGGATGTGTCCCACGCCGATCCGGAGCTGCAGGCCAAGGCGGCCGAGGTGTTCCCTCGAGCCAAGGCCACGGTGTCGAAGGCGATCGAGCGCGGCGTCAAGATCGCCTGTGGCACCGATGCGCCAGCCATCCCGCACGGTCGCAACGCCAAGGAGCTCATCGCCCTTGTCGATCGAGGTATGACCCCGATCCAGGCACTTCGCTCCGCGACCACGATGGCCGCAGAGCTCATCGCCGTCCAGGACCGGGGCCGCCTCGAGCCTGGGCTGCTCGCCGATGTGATCGCCGTCGAAGGGGATCCGCTGGTGGACATCTCGGCCACGGAGAAGGTGCGCTTCGTGATGAAGGACGGGCGCGTCTTCCGCAACGACGCCTGAGCCTCGCAGCGGTCAGCAGAGAGAGCCGGAGGCGGCGAGCTCGCACAGATCTGGTGGCGAGTCAGCCGGCAGGCTTGGTGGAGATCGTCACGGGGACGTACTCAGGGTCGTCCTCGTCTCGCATGCTGAACTGCCACTTGCAGCACACGTTGCCGTCGTCGACGCGGGGCGGGATGGCGAGGATGTCCACCTTCATGTTGGGGTTGTACATCTTCGTCGTCACGATCATCGACTTCGGGCACGTCGAGTGGCAGTTCTTCTCCAGGATGTCGGGGCGGCCCATGCCCTCCCACTGGTCGACAGCGACGCAGCGGTTGAACGTCATGATGCCTACATCGGGCTCAGGCATCTCGAAGGACAGGTCGAAGGCCTTGCCGGGCAGCGCGGTGGCGTCGATCTGGAGGTCCTTCATCCAGTCCTCGACGGTGTCGCCGGTGATGCCGAAGTGCTCGGCCTTGAGGTGCTTCGCCCCGGGCAGCACGGTGTCGCCCCAGAGCGTGTACTGGATGTCGAACATCTCGTCGAGGCTGTAGCGGACGGTGATCTGCGCGGCCCACCCCTCGATGCACTGCAGGAGGAACTCGTGGCTGCCGAGGTACCACGTGACCAGCTCGGGCTTCGTGAGCTCGGCGGTGTGGGCATCCGGTGTGAACAGGCCGGTGTAGGTCACCCGGGTGGTGGCCCGGTCTGCCTCGGGCACCTTCTGGTTGGGATCCTCGTACTGGGTGCCGGCGGGGAGGAACTCCTGGCGCATGCGCTCGAGCTCGGGGACCATCTGGTCGTTCCAGGCCGCCCACTCCACCTCGGTCATCACCTCGGGGCCGAAGCGTCGCGACACCTCCGCCCCCCAGCCGTCGACGCAGAGCTGCATGTAGGCCTCGCTGTAGGGGAGCACCCGGGTGGCCAGCGCTTCGATCGAGAAGTCGGTGAAGCGGAGGTCGGCGCGGTAGGGCCCGCTGTAGTCGGCCAGCTCGGCGCCGGAGTCGACGTCGATGTCTTGGCGGATGTCGAGGTCGGTCTTCGGGTAGGTGACGGTGTCGTCGCGGCGTGGGAACTTCGGATAGTTGACGAGGTCGACGCCGAGCATGAGCACGAAGTCGTCCGGGGCGTAGTCGTCCTGTAGGTGCGCCCCGGGCTTGCGGACCTCGAGGAACGTCTGCATCTGGTCATCGGTCGCGTCCGTCACGAGCGCCTCTCCCCATCGTGGTAGCCGATCGGCTATCGATCCTCGCCCACAGTAGCCGATCGGCTAGGGCCGTCAAGGAAGTCGGCTACTCTCGGCGTCGTGAACGCCGCCGAGCCCGTGGGAACCGAGTTGGGCACGCGGCATCGCCCGGCGCAGACTCGGATCATCGCGGCGGCGGTGGGGCTGTTCGCGCAGCACGGCGTGGCAGGCACGTCGTTGCAGATGATCGCCGACGCCCTCGGGGTGACGAAGGCCGCCGTGTACCACCAGTTCAGCACCAAGGACGAGATCGTCCTTGCGGCGGTCGAGGCGGACATGGCGCGCCTGGAGGGGATCCTCGACGCCGCCGAGGCCGAGGCCGGCCGACCCGAAGCCATCGACGTGCTCCTCACCCGCCTCGTCGACCTCGCCGTCGACCATCGCGCCATGGTGCCGCTGCTCCACGGTGACCCTGTGGCGACTCGACTGCTCGCCGAGCACGAGAGATTCGGACGGCTCATGGAGCGGTTGCAGGATCTGCTCGACGGTGGCAGCGCCGATGGTCGCGTGCCCGCTGCGATGCTCTCCGCCGCCATCAGCGGCGCAGTGCTGCACCCGCTGGTGGCCGAGGTCGACGACGAGACGCTTCGAACCGACCTTCTCGACCTGGCGCGGCGGTTCCTCGGGCTCTCGACCTGAGCGCGGGTGCGCCCCGGCCTAGCGGTCGGCAGCGACGCCGTGGAGGACCAGGTCGAGCAAGGCCGCGTCGCCGTCACGCGGCGAGGCTCCGCTGATCGTGGCCGAGAAGGCGTTGAACATGATGCCCTGCAGGAGGATGCCGGCCAGTCGGCGGTGATCAAACCCCTCGCGCACCGCACCAGCGTCGCGGGCCTCGTCGAGGAGCTCGACGAGCTGGTCGACGAGTGGTGCGAAGGCCTGAGCGGCCTGCTTGGGATGCTCCGTGAGGAGCTGCTGCGCGAACTCCGCGATGGCCATCGGGTTAGGCGTTCGGTCGGCTCGCTTGGTGCCCTTGGGCGCGGGACCGCAGCGGCGGTAGTACTCGACCACGAAGGTCTGGAGGCGCTCGAGCGGATCATGAACGCCAACGAGTGCCTGATGGACGTGCTCCGACGTGCGGGCCACCGACTCCTCGAACAGGGCGAGCAGCAGCTCGTACTTCCCCTCGAAGTACTGATAGAAGCTCCGCAGCGACTGCCCAGACCGATCCACCACCTGTTGAACGGTGAAGTCCTTGCCGTCCGACTCGCTCATCAGCTCCAACGCGGCGTCGAGAAACCGCTGCACCCGCTTCTCGGCTCGGGCCCGGGCCGGATCGAGCGACCGGGCGACGGCGAGCTCCCGTCGGGAGCCGGTGTCCTCCAAGGGGGTCGTGTCAGCCACCATGGGGTGAACTCTAACGTTCTTCCATTGCGCGAACGGCGTTCTCGGCGGTCAGATGGCGGGCTCGACGACGACGTCCACGGCGGCGGCGCCGCTGTCGGGCACCCGCGGCTGGCGCCACACCTCCACCGGGAACGACACGTTCACGAGCGAGTAGCACAGCCATAGCAGCCTGGACGCATCGCCGGGAAGCGACTCGTAGGACAGGGCGTCGAGGTGGGCCGTCATCTCATCGAGCCGCTCGAAGGCGGCGTCGTAGAACGCCTGCAGCTCGTCCATCGAGCTCGCCAGGCGCTTGGCGTAGCGCTCCGCCTCGGTGGGCAGGCACCACGCCGCGTACGGCTCCAGGTCGACGAACTGCTCGGGCAGGACAGCCATCGTCGGATCCTTGCTCACGACACGGCCGAGATCGCCACCGCGGTCTCGGCCGGGTGGTCGCTCTGATGCTTGGCGACGTGGTCGCGGGCGGTGCGGTGGAGGTGTCGGAGGAGGATCTCCTGGTCGTTGAGCGGGAACTCGGTGACCGCCCGCGACTCCAGCATTCGCTGCGTGGCCTCCAGCGTGTTGCCGTCCTGCAGCGCGTACTCCTTGAAGGTCACCGCGGCGAGCTCCTGCGCCAGGCGCTCCGAGGCGTTCTTGGGAGGGACGAAGTACAGCGTCCCTTCAAAGACGTGGGTGTTGTAAGACGTCGGCCAGTAGTGGTACGTGAGGTACCAGTTGGGCGCCCACACGAGGATCATGAAGTTCGGGAACAGCACGAAGGAGTCGATGCCCCACGCCGGGTGTCGGGCCGGGTTCAGGCCCGGGGGGAGCTCGTCGATCTCGATCGGACGGTCCCACGGCCCGAACAGGCCGCTGCGCAGCTTGCGCTCGATGGGCTTCACCATCGACTCGTCCTTCGGCGGCGACATGCCACCCCACGACGACACCATGCCGTGCGGACCGTCGATGTCGTACGACAGGGCCTCGAACCCGTAGCCCACGAGCTTGCGCGACTCGCCGTCGACCGACTGCTTCGCGTGCAGGATCGGTGCGTGGTAGAACTCGGCGAAGGCGTCGATGAAGAGCTTCCAGTTGGCTCCGACGTCCGCACGGTACTTGTGGACCTGCGTCATCTCGCCGAAGGGGTATCCCTCGAGACCGGTGCCGAGTCGACCGAGGTACTGGCGGGCGGAAGTGGTGTTGGTCGGGTCGAGGTTCACGAAGATGAACCCCTCCCACACCTCGGCCTGCACGGCGGCGAGGCCGTAGTCGGCCTTGTCGAGATCGAAGAACTCCGACTCCTGCTGCACGAAGCTCAGCGAGCCGTCGAGGTCGTAGCGCCAGCCGTGGTACTTGCAGGTGAACTGTCGGCAGGTGCCGGAGACCTCCTCCGTGGGGAAGTCGTTCCACACGAGCTGGTTACCGCGGTGGCGGCAGATGTTGTGGAACGCCCGCACCTCGCCATCACGATCCTTCACCACGACGACCGACGTGCGGGCCGCGGCCAGCTCGCGGGTGAAGTAGCTGCCGACTCGGGGGAGCTGCTCGATGCGCCCGACGTTGAGCCAGGTCTTGCGGAAGATGGCGTCGCGCTCCGCCTCGTAGTGCGAGGGCGAGATGGAGTCCTCGTAGGAGACTGGACCGGTGCCGAGCTCGGGGTACTGGGCAGTCCAGCTGCCCGCCTCGGGCTTCGGGAAGTGCGGCATCAGTTCTCTCCCTCAGAGTTCATCGATCCCACGAATGATAGCAAGGATCTCCTCCATGGAGAAGCCCATTTCCGGCCCCTGCTCGGGTGGTAGCGGCGGGACCCGGCTCGGCATGGTTCAGGTGTTCCGTCCGCCGTTCACGCCGATGACCTGCCCCGTGACGTAGGACGCCTCGTCGCTGACGAGAAACGCACACGCGGCGGCGATGTCCTCGGGCAGGCCTACGCGACGCACCGGCGACTGCTTGGCGTGGTGCTCCGCACCCTCACCGAGCAACCCCTTGGCCTCGGTCTTGCGCAGCATCGGCGTGTCGATCATCCCGGGCGGAATCGTGTTGACCGTGACGCCCGACGGCCCGAACTCGAGCGCCAGCGCCTTGGTGAGCCCGATCACGCCCGCCTTCGACGACACGTAGTGGGCCATGAGCGGCTGCCCCGCCTGCGCGCTCGAGGACGAGATGTTGACGATGCGCCCCCAGCCGGCCTCGACCATGTGGGGCAGCACCACCTGGCAGCAGTGGAAGGTGCCGGTGAGGTTCACCTCGATGATCCGTTGCCACTTCTCGATGGGGATGGACAGAAACGGGTCGAAGCCCTGGAGCCCAGCGTTGTTGACGAGGATCGTCGGCGGTCCGAGCGCCCCCACGACCTCGGCTACGGCTGCATCGATGCCGGCGCGGTCGGTGACATCGACCGCGACGCCCACCGCTTTCGCGCCGGTCGCGTCGATCTCGCTCGCCGCGGCCTTCGCCGACGCGCCGTCGCGGTCGAACACCGCCACGGCGATCCCGTCCCCGGCGAGCCGCCGGGCGATGGCGAGGCCGATGCCGGAGCCGCCGCCGGTGACGACGGCGACCTTGCTGGCCGGGCTCACTGGATGGGCTCGTCGCCGGTGAAGGTGGTGCGGTGCATGTCGCGGGGCGAGGTCTCGTCGTAGGGAAGGGCCCGGTGCAAGACCCCGCGGTTGTCCCAGATGACCACGTCGCCGACCTGCCATTCGTGGCGGCACACCGAACCCGGCTCAGTCGCCCGGGCCAGAAGGGTGTCGAGCAGCGCGCGGCTCGCGTCGGGCTCCATCCCCACGATGTGGTCGGTGGTGGCGCCGAGCACCAGGGACTTGCGGCCCGATCGATGCGTCCACACGAGGGGGTGCTCCTTGGCGGGCCGCTTGCGCCACGCCTCGAGCTGCTCCGGCGACGGGTTCGGTGTCACCAGTCGCTGCGAAGCCTCGATCGTGTGCACCACCCGCACCGTGGCGAACCGCTCCTTCTCGTCGTCGGTGAGGGCGTCGTGGGCCGCGTAGGCGCTGGCGAACTCCGTCTCGCCGCCGGACTCAGCCACTGCATGGGCGCTGAGCATCGTGGCCATGATGGGCACGTCGTCGGTGCAGCCGTCGATGTGCCAGTCGAACGTGCCCTTGAGGTAGACGGCGGAAGGGTTCTTCGCGGGGTCGAGGGTGACGCGGAAGATCTCGGGATGCTCGCCCGTCCCAAAGATCTCGACCTGCCCCAACCGGCGGCTCCACGCGACCTGGGCGCCGTCGTCGAGGTGCAGGTCGCGGAACACCAGCGCGCCGTTGTCCTCGAGGGCGTGCAAGCACCACTCGGGGAAGGTCTCATCGTGCAGGAGCCGGTCCTGGTCGACACCGGTGACGATGGCGCCGACGGTGGGGGTGAGCTTCTCGGTCGTGATCACGTCGGGCATCGGTCCCCCTCGCTGAGCTCGCGCAAGCGTGACTCTAATCAGACGAGAACATGGTTTCCAGCGTGCCGTCGCGCAGCTGCTGGCGCAGACGGAACTTCTGGACCTTGCCCGATGCGGTGCGGGGCAGGTCGGCGACGTGGTGCACCGACTCGGGCCACTTCTGCTTCGCCAGCCCGGCCGTGCTCAGGTGATCGCGGATCTCGGCGATGGTCGGTGCGGGCCGCTCATCGGCCATGCGCACGACCGCAGCGGCGTGCTCGCCGAGGCGCGCATCGGGGGCGGCGACGACGCTGACCTCGGCGACGCCGCCGAGGCCGAGCATGAGCTCTTCGATCTCCTGGGCGCTGATGTTCTCGCCGCCCCGGATGATGATGTCGGAGACCCGGTCGGTGATCGTGAGATAGCCGTCGTCATCGAGCACGCCGACATCGCCGGTGCGGTACCAGCCCTCCGCGTCGAAGGTGGCGGCGGTCAGCTCAGGGTCGGTGTAGCCCATGCAGAGATCGGGACCGCGACTGGAGATCTCGCCCTCGTCGTCGAGTCGCATCTCCACGCCGAGCAGAACATGACCGTCGGTCGTGTGGCGCTTGTGCTCCGGCTCGTCGAGCCCGCTCCCGGTGATCGATGGGTGCTCGGTGCTGCCATAGGAGCGGAAGGCCTCGATGCCCAACCCGGCCAGGCGCTTCATCACGGTGATCGGCACGCTCGATCCGCCCAGGCCCGCGAAGGGCATGCGCTCGAGGTGCTCGTCGGTGAAGTCCGGGTGATCGAGCAGGCTGGTCATGAAGTAGGTGGCACCGCCGCCTACGCCGAGGCGCTCGGTGCGCATGAGTCGGAGCACCTCGCCGGGGTCCCACACGTCGACGAGGTTGACGGGGTGGTCGCGCAGCAGGGGCACCAGGAAGGCGTTGACCATCCCGATGAAGTGCCCCACGGGGGCGCCGGTGATGCTCGGCGGGCCGCCGGTGGGGAACAGGATGTTGAGCTGCGAGGTCTCGAAGCCGATCGTCCGATGCGAGTGGATGACGCCCTTGGGGTCGCGTGTGGTCCCGGAGGTGAACGCGATGATCGCTGGCGCGTCCGGGTCGACCGCGGCGGGGCCGTCGATAGGGGAACCGTCGAGCATCGAGTCGAACGCCACCGCAGCACCGGGCAGGTCGCTGGCCGGCGTATCGCCCACCACGAGCCACAGCGGTGCCTCGCCTCGGGAGGGGAGCAGTCCCTCGTAGAGGGCGAGATGGTCGGTGTGACCGAAGCGATCCGGCGTGACGACGCAAGCCGGCTTTGTCACCTCCAGGATGTAGCCGACCTCTTTGGCGCCGTAGAAGTGCACGATCGGCACGACCACCGCGCCGAGGTAGGCGGCGGCCCAGTAGGTGATGCCGGCCTCGACCCAGTTGGGGAGCTGGAAGACCACCACGTCGCCCGCACCGACGCCCTGCGCTCGCAGCGATCCGGCCAACGAGCGCGCCGCCCGGTCGACCTCCTCGAACGTGCCCCGCCAGGGGCGAACGGTGGAGTGCACGTTGAAGGCCGCGCCACCCTGCTGGGCCAAGCCGGTGGCCACCCGCTGCCCGAGCGACTCGTCGGTCCACCAGCCCTCCGCGCGATAGTGCTCGACGAGGTCGGCGGGCACCGACCGCAGCGCCCACCGGACTGCTCCGCTGGTCCCACGTGACACGTTGCCCCCTGACATAGACGTTGCCGGAATCGGAGAACGACATTATCATCCGGCGGGATGGTGGTCACACGCTCGGGGCCGACGCCCGCCGCCGCCCGCGACCACGGTGTCCACCCGCTTCCGGTCCTGCGGGTCATCACCGAGACCGCTGACTCCCGGTCCTTCGCACTCGGCGTTCCGCCCGACCTCGCCGATGCGTACAGCTACGCGGCGGGACAGTTCTGCACGGTCCGTGTCGTGATCGACGGCGAGACGTTCCATCGCTGCTACTCCATGTCATCGACGCCGGGTATCGACGACGAGTTGACCCTCACCGTGAAGCGCGTGCCCGGTGGCGCCGTGTCGGGATGGCTGATCGCCCACGTCGAGGCGGGCGGGTTTCTCGACGTGTCGACGCCGGCCGGCGTGTTCATCCTCGCCCCGGACGAGAGCGAGCTGGTCGCCTGCGCGGCCGGCAGCGGGATCACCCCCGTGTTCTCGCTGCTCAAGGGCGCGCTTCACACCACCGATCGTCGCGTCCGGCTGCTCTACGCGAATCGCGACGACGCGTCGGTGATCTTCGGCGCTGAGCTCGACGAGCTCGCCGCCGCCTTCCCCGGCCGCCTCGAGGTCCTTCAGCACCTGGACGTCGACGGTGGCTTCGTCGACGAGGAGGTGGTGGCATCGTTCCTTGCCGGGGCGGCTGATGACGTGGGGCTGTATCTCTGCGGCCCGACGCCGTTCATGGATCTGGTGGAAGCCGTGGCCCCGACTGTCGGAATCTCGCCGACGCGGATCCACATCGAGCGGTTCACGCCAGCTGATGCCGCCGAACTGGTTGGCGGAGAGCGGGCTGGCTCGGAGCAGGCGGCGGTGACGGTGACCATCGAGCTCGACGGAAAGACCGCCTCGGCGGAGCATCGTGCCGGCACCACCATCCTCCAGACGGCCAGGCAGGTGGGCATGTCGCCTCCCTTCTCCTGCGAGTCGGGGAGCTGCGCCACCTGCATGGGTCGGCTCGTGGAAGGGTCGGTGGCCATGCACGTCAACAACGCGCTGACCGACGACGAGGTGGCGGAGGGCTGGATCCTGACCTGCCAGTCGGTCCCGACCTCAGCTGCGGTCAGCGTCGTCTACGGATTCGACTGAGGGTGGGGATGGAACCGTCTGAACAGGCCGATCTCCTCGAGCTCCAGCAGCTCCTGGCTCGCTACGCCGTAGGAATGACCAAGGGCGACATCGACACCGTCATCGAGGTCTTCACCCCCGACGGCACCTACGCCGCGTTCGGCGACACGTATCAGCTCAGCGCCTTCCCGCGACTGGTCGCGGCCGCGCCGAAGGGCCTCTTCATGGTGGGCCCGCCGGCCATCGTCCTCGACGGCGACAACGCAACGGGCGAGCAGCCACTCGCCTTCGTCGACCAGACCAACCACGACATGCGGATCGGCTGGTACACCGACACGTACCGGCGTACCACGGTCGGGTGGCGACTGGCCACGCGATCGATGACCTTCTTGCGGCGGAGCGGCTCGCAGGACGCCGGTCGCCCGCACGATCCCACCCGGCCGGTTCCGGACGCTCGCTGATGGAGCTCGACGAGTTCCGCTCCACACTCGACTCCTGGCTCGACGACCACCATGACGAGCTGGCCGCCCACCACGATCCGCACGCGTCGCTCGACGACGACATGGCGCACCTGTCCGCCGTCAAGCGAGCGGCCTACGACGCCGGCTGGATGCGGTGGGGTTGGCCCGAGCGCGTCGGAGGCCTCGGCGGCTCCAGCCTGCTGCGGGCCTACCTCGGCGAGGCACTCGCATCGCGCGACCTCGTCGAGCCGGGCATCTACTCGATGACCGAGGTGCTGGCTCCCACGATGATCGACTACGCGTCGCCCGAGCTGGCGGCCGAGATGGTGCCCCGGCTGCTGCGCGGTGACGAGACGTGGTGCCAGGGCTTCTCGGAGCCGAGCACGGGGAGCAACCTCGCCGCGCTGTCGTGTCGCGCGGTGCGGACCGACGGCGGCTGGCGCGTGAACGGGCAGAAGGTGTGGACGAGCCTCGCCCAGTACGCGCAGCGCTGTGTGCTGCTCGTGCGCACGGGGACGCCCGAGTCGGCCCACCGCGGGATCTCCGCGTTGTTCGTCGACATGGACTCACCGGGGATCTCCGTGCGGCCTCTCGAGACGATGCACGGTGTCGAGGAGTTCTCGGAGGTCTTCTTCGACGACGTCGATGTGCCCGACGCGCGCATGCTCGGTGACGAGGCCCAGGGCTGGGCCGTCGCCATGGATCTGTTGCCCTACGAGCGCAGCACCGCTCTGTGGCATCGCGGCGCGTACCTGCACCAGCGCTTCGGCCGGTTCCTCACCGACGTGCCCAACGGCGCCGTCGACGCATCCGACGTCGGTGAGGTCTTCCAGCAGCTGTTCGCCCTCCGCGCCCGCTCGCGCACAACGCAGCACCGCATGCACGCCGGCGACCCTCTCGGCGCGGAGACGTCGGTCGACAAGATCCTGCTCGCCACCACCGAGCAGGCCCTCTACGACCTGGTGCTCGACGGCCTCGCCGCAGACCTGCGAGTCGGAGCTGGCTCGTCAGCGGACCGGTGGCGCTCGGAGTACCTCTACTCCCGTGCCGCGACGATCTACGGCGGTAGCGCGGAGATCCAACGCAACATCGTCGCTCGTCGACTTCTCGGCCTCGGGTCGGATCGATGATCGAGGGCGCCGACCGCGATCTCCTCGCGCGAAGCATGGCCCATGCCGTCGAGTCCTCAACGGGTGAGGCGCTGGACGTGGCGCTGGGCGAGGTCGGTTGGCGCGACGCGCTGGTCGACGACCCGCGCACAGCGGTGTCGCTCCTCTTCGAGCTGCAGGGTCGCACCGGTGCCTCGTCGTCCTCGCTCGACCTGGTCCTTGCCACCGGCCTCGGTCGTGACCTCGCACCTGTGGCGGCGGTGGTGCTCCCGAAGATGGGTGGTGTCGAGGCGCCGGGCCGAGCACGCGGCGAGGCCCTCGACGCCGACGGTATCGGCACACCCGGGCTGGCTCGAGCGTCTACGACGATCGTGGTCTGCGAGACCGACGGCGTCGTTGAGTGTCGCATGGTGTCGACCGACCTGCTCACCGTGCGACCGATCTCCGGCCTCGATCCGAGCCTCGGTCTCGTCAGGGTCACCGCGACCGATGTGCCGGGCACGGCGTCACCGCTGCCAGCAGGCGCATGGGCGAATGGGGTGGCCCTCGGTCAGCGGGCCGTCGCCCACGAGCTGATCGGCGCGTCGCGCGCCATGCTGGCGCTGGCCCGGGATCACGCCGTCGAGCGCATCCAGTTCGACCAGCCCATCGCGGGCTTCCAGGCCGTCCGACACCGTCTGGCTGATGCCCACGTCGCGGTCGAGACGGCTGATGCCGCCATCGACGCGGCGTGGGATGACGGCTCATCCCTCGCCGCCGCGGCAGCCAAGGCGATCGCGGGCCGCAGCGCGCGACTTGTCGCGCGTCACGCGCAGCAGGTGTTGGCCGGCATCGGGTTCACGACAGAGCACCCATTGCACCGATACGTGACGCGCGTCTTGGTGCTGGACGGCCTCCTTGGCGACGCCCGTTCGCTCACCCGATCGCTGGGCGGGGAGCTGCTCCGAGCTCGTCAGCTCCCCGCGATGCTCCCGCTCTAGGTGCCGCTTGCAGGGTTGGGGGCATCAGTGTCCCGAAGCGGTACCCCCATGCCCCCAACCTCGTGGTGGGTTCAGTCCTTGGGCTTCATCAGGTGGTCGAGGTTGGCGCGCAGCTCTGGTGAGGTGAACGAGCGGTTCTCGGCGGCCAGCGCGAAGTCGATGGTGGCGAGAACGGCGCGCTCGAGGTGCATGTTGAGGATGCGCTTCGTGTCCTCGGTGGCCCGCTGCGGCAGCTTCGCGATGCGACGGGCGCAGGCGAGCGCTTCGTCGAGCACCGCGTCGTCCGCGCACACGTGGTTCACGAGGCCGATCTCGGCGGCGCGCCGGGCCGGGATGCGGTCGCCGGTGAGCGCGTACTCCTTGGCCAGCTGCAGGCTCATGAGCAGTGGCCACGTGACTGGTCCGCCATCTGCGGCGACCAACCCGACTGTGACGTGCGGGTCGGCGAGGTGTGCGCTCTCGGCCATGTAGACGATGTCGGACAAGGCGACGAGGCTGCAGCCGAGGCCAACGGCGGGCCCGTTGACCGCAGCAATGATCGGCACGCGACACGCCACCATGCCGGTGACGATCTGGCGCCCATGGAACAGCGACTGGTCCCGTAGCGCGCCGTCGGTGGCGAGCTCGTCGATGTAGGTGAAGTCGCCGCCGGCCGAGAACGCCCGTCCGTTGCCGGTCAGGACCGCGGCGCGCGCCTCACGGTCGGCATCGAGCTGGGGGAACAGCGCGGCAAGGCCCTCGTGGAGCACGTGGTTGGTGGCGTTGAGCTGCTCGGGGCGGTTGAGACGGATGATGCGGATGGGGCCGTCGGCCTCCACCTGGATCTCGGCCGGAAGGTCGTAGGTGCTCATGAGGTGGGCAGCCCGAGGATGCGGGTAGCGACGAGGTTGCGCTGGATCTGCGAGGTGCCGCCCATCACGCTCTGCGCCCGGCTGTAGAGGTACGTCTCGAGCGACGAGCCGCCGTCGTCGAGGTGGCCGGCGCCGACGATGCTCAGCGCCGCGTGACCCACCGCCTGCTCGACCCGTGTCATCAAGAGCTTGTCCACTGATCCCTCCGGTCCGTGTGAGATGCCATCAAGGCGATCCGAGAGCCGACGGCTCACGTGGCGACGGAGCATCTCCGTCTCGATAACGGCCCAGGCAAGATCGCGGAGCTGGTCGGGCCCGTGGGCGCCGGGGTTGGGTCGCACCGTAGCGAGCAATTCCGACACGGTCTTGCGGTAGCGGGCGACGTAGCCGAGCTCGCCCGGTTCGCGCTCATGGCTGACCACGGTCATGGCGAGGCGCCACCCTTCTCCCGGTGCGCCGATCATGTTGCTGACCGACGTGCGGGCGCCGTCGAAGAGGACCTCCCCGAACTCGCTCGTCATGCCGTTGATCATCTTCAGCGGTCGCCGCTCGATACCGGGTTGGTCCATCGGCACCGCGAACGCGGACAGTCCCTTGTGACGGGGGACGTCGTGGTCGGTCCGGGCCAGGACGAGGCACCAGTCGGCCACGTCGGAGTAGCTCGTCCACACCTTGTGCCCGCTGATCACGTACTCGTGGCCGTCGAGGTCGGCGTGGGTGCGCAGCGACGCGAGGTCAGATCCGGCGTCGGGCTCGCTGAAGCCCTGGCACCAGCGGTCGCGTCCGTTGACGATCCCGGGCAGGAAGCGACGGCGGATGTCTTCGGTCCCATGCTCGAGGATGCCCTGCACGAGGTACCCGAGGCTAGGCCGAGGTGGTGCGCCGGCCGCCGCCAGCTCCTCGTCGAGGATGGCGTCGAACACGCTCGGCATCTCCTGGCCGCCGATGTCTCGTGGCCACGACATGCCGAAGAACCCGGCGTCGAAGAGCGAGTGGTGCCACGCAGCCTGCCCGGCCCAGTAGTCGTCCGAGGTCGACGACGACGGCAGACCCGGGTTGTGATCGGCGAGCCAGTCGTGCAGGCGGGTGCGGAACGCGGCCTCCTCGGGTGAGTCAGCGAAGTCCATCGGGGCCTCCCAGATGCGCGTCGAGCACTCGGGCCAGGCTCGCGTCAACACCGCCGAGCACGTCGGTCGAGAGCAGGGCCCGGCGGAGGTACACGTGGGCCAGGCACTCCCAGGTGTTGCCGATGCCGCCGTGCACCTGGATGGCGGTCTCGCACACCTCGCGTGCGGCCCGCGCGGCGTAGGACTTGGCGGTCGCCGCGGCAGTGAGCGCGTCGGCGGGTGCGAGCGCGTCTACCACCCAGGCGGCGTGCAGGGCGAGGCTGCGCGACCCCTCCGTGGCCACGAGGGCGTCAGCCAGCAGGTGCTGCACGGACTGGAATGTGCCGACCGGCCGGCCGTACTGCTTGCGCTCTGCGGCGTACTCGGTGGACAGCTCGACGGCGCCCTGCATCGAACCGACCAAGTCGGCGCAGCACACCGCCAGCCCCAGCGCGGTGGCCCGGTCGAGCGCCGCGGCGTCGATCCCGGTGGTCTGACCGTCGACCAGGGTGGCCGGCGAGGACGGAGCGGCAACCGGGCGGGTGAGATCGACGTGCCGCGCCGGCTCTCCCATCGCGACGCTCGCCAGTGACCATCCGCCGTTGGCCTCCATCAACACCAGGGCCGACGATGCCCCCGCGACGTCGATGGCCACCGCGCCAGCAGGCACCTGACCGGCGACGGTCGTGGCGAAGGTGCCCAGGTCGGGGGTGAGCACCACCGTCTCCGCGGTCATCGTTGCCGGGGCGCCAGCGGCGCGGCGCAGCTCCGCGGCGAGCGTGGGCCCGACGAAGGCAGTGTCGGCCAGTCGGCGCCCGAGCTGTTCGGCGATCACCGCGACCTCCACCCCTGACGCCCACGGGTCGCCGACTTCTGTCGCCGCTCGCAACTCGCGCCAGCCCGCCGCGGTGACCGCCGCGTCGAGCTTGGCGGTCCGCTCCGTGTCATCGAGGTCGCGCACCGTCTGCGGCGCAAGGTCTTCCGCGAGCCGACGGGCGGCGTCGCGCAGCGCCTGCTGCTCGGCCGAGAATCGGACGTCCATCAGCGACTCCACTCGTCGCGCAGCGTGCGGCGCAGCACCTTGCCCGAGGGCAGGCGGGGGATGGCATCCACGATAGCGACGTGGTGCAAGCGCTTGTAGCTGGCCAGTGCCTCGGCCACCAGCGCTTGGAGCTGCTCCGGGGTGACCGGGTGGGCGGGGTCGAGCTGCACCGCCGCCACCGGCACCTCGCCCGCCGTCGCGTCCTCGATCCCGAAGACCGCGCAGTCGACCACACCTGGGTGACCGTGGAGCACGGCCTCGATCTCGGCGGGCGCCACCTGGAAGCCCTTGACCTTGATCATCTCCTTGGAGCGATCCGTGAGGTGGACCCAGCCCGCGGGTTCGATCCAGCCGACATCGCCGGTGCGGTACCAGCCGTCCGCGGTGAACGCGTCGGCGTTGGCGTCCTCGGGGAGGTAGCCCGCCATCACCGATCCGCTGCGAGCCTGGATCTCGCCGATGTCGCCCGGCGCGAGCACGGCACCGGTGTCGAGGTCGGCCACTCGCAGCTCGACACCGGACGGGGGAAGCCCGGCCGAGTCGAGTCGCCATGCCTCAGGGTCGGCCACCGGGTTGGCGGTGATGACCGGAAGCTCGCTGGCCCCGTAGGCCGGCAGCCAGCCCACGCCGCTGCGACGGGTGACCTCCTCGGCCACGCTCGCGGTGACGGGCGTGGCGCCCCACATGATGTAGCGCAGCGACGAGAGGTCGTAGCGCTCGAGGTCGGGGTGCTGGGCCATGGCCAGCGCGATCGGCGCGACTGCCATCTCGAGCGTCATGCGCTCCGACGCGATGCGGCCGAGCAGCTCGTCGAGATCGAAGCGTGCGTGCAGACGCACAGTGGCCCCCGCGGAGGCGGCCGCGAGAAGGTTCAGCAGGCCGAGGATGTGCGACGGGGGCGTGGCGACCTGGAACCGATCGTCGGGCCCGAGGCCCAGCGCCGCGCTCCAGTGACCGGTGGCGATGACGATCGATCCGTGCGTGTGACGCACCGCCTTGGGGAGCCCGGTCGTGCCCGAGCTGAACACGAGCACCGACTCGTCGTCGGCGCCGAGCAACGGTCCGTCGATCGGGCCCGGTTCAGTCGCATCGACCTTCGTGGCGTCGAGGTCGATCACCGCCGCCGTTCCGAGTTGCTGGGCGAGCACGGTGACGCCGAGGCCATCGGCGACACCGATGCCCGCACCTGTGAGGTCGATGGCGTGGCCGACCTCAATCGCCTTCCACGCAGGGCTCACCAAGACCGCAGCTGCTCCGAGCTTGCTGATGCCGTGGACCACGGCAACGAACTCAACCCGGTTGCCCATCATGACAGCCACCCGGTCACCACGACTCACGCCACGCCCACCGAGGTGGTGCGCCCACGCGTTGGCCAGACCGTCGAGCTCCGTGAACGACCACGACGCGTCGCCGGCACGGATCGCGACCCGATCCGGCCACTGCTGCGCAGCCCGCTCGAGGCCGTGGTGCATCAGAGACCGCGGCGCGACACGCGCCCGCAGGTCGTCCTTCACCACTTTGCCGGTGGCGTTGAGGGGCAGCGCGTCGATCACCTCCACGACGCGGGGCACCTTGTAGTTGGCCATCTCGTCCCGGCACCACGCGCGGATCTCGTCGGCCGCGGTCGGGTCACCCGATGACGTCACGACAAAGGCCATGCCGACCTCGCCGAGTCGTTCATCGGGGATGCCGATCACCGCGGCCTGCTGAACCTCTGGGTGGCGGAGGAGTGCGTTCTCGATCTCGGCGGGGTAGGCGTTGAACCCGCCGACGATGAACATGTCCTTGCTGCGACCGACGATCCGCAGGTAGCCGCGCTCGTCGAGCACCCCCAGGTCCCCCGTTCGCAGCCAGCCGTCCCCGGAGAGGGCCTCGGCAGTGGCCGCCGGGTCGTCGAGGTACTCCGCCATCACCGACGGACCGCGCAGCAGGACCTCGCCGGTGTTGCCGGTGGGAACGTCGCGGTCGCCGTCGACGATGCGCACGTTGAAGCCGGGGCGGGGTGGCCCCACGGTGGTGGCCACCGTCTCGGGATCGTCGGTGGCCAGGGTGGCGCTGGCCGTGCCGGCCTCGGTCAGCCCGTAGCCGGTGACGATCATGTCGAAGGGCAGCTCGGTGCGGATGCGCTCGATGAGCGCGACCGGGATGTCGGCCGCACCGGTGACCGCCACCCGCAACGTCGCGAGGTCGTGTGCCCTGCGGTTGGGGTGATCGAGGATCGACTGGTAGATCGTCGGGGCGCCGGGGAGCACGGTGATGGCGTCGCGCTCGACGCGGGCCAGTGCCGCATCCACGTCGAAGGTCGGCTCGGGGTACATCGTGGCCCCGCTGGCCACACAGGCGAGGATGCCGGCCTTGAGCCCGAACATGTGGAAGTACGGGTTGATCATCAGGTAGCGGTCGTCGGCGCTCAGGCCGGTCATGGCCACCCAGTCGGTCGCCACCTGCAACGTGCGACCGTGGGTCATCACCACACCCTTGGGCACGCCGGTGGTGCCCGAGGTGAAGAGGATGTCGGAGCGATCGTCGGGCCCGAGTGCGGCGCGGCGGCAGGCGACCTCGGCGACGGCCTCCCTTGTGGTCGACGATGTGAACTCGTCCCAGCCGATCGACCCGTCGGGCGTGGGGCCCGCCGTCACCACGATGGTCTCGAGCGAGGTCAGCGCTGCGTGGGTGGCCCGCAGCATCGCGACGTAGTCGGTGCCGAGGAAGTCGGTGGTGGTCACCAGCACCCGCGCTCCGCCGCGCTGCAGGATGTCGGCCGCCTCCGAGCCCTTGAAGCGCGTGTTCACCGGCACCAGCGACGCACCCGCCTCGAACACCCCGAGCACCGCGACGATCCAGCGCCAGCTGTTAGGGGCCCAGATGGCCACCCGATCACCCGTCTCGACCCCGGAGGCGACAAGTGCGGCGCCGAAGCCCCGTGCGTGCTGCTCGAGCTCGGCCCAGGTGAGCTGCACGTCGCCGTCGATCACCGCGGGCGCGTCGCGCTGGCGCTCGACGGTGGACGCGAGCATCGCGGGGATGCTCGCGAAGGGGTGACTCGCGGCGGGCACGATCAGCGCAGAACGGTGTCGCCGACGCCCATGAGCTTGGCCAGGTTGCCGCCCATGATCTTGCGGATCGTGTCCTCCGGGGCGCCGGCCAGCTCCTCCACGTAGCTCATCGGGTCGGCTAGGCCCTCTGGGTGCGGGTAGTCGGAGCCGAACAGCACGTGCTCGTCGCCCACCAGCTCGGCCAGTGCGGTGAGGTTCTCTTCCCAGAACGGGCTGATGTAGACGTTCCGCTTGAACACGGTGATGGGATCCTCGGGGAAGTCCTGCGGCATCTTCTTATAGAGGTCGGTCAGGCTCCGCAGCAGTGGCTCCACCCAGCTGCTGCCGTTCTCGATGACAGCCAGCTTCACCTTCGGGAACCGCGACAGCGTGCCGTGACAGATGAGGGCGGAGACGGCGTCCTCAACCGGACGCCACGCCGAGAGCATCCCGAACGCCTGGGGCTGGAACGGCAGCATCTCCATGTCGCTGCCCAACCAGTCGTTGGTGTAGCGGTCGTACCCGCTGTCGGAGGAGTGCATGGCCACCAGCACACCCGACTCCTCGACGAGCTTCCAGAACGGGTCGAACTCGGGGAGTCCGGGCGAGCGAGGGCCTCGGTAGCCCCACGCCGGTGCGGGGCGGATCAGCACGGCCTTCGCGCCGCGCTCGAGCACCCACTCGAGCTCGGCCACGGCCTTGTCGACGACGGGCAGGGTGATCACCGGGGTCGTGAAGATGCGGTCTTGGTAGTTGAAGGTCCACGTCGCATGCAGCCACTCGTTGAGCGAGTGGATGACTGCGTGAGTCATGTCCGGGTCCTCGCGCATTCGCTCCTCGATGAGGCTGGCCAGCGTGGGGAACATGAGCGTGCGATCGAGGCCCTGCTCGTTCATGAGAGCGAGGCGCGCCTCGGGTTCGCGGAACGCGGGGATGGATCGCATCGGCTCACCGAAGATCTGGCGACGGTTCTTCCCCTCCGGGTTGCCCTTTCGGTAGTAGTCCTCCATGGCGCCTGGTCGCGCCACCACGTCGAAGGTGGGGTTGGGGATGTATTCGCTGATGCGACCGTTGACCAGGATCTTGGTGCGACCGTTCACGTCGACGTAGGTGACGGCGTTCCTGTAGCGGTCGGGCAGGAACTGCGTGAGCGACTCGCGGGTCTCGTACAGGTGGTTGTCGGCGTCGAACACCGGGATGTCGAGGGTGGTCGGTGACATCAGATGGCTCCTGGGTGGATCGGAGGTCCGCTCGGGTTCAGAGCGAGCCGGACAGAGACGTGAGGTAATCGCGGGTTCGTTGCATCGAGGCCAGCAGCTGGTCGCGGTCATCCCCGATGGGGACCACCCGCACGGACAGGTCGGTCACGCCGGCGTCGGCAAAGGACTGGAGGCGCTTGGTGACGCTCGCTTCGTCGCCTGCGGCAAGGATGCCGCCCACGTCGCGGGCGTCGCCGAGGTCGAGGAGCTTCTGGTAGTTCGGGGACACCTCGGCCTCAGAGAGGATCCGGTTCGTGCGCTCCACCGCGATGGCGACCTCGTCGTTGCCGCACAGGCACACCGGCACTCCGGCCACGATCCGAGGTGCGGGTCGCTCGGCGGTCGTTGCCGCGGCGGTGATCGAGGGGACGACGTGGCTCTCGATGGCCCGCTCGTCAGCGAGCCACAGGATCGTTCCGTCGGTGCGGGAGCCGGCCAGCTCCAGCATTCGGGGTCCGAGTGCTGCGAGGAGCACCGGGGTAGGAGCCAGGTCCGTGATGTCGAGCGGGTTGTGGACGCGAAACTCCTCGTTCTCGACGTCGATGGAGCCGGGACCGGCCAACGCACGATCGAGCACGTCGAGGTAGGAGCGCATCGTGGCCGTCGGTCGGGCGTAGGAGAGGCCGAGCATCTCCTCGATGATCCAGTGATGTGACACGCCGAGTCCGAGAGCTAGGCGCCCTGCGCACACGGATTGCACGGAGAGCGCCTGCTGGGCGAGCGCGATCGGATGCCGGGGCTGCACAGGCACGACGGCTGTGCCGATCTCGATCCTCGAGGTCTCCGCACCAACGATGGTGGCCGCGGTCAGCGCGTCGAACTCATCGGGTATCTGCGGGATCCAGATGGTGGAGAGTCCGGCCTCCTCAGCCCAGCGAGCATCCCGACGCAACCGTTCGACTTTGGTCCCGTACCGGCCTCGTTCCGGCCCGATCATCACCCCGATGCGCATGGTCCCCCTGGGCGAGAATGTTCCTCTCCGCATACTGTAACGTAACTTCCACTCACCGAGAAGAAGGACGGGGTGTGCCCGTGCAGGAGCGGAGCAGTCTCTACATCGGGGGCGAGTGGGTGACGTCGAGCGCTGGCATGACGCTCGATGTGATCTCCCCGCACACCGAGGAGCGGGTCGCGCGGGCGCCCGGCGCATCGCCCAGCGACGTCGATCGAGCGGTCACCGCCGCTCGTACGGCCGTTGAGGCCGGGCCCTGGCCCCGGGCCGATCCTGCCGAGCGCATCGCAACGATACGACGGCTGGCGGATGCGTACGGCGCGCGACGCAAGGAGATGGCCACCCTCGTCACCGCGGAGATGGGCTCGCCCATCTCGTTCTCCAAGCTCGCACAGGCGACGCTGCCCTGGTCGCTGCTGCACGCCTTCGCTCAGCTGGCCGAAACGGTCCAGTGGGAGGAGGCCCGACCAGGCTTCTACGGGGCAGACGTGCTCGTGCGCAAGGAGCCGGTGGGAGTCGTGGCCGCCATCGTGCCGTGGAACATGCCGCAGTTCTTGATCATCGGCAAGCTGGCTCCCGCGCTGCTCGCTGGCTGCGCGGTCGTGATCAAGCCCGCCGCCGAGACGCCGCTCGATGCCCTGCTCCTCGGGGAGATCCTCGACGAGGTTGGCCTTCCCCCGGGCCTTGTCAGCATCATCCCCGGTGGGCGGGAGGTCGGGGAGCACCTCGTGCGCCACCCCGGGGTCGACAAGGTCTCCTTCACCGGTTCGACCGCCGCCGGGCGCGACGTCGCCGCTGCGTGCGGCGCGGCGCTGAAGCGGGTGAGCCTCGAGCTCGGCGGCAAGTCCGCGGCGATCGTCCTCGACGATGCCGACCCCGGCGCGGTGGCTGAGGGCGTCAAGGTGGCGGGGTTGATGAACAGCGGCCAGGCCTGCGTCGCCCAGACCCGGGTGCTCGTGCCCCGCGGCCGCTACGACGAGCACCTCGACGCGCTCGCGGCGATGGTCGAGCAGATCCCCGTCGGCGACCCGATGGATCCGACAACGGAGATCGGCCCGCTGGTCGCGCAGCGACAGCAGGAACGTGTGCGCGGGTACGTCGAGTCGGGTCTGGCAGAGGGAGCTCGGCTCGTGGTCGGGGGCACCGACCTGCCCAAGGGCGTCGAACGTGGTTGGTACGTCCGGCCGACGCTGCTGGCCGACGTTCACAACGGCATGCGGGTCGCGCGTGAGGAGATCTTCGGTCCCGTGCTGACGATGATCCCCTATGACGACGTGGATGAGGCCGTGCGGATCGCTGACGACTCGGACTACGGCCTGTCAGGATCGGTCTGGACCAGCGACACCGAGCACGGGCTCGAGGTGGCTCGCCGCGTCCGAGCCGGGTCGTTCGGCGTGAACCAGCCCTACAGCATGGACCCGGTTGCACCATTCGGCGGGATGAAGGCGAGCGGCTTCGGTCGCAAGCTCGGCAGCGAGGGACTCGACACCTATCTTGAGGCCAAGGCGATCTCCGTCGCCGCAGAGTCCGAACCACGGGGATGACATGACCGCCACCAGCAGCGATCTCTACTACGACCCGTACGACTTCGAGATCGACGTCGACCCCTACCCGATCTGGCGTCGTCTCCGCGAGGAGCAACCGCTCTACTACAACGACCGCTACGACTTCTTCGCGCTGAGCCGCTTCGACGACGTGGAGCGGGCGCTCGTCGACTGGAACACCTACAGCTCCGCTCGGGGCTCCCTCATCGAGCTGATCAAGGCCAACATCGAGCTGCCCCGTGGCGTCTTCATCTTCTCTGACCCGCCCGAGCACACCGTGCACCGGGGGCTGCTCTCCCGCGTCTTCACCCCGAAGAAGATGAATGCCATCGAACCCAAGGTCAGAGCCTTCTGCGCCCGCAGCCTCGATCCGCTCGTGGGGGCTGGCGGCTTCGACTTCATCGCCGACCTCGGCGCGCAGATGCCGATGCGCACGATCGGGATGCTTCTCGGCATCCCCGAGTCTGATCAGGAGGCCGTTCGAGACGCGACCGACGAGGGCCTGAAGCTCAAAGAGGGCACCATGCCCGACGTGAGCCGGCAGTCATCTATCGGCCACACGGAGGCGTTCGAGGCGTACATCGACTGGCGAGCCGACCATCCGTCCGACGATCTGATGACCGAGCTGATCCAGGCCGAGTACGAGGACATCGACGGCGAGCGCAAGCGGCTCACGCGGGAGGAGATCCTCGGCTACATCGGGCTGCTGTCGGGCGCCGGCAACGAGACCACCACTCGCCTCATCGGCTGGACCGGCAAGGTGCTGGCCGAGCACCCGGATCAGCGACGGGAGCTCGTCGAGGACCGGAGCCTCGTGCCGGGCGCTATCGAGGAGCTGCTGCGCTACGAGGCTCCGTCGCCGGTGAACGCTCGCTACGTCACCACGGACGTCGAGCACTACGGCACCTTCGTCCCGGAGGGCAGCGTGATGGTGCTCCTGAACGGCTCGGCCAACCGCGATGATCGCAAGTTCCCCGACGGCGACACCTTCGACATCCACCGCAAGATCGACCACCACGTGTCCTTCGGCTACGGACTGCACTTCTGCCTCGGTGCCGCGCTGGCCCGCCTCGAGGGTCGCGTGGCCCTCGACGAGGTGCTGCAGCGGTTCCCCGCCTGGGAGGTCGACTGGGACAACGCCATCCAGGCCCGCACGTCGACGGTGCGCGGCTGGGAGAAGCTGCCAGTCTTCACATCCTGAGCTGCCTCGGTGTGCCGAGGGACTACGCGCCGTCGCGCTGCAGGAGGAGCACTCCGGAGGGGGTGCCACCGCCCGAGGTGACCACCGCGGTCGTCGCATCGGGCACTTGCCGCTCACCAGCGTCGTGGCGCAGCTGCGTGACTGCTTCGTAGAGGAACCCGAAGCCGTGGGTTCGTCCTTCGGACAGCTGGCCACCGTGGGGGTTCACGGGGAGCTCCCCGTCGAGCGCGATGCGGCGACCGCTGTCGAGCCAGTCGGTGGCCTCGCCGAACCCGCAGAACCCGAGGGCCTCCAGCCAGGAGATGGCGTTGAAGGTGAAGCCGTCATAGAGCAGGGCCAGGTCGACATCGGCGGGTGCGAGCTGCGAACGACTCCAGAGGTGGGCGGCCTGGCCGATGACCTGTGGCTCATGAGTGATCGTTCCCTGGTCCCAGGAGATGCGCTCGGTGATCTGCGTGCCGACCGCCTCGACCCGAATCGCCGAGTGCGGGAGATCGCCGGCGACGGATGCATCCGACACGATCACCGCGATCGATGCATCGCAGGGAACGTCGCAGTCGTAGAGACCGAACGGCGTGGTGATCGGTCGAGCGGAGAGATAGTCGTCCATCGTCATCGGATCGCGGTAGATGGCGGCCGGGTTGCGCGCCGCACCCGCGCGTCCGTTCAGCGCGATCCAGCCGAGCATCTCCCGCGGTGCGCTGTAGCGGTGGAGGTACTGGTTGGCGTTCATGCCGATCCAGTTGGCCGCCGACATGGCCCCGAAGGGAGCCCGCCACTCCTGCATCGGGCCGCTCACCCGGCCCCCCGCGCCGCCGGCCGCCGCGGCCAACCTCAGCGTGGCAAAGGTCGACTCCCACACCGTGCGGAAGCACAGCACATGGCGGCACAGCCCGGCGGCCACCGCCAGCATCCCGGCGATCACCGATCCCCCCGGCCCGGGGAGCTCTCCGCCGCCGTTGATCCAGGTCGGGTGGAGCCGCAGCGCTTCCTCCACCGCGGTCACTCCGCCCTCGCTCATCCCCATGCCCACCGGCCCCGGGTAGGTGGACAGACCATCGATGTCATCCGGTGTCAGACCGGCATCGGCGATGGCAGCCAGACACGCGTCCACGGTGAGCGACAGCGGCTCGACCATGAGCCGTCGTCCCATTGCCGAGCGGCCGATGCCGGACAGGATCGCACGGTGTTCGAAGCGCTCAGTGGACGGCGGCCGGCGCGGCACCGGTCGCCGTGGGTCGGCGACGCGATCCTCCGGGTCGTCCTCGCCGGTCGGGGTGAACAGCGGCAGCCAGACGTCCTCGTGCTGCTCGAAGCAGACGTCGACCACCTGGCCGATGTGCACGTTCTCGGGCGCGCCGCCCACGACGTTGGTCGTGAGGTGCACGGCAGGGTCCTCGGCGAGGGCGACGTTGGCGATCACGTACGGCGGATCGAACCCGGGCAGCCAGGGGTGCTGGTTCAGCGTGAAGCCGACGACCGTGGCCCGGCCCGTAACCGGCGTCGGCGTCCAGGAGCGACTCCGACAGGCGGGGCACACCGGGACCGGAGGGTGGACGAAGGTCTCGCAGTCGTCGCACCGCTGGATGCGCAGTCGTCCGTCTTCGCCGGAGGTCCAGAACCACTCGTTGAACGGTGTGACCTGGGGGAGGGGCCGCACCTCGATCAGACGGGTCCGTACTCGCCGCGGAGGAACTTGACCGCTTCGGTGGCCGACGGATACGCACGCGAGACGCCGGCGCCGACATAGCCGGCATCGGTGATCAGCGTGATGCCGCTGATGCCCGTGGCGGCGTCGCTGCACAGGAAGACGAGCGGGTAGGCCTGCTCGAGCGGGGTGGAAGCCTCGGTACCGGTGGCCTCGCGGTAATCGGCCCCGAACGTGAGCCACGTGTCGGCGTTGGCCTGAGCAAGCGGGGTGTTGGTTGGACCGGGGAGTGTGGCGTTGATCCGGATGCCCTTGGTGAGCAGTGGCATGGCCTGTTGCGCGACGTAGGTGTTGACCACCTGCTTGGACCACATGTAGGTGGCGCGCTCGTTGTCGACGCACCACGTCGTGGCGGCGTCGAAGTCGTCGATCTTGAGGAACTCGAGGATCAGGTCGAGGTTCGTCTCCCACCCGAGGCCCGCCGCGGACGAGATCATGGCGATGGCCGATCCCCGAGGCAGCATGTCGGCGTCGAGGAGGCGGTCGATCAGGTGACGGTGACCGATGAAGTTGATCCGTTCGATGCCAGGGGTGCCATCAGCCACCCCCGCGCACGAGAAGAGCGCGTCGACCCGGCCACCACACTCGGTCACCGCGGACTCGATCGATCCCTTGTCGGAGAGATCCAGCTCGATGGCCTCGACGCCGTCGAGGCTCACCTTGGCGCGGTCCATGACCACTACGTCCGCGCCCGCATCCCGGACGACCTCTGCAACGGCGGCACCCATGCCGGTGGCTCCGCCCACCACGAGTGCTCGCTTGCCCTGGTAGGCGAACGCATCGAACAGGCTCATCTCATCGGCTCCTTGGGATCGAGGGGGAACGTTGATTGCTATCAGGCAGTGATGCCGCGGACCTTCAGATCGACGATGGTGTCCCAGTCCAGACCGAGCTGCTGGAGGATCTCATCGCCATGCTCGTTGAACTCTGGGGCGCGCGACGTTCTGGGGAGGTCGGTACCGAACTGCACAGGCGCGGCAGCCAGCTGAAAGGGAATCCCGGATGAAGTCGCGCAGTCGACGACGTAGCCGTTGGCCACCGCCTGCTCGTCGACCGCCGCTTCGAGGGTGGTCTGCACGACCGTCCATTGGCCGCTGAAGGGCGCAAATCGCTCTCGCCACTCGTCGGCGGTCGCACCTGCGAACACCTCGCGGAGCAGCGCAGCGGCATCGGTCGCGTTCTCCATGAGGTTGGCGACATCGGCGAAGCGCTCATCGATGGCTAGCTCGGGTCGCCCAACGAGCTGGCACAGCTCGGCCCAGTAGCGGCCCGCCTGCAAGCACGACAGCGACAGCCACCGATCGTCCTGGGTGAGATAGGTCCCCACGAGCGGGTTGCGCACCGGGCTGTCGCCCGCCGGAGCAGCCCACGGCACGCCGAGCTGCAGGGACAGCGCGAGGGCGGCGCCCATCGACCACATGCCAGTTCCGAGCAGCGATACGTCCACGGTGGTCGCCTCGCCGGTCCGCTCGCGATGGAAGAGCGCCCCCATGATCCCGCCAGCGATGGTCATGGCGCCGATGGAGTCACCGAAGGCGGGAGCCGGCGGGACAGGGGGCAGCGCATCCTCCGGTCGCATGCCCCCCTTGGCCACCCCGGCCCGATGCCAGTAGGAGAGGATGTCGTAGGAGCCACGGTCAGCGTCGGGCCCGAGCTCGCCCTGGCCGCTGCCTTTGACGTAGATGATCGATGGGTTGTGTGCTCGGATGTCGTCGAGATCGATGCGCAGCTTCCGGCGCACGCTCGGCAGCTTGTTGGTGAGGAAGACATCGCACGTGGCGGCGAGACGGCCGAGGATGTCGAGGCCCTCGTCGCTGGTTAGGTCGAGGGCCAGGCTCTTCTTGCCGCGGTTGGAGTGCTCGAGCAGGACGTGCACATCGGTGCCCATGATCCCGACGCCAGTCGAGAGGAGGCCGCGCATGGCGTCGCCTCGCTCGACGTGCTCGATCTTGATCACCTCCGCCCCCCAGTCCGCGAGCAGGGCCGATGCCGCCGGGACGAACGTGTGCTCGGCCACCTCGAGGACCCGCACCCCGTGCATGACTGCGGTCACGAGCTGGCACCCCCTGGCTGGATGAGGCGAGGGGCGACGGTGATCGAGCGGTGGCAAACGCTGCCGTCCGCCTGCACGACCATGTCGACGGCGTCGATCAGGTTCCGCACGTCCATCAGCGCTCCGGTCATGTAGTTCCGTGTGATCCAGCTCGTCATCACATCGCCCACGAGCTCGTCGTCCCAGTCGTTGGCGAACCCAGACACGGCGTCGCCCTCGCCGCCGCCGCACTCGCCGACGACGATCCGCGTGAAGCCGACTTCAGGGTGTTCGTTGCGCCACGCATCGACGAGCTTGTCGAGGGCTGCCTTGCTGACCGCATAGGCGCCCAGGCCTGGCCACGGCGGAGTCTCCGAGGCGCTCACTGACGAAAGGTATGCCGCGCAGCCCGACGAAGCGACGAGATGGGGGAGTGCCGCGGCGGTGACGAGGGAAGCGCCGATGACGTTCGTGTCGAACACCCTGCGCCACGTGTCGGCGTCGGTGTCCTCCAGGCGATGCAGCGGACCGATGCCAGACGTGTAGACGACGGCGTCGATGCCTCCTAGCGCGGTGGCCGCGTCGTCGATGGCGGCGCGGCACGAGTCGGCGTCGGTGACATCGCACGTGATGGCGACCGCGCCCCGGCCTGCCTCCTTGGCGGCATCGTCGAGCCGGCCCTGGCGGCGGGCCAACAGTGCGACTCGGCCACCGCGTTGAGCAAGACCGACCCCGATGCAGCGACCAAGGCCACTCGATGCCCCGACGACGACCGTCCGAACCTCAGCCACGCTCAGTCCCCTCGGCGTACATGGAGAACGAGGTTATCATGAGACAATCACGTAGTTCTCCGCA
>JBBDWQ010000040.1:0-2504 GCA_040902805.1 Acidimicrobiales bacterium
ATCACCAGCCCCCAGGGCCGCACCCTCCAAAGCCGAGCCGGCCCCATGGCCGCCTGACGGGGCAGATCGTCGTACCGGGCCGCGGTTTGCGAAGCGGACGGGATGGGTACCCACTCACGACACGACACAAGGAGGCATGCATGGATGAGATCACCGCAACAGTTGACGTTCGGGTCCCGGTGCGAACGGCCTATGACCAGTGGACGCAGTTCGAGGAGTTCCCGCAGTTCATGGACGGCGTGCGATCGGTGACGCAGCTCGATGACACGCACCTTCATTGGGAGGCCGAGATCGCCGGAGTGCGTCGCGAGTGGGACGCTGAGATCACCGAGCAGCAGCCCGACCAGCGGATCGCCTGGAAGGCCACCGACGGCACGCAGAACGCGGGGGTCGTCACCTTCCACCGTCTCGATGACGACCAGACCCGGGTCGCGCTGCAGCTCGACGTCGAGACCGAGGGCATCGTCGAAGCGATCGGCGAGAAGCTCGGCTTCATCAAGCGACGCGCCGCCGGCGACCTGGAGCGGTTCAAGGAGATGATCGAAGCGGGCGGCGTCGAGACCGGAGCCTGGCGAGGCACGGTTGACCCCCGGTCCTGACCATCCGTAGATGGCAACCACCCGCCTCGACATCGGCGCGCCCATCCACGAGGTGTTCGCCGCTCTGGCCGACGGTCGTACCTACGCCGACTGGGTTGTCGGCGCCAAGACGATCCGCGCCGTCGACGATGGGTTCCCCGCCGTGGGGACGCGCCTGCACCACAGCGTGGGCGCTGGAACGGCGACCATCGACGACATCACCGAAGTGGTCGAGTGCGATCCGCCCCACCACCTGGCTCTCCGCGCCTCGGTCGGGTCTCTGGGACAGGCGGTCATCGTGTTCGACCTCAAGTCGATGGGTACGAGCACTTCCATCGCCATGTACGAGCGACCTGTCGGCGACGCCCTCCCGACCAAGGTCGGGCGGCGCGCCGATCGCCTGCTCGAGGTGCGCAACGCTGAGACCTTGTGGCGACTCAAGGTGCTCGTCGAGCAGCGCGCTGGCCGTCACCCGTCGGCGCCCGAGGCTGCATCACGGCTTCCTGGCCCCGTGGTCGACGCCACCGTGCGCCTGTTCGCCACCATCGCCGTCGCCAGGCAGGCGCGCAGCCTGCATCCGCGAGGGGTGACCCTCCAGGGCAGGAGCGCGATCCATCCGGACGGGCTGGCCCTGACGAACGAGCTCGACGGGGCCGTGGTGGCTCGCTTCTCTCGCGGCATCGGGCTCCCCCACCCGTTTCCGGACTTCCAGGGCGTTGCGCTGCGGTTCGTCGATGCGCACGGTCCCGGACAGCACCAGGACCTCCTGCTCGCCTCCTCGGGACAGCGACCTGTGCTGCGCCACCTCCTCCTCCCCACGACGACGTTCAGCTTCCCTGGCTACTCGACCCTTCTGCCCTACCGGTCTGCGGGCGGTCTCCGGGTCTTCGGCTGCGGGCCTCTGCCGATGCGAACGCTCCAGGAGGCCGGCACAGCAGCACCGATCGAGCTGGACCTCCGGGTCGCATCGCTCGGCGGCGCGTGGCAACCCGCGGCGACCTTGACGCTCGACACCGCGGTTCCCGACGACTCCGCGATTCGCTTCGATCCGTGGAACACCAGCGAAGCCCTCGTGCCCGCAGGTCTCGTCAACCGGCTCCGCGCCGCTGCCTACGCGGCCAGCCGAGCCGCCACCCCATAGCGAGCTTCAGCCGGCCGTACCGTCTCGGGCAGCCTTCAGTGCGGTCAGAGCGCGGACTGCCTCGGCTGCTCGGCGGCGGGGATCGAGGTGGTCTGACCGTTATCGACGGCGAGCAGGAACGCTGCGTCGCCTGCGCTTGCCTCGGGACCGAAGCGCACCACCGCGGCTCCCCGCCGTCGACAGGCCGGGCAGGTCACCGCCACGACCGCTGCCATGTCAGCGGGATCCGAGGCGCCCTCGATGCGACGCAGCCCCTGGATCTCCTCGACGCCGGAACCCTGCACCAACCCGCAGCTGCGGCAGCGCAGCGCGCCGTCGACGTCGACCCAGAACTCGCCGTCGAAGCCTGCGGCGGCGAGATCGGCGAGCACCTCCAGCAGCGTGCTGTCCGCTCCGTACTCGCGGGGCTCCGCAGGGCCACCCTCGGCGCGCCGCTGCTGGACTGCGGGACGAGCCACCGGGGCACTCACCGCTTCAGCGCCTTCTCGAGCTCGGCCTTGTTCATCTTCGAGCGGCCCCTCCTTGATGTGCTCGTGCTGCTGCTCTCGCTTCTCGTTCCATGGCCGTGGCATCAGGACCTCCTCGGTGAGCGCGGTCCTACCGCGCGGTCTCATGGTCATGCTGTTTCCCAGCGCGCTGCGCCCTAACCGTCAGCAGCGACGACCTGCCTTGTGACCAGGCGTCGAGGAGGTGCCGGGCGAACATCACCTCGACGGCGGCGAGCGCTCGCGCGCCGAACACCACCTCGCCGCCGAGGAACGGTTCGTCGTCCACGAGCCCGGCGA
>JBBDWQ010000041.1:0-64463 GCA_040902805.1 Acidimicrobiales bacterium
CATGCCATCGACGACCTTGACGGACGTCGCCATCGCTCGAGGCCAAAACCAACGAACTGCACCTGCCGCACCCGTCGCGAGCGCCGAGTTGCCATCCTCGTTCTTGGCGTGTTCTGGCCGCCGGGCACCGCCTACCGGCCTCGACTCGGCCTGTGACGTTGGGTTCTTGCCCTCACCCCCCCTGGTTGGTCACGATGCCGTGGTGACTGGACGGATCTACAGCGTTGGCTATGAGGGGATGACGGTCGAATCTCTGGTGGACCGCCTCGCTGGAGCCAAGGTCACGACGCTGGTCGACGTGCGGCTCAATCCCATCAGCCGGAAGCCCGGGTTCTCCCGCAGGCGTCTGACGGAAGCGCTCGGCGACGCCGGCATCGGCTACGTCCACGAGAAGGAACTGGGGAACCCTGCGGATAACCGCGACTCCTTTCGCGAAGGCGACGGAAAGGCCGGCCGGCGCCGGATGCGGAAGCTCCTCAGCAACGGCAGCGGGCCAGCGCTCGATCGTCTCGTGGATCTAGCCAGGGACGAGCGGATCGCAGTCCTGTGCGTCGAACGAGAACAAGATCGTTGTCATCGAGAGGTGATCATCGACATGGCGCTCGAGAAGAACCCGGCCATCGAGGTCCTCCAGATCCTGTAGTCGACGTGGTGGCAACTCGGCGCGCAGCGCCGGGGCGGCAGAGATCTGGCGGCCGCGTCCCTCTCCGGGCAGAGTGGGACGCGTGACGGTGGTGGAGAGGAGCGGTCGTGGGGCACGACTAGCTGTCGCCGTAATCGTGGCCTTCGCGGTGTCGTTGTGGGGATGGGTCAATCTGACCCCGGAGGACGGCGACCCGAAGGACGCGTCACCAAACACCCTGACCACCACGAGCACGAGCGCTCCGGCTCCCTCACCGGCGTGCCTTGCACCCGAATCGGGAACGGTGGTGACCGTCCCAAACGTGATCGGCCTGCCGGTCAACGGCGCCGTCGAACTTCTTCGCGACAGGGGACTCTGCCCTTCCCTAAATGTCGGGGACCCCGAAGGTGGGGTTGTCAGCGCCCAAGAGCCCCCAGGCGGCGCACAGGTCCCCCGTGGCTCCGGCGTGGGTCTACGAACGACGGAGCCCTAGCCGCTTCGCGCTTTGGGAAGGTGCGGTCCTCGCGTCCCAGTTCTGCCGGTCACGACCGCGGCGCTGACCGGGCAATATGCCCCAACTCGTGGCACGATTGGTGGCCGGAGGTGGCGATGGAACGACCCCGAACCCGGTACGCGAAGTCTGCTGACCTGAACATCGCCTATCAGGTGTGGGGTGACGGCCCGTTCGATGTCGTGGTTGTGCCTCCCTTCGCCACGCATCTAGAGCTCATGCTGGAACCGCCATGGAACGGCGCGACGGTGCAGCGGCTGGCCCGATTCGCTCGGGTCTTCATCCTCGACAAGCGCGGGGTCGGTCTGTCGGACCGGATCGCGACGGCGGCGACGCTGGAAGAGCGCATGGACGACGTCCGTGCGGTGATGGACGCCGAGGGCGTCGAGCGTGCGGCGCTGATCGGGGTCTCCGAAGGCGCCGCCATGTCGGCGATGTTCGCGGCGACCTATCCCCAGCGGGTCACCGCGCTCGTACTGTGGGGGCCGGTGGGCGGTAATCCGGACCTCCCGGCCGAAATGAAGGAACAGGCAGTCGTCTGGACCGAGGGGAATTGGGGCAACGGCGAGATAACCGCCATGTTCGTCCGAGTTGGTAGCGAGCCCGATCAGCAGCGGCTCGCCCAGCTTGAGCGCTACTCGGCGACGCCTCACATGGCTGCGTCCCTCGTGCGGATGAATCTCGACCTGGATGTGCGCCCGGTGCTGCCGCTCATCAGCGCGCCGACCCTCGTCTTACACCGCACCAACGATCCCATCGTGGACTGCGATGGTGTTGTGCAGCTGACCAACCTGATCCCTGGTGCGCGCCGCGTGGAGCTGCCTGGCGACTGGCATTTCAACCTCATGCCCGGGGCCGAGGACGAAGCCTTCGACGTGGTCGAGGAGTTCATCACCGGCTCGAAGCCAACTCCGATGCTCCAGGCCGACCGCGTGCTCGCCACGGTCCTGTTCACCGACATCGTCGACTCCACCCGGCATGCCGTGGAGCAGGGCGACCACCGCTGGCGCGAGGTCCTCGATGAGCACGACCAGATTCTGCGAGCTGAGCTTGCACGCCACGGCGGGCACGAGGTCAACACGACCGGCGACGGCTTTCTCGCCCGCTTCGATGGTCCAGCCCGAGCCATCCGCTGTGCGCAGTCGATCGTCGGCTCGGCGGCCGGGATCGGCGTCGAGGTGCGCGCCGGGGTCCATGCAGGCGAATGCGAGGTACGAGGCGACGACTTGGCCGGAATCGCCGTCCACATCGGGGCACGCGTGGCCGCGCTCGCCCGACCGAGCGAAGTCCTGATCTCCTCGGTGGTGCGCGACCTCGTGGCAGGTAGCGGCATTGAGTTCGACGACCGCGGCATCCACGAGCTCAAGGGTGTGCCTGGCGATTGGCAGCTTCTCGCCGTCCGATGAACGTGTGCCCAGCAGTGAGCTGACACGCCAGGAATGACTAGGGAAGGGCGGTCCCAGACCTGCCGACAGGGACCACGAGCTGACGCGCGACGGGATCCTTCGGGGAGCTCGTATCGATGCTCAACAGCCTCGAGCCTTGGCCACGCGGGCACGGCGCTCATGCAGCGTCAAGTCACATTGCAACATCTCATGTCCATGTGTTGCGGACCACAGAAGACGCGGAAGACTCAGGCGCCGCCTACGGAGATCGGCAGCGTGCGAGGGCCGCGGACCTGGCCATGGGACCAGGTGACGGCATCGGGGTCGGCGAGGCTGAAGTTGGGATAGCGCGCCAACCAGACCTCGAGCGCCACGCGCAGCTCCATGCGGGCCAGGTGCGAGCCGACGCACCGGTGGATGCCGAGACCGAAGGCCGCGTGGCGGTTGTCCTCGCGGTCGATGATCACGCGGTCTGGGTCGTCAAAGGCCTCAGGGTCACGGTTGGCGGCGGGGAAGGGAAGGAGCACCCAGTCGTCCTTGCGCATCGGGCAGCCGTTCCACTCCATGTCCTCGCGCACGAGGCGAGCCATCGTCACCGGCGCGTAGGCACGGAGCAGCTCCTCCATGGCGGTGGGGAGCAGCTCGGGTTCGTCGACGAGACGCTGGCGGTCCTCAGGGTGGCCGGCAAGGTGCCAGATCGACGAACCGATGGCGCTCCACGTCGTGTCGATCCCCGCGAGCAGCAGCAGCGTCAACGTTCCGAGCACCGGGGGCAGCAGGCTCTCGCCCTCGACGCGGTTCTCGATCTCCGCTTCGAGATCGGGCTCGGCGTCCATGTCGAAGCCGATGCGCTCGAGCGCCCCGAGCAATGACGCGGGGTCCTTGTCGAGCGCGATGAGGTACGAGGTGAGGTCGTCGCGTGGGTTCTCGATGTGGTCGTCGACTTGCCCCTGCAGGTAGCCGAACAGGCCCATGATCTCGTCGAGCCGCTCCTCGAGGGGGATCGCCACGCCTTCGAGGAACGTGTGGACGAAGTGGCGGAACGTGTCGGCGTCGGACTCCGGGAACCCGAGCATCTGCGCGATCACATGGACTGGGATGTGCTGGGCGTACTCCGCCGCCGCATCCACGACATCGTGACCCTCGAGATCGTCGAGGAGCTGCTCGCAGTACGCCCGGGTGCCGGGCTCGAGCTTGTCGACCGCCTGCGGGGAGAACGGCGGGAGCAGCTTGCGGCGCGACCCGTGGTGGTACGGCGGGTCCGACGAGATCGGCGGCACCGGACCGGCAGGCGCGATGTGGTCCGGGGGCCGGGTCGGGCCCACGAGCACGAAGCGAGAGGTGAACCGCTCGGTGTCATACGCAATGGCGGAGATGTCCTCATGGCGTGTGGGCAGCCACCCGCCGCCGTAGCGATCGGTGTGGGCGATCGGACACGTCGAGCGCAGCTCGTCCCAGATCGGGAACGGGTCCTTGGCCCACGCATCGTCCGTGTGGTCCCAGTCCTCGGCCCACCGCTCGACGGGTTCGTTCGTGGTCATGGGATGAGTGTGGCAGGCCTGGAAGCGACTCGGGCAGGCCCGACGCCTAGCGTCGAAGCGATGGACATCGCGGAGCTGCAGCGACTGATGGCCGCCACCTACGGCGAGCAGGACCGCGAGCGCGGCGTGCCCGCCACGATCGCTTGGCTCACCGAGGAGCTCGGCGAGCTGTCGCAGGCCGTACGCAAGGGATCCGCGGACGCGCAGCTCCACGAGCTCGGCGATGTCCTGGCCTGGTTGGCATCACTGGCGGACCAGCTGGGCCTGTCCCTCGATGACGCGGCGGCGCGCTACGCCGACGGTTGCCCGAAGTGCGGCGGCATCCCCTGCACCTGCGCTGGGTGAGCAGCTAGCGGCGGGCGAGCAGAGCTTCGGCGATCTGGATCGCGTTGAGAGCGGCGCCCTTGCGAAGGTTGTCGCCGGTGAGGAACAGCGCGAGGCCGCGGCCGTCGGGGACGGTGGAGTCGTTGCGCAGGCGGCCGACCTGCGTGACGTTGCCGCCGGTGACATCGAGCGGCGTCGGAACCTCCGCCAGCTCGACGCCGTCGGCATCGGCGAGGATCTTCGCCGCGTCTGCGGGGGACAGCGGTCGCTCAAAGCGAGCGTTGACCGTCATCGAGTGTCCGGTGAACACCGGGACGCGCACGCACAGCGCTGACACCAGCAGGTCCGGGAGCTCGAGGATCTTGCGGCTCTCGTTGCGGAGCTTCTGATCCTCGTCGGTCTCACCGAGGCCATCGTCGACGATGCCACCCGCCAGCGGGAGGACGTTGAACGCAATGGTCTTGGCGAACTTCGATGCGGGGGGGAACTCGACGGCACGACCGTCATGCGTGAGCGCCGCGGCGCCGTCGGCCACCTTGCGGACCTGCTCATCGAGCTCGGCTACCCCTGTGAGCCCGCCCCCGGACACCGCCTGGTAGGTGCTCACGACCATGGCCTGAAGACCCGCCGCCCGATCGAGGGGCGCCAGGACCGGCATGGCAACCATCGTCGTGCAGTTGGGGTTGGCCACGATGCCCTTGGGGATCGACGCCAGCGCGTGCTCGTTCACCTCCGGTACCACGAGGGGCACGTCAGGGTCCATGCGCCATGCCGATGAGTTGTCGATCACGGTCGCCCCCGCGGCCGCGACCCGCGGCGCGAACGCTCGGGACGCGGTGGCGCCTGCCGAGAACAGGGCGATGTCGAGCCCGTCGAAGCTCGCCGCCTCAGCGTCCTCGACGGTGAGCTCGCGATCCCGCCACGGCAGCCCGCGTCCTGCGGAGCGGGCGGAGGCGAAGAGACGGAGCTCCTCGACCGGGAAGGATCGTTCTTGGAGGATCTTGAGCATGACGCCACCGACCTGACCGGTGGCGCCGAAGAGACCGACGCGCATGGAGCTCAGGCTACGGCGAGGGCCGCCACTGCCCCAAGGCGGTTAGGCGGGTAGCTCGAGCTCGAAGGCGTCGTGCAGCGCCTGGACGGCCTGCTCGACCTGTGCTTCGCGAACAATGCACGAGATCCGGATGGCGGAGGTGGAGATCATCTCGATGTTGATGCCCACACCGGCGAGCGTCTCGAACGTGCGGGCGGCAACCCCGGGGTTCGACTTCATGCCCGCCCCGACCAGGCTGACCCGGGCGATGTCGGCGTCGCTCGACACGCCCGTGGCGTCGACCTCCTTGGCCAACGACGAGGTGACCTCCTCGGCCACCGCTAGGTCGTCATGAGGCACCGTGAACGAGATGTCGGTGACGCCGTGGTCCGAGGTGTTCTGCACGATCATGTCAACGTTGACTTCGCGGTCGGCGAGAAGACGGAACAGCCGCGCTGCGATACCCGGTTGGTCGGGCACTCCGCTCACCGTCACCTTGGCCTCTGAGGTGTCGTGCACGACCGCCGAGACGATGGCCTGCTCCATGGACGGATCCTCCTCCTGTACCCAGGTGCCAGGCTCCCAGGTGAACGCTGATCGGACGTGTAGCCGCACACCCCAGGTGCGGGCGAACTCGACGGAGCGCATCGCGGGCTTGGGGCAGCCGCACGCCGTCATCTCGAGCATCTCGTCGAAGCTGATCTCGGACATGCGTCGTGCCCCGGGCACGAGACGTGGATCAGCCGTGAACACGCCCGGGACGTCGGTGTAGAGCTCACACGAGTGCGCGTCGAGCGCGTGAGCGATGGCCACCGCTGTCGTGTCGGAGCCGCCGCGGCCGAGGAACGTCACGTTGCGATCGCCCGAGACGCCCTGCGCGCCGCCGACTACCGGAGTGCGGCCTTCGGCCAGTGCGGCCAGGATCCGATCGGGCCGCAGCTCGACGATCTTGGCGTTGGTGTGCATGCCATCGGTGATGAACCCTGCCTGGCTGCCCGTGAAGCTGTCCGCGAGCACGCCGCGGTCGTGAAGCGCCATGCAGAGCAGCGCGGTGGCCTTGCGCTCGCCCGCTGTGATGAGCATGTCCATCTCGCGTCCAGGACGAACCGTCGATACGTCGGCAGCGAGGCGCAGCAGATCGTCGGTCTCCTTGCCCATGGCGCTGACCACCACGACGACGTCGTCGCCACGACGCTTGGTGCGGGCGACATGGTCGGCGACCTCACGGATGCGCTCCGGGTCGGCCACCGACGTGCCGCCGAACTTCTGGACGACGAGAGGCACGAGAGCCGACGCTACCGTCGTTCTGGCTCCGGTCACGAACCGGTTCTGCCTGACTCTCAGCCGTGGCGGGGTGACCACTAGGGTTGCCCGCCATGCCCAGTGAGAAGCGCCAGCGCCAAGACGAGGGGCGGCTCACCCGCCTCGAAGAGCAACACGTAGCCAGCAAGCGATCCCAGCGGATGCGCCAGCTCCGCAGCCTCGGGCTGCTGCTCGGGGCCCTGCTCATCGTGGCGCTGCTGATCTCGGTCCTCTCCAGCGACGACTCCACCGAGGTCTCGAGCACCGACGCCACCTCGACCACTGTGGCCACGACCACACCTGGTGCCGACGATGTTGCCGTCGTGCTCCCGGCACCAGGGGCCTCCATCACCGGCGAGACACCCTGCCCCGAAGCCGATGGATCATCGGAGCGCACCACCAGCTTCGAGCAGGCGCCCCCGACCTGCATCGACGAGTCCGTCACCTACACGGCCACGCTCGAGACCACCGAGGGTCAGGTCGTGATCGAGCTCGACAGCGCAGCAGCCCCGGAGACCGTCAACAACTTCGTCGTGCTGTCCCGTTACCACTACTACGACGGCGTGGCGTTCCACCGGATCATCCCCGGCTTCATGAACCAATCCGGCGACCCGGTCGGGCCGACGCCGGGCACCGGCGGCCCGGGTTACACCATTCCCGACGAGCTCCCGGAGGGCGACAGCCCCTATCCGGCCGGCACCTTGGCCATGGCCAACACCGGCCAGCCCGCTAGTGGCGGCAGCCAGTGGTTCATCGTGGTCGGCTCCGGGGGCGACCAGCTCACACCAACCTACAGCGTGTTCGGCCACGTCACCGAAGGCCAGGACGTCGTGGACACGATCAACCAGTTCGGCGATGGGGCCACCAACGGCACGCCGAAGACCAAGGTCGTCACGATCACGTCGATAACGATCTCGGAGAGCTAGGCAACCAGCTAGGGGAGGGCGGCGAGCGCCGCCTGCTGGCCATCGGTGAACACGACCACCTGACCCGCGCCCGACACCGACCAGGTGCCCTCGGGGCTTCTGATCAGCGCGGTCCGCTCGTCGACTCCGGCAATCGGGAGCCCCTTGGGAGCGATGTGGAGCGTCCGCTTGGCCTTGTCCTCGCTCCACGAGTCGTGATGGGGGATGACCGCCAACTGCTCGACGAGCCCCAACCCGAGCGTCAGAGCGCCGCCCCTGGGATCCACCATCGGATCGCAGAGCACCATCGCGCCCGCGGAGGAGCCAGCCACGACCGCTCCGTCCTGCCACGCGCTGACGAGCGCATCCCAGACGGGGCTGTCCTTGAGGACGGAGCGAAGGTGCATGGCCGATCCACCCGCCAGGTAGATGAAGCGGGACGCCCGTACCGGGTGGGCGTTGTCCGGCAGCACAGCATCGGCCCGGGTCAGCACCGGAAGCGTGTGCACGGTGGCCCCGAGCTCGCCGAACCAGCGCTCGGCCGATTCGGTGAGTCGCGTTGGGTGCTCGTAGGCGGCTGCGGTGGGGATCACCAGGACCTCACGTCCGCCGCTGGCCAAGAGCAGGTCGCGATCGAAGTCGCAGCCGTTGCGCCATTCGGCGCCACCGACGAGGGCAAGTGAGCCGGGCATCTCCGCACGCTAGTGGTGGGTGGTCTGGACCTCCGTTGTTACCCGTCGGTAGCGTCGCGCCCCATGACCATCTCACGCTTGGGCATCGTTGGTTCGGGGATCATGGGATCCGGCATCGCTGAGGTCGCCGCCAAGGCCGGAGTGGAGGTGATCCTTCGTTCCCGCAAGCAGGAGACGGCCGACGCCATGGTCGCGTCGCTCGAGAAGTCGCTGGCCAAGCAGGTCGAGCGGGGCAAGCTCGAGGAGCAGGCTGCCAAGGAGATCGCGGCCCGCGTCAGCGCCACCGACGACCTCCACGCGCTGCATGACTGTGACCTCGTGCTCGAGAGCGTCGTAGAGGACCTCGAGGTGAAGAAGGAGCTCTTCACCCGCCTCGATGACATCCTGAAGCCTGAGGGCATCATCGCCACCAACACTTCCACCCTCCCGGTGGTGGAGCTGGCCGTCGCCACCGAGCGCCCTGACAAGGTCGTCGGCATCCACTTCTTCAACCCAGCACCGATGATGAGCCTCGTGGAGGTCATCGCGCCCCTGACCGCGTCGCCCGACACGGTTGAGGCCGCTAAGGCCTTCGCGGTCGCGTGCGGCAAGGACGTCGTCGAGGTCAAGGACCGCGCTGGCTTCATCGTGAACGCGTTGCTGTTCCCGTACCTGAACAATGCCGTCCGCCTGCTCGAGTCCGGTACCGCCAACCGGGACGACATCGATACGGCCATGAAGGGTGGCTGCAACTTCCCGATGGGCCCGCTCGCGCTGCTGGATCTCGTGGGGCTCGATACCTCGCTGTCGATCTTGGATGCGCTGTACACCGAGTTCCGCGACCCCAACTACGCCGCGATGCCGTTGCTCCGCCGCATGGTCGCCGCTGGCCAGCTGGGGCGGAAGAGCGGCCTCGGATTCTACGACTACGCCAAGAAGTAGTAATCAGTGCGCATGAGCGCATCTGATCTGTTCGACATCAAGGGCAAGCGAGCCGTGGTCACCGGCGGCGCCAGCGGCATCGGCACGATGATTGCCGGTGGGTTCCTCGAGGCGGGGGCCAGAGTGATCATCGCGTCGCGCAAAGAGCCCGCTCTCAAGGAGACCACCGATGAGCTGTCGAAGCTCGGCGACGTCTCCTACGTCGTCGCCGACCTTGCCACCGAGGAAGGCTGCCGATCGCTCGGCGAGGCCGTTGCTGCGAAGTGGGACAGCCTCGACATCCTGGTGAACAACGCTGGTGCCACGTGGGGCGCGCCACTCGCCGACCACGACTCCGCCGCGTGGGCGCGTGTGATCGACGTCAACGTCGAGGGCGTGTTCCACACCACCAAGTTCCTCCTCCCATTGCTCAAGGCCGCGGGTACAGCGGACGAGCCTGCTCGGGTCATCAACATCGGGTCGGTCGATGGCATCCAGGTGCCCATGCTCGAGACCTTCTCCTACTCAGCGTCGAAGGCCGCCGTGCACCAGCTGACGCGCCACTTGGCCAAGCACCTCGCTCCCGAGATCACCGTCAACGCCATCGCACCGGGACCGTTCCAGTCGAAGATGATGCGCGCCACCCTTGAGGCGGCTGGGGATCACATGGCCAAGATGATGCCGCTGAAGCGCATCGGCCGCCCCGACGACATGGCCGGCGCCGCTATCTTCCTCAGCTCGAGGGCGGGCAGCTTCCTCACTGGCACCATCATCCCGGTCGACGGCGGCGCCGCCACGACCAAATAGCGGAACCCATGCAGGATCGCTGAGGTGCCGGTCGAGCCCCCGCCGACGCGTTGGCGCTTTCCTGATCCCAACGAGGCTGACGACATCGGCGTGGTCGGTCTCGGAGCCGACCTCGAGCCTGGGACGCTGCTCCACGCGTACCGGTCGGGGCTCTTCCCCATGCCAGTAGATGAGACTGGATCGCTGGCCTGGTGGTCACCGGATCCCCGTGGGGTCCTCATGCTCGACCACCTGCGCGTCAGTCGTTCGCTACGTCGATCGTGCGAGCGATATGACATCCGAATCGATACGGCCTTCGATGCCGTGGTCGCCGCCTGCGCCGATCCTCGTCGCGCTGGCGGTTGGATCTCGTCGCCCGTCCAGGCCGCCTACACGAGATTGCACACCCTTGGTTGGGCACACAGCATCGAGGCATGGGATGAGGAGGGCTTGGCTGGTGGGCTCTACGGAATCGCCGTCGGGGGGCTCTTCGCTGGGGAGTCGATGTTCCATCGGCGGACCGATGCCTCCAAGGTCGCGCTCGTTGCGCTTGTCGATCTGCTCGATGACGGCGCGGAGGGGCGCCTGGTCGACGTGCAGTGGACCACCGAGCACCTCAGCAGCCTGGGTGTCGCGGACGTGCCTCGCCCGGAGTACCTCGAGCGGCTGCGGATCGCGATTGCCCTCCCTCTTCCTGCCGTCTGGGCGAGCTGACGGGTGGTCGCTCAGCCGTACGGCAGCACGAAGGGAGGTGACGGGAGGCCGTGGCGCAGCAGTCGCTCCACGGTCGTGCGGGCCTGCCACCGTCGATACCAGCGCAGATCGACCTCGGCGGCGATCAGTTCGAGCCGCTCCTGACTGGTCTCCCAAAGCGCCGCAATGGAGTGCAGCATCGCTGATTCGCGGAGGCTGAGAGCGTCTGCATCCTTGGACATCAGCAGATCGTGCATGGCCCGAGTGTCCTCCGCGGCTTCGAGTAGCTCCCTTGCCCGGTCGGCGTTCTCCGTCTCCGCCGCGGCGTGGTCCAGCAGCTCGACCAGGGCGGTCGTCCAGCGCTGCATGCCGCCGAGGTACCCGGGGTCGCCGTAGGCGCCTCCGGCGCGGTCCGGGCCGGCCATCGCGGCCAGCTCATCAGGCACGGGTCGAGCCCGCTCGTCCTGGTCGCTCAGGATCTGCTCCCGGCGCGACCGGGTGGCCAGCAGGCCGGCCGACGCGAGAGTTGCGGCCAGGATGACCACGAGCGAAGCCTGCTCGGCCTGGCCGATCTCGGATCCGAGGCTGACAGCGGCCAGGTTGGCCAGCGCGGCCAGCACAGCCGCGATCAGCCAAGGCGCCAGACGTTCCGGCTCGTGAGCCAGCGCGACCGTGACGTGGGGATGAGCCGTCACGTCCGGTCGCTGATCGGGCGCGCGGGTGAAGTCACGGAGGTGTCGTCGACACGTTGGGGTTCGGTCCAAATGGGCCGGATGGCCCATCTGTGTCGCCGGTGAGGCCCAGGTCGGGCTGGTGGCGGGCCACCCTGACATTCGCATCCCTCCGGACTGGGCTGTTTTGCTCAAGTGAGGGGTCATTTTGGACGACGAATCACGACGTGGACTCAGTAAGCGGCGGCCCGACTCTGGACGACGGCGCCCTCGCGCCGGTGATCCAGCTGACCGACGCCGCGCGCTCCCGTGGAGCGGGTGCGGGAACGCCCAGCATCCCCGAAGGCGCGGTGGGCCGCGACGGTGCATTGCTGGGTCGGCTGTATGGAGATCGCTGGCACGAGCTGCCGCCCGACCTGGGTCGCGTCGCGGCAGGACTCGAACGATTGCTCGAGCAGGGGCCCATGGCGATCGATCCGACGCAAGCGCAGCCGGGTGAAGTTCTCTCCAAGGCTTGGGTGGCCGTCCGAGCTGCGAGTGTTCATGCCGCCGTGGTCGAGGAGGAGGCGGAGGTGCTTGGCGAAGCTCTTGGCGTCGCGCTCGCTCGGCTCCCCCTCGATCAGCTCGGCCGCGCTGCGGGAGCGGTACTCGCGCTCGGCGCGGCAAGCGGAACCGAGCCTGGGTGGGCCGATCCGGCCCACCTCGACGCAGCACGACTTGTGCTCGATGCCCACGGAGCCGATCTCCGTGACGCAGCGGCGCTGCATCTACAGATCTACGAGCGGTTCACCGAGCGCGTGTGGGAGATCCGAGAGTCTCGGCTCCGCGCCGGTGCCCGTCGCCGGGGCGTCCTGAGTCGACGGATGCTTCGGTCCGACTTTGCCGCCGCGAGTCGCACCGATGTGAAGAAGGGTTCGGTGCGCTCTGTTGCCGACCTCATCCTCCAGGCTCGCGCTGCTCGCCAGCGGCTGGCCGATCTCACGCCAATGCTCGAGCGACACCTGGGACGGCAGTGGCGTGGTCCGCTGACCGACATCGTCCCGATCGTACGCTCGCAGGACGGCGTGCGGCAGATGCACAGGGCCCTCGGCGAGCAGGTCGACGTGGAGCGCCTAGCCGGACTGCTGGTAGCCGACGCCTTCGCCACCGACGAGTTGACTCACGCCGCAACGCTGATCGCGCAGTCACTGCAAACCTGGGAGGAAGAGCTGGCGGCGCTGTGCACCGGCGACCCGTGGGCGTTGCCGGCTGGCCAGCTGGCGAGCTGGGCCGCCGATACCGGCACGGCGCTCGCTCAGATGGCAACGGTGCTCGTCGCGATGAGTGATCACCGAGGAGACCCCGTGCCATTGCGCGACGTCGTCGACGTCCTGCTGTTGCGAGAGCACGCCGAGGAACAAGCCGGCGGGTACCCCTTGGAACGTGATGAGGAGTCGTCGGAAGCTCCGGAGACCTCGTCCGCTCCCCAATCCAAGAATGCGAGCTCGTTGTGAACCGACTGACAGTTGTGGCAGTGGCGGCGGTGGTCGCGCTCAGCTCCGGGGTTGCACTGGTGCGTTACGTCGCTGGCGCCGAGGACCGAGCTACCTCGAGCGCCCAACCCGTGCCCGTGCTGCTCGCTGCCGCCGACGTCCCGGACGGCACGACCTTCGAAGATGCCTGGGCGAGGGGATTGATCGTGCAGAGCGAGATCGGTCAGGCCTTGCGCCCGGCGTCCGCTATCACCGACCCGTCCACACTCGGCGGCACGGTTGCCGACGGTGTGCTCCGGCAGGGTCAGCTTGTCGTCAACGGCGTATTCGTCGCTCCCGCTGACGCCTCAGGGCTCGCCTTGCCGCCCACGTTTGCGGCCGACCTGCCGGAAGGAAGTGTTGCGGTCTCCTTCGATGCTGGAGGAGCGGCCGCGGTGTCGAACCTGATCAGCCCAGGTGACCTGGTGAACCTTCTCGTGCAGGTCCCCAACGCCTCCGAGCTCGGGCTTGCCGACTCGGGGGGTCCGGCGATCGTGCACGTGTTCCAGAACCTTCGCGTGATTGCCATCGGCCCCGCCCTTGCGCCCAAGTCCGGTTCGCCCGACGCTGTGGCCAACCCCGGCAGTGGGGGCTACACGGTGGCGGTCGCGCCGAGGGATGCGGCGCGGTTGTTGTTCCTCACCCGCCAGTACGAGGTGCTGCTCGCCCTCGTCGGGCCTGGGACCGAGCCGTCGGCGCAGAGTCCGGTTGGCAAGGCAGATGCGCTTCCCCCGGCGCTCACTGCGGATGAGGGCGTCGCTAGCAGCACTGCTAGCAGCGGGGGTGGCGGACGATGAGCCAGATGCGCGGCCGCATTCTTGGTGCGCAGCAGGATCTGGCTCGTCACGCCGTCAAGCCCCGGCCGAACGGGCGGGACCCTCGGCCTGAGGCTCCCGAGACGATTGATCCGATCGACGCGCCTGATCTCGATGATCCGATGAGCCCTGCCCCCGCGCCGCCGCCGCCTGCGCCTCGCGAGAGCCTTCCGCCCGCGCTGCATGCGGAGGTGCACCGTCGGGTCGTGCGGGATCTCGGCCCGCTGCTGTTCGACGACACGATTCACGACGACGAGCTCGAGGCTCGACTCCGGGTCACGATCGCTGAGGCCTTCGAAGCCGCTGGCATCCCGATTGGTGGGGTGCTGTACGAGCAGTTCGCGTCTGACATCCGAGATGATGTGGTCGGCTACGGCCCGATCGACGCGGTGCTCCGCGACGACACTGTCACCGAGGTCATGGTCAACGGTCCCGACGTCGTCTTCGTGGAACGGAACGGCAAGGTCGAGGAGATCGCTTCAGGGTTCGTCGATGCAGCCCACGTCCGCCGCATCATCGACAAGATCGTTTCGCACGTCGGTCGTCGAATCGACGAGTCCTCCCCGATGGTTGACGCTCGTCTGCCCGATGGCTCCCGAGTCAACGCGATCATCCCGCCACTTGCGATCGGCGGACCGTTCCTCACCATCCGGAAGTTCGCTCGGGATCCGTTCATGGCGGCGGATCTCGTCCGCTTCAACACCCTTGACGAGCGCAGCGTTCGGTTCCTGCGCGCGTGCATCGAGGGCAAGCTGAACATCGTCGTGTCCGGGGGCACCGGCACTGGCAAGACCACGCTGCTGAACGTCCTGTCGTCGTTCATCCCCAATGACGAACGCATCGTCACCGTCGAGGATGCCAAGGAGCTCCAGCTCCACCAGCGCCACGTGCTCTGCATGGAGACCCGCCCGCCCAATGTGGAGCGCACCGGCGAGATCACCATCCGCGATCTCGTGAAGAACAGCCTCCGGATGCGCCCAGATCGAATCGTCGTCGGCGAGTGCCGCGGCGGCGAGGCACTGGACATGCTGCAGGCCATGAACACTGGTCACGACGGCTCGATGACGACCGTCCACGCCAACAGCCCCCGAGACGCGCTGAGCCGCATCGAGACCCTCACGCTCATGGCGGGGTTCGACCTTCCGATTCGCGCCATTCGGGATCAGGTGTCGTCCGCCGTCGATGTGATCGTGCAGCTCACGCGGCTGCGGGACGGATCGCGTCGAGTGACCCACATCACGGAGGTCGACGGCATGGAGGGCGACAAGATCACCCTCCAGGACGTGTTCCTGTTCGACTTCCACGCGGGACTCGATGCCCACGGCAGGCACCAGGGGGTGTTGGAGCCGACGGGCGTGCGTCCTGCCTTCGCGGAGAAGCTCGAGGACGTAGGGATCAAGCTGGGGGCTGAGGTCTTCCAGAGTCCTGGGGATCAGAGCCTCAAGAGCCGCATGGCAGAGCTCCGATGACGGTTCTGAACGATCCAATCGTCGGCTTCGCAGTGTTTGGCGTCGTCGCCGGAGTCGCTGTGATCGTCCTCACGATGCTGCGCATGGGCGGCGCGCGGCCATCCCGCACTGCGTATACGAGCGCCACTCGCCCGGACCGGCGCGTCAAGCGACTCGATGACGCGGTTGCTGCGATGCCGGCACTTCGCCGCGCGGTCGAGGTAACAGCCGACTTGGCGTCGCGCCGCGGATTTCTCGGAGCCGCTGAGCGGTCGTTGCGGGCCGCTGACGTGCCCGTTCGTCCCGCCGAGTTCATCCTTGCTCACGGAACCGCGACGGTGGTGCTGCCACTGGTCACCTTCTTGGTCACCCAGTCGACTACGAGTGCGGGCCTCGTGTTCGCAGCGCTGCTTGCTACGCCGCTCCTCGGCTTGCGCACCGTGGTGGCGAGGCGGCAGAAGCGGTTCGCGGCGCAACTTCCCGATGCCCTGACCAGCCTGGCTGGTTCACTCCGGGCCGGCCGCTCGCTGGCCCAGGGCATCGAAGCCCTCTCTCGCGAGCTCCCCGATCCGATGGGGCGTGAGCTGCGCAAGGTCGTGGCCGAGGTCCGGCTGGGGAGCACGCTGCAGGAGGCACTGGCCGATGCCTCGAAGCGGATCGCCAGCGCTGACTTCCGCTGGGCCGTCCTTGCGGTGCAGATCCAGTCGGAGGTGGGCGGAAACCTCGCCGAGCTGCTGGACCAGGTGGCGACCACCATGAGGGAGCGGGCCCGGATGAAGGGCGAGGTCAAGGCGCTCACGGCGGAGGGTCGGGCATCGGCAATGATGCTCGTGATCATGGTTCCGGGGCTCGGCCTCGCGATGTGGGCGCTGAACCCGAGCTACATGGAGCCGCTCTTCTCGACCGGTACCGGCAAGGTCCTCATCGGGATCTCCACCGTCATGATCTCCGGTGGCTACGCCTGGATGAACTCGATGGTGAAGATCGATGTCTGAGGTCCTCGTACCCGGAGGCATCGGCTTCTTCCTTGCCCTCGCGGCCGCGGCCAGCGGCGCAGGCCTGGTGGCAGGGATCGGCCTGGTCATCGTGGACCGGATCGGGCTGCGGGCCAAGCTGCGGGGCATCGACGAGCTGTACAACCTTGTCGACGTTCGCGATGAGGAACTGATGCTGTCCTTCAAGGACCGACTTCTGGCGCCGGTCATCAGCGTCCTGTCACGAGTTGGTTGGCGACTGTCGCCCTCGGGACGCATCGATGAGATCCGGTCGATGCTTCGTCGGGCCGGACGTCCCGAGGATGAGACGGACCGCTACCTCGCATTCCGAGTGGTCACGACCCTGGCAGCGCCCTTCGCAGCTGCGGCCGCCTGGACCCTCGGCGCATCGCTGGGTGGCACGGTGCGCCTGGCCGCCACCGCTCTGGCCGTCGCGTGCTGCACGATCCTGCCCAGCCGCAAGCTGCGAGCGAAGGTGGAGGCACGTGAGTACAACATTCGTCGGCAGCTTCCCGACATCCTCGATCTCCTGACCATCTGCATGGAGGCGGGCCTCGGCTTCACGTCGGCCATGTCTCGCACCGCGGCCAACGTCGACGGCGAGCTGGCAGAGGAGTTCTCCCTGGTCCTCGGTGAGATGCGCGCCGGATCGACCCGCTCCGATGCCCTGGCGGGACTAGCGGAGCGAGTGCAGATCCCGGAGGTGCGTTCGTTCGTGCTCGCCATTCGCCAGGCCGACCAGTTCGGGATCTCCGTGGCGACCGTGCTTCGAGACCAATCAGAAGACATGCGCATCACTCGCCGACAGATCGCGCAGGAGAAGGCCATGAAGGCTCCGGTGAAGATGCTGGTCCCCATGGTGTTCTGCATCTTCCCCCCCATGTTCATCGTGGTCATCGGACCGGCCTTCCTCAGCATTAGTTCCGCAGGTGTCGGGTGAGCACCCACGAACGTGGTGCCGCGATGGTCGAGGCCGTGATCGTGCTCCCGGTGCTGCTGTTCTTGATCTTCGCCATCATCGAGGTCGGAGGCACCCTGCGCTCGTACTCGGGCACGGCCAGCGCGGTTCGCAATGGTGGCCGTACGGCCAGCCTGGCGGCGGCAGATTCGATGGCCGACGCGCAGATCCTGACCAAGGTCGCTCGGCACGCAGATTCGATGGGCCGTGACGAGGTGCAGTTCGTGGTGATCTGGCATGCCACAGGGCCCGGCGATCCAGTTCCAGCCGCATGCCTGCCAGCGAGCTACACCGCTCCGAACTCCGCCTCCGTGGGCGATGCCGGCACCGGACCGAACGCCATGGGCGCCTGCAGCGTCTACCTCGCTCCTAGCATGCCTGGCGGCGCGTTCGCGATGGCGGACGGCAACGCCGTGGAGCCCGCCGCCTACTACTTCGGCTGCGCCGGTCCATCAGACCCTGACGCGTGGCACAAGCTCGACTGCAACTGGCCGCCCACCTCCCGTCAGGTGTTGACCTCGCCTCGGGGCGCCGCGAACCCGCACTCCACCGACTTCGTGGGCCTCTACGTGCAGGCGCGGCACGATTCCTACACCGGTGTTCTGGGTTCTGGGTTCACGATCACGGACCAGAGCATCACGCTGATCGAGCCGCAGGGCTACGAGCTGTCATGACCTCCCGACTCCGGCGGAGGCGCACCGAGCCAGGAAACGCCGACCGTGGCGCGACCATCATCGAGTTCGCGCTGGTGCTGCCGTTCCTGTTGCTTCTGGGGTTGGGAACGGTCGAGATGGGCATGGGTTGGGTGGCCCACGACCGGGTGGAGACCGCTGCCGCCCAGGGGGCGCGGGTCGCGGCCGTCAGCGGCAACCGGGTCGAGACCGACCGCGACGTCCTCGTCACGCTCCAGGCGGCGTTGACGGCGGAGGCGCTCGCCAACCTTGACCGCGTCGTCGTGTTCAAGTCGACCGATGCTGCCGGGGCGGTGCCGAGCGGCTGCATCAAGGCCGCGGCTGACAGTTCGCAGGTCGGCGTGACCGGCGCCTGCAACACCTACACCGGGGCGACGGCCCGTGCCGCGTCCGCTGTAGCCATGACCGGCTTTGGGGGTGGCCCCAGCGATCTCGACCGGTACTGGAAGCCGGCGCAGCGCAACGCCACGCTGGCCGGGCCACCGGACTACGTCGGTGTGTGGGTTCGCACCACCCACAACGCCGTCACCGGCGGGTTCTTCGGCGACATCACGCTGCAGAAGGTCACCATCTTCCGCATCCAACCGGACATCGACGGCTGAGCGATGGAGACCGAAGGACGCGCATCGCGATCGAGGTTGCGCCACGATCGGGGAGTGGCGGCGGTGCTCGTGGCGCTGCTGACGATCCCACTCGTGTTCTGTGCCGCCTTGGGTGTGGACACGGCGGCGTGGCACTCGCGGGTCAGCTTCCTCCAGAAGTCGGCCGATGCGGCCGCGGCTGCCGGTGCGGTCTGGATGCCAAACATCATCAAGGCGACCGACGTTGCTTACGAGAGCCTCGCGAGGAACGGCATCGTCAACGGTGTCGGTGACATCACGGTCACCATCTCTGAGGGCGCGACGAGCACGTCGTTGCGCGTGGTGATCACCGATCACAGCGCCGAGCGCTACCTCTCCAAGATGGTGGCGGGTGAACAGGTGCTCACCTCCTCGGCCGAGGCTGAGTACTTCCTGCCCCTCCCGCTTGGAAGTCCGCTCAACTACTTCGGCGGTGTCCGAGCCAAGACGGACCGGCCCGTGACCTGGCCGGTGGCCTATGACTGGGCCGGGAACGGTCTCGCCACGACCTCGTTCCCGTGCAACGTAGGCACATCCAGCGGCCAGAACCTCGGCCGGTGGACCAGCGCGTCGGCATACAGCACCAGCTATTCAACCGGACAGCCGCAGTGCCTCTGGACGGCGGTCACCGGAAGCGTTTCGGCTACTCCCTGGACGCAACACCCCACCAACGTGCCGTGCAACGTCGATCAGGCAGCTCCCGCCATCAACGGCCGATGGGTGACCGCGCCGAACGACGCCACGGCGCCGACCTATGACAGCACGAGTCGCCACACGAGCGGCACCGGCAACCGCCAGTGCACCTGGGTCGTCCCAAACACCAAGCCCGCGGACCACGCCACCCGGTCACCGAGCAACAAGCCCTGCAACGTGACCGGCGAACTCGCGGACGGTAGCTGGACCGCGACAACCTTTGCCGCGAACAGCGTGTACCGAGATCCGAGTGCATCACAGACCCTTTGTCGGTGGACCGCCAACCTTGCGGTCGGGACGAACCCGATCGCCGTCGACCGAAACCCGAGGTTCTGGGGACAGATCCACGGCCCGGGCGGCAATCAGCAGTCCGGTGACGCGTACTCCACCAAGTGCCAGACGGCCGTCAACTGCGTCACGCCTGACAACGACCTCTACCTCGATCCAAGCGATCCCAACCAGGGCTACTGGTTCAAGATCCACGTGCCCGACGACGGGGGTGGCTTGACCACCATCAAGGTCTTCGACGCGTCGCTCACCGCCGGGTCGCTCTCGACCGGGACCGGTGACTCCGTCATCTCCGGCAGCAACATGAACTTCACGACGTCCTACAAGGTCTACAAGCAGACCAATCCGATCGACTTCAACGCCCGAGTAGCGGTCGCCGCGGGGGTTGCGGACAACCATGCCGGGTCTTGCAACTGGGACCTGAGGCAGGAGGTCACCTTCCGGCTCCAGTGGATCGACCTGTGCACCATCAACATGTCGGCCGGTGACATGTACCTCATCAACGTGCGTTCCGCAGCCATCTCCGGGGTCTCCAACAGCGCGGGGCGGAACAGCTACGCCATCGAGGTGCTCACGAACAACGGCGCAGGCGTCCAGCCTGCGCTCCACGCCTACAAGAAGATGGTCATGTACAACAACGTCGACGCCGGCATCGCCACCTTCTATGTGGCCGAGGTGAAGCCCGAGTACGCGGGCAAGACGCTCGTGCTAGAGCTCTACGACCCGGGCGAGTCGTCTGGTCAGGCGTGGTTGTACCCGATGATGCCGTCCCCGACGCAGACCGGTGCGGTCGACCACCCCCCGCTCAGCAACTGCAGCTTCTCGTCGAGCCGATCGGGCTACCCACGCGAGTCAGACCTCAACAAGTCTGGCGTGTGCTCGGTGCGGGCATCCGATGGCGGCGCCCTGTACAACGGGTACTGGGTGACGATCCGCGTGACGATCCCGGCTGACTACACCTGCACCGCCGACCTCAACCCGGAGGTATCTGCCGGTTCCTGCTGGTGGGGCATCCAGTACGACTTCGGTGGAGCCACGACCGACACAACGACCTGGCAGGCGCGCGTGGAGGGCAATCCGGTCCACCTCACGCAGTAGGACGCCGTGCGGGGGTTTGTCCCCCTACGGGAACGGGAGGGATCATGGGGGCATGACCTCGCACCTCGAGCAGCCGGATCGCCCGTGGATGATCCGCACCTACTCAGGGCACTCCACGGCTGCGGCCAGCAACGCGCTGTATCGATCGAACCTGGCCAAGGGCCAGACCGGTCTGTCGATCGCCTTCGACCTGCCGACGCAGACCGGTTACGACCCCGACGACGTGTTGGCCAAGGGTGAGGTGGGCAAGGTCGGGGTGCCGGTGGTGCACCTCGGACACATGGGCGAGCTGCTCGACGGCATCCCGATCGGCGAGATGAACACGTCCATGACGATCAATGCGACCGCCGCGTGGTTGCTTGGGCTTCACGTCGCCAACGCGGAACGACAGGGTGTCGCCAGCAAGGATCTGCGAGGAACGACGCAGAACGACATCGTCAAGGAGTACCTGTCTCGCGGCACGTACATCTTCCCCCCACTTCCGTCGCGACGGTTGATCGTGGACATGATCGCCTTCTGCGCGGAGTGGGTGCCCCTGTGGAACCCGATGAACGTCTGCAGCTACCACCTGCAGGAGGCCGGGGCCACGCCCGTGCAGGAGCTGGCCTACTCGCTCGCCACGGCGATCGGTGTGCTCGACGCGGTGAAGGAATCGGGCCAGGTCAGTGACGAGCGATTCACAGCAGTGTTCGCATCGATCAGCTTCTTCGTGAACAGTGGCATCCGATTCGTGGAAGAGACCGCCAAGATGCGCGCCTTCACCCAGCTGTGGGATCGCATCGGTCTGGAGCGCTATGGCGTCGCAGACCAAAAGGCCCGTCGATTCCGCTACGGCGTACAGGTGAACAGTCTCGGGCTGACCGAGGCGCAGCCCGAGAACAACGTTCAGCGCATCGTGCTCGAGATGCTGGGTGTGACCCTTTCGCGTGACGCACGGGCCCGTTCGATCCAGCTACCAGCCTGGAATGAGGCGCTGGGCCTGCCGCGGCCGTGGGATCAGCAGTGGGCGCTTCGGATGCAGCAGGTGCTCGCCTATGAGACCGACCTGCTGGAGTATCCCGATCTGTTCGAGGGTTCCGTCGTAGTGGAGCGTCTCACCACGGAGCTTGCGGATGCTGCATGGGAGGAGCTCAACGACGTGCTCGCCCTCGGAGGGGCGTTCGAGGCCATCGATGAGCTCAAGGGGCGGCTTGTTGCCAGCCATGCCGAGCGCATGCGTCGGTTGGAGTCCGGCGACCTCAAGGTGGTGGGCGTCAACACGTTCACCGAAGCGCTCCCTTCGCCGCTGGGGGGTGACGGTGCGATCCTCCGGATCGATCCCGCCCTCGAAGCAGAGACGGTGGCAGGCGTGGTTGCCTGGCGGGCCGACCGCGACAACGGCGCGGTCAAGCGGTCGCTCGACGAGCTGCGTCGCGTGGCTGGGTCCGGAGAGAACGTGATGCCCGCCACCATCGATCTTGCGCATGCCGGCGGCACGACGGGGGAGTGGGCGGGTGTGCTCCGCGATGTCTTCGGTGAGTACCGAGCCCCCACTGGAGTTGCCGCGGCGTCAGGGGTTGGCGGTGGGAGCGATGGATTGCGAGCACTCGCGGCGCGCGTGAAGGAGCTCCCCGGCGGTCCCCCTCGGCTGCTCGTGGCCAAGCCGGGTCTAGACGGACACAGCAACGGAGCCGAGCAGATTGCCGTCGCGGCGCGCGACGCTGGGCTTGAGGTGATCTATCAGGGCATCCGCCTCACGCCGGAGCAGATCGCCTCGGTGGCCCTTGACGAGGACGTCGACGTGATCGGTCTGTCGATCCTGTCCGGAAGCCACCTCGAGCTCGTGCCTGAGGTGGTACGACTCGCGCGGGACCGAGGCGTCACGGCGCCGGTAATCGCCGGAGGAATCATCCCGGAGGCGGATCGCCCGCGCCTGCTCGCAGGGGGGGTCGCGGCGGTGTACACCCCCAAGGACTTTGAGCTCACGAGGATCATGGGAGAGATCGTCGATCTAGCGGTCGCCCATCGGACGTGACTCGACGGAAGTAGCCGCGAGGTTCGCCGGTTACTCTCGCCGGGTGGCTGGCACTGGTGACGAGCACGGATCGGATGGCGGACTGCCCGTCCATCCATCGCTGCTCGAACCCACCACCGGACTGTTCTCGGAACCGTTCTTCCTCGCAACCGTCAGCTGGCGCCTCGTCGCGTGCCGTCGCGCGTTGCGTCCCCTAGCGCTGGCCCTGATTGAAGTTGTGGACGGGCTGCCGGGCGGACCCGTCGTAGCGTCGGACGCGGAGCCAGTCGCGACGACGCTTCGCTCCACCCTGCGGTCCGCAGATGTCGGCGCCAGCATGGGCGATGGCACGTATGGCCTCATGCTCGAGGACACCCCCGAGGACGGGGCCGTCTGGGCGGTCGAGCGGTTGCGGCGGTCGCTCGGCTCTACCGCCGGGTCTCGCGGCGTCCGGGCGGGGATTGCCTGCTATCCGGCGCAGGCGCTCACCGCGATCGAACTGCTTGACGCTGCGCGTGCGGCGCTTGAGGCGGCCCGTGCGTGGCCGCAGGATCGAATTGAAGTGGCCCCCGCCGCGAGCTAGCACGATCCAGCGGGCTAGCTCGTCGGGGCGTCCCATCCCGGAGGGTCGTGTTCGCCGAGCGCGGGACCGGCCCAACGCACCTGTCCCGGTGTCTTGCTGAGACGGGCGATGAGTCCCTGCATGCGGACGCCGTCGACTTCAATGATTGCCCCCCGGGCTGCATAGTGAGGATCTGTGGCGATGTCTGCCATGTCGTATACCGGGGCGGCCGCAGCATGAGCGGTCTCGAACGTGTCGAGCACCTCCTCCAGAGTGCGCTCGCCGCACCAGGCCGCCATGCGGGCGTTGAGCTCATCGCGTGCGGCGATCCGCCCGTTGAAGGTGGCGAGATCCGCTCGGTCCCCGCAGCCGAGCAGATCCATGACCCGCGCCGCCACGGACTCGGCCGATGTCGATACCGCCACCCACTCGCCATCGGAGCAGCGCCAGGTGCCGCGGGGCACCGAGTACGGAATGCCGGACCCCAAGCGCGGTTGCAAGTAGCCGGTGGCCGCATACGCAGAGGGAAGCGGACCCATGCACTGGAAGAGCGACTCGAGCAGGCTGACATCCACGACCTGCCCGACGCCGGACCAGAGTGCGGTCATCGTCGCGAACGCGGCTGCCAGGGCCGTGACTTCGTCCGTTAGCGCGATTGGGGGCAGCAGTGGGCCACCCTCAGGCTCTCCGTTGATCGACGCGAAGCCCGACATGGCCTCTGCGATGGTCGCGAACCCTGGCCGATTGGCGTACGGCCCGTCCTGCCCGAAGCCGGTGACCCTCGTGATGACGAGTTGAGGATTGCGCTGGAGGAGGACCTCGGGGCCCAGTCCCAACCGTTCCAGTGTGCCGGGCCGAAAGTTCTCGATGACCACGTGAGCATCGTCCACGAGGTTGAGCACCGCGGCCCGACCCTCGTCGGACTTGAGGTCGATCGTGGCGCAGCGCTTGTTGCGAGAGACGAGCTTCCAGTACAGCGCCGTGCCATCGGTCGGGTCCGGAGTGCCCATCCCACGCGTGCTGTCGCCCCCATCAGGCCGCTCGATCTTCAGGACGTCGGCGCCAAAGTCTGCGAGGTAGCGGGCTGCGCCAGGCCCCGCGATGACGGTTGCGAGGTCGAGGACGCGGATCCCGCTGAGCGGTCCTGTCCGCGGGGTCAAGGAGTCAGCCGGCATCGCCGCCATCCTGGCCGTTTGCGGTACCCCTCGTCAGACTGGAGTGGCTGGTTCGGACGGGATCGCCTTCGTTCAAACAGGCGAGCGCATCGTGAAGCAGCGATCGCTCAGGTCGCCAAGTGCGTACTTCGCATACGTGCCGGCGTACATGTGGCGTGTCTGCTCGGTCCACGCGAGCGCAGCAGGCGTCGAGATGCGGCGGTGGATCTGGAGCACGCCGCCATCGAACACTCGGTACTCGGCCCACGTCCCGGGATAGTCCTTCACGCACGCGACTTCGGCCCAGGGCCGGGCCCCGGTGGCGGAGAAGTGGCGCACGCGATTGCGATGCGTGTGGCCGGCGAAGTACCCGAGGATTTGCGGATGGCGCGCCACCACGGCGACGAGGCGCTCGGCATCATCGGGGAGGATGCCGAAGTAGTTGTCCGGGCGCTCGCGTGAATCAGGACTCCAGGGATGATGGTGTCCGAAGACGAGCACGGGCCGATCGGCGGATGCCGCTAGGTCGTCCAGCCACGCGAGCTGCTCGGCCGTTACACGGCCCGGCGTGTGCCTCGGGTTGGTGGTGTCGAGCACGGCCAGCGTGACGCCCGATAGGTCGACGCGCTGTGTCGCCTCGGAGGCGTAGGTCTCACCGTGGTACCCGTCGTGGTTGCCTCGCACATGGACGAGCCGTTGGTCGAACGCGTTCACGTAGGCGGCGCGGAACTGGTGGTACTCAGCGACGGTGCCGTTACAGGTCAGGTCACCCTTCACGATCACCACATCCGGATCGACAGCTCGCATCTCGTCGATCGCGGCGCGGTTCATCACCTCGGGATACGGGTCCGCACCCTCGGTGGCGGTGAAGACAGGACCGATCTCCATGCCGTCGATGATCCCGCACTCGGTCTCGCCGAAGTGGACGTCGTTCACGGTGGTGAACGTCGCCAGCCGCTCACCGAGGCGCGGCAGAGTGCGGAAGGCGAACCCGTCGATCTCATATTCCATGTCCGGCGTCAGGCCCTCATAGCGCCGTACCGACGTGCCGTCGTGAACCACCGCTTCGTCGTCGGCGACGGTCGTGAGCTCACCCAACTCCGTCGTCAGGCCTTCACGACTACGGACGTGACCACCTTGTCGTGCCAGGTCTGCTTGCGTCCGTCCCAAAGCATCCAGAGATATCCGAGGAAGCAGATGTTGCCGGAGATGAAGGCCCTGAACATGTAACGGCCCACTGCTCGGCCACCGCCGATTGGTCCACCACTGTTGGCGTCGACCACGCGGATGTTGACCGCCTTCTTGCCGATGGTTTGTCCGCTGGGACCGCCTTCGAGCTTGGCGTAGTAGAGCAGCAATGCCACGAGCCCGAGGATGCCGAGCAGGATGGCGGCCACGATCGTGCCCCCGGTGGGCACCTCACAGAACCCGTTGATCTCCTCGCCAAGGGTGACGTTTCCAGACGAGTCGACCGAACATGTCGTGATCCGTTTCGGGCCCCCGGCGATCGCGAGCACCGCGGGGATGAACAGCACGAAGGTGATGACGCCGTCGATGACCGCTGCCGCAAGTCGAGCGCCGAACCCGGCGTACTCCATCGGTGTCGTGGTCGGCGCGCCGTAGGTCGTCGTGTACCCAGGAGGTGGGCCTCCGAAGTCCCCCGGCGGAGGAGGGGGCAGGTTGGGCGGGGGAGGGGGAGGAATGTCGCTCACGAGGGGCGACCCTACGCACTCTGCATGCGAAGTGTGGCGAGGCGGGCTACCAGGGGCGGGCGCGACGGGAGGGGATCGGTTTGCTCCACCAGCGGCCGGCGAACCGCCAGCGTGGGGGGAGTGATGTTGCCGAGGCGTCTAAGGCGACTCGCGGGATCGTCGCTTCGATGGCGGCCGTGATGACGGCGGCCTCCTCGTCGGTGGGCGTCGGCAGGATCTGCATCAGAGGGGCACGTTGCCGTGCTTGCGCTTCGGGAGCTCCTCGCGCTTCGAGCGCAGAAGCTCCAACCCGGCGATCAGCTTGCGTCGCGTCTCGGCCGGATCGATCACGTCGTCCACGAAGCCGCGCTCCGCCGCGACATACGGGTTGCAGAAGCGTTCGGTGTACTCGTCGACGAGCTCGGCCCGCTTGGCGACCGGGTCGTCCGCGCCGGCCAGCTCCTTGCGGTAGACGATCTCCACGGCGCCCTGCGGGCCCATCACGGCCAGCTCTGCCGATGGCCAGGCGAAGGCGAGGTCGGCGCCGATCGACTTGGAGTTCATCACTACGTAGGCGCCGCCGTACGCCTTTCGGGTGATGACCTGGATGCGCGGCACGGTGGCCTCGCAGAACGCGTAGAGCAGCTTGGCACCGTGGCGGATGATTCCGCCGTGCTCCTGATCGACACCCGGAAGAAAGCCGGGCACATCGACGAAGGTGACCAGGGGGATGTTGAACGCGTCGCAGGTGCGCACGAAGCGGGCGGCCTTCTCGGCGCTGTTCACATCGAGCACCCCCGCCAGCATCATCGGCTGGTTGCCCACGATGCCCACCGGGTGACCGTCGAGCCGCGCGAACCCGCAGGTCATCGACCCGGCCCAGTGCGGGAAGTACTCCACGTAGTCGCCATCGTCCACCACGGCGGTGACGACAGCCTTCATGTCGTAGGGGATGTTCGGGCTCGCCGGCATGAGGTCGCGCAGCTCAGGGCAATCTCGATCGGGGTCATCCTCCGGCACGACGTACGGAGGCTCCTCCAGATTGTTCGAGGGCAGGAAGCTCAGGAGGTAGCGCACCTCTTCGAGCACGACCTCCTCGCTGTCCGCGACGAAGGTCGCTACCCCCGACTTCGACGCGTGCGCCATGGCGCCGCCGAGCTCCTCGAGCGTGACCTCCTCGCCGGTGACCGTCTTCACGACATCGGGGCCCGTGATGAACATGTGCGAGTGTTCCTTCACCATGAAGATGAAGTCGGTCATCGCGGGGGAGTAGACGGCCCCGCCGGCACATGGTCCGAGGATCACGCTGATCTGCGGGATGACGCCGGACGCCGCCACGTTGCGGAAGAAGATGCCGCCGTAGCTGGCCAGGCTGACGGGCCCCTCCTGGATGCGGGCACCAGCACCGTCGTTGAGACCGATGAGGGGTGCCCCGACCTTGGTGGCGAGGTCCATCACCTTGTGGATCTTCTCGGCGAACACCTCGCCCAGCGCGCCGCCGAACACGGTGAAGTCCTGACTGAACACGAACACCTTGCGGCCGTTGACCGTGCCCCATCCGGTGACGACGCCATCGGTGTAGGGCCGTTCGAGCAGTCCGCTGTCGTGGGCCCGGTGGCGGGCCAGCATGTCGAGCTCGTGGAACGACCCAGGGTCGAGGAGCAGATCGATGCGCTCTCGGGCCAGCAGCTTGCCCTTGCCATGCTGGCGCTCGACTGACCGCTCCGAGCCGGCGTGCAGCGCCTGTTCCTTGCGCTTGGCAAGCTCGGACAGGCGCTCGGTCATCGGGTGCTCGGTCACGCCGACAACGGTAGTGGCGGGCGTTGCGTGGCCGAAAACTAGACCGACCGGTCAAGAACCAACCAAGATCTGTGAAGCACCACGTCCGCTATCCGGACGAAACACTTCACAGACGTTGGTTGATGTCGGTAGTTCATGGAGGGGAAGCCAGATGCATGACCTTGTGATCCGCGGTGGGACCGTGGTTGACGGCACGGCGGCGCCCGCCGTGACCGCCGATGTGGCGGTGGATGGTGGGCGGATCACGGAGATCGGCGTTGTCGACGGCCGAGGTGCGCGTGAGATCGATGGGGACGGGTTGGTCGTCGCCCCCGGCTGGGTCGACATCCACACTCACTACGACGGACAGGTCACCTGGGATCCCGAGCTCACCCCGTCGAGCTGGCACGGTGTGACCACAGTTGTCATGGGCAACTGTGGTGTGGGGTTCGCACCGGTGCGACCCGGTGGGGAGGGCTTCCTCATCGAGCTGATGGAAGGCGTCGAGGACATCCCCGGCACCGCCCTGCACGAGGGCATCGACTGGGCCTGGGAGAGCTTCCCCGAGTACCTCGACGCGCTCGACGCGACACCGCGCGCCATCGACATCGCGGCGCAGGTGCCACACGCCGCGCTGCGCGCCTATGTGATGGGCGAGCGGGCCCATGACCGCGACGCCGACCCCGACGAGATCGAGCTCATGTCCAAGCTGGCCGAGGAGGCGCTGCGCGCTGGGGCCTGTGGCGTCAGCACAAGTCGCACAATCTTGCACAGCTCCAAGCACGGGCTCGTGCCGGGCACCGACGCTCCCCCCGATGAGCTCCTCGCGCTGGGCGATGCCATCGGCCGGGCCGGTCACGGTGTGTTCCAGCTCGTGTCCGACCATCAGGGTGGAGCGGGCGACCGCGCCTGGCTGGTGGATCTCGTCGAGCGGACGGGCGCTACCGCTACGTACGCACTGGCTCAGGCTGGCTACGCCCCCGACGCGTGGCGAGACGCGCTGGCGTCGGCGGTCGAGGACAAGGCGGTGGGGCGTCGCATCGTGCCTCAGGTGGCCTCACGGCCAACCGGGATGCTCTTCGGTCTGCAGTCCTCGCTGCACCCCTTCTCGTCCCACCCGACCTACCGGAACGTGGCCGACCTGCCGCTCGCCGAGCGGGTCGCCCGGCTGTCGCAACCGGACGTGCGTGCCGCACTCCTGGCGGAGGAGCCCGCCACCAAGAACCCGATCGCCCGGGGGCTCATGCAGCGTTGGAGCCAGATCTTCCCGCTGGGTGACCCGCCCGACTACGAGCCGCCCTCCGAGGCGAGCATCGAAAGCGTGGCTGCACGCCGTCGGCTCGACCCACAGGAGATCGCCCTCGACTGGTTGCTGGAACAGGACGGCAAGGCGTTTCTGTTCGCGCCGCTGGCCAGCTACGCCGATCACGATCACGAGGCAATCCGCGAGATGATCACCCACCCGGCGACCACGCTGGGGCTGTCCGACGGGGGCGCCCACTGCGGGCTGATCTGTGACGTCAGCATGCCGACCTACTTGCTCACCCACTGGGTGAACGGTCGCACCCGTGGGGCACGCCTCGGCCTCGAGCAGGCCATCAGCCTGCAGACCTCCCGCACCGCCTCGACCTATGGCTTCACCGATCGAGGTGTGATCGCTCCTGGCATGCGCGCCGATCTCAACCTCATCGACCTCGACGGCATGGCCGTCCACGCTCCGGAGATGGTGTTCGACCTTCCCGCCGGCGGTCGTCGTCTGATCCAGAAGGCCGACGGCTACGTCGCCACACTCGTGGCCGGAACGGTCACCTTCGAACGCGGCGAGCCCACCGGTGAACGCCCCGGGCGTCTCGTCCGCTTCTGAGGAGCGGTCCCGAGATCAAGCGCGGCTGAAGCAGCAACCATCAGCACATGGTGCTCGCTGGTGTGGCGCTGGGTGGCGATGGGTGGTCAGGCCCTGGGGAGGTCTCTCCACGGCAGGCCCTTGAGAGGGTCAGGCTCGCGGGGCAGGCCGAGCACGCGCTCCCCGATGATGTTGCGCTGGATGTTCTCCGTGCCGCCGCCGATGCGACTCGACCACTGGAACAGGAACATGTCCTGCCAGAACCCGCCGTCGGCGGCGTCGTCGTGCCAGAGGGTGCCGTGCGCGCCGAGGATCGACATGAGGAGCGCTCCGACGTGCTCCACCTGGTGGCTGTTCACGAGCTTGAGGATCATTGCCTCCGGACCGGGCGGGACGCCTTTGGCCGCAGCAGTGCGCACCCGGTAGAGCAGCCAGCGCTGGATCATCTCGCGGGTGTGCACGCGAGCGAGCTCCTGGCGAATCTCGTCGTCGCCCGTGCGACCGAAGCGCGTCGCCAGCTCGGCGATGTCGCGCCAGCCGGTCTGGCCGCCTTCACCGATCGAGGTGCGTTCGGCGGTCAAGGTGGTCTGGGCCACCCGCCAGCCGTCGCCCACGCCGCCAACGACGTGATCGTGCGGCACGCGCACGCCGTCTAGGAACACCTCGTTGAAGTGGATGCCGCCGTCGATCTGGCGAAGACCCCGCACGGTGACCCCGGGCGCGTGCATGTCCACCAAGAAGTAGGTGATGCCGGCGTGCTTGGACACGGAGGAGTCCGTGCGGGCGAGGCAGATCGCCCAATCCGAGGTGTGCGCAGACGACGTCCACACCTTCTGACCGGTCAGGACCCATTCGTCGCCGTCCCGGTCCGCTCGCGTGGACAGCGACGCGAGGTCGGAGCCCGAGCCCGGCTCGCTGAAGAGCTGGCACCACGACTCATCCCCTCGGAGCATCGGCTCCAAGAACCTCTTCTGCTGCGCCGGGGTGCCATGGGTCATCAGCGTCGGGCCCACCATGTCGGTGCCCACCATGAAGAAGCGAGCCGATACGTCGAAGAGCGCCTCTTCCTCGGAGAACACACCTGCCTCGATGCCGGGCTGACCGCGCCCGCCGTGCTCGACCGGCCAGTGGATCGCCGCCCACCCGGCTTCGAACTTGGTGCGCTGCCAGGCCTTGCCCATCTCGAGGTGGGCGGCGTCCTGCTCGTCGGTCTTGGCCCGGAACGATCGCCAGTCGCCGTCGCCCTGGCCGCGGCGCTTCGCCACAGACTCCAGCCACGCGCGCGCTTCGGCTCGGACGGCGGCCTCAGCCGGTGTGTCGTCTACGTCCATGCCGCCGTCACTAGAACACGTTCTAGTTCGCGTCGGCAGTACCGTCGAAACCGTGGACCTCCCCGTCATGCCGCCGGTCAAGCCGATGCTGGCCAAGGCCATCCATGCGGTGCCGCACGACCCAGGGCTGCTCTTCGAACCCAAGTGGGACGGCTTCCGCTGCATCGTGTTTCGCGACGGCGATGAGCTCGAGCTCGGCTCGCGCAACGATCGCCCGCTCACGCGCTACTTCCCCGAGCTCGTCGAGCTGCTGCTGGCGGCACTTCCGGAGCGCTGCGTCGTCGACGGTGAGATCGTCGTGGTGACCGATGACGGCCTCGCGTTCGACACGCTGCAGCAGCGCCTCCATCCGGCAGAGTCGCGCGTCCGTAGGCTCGCCGCAGAGACGCCCGCCAGCTTCGTGGCCTTTGATCTGCTGGCCTTGGGCGATCGGGACCTAACGGGCGAGCCGTTCAACGAGCGCCGGCGGCTGCTCGAAGGAGAGCTGGGTGATCGACCTGGGAGGGTTCACCTCACTCCTGTGACTGATGACCCAGTGGTGGCGGAGGATTGGTTCACCCGCTTCGAGGGCGCCGGGTTCGATGGAGTGATGGCGAAGATGGCCGACCAGACCTACCAACAGGACAAGCGCGCCATGCTGAAGGTCAAGCACGAGCGCACCGCCGACTGCGTCATCGCCGGCTTCCGCTGGCACAAAGATGGTGAGGGCGTCGGCTCTCTGCTGCTCGGCCTGCATGATGACGAGGGCAACCTGCATCACGTCGGGGTGGCGAGCAGCTTCACGGCGGCACGGCGGCGCGAGCTTGTCGACGAGCTGGCACCTCTCCGTGAGCGCGCGCTGGATGGGCACCCGTGGCGGGAGTGGGCCGACCGCCAGGCGGCAGCGCAGGCCGAGGGCAAGATGCCTGGGGGCGTCAGTCGCTGGAATGCCCAGAAGGACCTCTCCTGGGAACCGCTGCGGCCCGAGCTGGTAGCAGAGGTTCGCTACGAGCACGTGCTCGCGGGTCGGTTTCGTCACGGAGGGCGGCTCGTACGGTTCCGCACCGATCGCACCCCCGACTCGTGCACGTACGCCCAGCTCGACGAGGTTGCTCCCGCCGAGCTGAGCGCCATCTTCGGCTGAGCAGACGTCGAAACCCCGTAGGCACCATCGATCTCGCAGGGCACGTCGAGGGAAGCGGTGAGTCGCTCACCGAGTGCGATGAGCACCCGATCCCCGGTGGCCTGCCGATAGATCCGTGCCTCTCCGTCAAGGAGTAGGTGGAGACCGATCCACGCCGACCACGTCCATGCTCGGCTCGCGCTCGAGCACACGCGCCAGGCTCTCGGTGAACATCTCGTGATCGTCGATCAGCAGTACTCGGATCGGGGCCGCATCCATCCCCCCGAGCCCCGTCATCGGTCTGTTGCCGCGATCGGCGAGAGAGCGGCCGCCGTGTAGCGCACGTTTGGGTTCCAGAGGAGAAACCCGTGGATGCCCAGTGACTCGGCAGCGTCGATCTGGGCGCGGACCTCTGCCACCCCGTAGGGCACGTTGTACAGGGTGAAGTCCTGGATCCACGGAAGGAACTGCACGCCCGATCCAGCGGCAACGCGTTGGAAGTCGGACAGAGCTCGGACGGTGATCTCATGGGGCTCCCGGATCGGGCGCGCAACGCCGTACTGCCCAGGGCCCCAATGCGATGGGTAGATCATCGGAGCTAGGTAGTCGACGACGCGAGCCATCGCTGGCACGTCTTGGGCGATCGAGTCGCCGGACCGTGCCGCGATGCCGAACACGGAGGCGCCTTGGTAGGCACCCAGGTCCCGCAAGACCTTGTGCGTGCGTCCGAGGAACCCCGCCACGACATCGGCACTCGCGCCCTTGAGTCCCGGCACAACCATCGTGTCCGGTGCACCCTCGGGCCGCCGGATGTAGTCCCACAGGATGTCGTGCACGCCGAGGGTCACCGCCTCGAGGGCGATGTCGAGGTTGTACTTCTGGACCGCCGGGTGCACGTAGTTCGCGAAGCCACCGTAGGCGCTCAGCATCTCGCCGCCAGGAGTCTGCAGCACCTCGTCCTTCCGACCGGCTGACCACGCGGCAGCGGCATAGATCGGATCTCGAAACGCGACGAGCCGGCCAATGATGCGCACGCCTCGGCGCTCGAGCGTGCGGACCGCCTCCGCGAGATCGAACTGCGCCCGGATCGCGCCGATGCGCTTGGCCATCGGTACCTCGGAGGGATAGCCGATGACTCCGCTCTCATCCTTGAGGTCCAGCTCGACGGTGTCGATGCGTCCCTCGTCGATGAGTGTCAGCACTCCCGCTTGTAGCTCAGCGTTGGCCCAGCCCGATGCGGACACGTGGACCGCCCGTGATGTGTCGGGGTAGCGCACGCGAAGTACGGTCTCCTCGACAGTCCAGTTCCCGGCGGCGTCGGTGGCCTCGAAGCGCAAGGTGCCGGTGGGGGGACGCTCAAAGGTCACCGAGAAGCGACCGTTGTCGACATCGAGGTCCTCGCCGTTCATGCGAAGCGTCGCGTCGGGTTCGACCTCGCCGTGCAGGGTCAGCGGCTCATCGATCGGTGTCGGATCAAGGTTGTCCGGCAGCGTGAGCGTCGGAGCGACGCTGTCAACGGCGTAGCGCCATCGGAACTCAGCGTCAGGAAGGAAGAGGCGTCCGACCGACAGCGCAATCGTGTGCGGACCCTCCTCCAGGGCCCCCTGGACGAGCTTCGAGCTGACGAGCTCTGCCGGCTTGAGGCGGAGTGTGTCTCCGACGAAGTCGATGGAGTCGAGCACTTCAACCCCGTCGACCGTGACAGCGGCGCGGTATCGGTCGTCGGATTCCGGCATGCGGATCGTGATGTCGAGCGCCTTGGCGGCATCAGGCCTAAAAGAGGTGCCGTCGGTGAGCCCGGCAACCTCGACGTGCACGCGCGTCGCCGACCAGAACGCGGTTCCCATCCAAAGGAGCAGGCCCAACGCCGCCACGGCGATGGCGATGATGCCCAAATCGACTTGCCGGCGATGACCGAATGGGCGAGCGCGGTCGAGCCGAAGCGAGCGAGGGGTCAGGTCGAGCCCGGACTGTCGGGATGGGGCCCACAGGTCGCGCTCGCGGGCGCTGGCGAACCGCTTGCGTGGGCGGTTTGAGCCGGGGATGTCTCGCAGTGAGGGCGCCATGGTTGGGTGGGGTTGACCGAATGCCCCGAGAAGTCTGCCGGGGATCGGAGCGAGATGCCCATCCGCCGCGCCACACTGGCCCCGTGGATGCGTCGCTCATCGTGGACACAGGCGGGACCGAGGTCACGATCACCCACCCCGACAAGGTGTTCTTCCCCCGCCTCGGAGCCACGAAGTTGGATCTCGTGCGCTACTACGAAGCCGTCGCAGCCCCGCTGCTCGCGACGCTCGGTGGGCGCCCGGTGCTGCTCGAGCGCTACCCCAACGGCGCGGGTGGCAAGTCGTTCTTTCAGAAGCGTGTGCCCAAGTCCGCACCTGCGTGGCTCACCACGACGGTGGTGTCGACGCCCAACGGCACGACCAGTGACGCTCTCGTGGCCGCCGACCTCGCTCACATCCTCTGGGCGGTGAACCAGGGGTGTCTCGGCTTTCACGTGTGGCCCAACCACGCGGCCAGCCCGGAGGTCGCGGACGAGCTGCGGATCGATCTCGACCCGTCACCGGGCATCGGATTCCCCGAGCTGCAGCATGCGGCATCGCTAGTGCACGACCTCTTCGATGAGCTCGGGATCGAGTCCTGGCTCAAGACCTCGGGCTCGCGGGGGCTACACATCTACGTGGAGCTGGAACCACGCTGGGACAGCTATGAGGTGCGTGCGGCCGCTGTCGCTCTCGCCCGCGAGCTCGAACGACGTCACGCAGACCTGATCACAGCGCAGTGGTGGAAGGAGGAGCGCGGCGCTCGTGTGTTCGTCGACTTCAACCAGAACGCACCCCACAAGACTGTGTTCGGAGCGTGGTGCGCCCGCCCGCGCGTGGGTGGCCAGGTCTCCACGCCGATCGCGTGGTCCGAGCTCGACACGGTGATACCCGACGAGCTCACGATCCGGTCCGTTCCACCGCTCGTCGCGGAGCGAGGTGACCCATGGGCCGACAAGCCCGGTCACCCGCAGGACCTCGAACCGCTGCTCGCTCGGTCCCAGCACGACCTGTCCAGCGGGCTCATGGATGCTCCGTGGCCGCCCGTCTACCCGAAGCAACCGAACGAGCCACCGAGGGTCGCGCCAAGTCGTGCCCGCCAGACTTGACCGGCGGGTCAAGATCGCGCTTGATTGGAGCCGTTCGCCGGTCAAGCGGCCACTACAGCCAACCCAGGGGGAGCGATGACCGACACCGCAGAGCGCAGCAGCCAGTCGACAGACGCCGTCGACGAGGTCACCGCTTGGTTGGAGGAGAACTGGGATCCCGACCTCACGGTCGCCGAGTGGTGGGAGCGGCTTGGTCTGTCCGGCTGGGCCGCGCCGGGTCTCCCCGAGAACGCCTACGGGAAGGGCCTGAACCGCAACGACGCCGTGGCGGTCCAGAACGCCATCGCCGAGTTTGGTGCGCTCGGGGCACCTGGAGGACTGGGCCTCCTGCTCGCAGCGCCAACGATTGCCACGCACGGTACGCAGGAGCAGATCGACCTCTACGTGCGTGACATCGTCACGGGTCAGAAGGCGTGGTGCCAGCTCTTCAGCGAGCCAGGGGCGGGTTCCGACCTCGCCGGTCTGCAGAGCAAGGCCACCAAGGACGGCGAGGAGTGGATCGTCACCGGCCAGAAGGTGTGGACCTCCGGCGGCCAGGTGGCCGACCTTGGCATGCTCATCGCCCGCACTGATGCCGACGTGCCCAAGCATCAGGGCATCACGTACTTCGGCATCGACATGCACCAGAAGGGCGTCGAGATCCGCCCGCTGGTGGAGATGACGGGTCATGCCATGTTCAACGAGGTCTTCATGGAGGAGGCCGTCGTCCCCGACAGCGCGCTGATCGGTGGCCTCAACAACGGTTGGGCCGTCGCCAACACCACGCTGATGAACGAGCGGGCTGGCCTCGGATCTGGTGGCGGTCATGCCGCGGCGAGCGCGGCCACGCCTGGCACCGTCGTGAAGGATCTGGCCAAGCGAGCGGGCGACTTCGTGTCGACCGGCGGCGCACCCAAGAAGCGCGGCGGAGGCGGCGGCGGCATGTTCGGAGCCGGCTACAAGATGCTCGTCGAGCTGGCCAAGGGCAACGGCAAGATCACGGAGCCGTCGGTCCGTCAGGACTTGATGAAGCTCCACACGCTGAACGAGCTGGGTCGCTTCAACAGCCTGCGAGCCAAGGCTGCCAAGGCAATTGGCCAGGACGTGCCAGGCCTGCCGAACATCTCCAAGCTGTCCATGAGCGAGATCGTCCGCCAACAGCGCGACATCGGTCTGCGCATCATCGGCCCCTACGGCACGCTGCACGCCTACAAGCCCGAGGATCAGGGTCGGTTGAACGAAGCCACAGGCAACCCGTTCATCGGAATGGTCACAGGAATGGCGCTGTTCGCGCAGGCCCCCCCCATCTACGGCGGCACCGATCAGGTCCAGCGCAACATCATCGGCGAGCGCGTGCTTGGTCTCCCGAAGGAGACCAACAACGACAAGACCGCCGCCTTCAAAGACCTCCCCAAGAACGCCTGAGGTCCACCAACCAACGTCTGTGAACACCCACGTCCGCATACCGGACGTGGGTGTTCACAGACGTTGGTTGTTAGGGGCTAGTCGTTCGGCGCGGTCGGTGAGGGTCGAGCTGCCGAGCGACTCGGCGACCTTGTTGAAGCCGTTGTTAGGTCCCGTCCATTGCCAGTCGTCGACAGCGCCGACGTCCGCGTCGGTCTCAACAGTGGCAATACGACGGAACAGCAGGGCGAGCTCGAACTGCTCCCGCAGCGTCGCGTTGAGCTTCACCGCGCCGCGGACCCCGGCATCCCACGTGGTCGGATCCTCAGGGATGTCCTCGAGATGCCCCCACCGGTCGAGCACCGACGCGGCCGACTTTGCCCCCCAGCCCGGCAGCCCTGGGAACCCGTCGGCGCTGTCGCCCATCAGTGCGAGCAGGTCGGGGATCGACGCCGGTGGTACGCCGAGGCGAGCGTGCACGCCGTCGGCATCGAACCACTTGTCCTGACGTCGGTCCCACTGCCACACCTTGCCGCCAACGCACTGGCCGAGGTCCTTGTCGGGCGTGCAGATCACGACCCTCTTGACGCGCTCGTCATCCGCAGCCACCGTCGCCCCCGCGGCGAGTGCGTCGTCGGCCTCCTGTTCGACCATCGCCCACACGGTGAACCCGGCCGCTCGTAAGGCGTCCTCCACGAGCGGGAACTGTGCGAACAGCTGCGGATCGATTCCTGAGCCGTCCTTGTAGCCGTCCCAGAGGTCGTTGCGGAACGACTCGATGACGTGGTCGGTCGCGACGGCGACGTGTGTCGCGCCCTGTTCGAGCAGCGTGAGGCATGTGGCGACGACACCACGCGTGGCGCCCCGCTCCGGGTCTTTGTTGGCGGGGGAGTAGTGGTGACGAAACAGCTCGTAGGTGCCGTCGACGAGATGGACCTGCATGTCGGCAGCCTGCCAGACAGTCGCCCGATGCGCCGCTCAGCCTTCGGTGTCAGGGACGACCACCACCGGGTTGGTTGCGTGGAGCGTCACCTGATGGCTCACCGACCCGAGCAGCATCCGGGTCAGGGCACCAAGTCCACGGGCACCGACCACGGTCATCTGCGCCCGACGTCCCGCTTCCAGGAGCGCGGTGGACGCTCCCAGAGATACGACGGTTTGCTCAACCGGGTGCTTCAGCCCTGTGAGGTCCGCCTCGTCGAGCGTCACCGCCACTGCTTGGCGGGCTGCATCTTCGAAGGCGGAGTAGTCGATGGTGGTTCCGGTCATCGGGAAGCCACCCACGAACGGCGGCTGCCAGGCGTGCACAACCTCCAGGACAGCCTCGCGGGCCCTGGCCTCGCCGATCGCCCAGTGCAGCGCCGGGCGCGCGACACGCGAGCCATCGATCCCGACCACCACGCGCTGCGGCGCGTCGCGGAGGTCGCCGGCGTCATCGAGCCGGATGACCGCCACCGGACACGTGGACTCGTGCAGGCACCGCTGGGACACCGATCCGAGCAGCAGGCCGCGGAACCCGCCCAGCCCCCGCGCCCCCACCACGAGGAGCTCGGCTCCAGCGGCGGCGTGGAGCAGTGCCCGCGCCGGAAGATCCGACACGATGCGTCGCTCCACGGTCGCGGCGTCCGTCGCGCCGATTGCGGCTTCCACGTAGCTGTCGAGAGCCTGCTTAGCGTCATCAGGCGCGTACTGGGGGTCGAACCGCTCGCCCAGGATCGTGTGGTGCTGGTCGAGGAATCCCCAGGCGAGCACCGCCTCGATTGGCCAGCCCCGGAGGCGACCCTGCATCACCGCCCAGCGCAGCGCGCTGGCAGCCCCGTCCGATCCGTCTACGCCGACAACGATGGTTCCCATGCAGCCATCGTGCCGTTGGACGTTGTCGGCCCCCTAGGGGCCATGGTCCCTTTTACGGCTGGGCGACGGACCCTTGTGTCCGGTTCAGAGCCCGATCGCGCTCAATGCGTCGGCTGCTCGGCCGATGGCGTTGGCCAGGGCGGGATGTGAGGACTCGAACCTGGTGACTTCGTCTCTCAACTCGTCGACGACGCCTTCGTCGTCTTCGTCGCTCAACCGACGCTCCACCTCACCGGCGAGACGAGCCAGCTCCGCATGGTTGTCGGTGCCCTCCTCGGCCGCCTCGATGGCGTCCTTCAGATCGGCGAGCAGCTGCTCCAGCGGTTCTTGCATCGGGCTTCCTTTGCCTGGGCCAACTGTCGGTGAACTGCCGGTCAGCGTACCGGGGGAGGGGCTACTCCTGGACGAGTTCGATGAGGGTGCCGAAGCTGCCCTTGGGATGGACGAAGGCCACCGTGGTCCCGCGGCTGCCGGGACGAGGGGCCTTGTCGATCGGCGTGGCCCCAGCCGCGACCATGGCTGCCAGCGCGGCAGCACAGTCGTCGACGCGGTAGCCAACATGGTGCAAGCCCTCGCCGCGCTTCTCGATCGACTTGGCGATCGGCGAGTCAGGTCGGGTCGCGGCAGTGAGCTGGATGTAGGAGTCGGCCACCTTCACGAGGGCTTCCTCTACGCCGTCGCTCTCCACGATCTCCCGATGGTGCACCTCGGCCCCGAAGGCATCCTTGTAGTACTGGATCGCCGCTTCGAGGTCCCGCACGGCGATAGCGACGTGGTCGATCTCGGTGAGGAGCATGCTGACGCTCCTACAGCTCGCCGCGATGGTGACGTTGGTACAGGGTGATCTTGTCCTCGCCGACGCGGTCCCGCTTCTCCGGATCCGCGATACCGAGACCTGCAGTGGGAGCGAGGCAGCGAACCGCGAGCTTGCCCTCGGCCTGGTTCTTGTGGACGAGCAGTGCAGCATCGCCGACCTCGGTGAGGTCATAGGCGGCGGACATGACTGGTTGGATCACGCCGCGGTCGATGAGGCGGTTCATGTCCCATGCCTCCTGGTAGTTGGCGAAGTGCGACGACACGATGCGCTTCAGCTTCATCCAGAGGTGACGGTTGTCGTACTCGAGCATGAAGCCGGAGGTGGCCGCGCAGGTGACGATGGTGCCGCCGCGCTTGGCGATGAACACCGACGCGCCGAACGTGGAACGACCCGGGTGCTCGAACACGATGCTCGGGTCCTCGCCAATGAGACCGCGGACCTTCTTGCCCAGGCGGCGCCACTCCGACTCGTCTTGCGTGTTCTCGTCGGACCAGAACTGGTACCCCTCGGCGGCGCGGTCGATCACGGCTTCGCAGCCCATGGCCTCGAGGAGCTTGACGCGCTCGGGGCTCGACACGACACCGACCGGGGTGCCGCCGCCGTTGAGCACGAGCTGGATGGCGTAGGCGCCGATGCCGCCTGTGGCACCCCACACGAATACAGAGTCGCCCTGCTTCATCTGAGCGGCATGCCTACCGACGAGCATGCGGTAGCTCGTCGAAGCGCACAGCCCGTTGACTGCCGACTCTTCCCAGGTGAGGTGCTCCGGCTTCGGCATGAGCTGGTTGGCCTTCACGACCGCGAGGTCGGCGAGACCGCCATAGTTCGTCTCGAAACCCCAGATGCGCTGGTTGGCCGCGAGCATCGAGTCGTCGTGCGCCGAAGGGTCCTGGTCGTCGAGGTGGTTGCAGTGGACCACCACCCGGTCGCCGACCTTCCAGTTGCGCACGGCGGAACCAACCCGGAGCACCACTCCCGAGGCGTCGGAGCCGACGACGTGGAAGTCCTGCGCGTGGCGCCTGCCCCAGGACGACTCCTTGCCGAGTCGGTCGAGGAACCCGAAGGTCGGCATCGGCTCGAAGATGGACGTCCACACCGTGTTGAAGTTGATCGAGGAGGCCATCACGCCGAGGTACACCTCGTCGGGGGCCAGCTCGGGGGTGGGCACCTCACCGACGTGAAGCGACTTCCGCGGGTCCTTGTCGGCCGACTCGACCCCCTCCCACATCTCCTGCTCGGCGCGCAGCACATGGGCGGCCCGGTAGCTCTTGGGGATCGGGATGGCGGCGATGTCCTCGGGGGAGGCACCGCCTTCAATGGCGTCGAGGAAGGCTTGCATGGGCTGAAACCTACAGAGCGGCGTCGGACCGGGTCGAACCGTGCGCCCGGACGGTCTCAGCGCAGTGAGTCGACCTGAACCACCTCGGCGACAGGCGTGTCGATCGGTCCGTCAGGGAGCATGAAGCGCCAGAACACGAGCCCGAAGGGTCGACCCTCGGTGGAGATCCAGTTGGGCACGCCAGGGTCCCGGTGGGCGATCACCACGCGAACGCTGCCGTCTGCATCGACCTCGGCCTGGGCGCGGTTCAAGCTGACACGGCTGCGCAGGTAGTCGAACGTCTGGAGCTGGCGGTTCCAGAGCGACACGCTGGCGCATCGGCACACCGGCCACCGGGCTCGGATCACCAACGCCTCGTCCGGACCGAGCAGATAGGGCGCCATGCTGTAAGCGGCATCCGCAGCGGCGAGGGCGTGGTCCCCCGGCGGGACGGGGGGTGGGAACTCGTGCGGGATCCGCGACACGAACGGCGGAGGGTCACCTTCACCGGGCTTGGCGATGGACTCGATGGTGCGGCTTCGGACATACGTGGCCATGCGTCGGATCGACGCCCCCACCGACGCATCCGTGGGAGCCGGGGGTGCCTCAGGCACGGACCCGTCGATGAGGTCGATGCTCAACCCCAGGCTCGAGGCCGGAGGCGTCGCCGGAGGTGTGACCTGTTCCCAGTAGTGGCGCACGGTGAGCCGCGAGGCATCGGCTGCCAGCGGCAACCACCCTCGGCCGCCGGGCGCTCCTCCGACGGTGAGCTCGAAGGACCCATCGGAAGCGATGTCGAAGCCGGTGTCGTTGAGCACCCCCACGGTGCCCGAGGGGAACGCGCCCTGCTCCGCGCCGGCTTCCACCGTAAAGCTCACGTAGATGGCACCTGCGGTGTTGCCGCGCACCCGATAGGTGCCCGCGGGATGGACCTTGGCGTCGTGATAGCGGGCGTCGGCGTTGTCGCCGAGCGCCTTGCGCCATGGGGTGACGATCTCGCGGAACGTCGGATGGGCGGCGTCATCCTCGAGCTGGGTCTCGATGCCGGTGCCGAGGTGATGGAGCACGACTCGAAGGCCCTCGGCGATGTCGGTGGGGTCGGTGAGTCCCCACTCCTCACCAGCGAAGCGGTCGCCTACTTCGCGCAGCGTCGTAAGGAGCTCGTCGAAGGCCCGCTGGCTCTCGGTCATCTCGGCTGCCCCTCCTGGTTGCGCTCGGCGGGCATCATCGCACTCACGGCCGCACTACGGTCGGCCGCCTGCATCCGCTCGCCCCTCCAGGAGGCACCCCCTGATGGCCACCACCCGCAATGCGACCACCCACTGGGAAGGCTCGCTCATGGAGGGCGCCGGGCGCGTCACCCTCGAGTCGTCCGGTCTCGGAACCTACGACGTCACCTGGGCATCGCGCGCGAACGACCCTGAGGGTCGCACCAGCCCGGAGGAGCTGATCGCGGCAGCGCATTCGTCGTGCTTCTCCATGGCGCTGTCCAATGGCTTGGCCAAGGCGGGCACTCCGCCCGAGTCACTGGACACCTCGGCCGCCGTGACCTTTCAGCCGGGTGAGGGCATCACCGGCGTCCACCTCACCGTACGAGCGGTGGTGCCCGGCCTCGACGCAGACGGCTTCGCAGATGCGGCCGCCGCGGCCAAGGACGGTTGTCCGGTAAGCAAGGCCCTCACTGGCACCACGATCACCCTCGACGCCGCGCTGGCCTGACCCGCGCCCGGGTAGCGGTACGGTTGGTGCGACGCCGTGGCGGCCCCGGTCAACGGGCTGGCGAAGCTCGTCGTGGCCCGGAGGTGAACCAGAGATGCGACGACTCCTTCTCGTACTGGCCGGTGTGGTGCCGATGTTGGCGCTCGGGCTGAGTGGTTGCTCCAGCGATGACGAGGATGCCGGGGGTGTCGACGCCACGTTGAGGGACTTCAAGATCGAGCTCTCGGCGAGTTCGGCACCGGCCGGTGCGGTGACCTTCAAGGTGAAGAACCAAGGACCGTCAGTGCACGAGTTCGTCGTATTCAAGACCGACCTCGGTGTGGATGAGCTACCCACGGACGACAACGGTGACGTGGTGGAGAACGAGGACTTCGAACCCCTTGACGAGATCGAGGACATTGCCGTCGACGCCACCCCGTCGCTCGAGATGGATCTGGACGCGGGGTCCTACGTGATCCTCTGCAACGTCCCCGCGCACTATCGCCAGGGAATGGTCACGACGTTCTCGGTAACTTGACGCCAGGCCATCAGTAGGGAAGCAAGCCATGACCGACGAAGCGCAGATGGACGCGACCTCGCTGAGGCCGCTCGAGCCGGAGTGCGAATGGCGTAGTGATGAGCTCAGCGATTCATACGTCTGGCGGCTCACCGACGAGCACATCGACGAGCTCGACGCGGCACTGCGGCATGCCGAAGCCCACGCCAGCGATGTGCTCGAGATCACCCGCGAGCACTTCCCGCTCCCCACGCTGGCGCCCGAGCTGCGTCGGATCACCCACGATCTGATCAATGGACGAGGGGTCGTGCTCATCCGTGGTCTGCCCGCGAATCGGTACACCAAGGATCGGGCCTCCTCGATCTACTGGGGTGTCGGCATGCACCTCGGTCATCCGTGGCCCCAGAACGTGAAGGGTCACCTGCTGGGCGACGTCACCGATCAGGGCAAGGCCTACGACGACCCCACCTCGCGTGGCAACGAGATCGGCGGACTGCCCTTTCCGTTCCACTCCGATGGGTCTGACCTCGTTGGCTTGTTCTGTCTCGACGCGGGCCTGCGCGGCGGGGCGAGCATCGTGGCGAATGCGTTGGCCATCCACAACGAGCTTGTGCGTACCGATCCCGACCTCGTTGCAGAGCTCTACAAGCCCCTGCCGTACGACTTCCGCGGCGAGCAGGCCCCCGGCGCGCGCGGCTGGTACGAGATGCCGGTGTTCACGCGCCAGGCCGATCGGCTCTTCGTCCGATACATCCGGCCCTACATCGAGGCATCCCGCCGTCACGATGACGCGCCGCCTATCTCTGCCGCGGCTCGGGCAGCCATGGATCGGGTCGATCAGCTCTGCGCCGACCCGAGCTTCCACGTGTCGATGCAGCTCGAACCGGGGGACATGCAGTTCGTGAACAACTACCACGTGCTGCATGCCCGCACGGCGTACGAGGACGATCGCCCCAATCACAAGATTCGTCACCTCAAGCGGCTGTGGTTGGAGACGGATCTGATCACGAACGCCGCGAAACCCGAACGCTTCCGACTCGGTCGAGCCGATGGCCATTGGGCGCGCCAAGGGCCGACCAAGAGCCAGGTCGTCGTCTGACGACTCGTGTCGAGCCCTCCCTCGGCGAGCAGGCGCTCACCGACCAGGCCATCTCCTGTCGAGGTGTGACGAAGTGCTTCGGCGCGGTTCGGGCCCTCGACGCCCTCGACCTCGATGTTCCCGCGGGCGGAGTCGTCGGCTACCTCGGGCCCAATGGGTCGGGAAAGTCGACCACACTGCGGATCCTGGTGGATCTCTCCCGTGCAGACAGCGGCGACGTACGTGTCCTGGGGGAGTCGCCGCGCTGCGCTGGACCCGGGCTGCGGCGTCGGATCGGCTACCTGCCCGGTGAGCTGCGTCTCGACGAACGCTTGACCGTCGAGGAGACCCTGCGCTTCTGGGCGACGCTGCGCGGCGGAGTGGACCGCCCGTATGTCGAGGAGCTGTGTGCTCGCCTCGATCTCGATCTAGGTCGAGCCACCAAGGGGTTGTCGAGCGGCAACCGACGAAAGGTCGGTTTGGTGGGCGCCTTCATGGCCCGCCCCGACCTGCTCATCCTCGACGAACCCACCAGCGGCCTCGATCCCCTCGTCCAAGAGGAGTTCCTTCATCTCGCCGAGGAGGTCCGAGCCGACGGTCGGACCATCTTCCTGTCATCGCATGTGCTCAGCGAGGTGCAGCGTGTCGCCGACCACGTGATCGTGCTCCGAGCCGGCCGGGTGGTCGCCACCGGTGACGTGGCGGACCTGCGGCATCGGGCCAGCCAGCCCTTCACGGTCTGGTTTCGATCCACCCCGCCCCTCGATGAGCTTCGAGCTGTTCCCGGCGTGCGCGACGTCGACGTGCGCGGGAATGAGGTCAGCGGGATCGTCGATGACGAGCCCACCGGCCTGCTGGCGGTGCTTGGCCGGCACCCCGTCGACCATGTCCTGTTTCCTGAGCCCGACCTCGAGCAGGCGTTCCTTCGCTTCTACGAGTCGGAAGAAGGCCGATGACAGCCCAGCATCGAGAGCTTCTCGTCCGAGCGCTGCGGGCGCTGCGACGATCGACGCTCGGGTGGGGGATCGGGATCGTCGTCTTCGCGGGCATCACGGTCGCGTTCTGGCCGAGCCTCGAGGAGAGCGACGCGCTGGCGAGCTTCTCCGGTATGTCCGACGGTCTGCTTGAAGCCTTTGGCGCCCAGAACATCGCTACGCCGGCGGGGTATCTCGACGGGCAGATGTTCGCGCTTATGCTCCCCCTGCTGCTCTCCGGCATGGCGATAGCGATGGTCACCGCTCTCACCTCAGGCGATGAGGACGCTGGGCGCCTCGAGCTGCTTCACGCCCTCCCCGTATCGCGTCGCTCGATCTGGCTGGGTCGCTTCGCGGCCGTAGTCATCATGGTCGCGCTCACTGCGGCGGCGACCTCCATCCTGATGGCGTTGTCGCTGCGCCCCTTCTCGCTCGACGAGGTGAGCGCCGCTCAGATCACGGTGGCGACCTTCGCGTGCGCGGTCCTGGGCGTCTTCCATGCCGCGGTGGGTTTCGCCATCGGAGGGAGCGGAGGATCACGCGGGACGTCGGTGGGCTTGACCGTGCTCGTGCTCATGGCTGGCTACATCGCCAGCTTCGTGCTCCCGATCGCGCCGGCGCTGGAGGGTGCGCGCAAGGTGTCGCCGTGGTACTGGGCGCTCGGCTCGCAACCCGTGACAGACGGCGTGCAGGCACCCTGGTTCCTGCTCCTTGTCGCGGCGACCGTGGTCCTTGTCGCGGTCGGCGCGATCGCGGTGGACCGACGCGACATCAGATCCGCCTGACACGCCAGGGGCCCCGCCGAGGTGGATCACGACGCAGGCACCTCGCCCAAGAGCAGCTGGACGGCGAGGAGGTTGGCGGCGAAGCCGCGCTCGCCAGGAAGCACGCCTGCGCCATCGGGCCAGGTGAGCTGAACCATGCGGAAGCCATCCGGGGAACGACCCGCCAGCTGCTCGTGCTCCGTGAGCGAAGGGAACAAGTCCGCGGTGGTCTCAGGGTCCACCGGCAAGAGCGCGCAGGGCTGTTCGCCCTCGAGCAAGCCGATGAAGGCGTCGCCAATGGGCAACTCAGTCCCGCCGGCGAGGGCATCGGCGACGAGATCGAACAGGCCCCGGCAGGCCACGGGGGACAATCCCACGATGCACACCTCGGGGAACCCGAACCGATCCTCGAAGCCGATGGTGTAGGCGTAGCGGGGAAACGGAGGGTCGAGGTCGGTCCGGGTCGGGACCGCGTCGAGCGCCCAACCCTCCCGTTCGAGCATGAAGACGACCTTGTCCCGGTGGCTCATGTTTCGATCTGGGAAGACGTCTTCCTCCGGCACCGGGCCAGCCTGGCAGAAAAATCCGATTCCACTTGATTGTTGATCGGGTTAGTCAGGTATCGTGGCGGACATGCAGGTTGTGGGATTCCCCAGAGAGGTCAATGAGGTCAGCGCCCGGCTCGTCGCCACCGGCGTCGTGGTCCTCGCCACGGCCACGATCGTCTTCGAGGTCCGCTGGCTGACGGTGGTCATGGCCTACGGCTTCCTCGCCCGCGTGCTCACCGGTCCGAAGCTGAGCCCGCTAGGCCAGCTCGTTACCCGGGTGATCACGCCCGCCCTCCCCATCGCGCCCCGGATCGTCTCTGGTCCGCCCAAGCGCTTCGCGCAGGGCATCGGGGCCGTCTTCACGGTCACGGCGGTCATCGCCACCTACGGCTTCGGTCGCTTCGACATCGCCCAGGGCGTGCTCGGCCTGCTCGTGGTCGCTGCGTCCCTCGAGGCCTTCGTGGGCCTTTGCCTCGGCTGCAAGATGTTCGCCGTCCTGATGCGGATGGGCGTCATCCCCGAAGAGGTCTGCGAGGCGTGCAACGACATCTGGTCGCGCCGCCCCGAGTCGCAGCCCGTCGCTGTTTGACCAACCAACGTCTGTGAAGCAATACGTCCGGTATCCGGACGTGGGCGTTCACAGATCTTGATTGCTCACATCAGTGGTCGGTCGCTTGGGGCGATGATGGCGGGGAGCGCGGTCTCGTTCATCAGGTAGCGGTCGACTGCCGCGGCAGCGCTGCGGCCCTCTGCGATGGCCCAGACGATGAGACTCTGGCCGCGACCCATGTCGCCAGCTACGAACACGCCGTCGACCGTGCTGGCGAAGTCGGGGTCACGCGCCACATTGCTGCGCTGGTCGTACTCGACGCCGAGGTCGTCCAGCAGGCCGTCGTGTTGCGGGCCGAGGAAGCCCATGGCCAGCAGCACGAGCTGGCATGGGATCTCGACGTCGGTGCCCTCGACCTTCTCGAAGCGCCCGTCCCGCATCTCGACCTCGTGCATGCGCAGGGCGCGCACGGTGCCGTCGTCGTTGCCGAGGAAGCACTCGGTGTTCACCGCGTAGACCCGCTCGCCGCCCTCCTCATGCGCTGACGTGACCTTGTAGCTCATCGGGTAGGTCGGCCACGGGTTGGCCTCGGGCCGACCATCGACGGGCCGAGGAAGGATCTCGAGCTGGGTGACCGAGCGAGCGCCATGGCGATGCGAGGTGCCCAGGCAATCGGCGCCGGTGTCGCCACCGCCGATGATGACGACGTCCTTGCCTGCCGCGGTGATGGGCACGTCCTCCACCGCCAGATCGCCCTCCTGCGCCTTGTTGGACCAGGGGAGGAACTCCATGGCCTGGTGGATGCCGTCGAGTTCGCGGCCCGGTACCGGCAGATCGCGCGCGATCGTGGCACCCCCGGCGAGAACCACCGCGTCGAAGCCGGCCTGGAGCTGTGCGGCGGTGAGGTCGACCCCGACGTTCACATTCGTTCGGAACTCGGTGCCCTCGGCTTCCATCTGGGCGAGGCGACGATCGAGATGGCGCTTTTCCATCTTGAACTCGGGGATGCCGTATCGCAGCAGGCCACCGATTCGATCGGCTCGCTCCAACACGACCACTGCGTGCCCAGCGCGGGTGAGCTGCTGCGCGGCGGCGAGTCCGGCCGGTCCAGATCCGACGACCGCCACCTTCTTGCCGGTGAGGACCGACGGTGGCACCGGGATGACCCAGCCCTCGTCCCAGGCGCGGTCGATGATCTCCACCTCGACCTGCTTGATGCTCACCGGGTCCTGGTTGATGCCGAGAACGCATGCCCCCTCGCACGGCGCGGGGCAGAGGCGACCGGTGAACTCCGGGAAGTTGTTCGTGGCATGCAGCCGATCGATGGCGTCGCGCCAGCGGTCGCGGTACACAAGGTCGTTCCAGTCGGGGATCAGGTTCCCGAGCGGGCAGCCGTTGTTGCAGAACGGGATGCCGCAGTCCATGCAGCGTGATGCCTGCACCTGGAGGTGGTCCTCGGGGAACTCCTCGTAGACCTCCCTCCAGTCGAGCAGCCGCACGGGTACCGGTCGCCGTGTCGGCGTCTCGCGCCCGTGCTTCAGGAATCCCTTTACGTCACCCATGTCCCGCCGTCCTATCCGTGCGCCGCGGCCATGATGGCCTCGTCGACATCGAGCCCGTTCTCCTCAGCGATCTGCGCCGCTTCGAGCACCCGCTTGTAATCGCGAGGCATGACCTTCTTGAAGCGGCGCACCTCGCTGTGCCAGCGCTCGAGCAGCTTGACTGCCACCGTGGACCCCGTGGCCTGCGCGTGGGTGCGAAGCGTTGAGCGCAGCCATTCACCGTCGTCGGAGTCGAGGGGTTCGAGCTCCACCATCTCTCCGTTCAGTCGCCTGAAGAACGTGTCATCGGGGTCGTGCACGTAGGCGATGCCGCCCGACATTCCCGCCCCAAAGTTGCGCCCGGTCGAACCGAGCACCACGGCGCGACCTCCGGTCATGTACTCGCACGCGTGATCGCCAACGCCCTCTGCAACGGCCGTCGCGCCGGAGTTGCGAACACAGAAGCGCTCGCCGACGATGCCTCGCACGAACACCTCACCGCTCGTGGCGCCGTACAGCATGACGTTGCCCGCGATGACGTTTTCCTCTGGCACGAAGCTCGGATGAGCGTTGCTCGGCGGTCGCACGATGAGGCGTCCGCCCGAGAGTCCCTTGCCCACGTAGTCGTTGGCGTCACCCTCGAGGCTCAGCGTGATCCCCTTCGGGACGAAGGCACCGAAGCTCTGCCCAGCGGAGCCAGTGAAGCGAATGTGGATTGTGTCGTCGGGTAGGCCCTCACCGCGGTATCGCTTGGTCAGCTCATGGCCGAGCAACGTGCCGACGGTGCGATTCACGTTGCGGATCGCGAGATCGATCTCCACACGTTCTGAGCGCTCGAGCGCGGGCTCGGCCAGGCGGATCAGCTCGTTGTCGAGCGCATCCGCAAGGCCATGGTCCTGTTCGCCCGTGCAGTACATGTCCTGCTCGAAGGGGCTCTCGGGCTGGTGCAGGATCGGGGAGAGGTCGAGCCCCTTCGCCTTCCAATGGTCGACAGCGGCACGCGTGTCGAGGGCCTCGACGTGGCCGATGGCCTCCGCCATCGTGCGGAAGCCCAGCGAGGCGAGAAGTTCGCGCACCTCCTCGGCGATGTACTCGAAGAAGGTCTCGACGAACTCTGGCTTGCCGTTGAACCGGGCCCGCAGCTCGGGGTTCTGGGTGGCGACGCCGACCGGACAGGTATCGAGGTGGCAGACGCGCATCATGATGCAGCCCGACACCACCAGCGGTGCGGTGGCGAAGCCGAACTCCTCGGCACCCAGTAGCGCTGCGACGACGACGTCTCGTCCCGTCTTCAGCTGACCGTCGGTCTGCACGACGATGCGGTCGCGCAGGCCGTTGAGAAGCAGCGTCTGCTGGGTCTCGGCAAGGCCGAGCTCCCAGGGAGCGCCGGCGTGCTTCAGCGAGTTGAGCGGGCTGGCGCCGGTGCCACCGTCATGACCGGAGATCAACACGACGTCGGCCTTGGCCTTGGACACGCCCGCGGCCACCGTGCCCACCCCGACCTCGGCGACGAGCTTCACCTGCACTCGGGCTGTGGGGTTGGCGTTCTTGAGATCGTGGATGAGCTGCTTGAGATCCTCGATCGAATAGATGTCATGGTGCGGCGGAGGAGAGATGAGCCCAACCCCGGGCGTGGAGTGCCGGGTGCGGGCGATCCACGGATACACCTTGTTGCCTGGCAGCTGGCCGCCCTCGCCGGGCTTGGCACCCTGGGCCATCTTGATCTGGATGTCGTCGGAGTTGGTGAGGTACTCCGAGGTCACCCCGAAGCGCCCAGACGCCACCTGCTTGATTGCGCTGCGGCGCTCCGGATCGTGGAGGCGCTCCGGGTCCTCGCCGCCTTCGCCGGTGTTCGACTTGCCGCCGATGCGGTTCATGGCGATGGCGAGGGTCTGATGGGCCTCCATCGAGATCGACCCGTAGCTCATCGCGCCGGTCGAGAAGCGCTTGATGATCTCGCTGATCGGCTCGACCTCGTCGAGTGAGACGGCTGGCCGGGCGTCGGGACGGAACTCGAAGAGTCCGCGCAGCGTCGCCAATCGGCGGGCCTGGTCGTCGACGCGGTTGGTGTACTCCTTGAAGACGTCGTAGCGCTTCGTGCGAGTGGCGTGCTGGAGCTTGAACACCGTCTCCGGGTTGAAGAGGTGGTACTCGCCTTCGCGGCGCCACTGGTACTCGCCGCCCATCCAGAGGTCTCGGTGTGCGGCCTCCTCGGGACGTTCGAGGTGGGCGAAGCGGTGGCGCATGGCCACCTCCTCGGCGATGGCGTCGAGTCCGACCCCACTGATCCTGCTTGTCGTGCCGGTGAAGTACTCCTCGATGACGTCTTCGGCCAGCCCGATCGCTTCGAAGACCTGGGCTCCGGTGTACGAGGCGACCGTCGAGATGCCCATCTTGGACATGATCTTCAGCACGCCCTTGGTGCTGGCCTTGACGAAGTTCTTCGTCGCCTGGCGCCTGGTGATGTCGGTGAGCACCTTCTGGTCGATCAGGTCGTCGATCGTCTCGAAGGCGAGGTATGGGTTGACGGCTGAGGCGCCATAGCCGAGCAGCAGCGCCATGTGGTGCACCTCGCGTGCGTCACCGCACTCGACGACGAGGCCGACCCGGGTGCGTGTCTTCTCGCGGATCAGGTGGTGGTGCACGGCCGCCGTGAGCAGGAGCGACGGGATCGGCGCCAGCTCATCAGACGAGTAGCGGTCGGACAGCACGATGATCTTGGCGCCATCGGCGATAGCGGCGCTGACCTTGGCCCGGACCTCCTCGAGTGCCCGACCGAGTCCAGCGCCACCTTCGGCGACCGGGTAGAGGCCATCGATCGCGAACGGCTTGAAGCCCGGCATGTCGCTGTCGTCGTTGATGTAGAGCAGCTTCGCCAGCTCGGCGTTGGTGAGGATCGGGTACGGCAGCACGATCTGCCGGCACGATGCGGCACCCGGGTGCAGCAGGTTGGCTTCCGGTCCCAGGGCGGAGCCCATCGACGTCACGAGCTCCTCACGGATCGCGTCGAGCGGAGGGTTGGTGACCTGCGCGAAGAGCTGCTGGAAGTAGTCGAAGAGCAAGCGGGATCGGTCAGAGAGGACTGCGACCGGCGTATCAGTGCCCATGGAGCCGATGGGCTCTGCACCTGTGCGGGCCATCGGGGCGACGAGGATCTTGAGCTCTTCGCTCGTGTAGCCGAACACCCGCTGGCGCTTCACGACTGATGCGTGCTGTGGCGTGAGGAAGTCGCGGGCCGGAAGATCGTCGAGGTGGACCAGTCCCGCGTGGAGGTACTCGCCGTAGGGCTGCTGGTCGGCGAGGTCGCGCTTGATCTCCTCGTCATCGATGATGCGCCCTGCGGCGGTGTCGACGAGGAACATCTTCCCCGGCTGCAGGCGTCCCTTCTGCACGACGGTGGATATGTCGATCGGTAGCACGCCCACCTCGGAGGCCATCACGACAAGCCCGTCCTCCGTGACCCAGTACCGCGACGGTCGTAGGCCGTTGCGGTCGAGCACCGCGCCGATCAGGGTGCCGTCGGTGAAGGCGATCGACGCCGGGCCATCCCAAGGCTCCATCACGCTGGCGTGGAAGCGGTAGAAGTCGCGCTTCCAGTCGGGCATCGACTCGTGGTTCTCCCAGGCCTCCGGGATCATCATCAGCACCGCGTGGGGTAGCGAATAGCCACCGAGGTGGAGCAGCTCGAGCACCTCGTCGAACCGGGCGGTGTCGGAGCTCCCCGGCGTGCACACAGGGAAGGCTCGCTCAAGGCCGTCGATCAGCTCGCTTTCGAGAAGGGCCTCGCGGGCGCGCATCCAGTTCTCGTTGCCCATCACGGTGTTGATCTCACCGTTGTGGGCGATGAGCCGGTACGGGTGCGCCAGCGGCCACGACGGGAACGTGTTCGTCGAGAACCGCGAGTGCACCAGTGCCATCGAGCTTTCGACTCGCGAATCGCGCAGGTCCGTGAAGAAGTCGCCCACTTGGTGGGAGATGAGCATGCCCTTGTAGACAAGCGTGCGAGCCGACAGGCTCGGGAAGTAGACGTCTCCGTCGAGTTCGTGCTCGATGCGCTTGCGCACGACAAAGCAGCGGCGGTCGAGGTCGATGTCGCTGAGCGAGGGATGGCCGTCGGCTGTCGTCACGAAGACCTGACGGAACGTCGGCTCGGCGTCGAGTGCCTGCTGGCCGATCATCGTGTTGTCGACAGGTACGTCACGCCATCCGAGAACCTGCAGACCCTCAGCGGAGGCCAGCTTCTCGATGCCGGTCATCGCGACCGTCGCCGCGTGCGCATCCTGGGGAAGAAAGGCGATGCCTGTGGCGTACCGACCGGGAGCCGGCAGGTCGAAGTCGACCACCTCACGGAGGAAGCGGTCGGGGACCTGGATGAGCAGACCAGCGCCGTCGCCGACGTTCGGCTCGGCGTTGGTGGCACCTCGATGGTCGAGGTTGCACAACGACTGCAGCCCCAGCTCGACCATCCGGTGGCTGGGTCGGCCGTGCATGTCCACCACGAAGGACACGCCGCACGCGTCGTGCTCGAACCGCGGGTCGTAGAGGCCTTGCTTCGTCGGCGGGGCCGTCCGGGTGCGGTGGTGACGGTCGGCGGGAAGCCCCTGAGGGGAGGGTTGCTGAGGCATCGGTCGTCCATTCCCGTGGAGCGGTGGATCGGTCAAGTGGTCCAGAGCTCTGCGGTGGGACGTCGTTGGCCCGCTGCAGGTCGATCAACCGTATCGGGATCCTTCGGCGCGGGGCCAACCGTTACTCTTCCGGCGCAGCCGCGGCGCGAGCAGGTACGGGCCTGGCTGATGGCGAAGACCTTAGGCAGGCACCACAGCAGCGACCTCTCCCGTAGAGGCTCGGAGACACCGATGAGCGACAATCCCGCCAGATCAGCCCGTTCCGCCACACTTCCGCCCGCTTCTGCGGCCATGACCGTGCTGGCTGAGGCGGAGGTCGTCGCAGGCTCCACCCGAGCCCAGGCCGACCACTACGCGCGCCAGCGCGAAGCGGAGGCCGACTTGCTCCTGCAGAAGGCCCGCCGCGTGCTGGAGGCCGCTGAGGCCAAGGCCGCGCTCATCGTGTCGGCCGTCCGCGCCAACGCCGAGCCGGTAACCAGCTTCACGATCGACCTCGATGCCCCGGCCCTTGTCGGGCCAGGCTCGTATGAGCCCTCCGAGCTCGACCGACTGATCGACACCGCGATCGGCCGGGCGGTCTCCGACGCCCTGTCTGAAGGCTGACTCCACGGGCAGCGAGGCTGTCGTCTGGCCCGTTTTGCGGCGCCGTCACTACGCTGGTGGGACCACAACTCGACGCTTCTTGGGAGAGTCCTCATGGCTGGTTCCGTCATCCTGGCTGGTGCACGTACTCCGATCGGCAAGCTTTCGGGCTCTCTCGCGGGGTTCTCCGCCGCGGAGCTGGGTGGCTTCGCCATCAAGGAGGCCCTCCAGCGGGCCGGACTCAGCGCTGAGCAGGTCGACTACGTGTTCATGGGTCAGGTGCTCCAGGCCGGTTCCGGTCAGATCGCTGCCCGTCAGGCCGCAGTCAACGCGGGCATCCCGATGAGCGTGCCCGCCACCACCATCAACAAGGTGTGCCTCTCGGGCCTGAACGCGATCTACCTGGCCGACAAGATGATTCAGGATGGCGACGCGGACATCGTCGTGGCCGGGGGCATGGAGTCGATGACCCAAGCGCCCTACCTGCTCCCCGGGGCGCGGGCCGGGTACCGCATCGGCGACCAGAAGGTCATCGACTCGATGATGTATGACGGTCTGTTCTGCGCCTTCGACCAGGTGGCGATGGGCGCCGGCACCGAGAAGTACGCCGCCTCCGCTGGCCTCGCGCGCGAGCCGCAGGACGAGTTGGCCGCGAAGTCGCACGAGCGTGCCGCCCGTGCCGCCAAAGACGGCCTCTTCGACAACGAGATCGTGAGCGTTTCGATCCCGCAGCGCAAAGGCGATGCGATCACGTTCGACACCGATGAGGGTGTCCGTGGGGAGACCACGGTGGAGTCGCTCGCCGCGCTCCGCCCGGCCTTCGACAAGGCGGGCAACATCACGGCCGGCAACGCGTCGCAGATCTCTGACGGCGGCGCGGCCGTGATCGTCGTGTCGAAGGCGGTCGCCGACAAGCTCGGCACCCAGCCGCTCGGTGAGGTCATCGGCTATGGGCAGGTCGCAGGGCCGGACCCGTCGCTTCTCACCCAGCCAGCTCGCGCCATCAATCAGGCTGCCGAGCGCACCGGCACAAAGATCAGCGATATATCGCTGTTCGAGCTCAATGAAGCCTTCGCCGCTGTGGGGCTGGCCTCGATGAAGGACCTCGGCATCACCGACGAGATCACCAACGTCAACGGTGGCGCCATCGCGCTCGGGCACCCGGTCGGCATGTCCGGCACCCGCGTCGCGCTGACGCTGCTGCTCGAGCTCCGTCGTCGCGGCGGTGGCCTGGGTGCCGCGGCACTTTGCGGTGGTGGCGGGCAGGGCGACGCCATCCTCGTCAGGACCCTCTAGAGCCGGCCGGCGACCGTCGCCCCACAGGGTCGACAGGAATTCTTCCCCTAGGGAAACCGGGCAGGCGTTTGACAACTGCCTACGGCGTCAGGTCAATGTTGCGCCGATGCCCAAGTACCTCGTCATCGTCGAATCACCAGCCAAGGCCCGCACCATTGGCGGATTCCTGGGGCCGGACTACATCGTCGACTCGTCGATGGGGCACATCCGCGACCTGCCGGCCAAGGGCCTGAACGTCGATACCGAGAACGACTTCGCCGTCGAGTATGAGGTCCATGCCAGCAAGAAGGAGACCATCAGCCGCCTCAAGAAGGCGCTGAAGGGAGCCGACGAGCTGCTGCTCGCGACTGATGAGGACCGCGAAGGGGAAGCCATCTCGTGGCATCTCCTCGAGGTTCTCCAGCCCAAGGTTCCCGTGAAGCGGATGGTGTTCCACGAGATCACCCAAGCCGCCATCGAGCACGCCATCGAGGAATCGCGCGACGTCGATCACGGACTGGTCGATGCCCAGGAGAGCCGACGGATCATCGATCGCCTCTACGGCTATCCCGTCTCGGAGGTCGTGTGGCGCAAGATCCGCACCGGGCTCTCCGCCGGTCGGGTGCAGTCGCCATCGATTCGGCTCGTCGTGGAGCGGGAACGGGAGCGGATGGCCTTCGTCGCCGCGAGCTACTGGGATCTTGCGGCCGCGTTCCCGACCGAACCGGGTTTCACCGCGGCGCTCGTGTCCATCGACGGTGCCCGTGTGGCCGCCAGCCGTGATTTCGACAGCGCTGGCGCCACCAAGCGCGATGACGTTGCGGTGCTCGACGAGGCGGCCGCGCTCGGCCTCAAGGATCGGTTGACGGATCGGCCCTTCACCGTCGCGTCCGTGGAGACGAAGCCCTACACCTCGCGCCCCAAGCCCCCGTTCATCACCTCCACCCTGCAGCAGGTGGGCGGATCTCGGCTGCGGATGAGCGCTCGGCAGGTCATGAGCATCGCCCAGGGCCTGTACGAAGACGGCTACATCACCTATATGCGAACCGACAGCACCACGTTGTCGGAGACAGCCATCACGGCCGCTCGCCATGTGATCGAGCGGCAGTTCGGCCGGGACTACCTCACTGACGCTCCCCGCGCCTATGCCAAGAAGTCGAAGAACGCCCAGGAAGCCCACGAAGCGATCCGGCCCGCTGGTGACGCGTGGCGCAGCCCCGATCAGCTGCGTAGCAAGCTGCGTGGCGATCAGCTCCGGCTCTACGAGCTGATCTGGCAGCGCACCCTGGCCAGCCAGATGCCCGACGCTCGGGGGAACACCATGACCGCGCGCATCGTGGCATCGACCAGCGACGGGGTCGCCACCGAGTGGACGTCGTCGGGTCGCACGATCACCTTCCCGGGGTGGCAGGCCGTCTACACCTACGGCGGCGACGATTCGGACGAAGCCGGCGACGAGAACGCCAAGCTCCCCGCGCTTGAGGAGGGTCAGGCGCTTCCTTCCCCTGACGTGGAGGCGGCAGGCCACTCGACGCAAGCGCCGCCCCGGTACACCGAAGCCACCCTCGTGAAGACTCTGGAGGAGAAGGGGATCGGGCGGCCGTCGACGTATGCGTCGATCATGCAGACGATTCAAGATCGCGGCTATGTGTGGAAGCGGGGCCAAGCGTTGATCCCCACCACCGACGCCTTCGCGGTCGTGAGCCTCCTCGAGCAGCACTTCAGCCACCTCGTCGACTACGAGTTCACGGCCCGCATGGAAGACGATCTCGATGAGATCGCCGGAGGTCGCCAACAGCGCGTGCCATGGCTCCACAAGTTCTGGTTCGGCAACGGCGACCCGGGCCTGCTCACCATGAAGGAACAGGCGCTCGAGCAGGCCAACGCGGAAGCCATCAACACCATCCCCATAGGCGTCGACGCCGACGGGAGCCCGATCGTTGTTCGCAACGGACGCTACGGCCCGTACCTCAAGCGAGGCGAGGACACTGCGTCGCTCCCTGAGGACCTCCCCCTCGACGAGCTCACCATCGATCGAGCGGTCGAGATCCTTTCGGCGCCCAAGGGAGGCGAGCCGCTGGGGGAGGACCCAGCGACCGGTCTCCCTGTCTATGCCAAGAGCGGTCGCTTCGGGCCCTACGTCCAGCTCGGTGATGCCGACACGCTGCCGCCCGACACGAAGCCGCGGATGTCCTCGCTGTTCCAGACCATGTCCCTGTCCAACATCACGCTTGACGACGCGCTCCAGCTCCTCACGCTGCCTCGCGTGGTGGGTGAGCACCCGGAGACGGGTGAGATCGTCGCCGCCAACGGGAAGTTCGGGCCGTACCTGAAGTGGAAGGACGAGACGCGGAGCATCGACACGGAGGAGAAGCTGCTCACGATCGAGCTCGATGAAGCGGTCTCGGTTCTCGCGCAGCCCAAGACCTACGGTCGGCGCAAGGCACCCGCTCCGCCGCTCAAGGAGCTGGGCAACGATCCGGTGTCGGAGAAGCCAGTGGTGGTCAAGGACGGCCGGTTCGGCCCGTACGTCACTGACGGTGATACGAATGCATCGCTGCGCAAGGGCGACACCATCGAGAACGTCACGATCGAACGCGCCGCGGAGCTCCTGCAGATCCGACGTGAGGCGGGCCCCGCCAAGAAGGCCACCAAGAAGGCCGCGAAGAAGGTCGCGAAGAAGACGACCAAGAAGGCCACCAAGAAGGCCTCCAAGAAGGCCTCCAAGAAGGCGGCAGGCATCAAGAAGAGCGCCGCCGAGCCAGCGACCTCATCCAAGGACTCCGGTCCGACCGATGACGCCAGCGCGTCCGGGTCGTCGGTCGACCCCGGGTGATCGCAGAGCGTCCCTCGAACGCCCCGTAACGTGGACGAGATGGCGGACCCGCGCCAGGTGTCGATCCCGGACGGTGCCGCTCCGGATCCTGATGCCCCCACCGAACAAGCGCCCGTGGTGGGTGCCGGCGACAAGGCCGGATTCCACGTGCGCATGTTCGGGTCGCCGCAGTTCTTCCACCTGTGGCTGACGCAGGTCGCCTCTGCAACCGGCGACTGGCTCGGGTTCCTCGCCATCGCGGCGCTCGCGGCCAGGATCGGTGGTGGCTCGCCAGAGGCCGCCATCGGCGTAGTGATGGCGGCTCGCATCGTGCCTGGCCTGTTCCTGGGTGCCGCGTCCGGTGTGGTGGCCGACCGCTTCGACCGCAAGAAGGTGATGGTCACGTGCGACATCGGTCGCGCCGCCGTGCTCGTCACGCTCCCGTTCGTCGATTCGGTGTTCGGCCTAGTGATCGCCTCGTTGGTGCTGGAGTGCTTCACCCTGCTGTGGGCGCCAGCCAAGGAGGCGTCGGTTCCGAACCTTGTACCCGCCGATCACCTCACGACCGCGAACTCGCTCTCGCTCGTGGCCGCCTACGGCACCATGCCGATCGCAGCCGGGTTGTTCTCGCTCCTCGCGAAGGTGTCAGCCCAGCTCGACGACATCGACGCTCTGTCGGTGTTGCGCACGGACCGCGTCGGAGTCGCGTTCTACGTCGACGCCCTCACGTTCCTGTTCTCCGCGCTCATGATCTCCCGTCTCACGCTCCCCAAGACCAGCACCCGAGCCAAGGGAGGCCCGAGAGTCGATCTTGGCCAAGCGTTCCATGAGCTGAAGGAGGGTTGGCACTTCATCTTCATCAATCCCGTTGTCCGAGCCGTGAACGTGGGTCTTGCCACCGGCCTCATCGGAGGCGGCATGCTCGTGCCGCTCGGCCCAGTCTTCGCCGACCAGGTGCTCAACGCCGGCACCGACGGGTTCGGCCTGCTCATCTTCGCGCTCGGGTGTGGTGTCGCGGGTGGCGTGATCGTGCTTTCGGTCTTCCAACGCCGCGTTCCCAAGGCACAGGTCTTCGCTGGTTCGGTGTTCGTCGCAGGCGGTTCGCTGATCGTGGCGGCATCGATGTCCGAGCTCAGATTCGCCGGCCTCTTCGTCGCGGTCCTCGGAGTGTGCGCAGGAGCGGTGTACGTCCTTGGCTTCACGCTGCTGCACGAGAGCGTCGACGATGAGCTGCGCGGCAGAATCTTCAGCGCGCTCTACATCCTCGTGCGCTTCTGCGTGCTCATCGCGTTCGCCGTCGGACCACTGCTCTCGGACCTCCTCGATCGCCTGAGTCACAGCCTCGTGGACCGACAGATCTCCCTCATCGGCTTCGACATCGCCGTGCCAGGCGTCCGGCTCACGCTGTGGCTCGCGGGGCTGATCATCATGGGCGCCGGCGTGCTCGCGGTTCTGTCGATGCGAGCGGGAACCCGACCCAAGTTGCCCGAGCCCGAACGAGTCGGGGAGCTCGTCACCGGCGTCGCCCGCCCCTTCGCTGAGCTCATCGAGAGCCATGAGCGAGCGGAGCAGGAGCGCGAGCCTTGACCGGGCACTTCATCGCCTTCGAGGGAGGAGAGGGGAGCGGCAAGTCCACGCAGGCCAAGCGCTTGGCGGAGCGCCTGGGGGCCGTCCTCACTCACGAGCCGGGAGACACGCCGCTGGGCGCTGCCGTGCGGTTGATTCTCCTCGACTCGATGAGCCTAGACATCACGCCGCGCGCGGAGGCACTTCTGATGGCCGCCGATCGCGCCCAGCACGTCGTCGAGGTCGTTCGCCCTGTGCTCGAGCAGGGGCGAACTGTGGTGACGGATCGGTTCTCCGGGTCCTCGATCGCGTACCAGGGCTATGGCCGCCAGCTCTCCGCGGCCGAGATCTCCGGCCTGTCCGCGTGGGCGACCGACGATCTGTGGCCGGACCTGATCTTGCTGCTCGAGATCCCAACGGAGGTATCGCGGCAACGCACCGGAGGCGCTCGTGATCGACTCGAAGCCGCAGGTGATGCATTCCACCAGCGGGTGCACGACGGCTTTCTCACCCAGGCCATCGCGGAGCCCGATCGGTGGGCGGTCGTGGATGGGACGCAGTCAGCGGATGACGTTGCCGCCGCGATCTGGGAGATCGTGTCGATCCGGTTCCCCGACATCGTCTGAGCCCAACCAACCAACGTCTGTGAAGCGACACGGTCGCTATGCGGACGTGGGCGTTCACAGACGTTGGTTGCTTGTGGGTGCGAGGATGCCGAGGTGACAACAGCGGCAGACCTCGACGTGTGGGCCGGGGTGGTGGGTCAGGACCACGCGATCGCTGAGCTCACTGCCGCTGCGGTCCATCCCGTCCACGCCTACCTCCTGGTCGGCCCGCCCGGGTCGGGCAAGCGGGCTGCGGCCCGCGCCTTTGCCGCGCTGCTCCTCTCGGCGGCGTCGGAGGGCGAGGATGCTGTACGACATGTGCGGCTGGCGCTTGCCGAGACCCACCCGGATCTCCATGTAGTCGTCCCCACCACGGCCCAGGGGCGGATGGACGTCGACACCGCACGTTCGATCGTGAAGCAGGCGGTTCTGAGCCCCACGGAGGGACGACGCAAGGTCCTCGTGCTGGAGGACTTCCACCTCATCGATCGCTTTGGAGCGATCCTGCTCAAGTACGTCGAGGAACCTCCCGCGTCGACGTTCTTCGTGATCCTCGCCGAGGACGTTCCGCCGGAGCTGGTCACCATCGCGTCTCGGGCGGTGCGGGTTGATCTGGGCCCGATCCCGCTCACCGCGATCATCGAGCGGCTGCTGGCCGACGGCATAGGACCCGATCAGGCGGCTTCGATCGCCGCCGCTTGCGCCGGAGACCTCGACCGCGCCCGCTTGCTCGCCACTGACGCCCGCTTCGCTCTGCGGGCAGAGGCCCTTCGCCAGATGCCGTCGCGACTCAACGATACGGGCGCCCGAGCGGCCGAGCTGGCCGCGGAGGTGAAGGGCCTCATCGATGATGCGCAGGACGTCATCGATGCTCGGCACGCGATCGAGATCACGGAGCTTCAGGAGCGCATCGAGCGATACGGACAGCGGGGGAGCGGCAAGAAGGACCTCGAGGACCGTCACAAGCGCGAGGTCCGACGTCATCGCACGGCGGAGCTCAGGTTTGCGCTGGCCACGTTCGCTGGCGTCTATCGAGACGCGCTCCCTACGGCGGCGCACCCCGACCGCATCGTCGCCGGGCTTCGCCGACTCGATGAGGCAGCGCTGTCCCTCGAGCGGTTCCCCAACGAGACGCTCATGCTCCAGGCGCTCCTGTCGCACCTGCCGGCCCTTCTGGCCTGAGCAGGAGTCCGCCCGCGGCTTCTGGTGCGGAGACGGGCGCGGATACACTCGCCCGTTCCCGCCCGGGTAGCTCAGTTGGTAGAGCAACGCACTCGTAATGCGTAGGTCAGGAGTTCGACTCTCCTCTCGGGCTCCACGAGCGTGCAGGTCAGGGGCGTGCGCATCCTCACAAAGGTCTCCTCGTATCCGAGGCGTCGATGCAGCCGGCGGGCGTGCTCGCCACCCCGGCGACGTCAGGTCGACCCGCGCGTGACCAAGACGCCTGGCCTCGGCCTCGATCACGAAGAAGAAGTGGCCTGGCGTCTCGATGCCCAGCGGAAGGAGCACCGCCTGCTCTGCCTCGGCACGAAGTGCCGCGCCTGATGAGGTTGAGCCGGCCGGCGGTTCGGCTGAAGAATTGACGCATTACCGCGTCTAGCCTCGGCCACGTGGGGAGCTGCGACCGTTGCGGCACAGAGCAGCCTGAGTCGGCGAAGTTCTGCTCAGAATGCGGAGCGCGCCTCGACACAGGCAAGGCTGCACAGCGGAAGCTCGCGACGATTCTCTTCTGTGATGTGGTCGGATCGACGGCGCTCGGCGAGGACCTGGACGCAGAGTCAGTGCGCGAGGTGATGCTCCAGTTCTTCGGTGCGATGCGCAAGGTCATCGAGTTGCACGGCGGTACGACCCAGAAGTTCATCGGTGACGCGGTGATGGCGGTATTCGGGGTGCCCATTGCCCGGGAGGACGACGCGTTGCGGGCGGTCATGGCTGGTCTCGAGATGCGCGAGGAGCTCAACGCTCTCAACGAAGTTCTGCGGGGCGTCTACGGCCTCGACCTGTCCGTCAGGATCGGGATCAACTCTGGCACCGTCGTCGCTGGCGACGCGATGCAGGATGAGGCTCTCGTGCTCGGCGATGCGGTCAACGTCGCCGCGAGGATCGAGCAGCATGCGGCCGCTGGGGATGTACTGCTGAGCGAGAGCACGTTCAGGTTGGTCAGTCACAGCATCACGGTCGAGGCCGTCCCGCCGATCGTGGCCAAGGGCAAGAGCGAACCTGTCACGGTGTACCGGTTGACGGGGCGACGAGCGGAGCGGCGACGTGCTCGTCTGGACTCGGTCGCGATCGTGGACCGCGAAGGTCCTCTTGCCGAGCTGATGACGGCGGTGGGCCAGGTGGGGGAGACGCGCCAGCCGCAGCTGCTGCTCCTTGTCGGCGAAGCCGGCATCGGCAAGACGAGGCTCGTTCGGGAGCTCGAGTCGCAGGTCGAAGGTCTGTTCCTTCATGGTCGGTGCCTGCCGTATGGCGCGGGCATCACCTACTGGCCGTTCGCGGAGGTCGTGCGGGAGGCCGCCGGAATCCTCGAGGTGGACACTGCAGACACTGCGCTGGCGCGGCTGGCGACCAGCATGGACGGTCGTCCTGACCCGCGGGTGATCGCTCATCTGGGCCAGGTCCTAGGGCTCCGTCAGGGTGAGGCGGGACCCGAGGAGATCGCCTGGGCCGCCCGTCGCTATCTGGAGTGCCTCGCCGAACCGGGTCCGCTCGTCGTCTGCATCGACGACCTGCAATGGGCGGAGCCTCTCCTGCTGGACCTGATCGAGTCCGTTCCCGTGGGAATCGACGACGCCCCCATCCTGATCGTGGGGATGGGCCGGCCAGAGCTGGTGCAATCGCGTCCGGCGTGGTCCGCGATCCACCTTGGACAACTGGAAGACGAGCACATTGACGCGCTGGTCGCCCGCCTGGCCGACCTCGACGAGACGGCGCGCTCCAAGGTGGTGCTCCGCGCCGGAGGTAGCCCGCTCTTCGTCGAGGAGCTTGTGGTGGCGGTCATCGAAGAGCCTGACCGGGATCTCCCCTTGAACATCGAAGCCCTGTTGACCGCTCGCATTGATCGGTTCTCTCGGGCCGAGCGCTATGTGCTCGAACGCGGAGCCGTTGAGGGGCTCGTCTTTCACCGGAGCGCTGTGGAGCGGCTGCTCGTGGATCGCGAGGTCGCGCTGGACGACACGCTCGCTGACCTTCAGGAGTCAGGGGTGATCGTTGCCGAGCCAGCGCCTCTCCTCGGCGGCCGCACGTATCGGTTCCGCCACATCCTCATTCGAGACGCTGTGTACGAGGCCATCCCGAAGCGCGTGCGTGGACACCTCCATGAGCTTCTAGCGGAGTGGGTGTTGGCCAATCACGGTGGACGGGCCGTCGAGTACGAAGAGCTGATCGCGTGGCACCTCGGGCGAGCGTACGAGTGTCGGGCGGAGATGGGGATCATGGACGAGCACACGAGAACGCTCGCCGGTTCTGCCTCGGATCGGCTCCGGTCCACCGCTCGACGCGCCGTCGCCCGTGCCGATCTCCCCGCGGCGCTGAGTCAGCTGAACCGCGCCGTCGCGATGCTGGAGGGAGATCCCGAGGTGCAGCTCGAGCTGCTCCCTGATCTGGGCGAAGCCTTACGCCTGTCCGGTGAGCCGGAGCGGGCGCGGGACGTGCTGCGTGAGGCGATGGAGCGTGGCGAGGCCACGCACAACGCGACCGTCACCATGGTCGCCCGCGTTGAGGACGGTCTGCTTCGACTCACGAGCGATGCCGACGTGGAGGCGCATGAGGTGGCCGACATCGCCGGCGAGGCGATCCGGATGTTCGAGGCAGACGGTGACCAGCTCCGGTTGGCGAAGGCCTGGGCCCTGGTCGGCGACACGGAGTGGGTGCGGTGTCAGGCCCAGGCCAGTGAGACAGCGTTCATGCGAGCCCTCGATTGCCTGGCCCGCGCTGCAGCGCCCGGGGATCCCGCCTGGGTGCTGCGCCTGCTCGCGCTCTGCTACTACACGGGTCCCATGCCAGTGGACATTGCGGTCGAACGCTGCAGCGGGCTCATCGAGCGGGCCCAGGGCAGCTCGGCAACGGAGGTCGCCATCCGGGCCAGCATCGGAGCCCTCGAGGCGATGCGAGGCAACTTCGAGGTCGCCCGCGAGGTCTTTCGATGCTGCAAGGCGATCGGGGAGGAGTTCTCGTTGGGGCCGACGGTCGCCGGACTGTCGCTGCTGTCAGGACCCGTCGAGGTCCTCGCCGGCGACGACGATGCAGCCGTGCGGGAGCTTCGTGCAGGGTGTGAGGCACTCGAGGGGTACGGCCAGACTGGAGTGCTCTCCACGGCGGCCGCCCTCCTCGCCCGGACGCTCGAAAGACAGGGCGATCTCCTCGCCGCCGAGCGGTGGACGGGCCTGAGCGAGCGCACCGCCGCGCCAGATGACACGGCGTCCCAGATCTACTCACGTGGCGTTCGCGCTCGCCTGCTCGCTCGGTCGGGTCGGCTCGCCGACGCCCAGTCCGTCGCGGCTGAGGGCGTCGCCATCGCTCAGCGAACCGACTTCCTCGTGATGCACGGCGAGGTCCTCGTGGACTTTGGAGCTGTTCTGCACGCGGGTGGAGATGCCGTTGGCGCGGCCGACGCTCGTGAACAGGCGCGCAGGCTCTTCGCGGCCAAGGGGCACTCGGTGCTGATGGCCGAGGGGTTGGACCATTGACTTCCCACCCGGGTCACGGATACAACCGCCATGCTCTACAGAAAGGGGCACACAATGGTCGATGACGCCGATCCCGGCGAGACGGAACGGTTCAAGGCGCCGGAGCAGGAGGGCGAGGTCGGACGATTCGGGGGTCCCGAGCAGGAGGGCGAGGTCGGACGATTCGGGGGTCC
>JBBDWQ010000041.1:64563-87359 GCA_040902805.1 Acidimicrobiales bacterium
GAGCAGGAGGGCGAGGTCGGACGATTCGGGGGTCCCGAGCTGGAGGTTCGCGGCTCCTGGTGGACCCGGGTGATCCGCTTCTTCACCGGACGCGGCGGTCGCTGATCGAGCCCTTTCAGCCGTGGCCAGAGGGTCGCATTCGACGATCCCGGCACTTCACCGTGCGGTCCGATGATGCGGGCCGCTTGATCGCACTGTCGGCGCTGGCTGGTCAAGAGCTCGTCTTGACCATGACCGAGCTGGCGATGCTCTTGGCGGTGCCAGAGGACGCGTGGGTCGACGTCTCGACAGCACGAGACGCAGCGGGTCTCGCACGTTTGGCCACCTCAGGCCTGGTCGTCAGCGAGAGCGGAGACGGGCAGCTCGCCGAGTACCGCCGTCGGGAGGCGCAGCTTCGGGCACCCGCGTGGAATCGGAACGCAGCGGTCTTCCACGCGATGACCCGATGGAGCGGTGTGCGCTCCTCGCCCACCCCGGTTCGCCAAAGCCGTGATCCCGATCGTTGGCCGCCGCCGAAGCACTTCCACGATCGCCCCGTCATTCAGAGCACACGGTTGCCCGTGCCTGGCGGCCATGGCGATCTGTATGAGGTGCTCGGCCAGCGACGAACGACGGTGCGCGGTTTCGCCCCGGAGGCCGCGGTGAGCCTGGACCAGCTCTCGACGATCCTTCACTGGGTGTGGGGCTGCCACGGAACTCGGGTCATCTCGCCGGGTGAGCTGACGCTTGTGCGCAAGACCAGTCCGTCCGGTGGTGCTCAGCACCCGACGGAGGTGTACCCACTGGTGCGCAACGTGCCAGGTGTCGAGCCAGGCCTCTACCACTACGACGTCGAGCACCACGCGCTCGGACTGTTGGACGGCCTTGCCGGCCAGGACCTCATCGAGCTGAACAACGGACTCTTGGCCGATCAGTCTCACTTTGCGTCAGCGCCGGTGGTCTTCTACGTGACCTGTCGGTTCGCGCGCACCTTCTGGAAGTACCCGCGCCATGCGAAGGCCTTCAAGGTGGTGCTCTTCGATGCAGCGCACCTCAGCCAGACCCTCCAGCTGGTCTGCGCGCAGATGCAGCTGGGCTCGTTTGTGACCGCCGCGTTCAACGAGGTGGATGTGGATCGGCTGCTTGGTGTGCAGGAGTTCACGGAGGGGTCACTCCTGGCGCTTGGCTGCGGCCACCCGGCCAATCCGACCCATGAACCGGTGTACGAGCCGGTCGTCGGGTCGCCGGACGGTCGGACCTTCAAGCGGCTCCGGGGCTCCGCGCGCTCGTGGCGGAAGTGGGTACCGCCCGCCCGGCCCCGGTAGGTTCGGATCGTGGCTGATCAAGCGCTCTTCGCAGACCTCGCGATGGAGCACATGAGCTCGCTCTACTCGGCGGCCCTGCGCATGACGCGCAATCCATCTGACGCCGAGGATCTCGTCCAGGAGACCTACCTGAAGGCCTACCGAGGCTTCGGAGGCTTTGAGGCGGGCACGAACCTCAAGGCGTGGCTGTACCGCATCCTCACGAACACCTACATCAATGCGTATCGCGCCAAGCAGCGTCGTCCCGACGAGACCGACCTCGACGAGGTCGAGGATCTGTATCTCTACCGCCGCCTCGGCGGTCTAGAGGCGGCGCGGGCGAGCCGGTCGGCTGAGGATGAGCTGATGGACCTCTTCAGCGAGGCCGAGGTCAAGACAGCGGTCGAGGAGCTGCCGGAGAACTTCCGGATGGCGGTGCTACTGGCTGACGTCGAGGGGTTCTCCTACAAGGAGATCGCTGAAATCCTGGACATTCCGATCGGTACGGTGATGAGTCGGCTGCACCGAGGAAGAAAGGCGCTCGAGAAGCTGTTGTACGACTTTGCCGTGTCTCATCGGCTCACCGAGCCCGAACCCGACCCCGCTACCTGACCCATGTCGACCGACCCCACCCCGATCGAGCCGCAGTGCGAGGACGCACTGCACGAGATCTACCACCTGCTCGCAGGTGAGATCGACGACGCCAAGCGGGACCAGATCTCAAGGCACCTCGATGAGTGCGCCCCGTGCGCGGAACCGTACGACTTCTACGCCGAGCTGCGTCGTTGTCTCCAGCAGCGATGTCAGGACCTGGCTCCCCCGGAGCTCCTCGCCCGCATCGAGGCCGCAATCCGCCACGAGGCCCACTGATTCCAGCGGGGCCGAGGACCCGGTCTACGATCGGACCCATGTTCGCTGTCGTGTGGCACTACTGGATCGGTGCGGTCTTGGTGATCGGAGCGGTCATCCCCGCCAGCTTGATGATCGTCGCTCAGTTCCTGCGCAAGACGCAGTCCCCCAAGTACGGGCGCGACGAGTAGCCCGTGAGCGCAGGCCCGGTCGACTGGCAGCTCGCTGAGCGGGTCGCCACCCGGGTTGCCAAGCGGGAACCCTTCGCCGAGTCGTACCTGGCGCATTCGCTGCAACAGGACTTCGACGATGCGACAGCCGAAGCCGAAGAGCTCGTCGCGGCGGAGACGGGGCTGCGCTCCCTGAGCGGTCCGGCACGAGCACGAGTCACGGACCGCGCAAGCTGGGCACGAGCCAACGTGCAGTCCTTCCAACGGCTGCTGCGCCCGCTCACCGAGAAGCTGGGCGCGCGGATCGGCAGTTCGCCTGCGTCTGGCGTTGCTCGCAAGGTCGGCGGCGTCGAGGTGGGCATGCTGCTCGGCTGGATGTCAGCGAGAGTGCTCGGCCAGTACGACATGCTCGTGGTCGACGACCCGTCGAGCGGCGCCACTGATGACCAAGACCTCGTGTACTACGTCGGGCCCAACGTGCTGGCGCTGGAGAAGCGGTTCGCGTTCCCACCCAAGGAGTTCCGCCTCTGGCTCGCCCTGCACGAGGTCACCCACCGCGCCCAGTTCACTGGTGTGCCATGGCTGCGCGAGCACTACCTCGGTCTGGTCAAGCAGACGCTCGACTCGGTCGATCCCGACCCGAAGCGGTTCCTCGACGCGCTCACACGGGTGGTTACCGACCTGCGCTCCGGCCGCGCTCCCCTCGATGATGGGGGGATCATCACCCTGCTGGCGAGCCCTGAACAGCGCCTGGTGCTCGACAAGGTGGGCGGGCTCATGAGCTTGCTCGAGGGCCACGGCGACATCACCATGGACCGGGCCGGCGTTGACAGGATCCCAAGCGCCCATCGGTTTGCCCGAGTGCTGCGCGAGCGACGGGCGAGCGTCAACCCGGCCACAAAGATGCTCCAGCGAGTGATCGGTCTGGAGGCCAAGATCAACCAGTACGCCCAGGGGGAGCGCTTCATCGAGGAGGTCGAGCGCCTCGGCGGCGGTCCGGAAGCTCTGCACCCGGTGTGGCGGGGTGCGCCGTGGCTTCCGACCCTTGCAGAGATCCGTGATCCAGCGGAGTGGCTCGATCGGGTGCGCCTCTCCGACGAGCTGGTGGGGTGACGGACCATTCCGATCACGTTCTCCCGACGGAGCCACGTGAGATCGGTAGTGTCTAGGCCACATGGCCACCGTGCTGATCGTCGACGACGAGCCGGACATCGTGCTGTTCGTCCGCGTGAACATGGAGCTCGACGGTCACGAGGTCCTCACCGCGGCAAATGGCGAGGAGGCCCTGGCGGCGGTCCAACAGCATCGCCCCGATGTCGTCGTGCTCGACGTGATGATGCCCAAGCTCGATGGCTGGCAGGTGCTCGAGCGGCTGAAGGCAGACGAGGATCCATCGGTGCGCACGATCCCTGTCGTGATGCTCACCGCACTCGGCGGGGACTACGACCAGGTGCGAGGTGGGATCGAAGGAGCGGTGCAGTATCTCCCCAAGCCGGTCACGCCTGATGATCTGCTGGGCGCGGTCAAGGCGTCGCTCGGGGGCGATCCGGAGCCGGTCCAGCGCAAGGCCACCCAGCAACGATCCCTCGAGCGTCTGGCTCGTATCGAAAAGGGCGGTAGCGGTGCAGCGATCCCGCCCGGCGCGGCCCGCCCTCGCCTCGGTCGTCTTGAGCGAATGCGAGCGCCTGAGCTAGCGGTCGTTCCGCCGCTAGCGGCAGTGTCAGAGCCCATCGACTCGCTCACCGAGAAGCAGCAGTACATCATGCGGGTACTCAAGGAGACCGCATCCGTGAGCGAAGCCGCGGTGTTGCTCGACATGAGTCGATCGAACATCTACGCCAGCCTGCGCCGTGTCGGTCGCAAGCTCGACATGACCGATGTGTCGGACATGCTTCGTCGGCTGCGGGCGGGCGAGTTGGACGCTGTCGTCGACGGTTGAGCTCGCTGCTCGGCCGCTTGGCCGATCGTTGCGACTTTCCGCCCGAGGGCGAATCGGTGACCTGCGCCGTGTCGGGCGGAGCGGACTCGCTCGCGCTCCTTGCGCTTGCGGTGGGGGCCGGCTGCGAAGTGACGGCGATCCATGTCGACCATGGGCTACGGCCGGAGTCGCGCCTCGACGCCGACGTCGTGAAGGAGGCGGCGAAACGCTTCGGGGCCAGCTTCGTGGCCGTCCGAGTCGAGGTGGGGGCGGGACCGAACCTCGAAGCCCGCGCCCGGGCGGCTCGCTACGGGGCGCTTGGCAGCGCGGCGCTCACGGGGCACACCGCCGACGATCTGGCGGAGACGGTGCTGCTCAACATGATCAGAGGAGCTGGCCTCGACGGGCTCACCGGGTTCGATCCGGCCCGTCGCCCGATCCGTCGGCTCCGGCGTAGCGAGACGGAATCGCTGTGTCACGAGCTCGGGCTCGTGCCGATCCACGACCCGTCGAACGACTCGACAGTGCACCGGCGCAACCGAGTCCGTCATGAGCTGCTGCCATTGCTGGACGACATCGCGCAGCGCGACGTCGCGCTCGTACTGGCCCGACAGGCCGACCACCTCGCTGCGGATGCGGCCCTTCTCGATGCCCTGGTCGGCCCGCTCGACCCGACCGACGCCCACGCCCTTGTGTCCGCGCCAGAGCCGCTGGCCCGACGCGCCATCCGCGCCTGGTTGCGCAGTGGCTCGGAGCAGCATCCACCTGATGCAGCAGCGGTCGCTCGCGTTCTAGCGGTCGCGGCCGGCGATGCTGTCGCCTGCGAGGTGGGTGGAGGGCGCTCGGTTCGTCGTAGCAAGGGACGACTCACGCTGGAGTCCTGATGGGGCGGGTGTACCCGGGGTCGTGGCTCGGATACCTTGCTCCCATGGCGTCTGAGCCCGATCATGCCCACTTGATCGACAGCGCTGACCTCGGTGAGGTCGTCGTCGACGCCGCCGCCCTGCAGCAACGGGTCGCAGAGCTCGGCGCCGAGATCACTGCCGACTACCAGGGCCGAGCCCCGCTGCTGATCGGCGTGCTGAAGGGCGCCGCCATGTTCATGGCTGATCTCTCGCGCCAGATCTCACTCCCCCTCGAGATCGACTTCATGGCCGTGTCCTCCTACGGGAACGCCACACGGACCTCAGGCGTGGTGCGCATCGTGAAAGACCTCGACATCGACCTGACCGGTCGCGAGGTGATCATCGTGGAGGACATCGTCGACTCAGGGCTCACGTTGTCGTACCTGCGTCGTACGCTCGCCGCTCGGGGTGCGGCAAGCCTCGAGGTCTGCGCGCTTCTGGTGCGCGAGGGACTCCAGAAGACCGACCAAGACCTTCGCTACGTCGGCTTTCGGATTCCCCCCAAGTTTGTGATCGGGTACGGCCTCGACATCGCTGAGCGCTATCGCAACCTGCCGTATGTATGCGTATACGAAGGTGACGCGTAGCCCGCTTGGGTTGAACTCATATCGGTGCGTCTGGACCACAACGGGGGTTGAAGTGGACATTGCTGAGGTGCACGCGACGGCGCTCGACGCCACGGGTGTGATCGTGGCCGGGGTGGGGGAGAGCCAATGGGCGCTGCCGACGCCCTGCGACGATTGGGACGTGCGGACGTTGGTCAACCACATCGTCACCGGCAACGAGTGGGCGGCCGAGCTCGCTGGAGGCAAGTCCATCGAGGAGGTCGGCGATCGACTCGATGGCGACGTGCTTGGGGACGATGCGCTGGTGGCCTACAACGAGTCGGCTCGCCGAGCGGCGGCCGCCTTTCGCGCCCCAGGGGCCCTCGTCGCGCCGTGTGCCGTCTCCTACGGGCCCGTGCCGGGCGAGGTCTACGCCGGGCACCGGCTCCTCGACACGCTGCTCCACGGGTGGGACGTCGCCAAGGCCACCAACCAACCGACGAACCTCGATCCGTCGCTCGTGAAGGCGGCCCTCGCCGTCCTGATCCCGCAGGCTGACCTGCTCGCCGGCAGCGGAGCGTTCGGCACCTCCACGGACCCCGGCGAGGACGCCGACCCACAGGTCCGGCTGCTCGCGCTCACCGGCCGACGGGACTGAACGGCCGCGCCTTCGTCAGCGCCTGATGTGCGGCCCCGAGCAAGGGTGCCGGTAGCCTGCTGCCATCGTGAAACGACCGTCCCGAACCACCCTCGCCTACATCCTGCTCGCCCTCATGGCCGTACTGGTCGCCTCGCAATGGCTCCGCCAAGGCGACAAGCCCACTGAGCTGACACTCTCAGAGTTCCGGGCCAAGATCGTCGCCGACGACATCTCGAAGGCCACGATCAAGGATCGATCCAACGAGATCACCGGCGAGCTGAACGATGGCGAGAAGTTCAAGGTCGCCTATCCGCAGGAGTTCGCGGACGAGCTCGCTACAGAGATCGGGGACGCACGACCGGCGATCGACCTCAAGGTCGATCAGCAGCAGGACTCCATCTGGGTCACGTTGCTGTTCAGCCTCTTGCCGTTTGTCCTGCTCATCGGCGCCTTCTTCTTCGTCATGAACTCGATGCAGGGTGCCGGCAGCCGGGTGATGCAGTTCGGCAAGGCCAAGGCCCGACAGGTGTCCAAAGACGCTCCGACGGTCACCTTCGCCGATGTGGCCGGCTGCGATGAGGCCGTCGAGGAGCTCCAGGAGATCAAGGACTTCCTGCAAAGCCCCGATCGGTTCCACGCCATCGGCGCCAAGATCCCGAAGGGCGTGCTGCTCTACGGGCCGCCAGGCACGGGCAAGACCTTGCTTGCGCGAGCGGTCGCTGGCGAGGCGGGGGTGCCGTTCTTTTCCATCTCCGGGTCGGACTTCGTCGAGATGTTCGTCGGCGTGGGCGCGAGTCGAGTCCGCGACCTCTTCGAGCAGGCCAAGGCCGCGGCGCCCTCGATCATCTTCGTCGACGAGATCGATGCAGTGGGGCGACATCGCGGAGCGGGGCTCGGCGGCGGCCATGACGAGCGTGAGCAGACCCTCAACCAGATGCTCGTCGAGATGGACGGCTTCGACCCGCGCACAGGCGTCATCCTCATCGCGGCATCCAACCGACCCGACATCCTCGACCCGGCACTGCTGCGTCCCGGTCGTTTCGACCGCCAGGTCGTCGTCGACCGCCCCGATCTCGGGGGACGCAAGGCGATTCTGGAGGTGCACGCGAAGGGCAAGCCGCTCGAGCCGAACGTGCGCCTCGAGGTGCTGGCGCGTCGAACCCCCGGCTTCACCGGTGCCGATCTCGCCAACCTGATGAACGAGGCGGCGCTGCTGGCGGCCCGTCGCGATCTCCAGCTGATCGGTCACGCGGAGCTGGAGGCGGCCATCGACCGCGTGCTCGCAGGACCGGAGCGCAAGAACCGCATCATGAGCGAACGCGAGAAGCTGACGATCGCATATCACGAGGGCGGCCACACCCTCGTTGGGCACGTCCTTGAAGGCACCGACCCGATCCACAAGGTCTCGATCGTGTCGCGCGGTCGAGCACTGGGTTGGACGCTCGCCCTACCCACCGAGGACAAGTACCTGCGCACCCGCAGCGAGCTCGAGGACTCGATGGCGATGCTGCTCGGCGGTCGCACTGCCGAGGAGCTCGCGTTCGGCGAGATCACTACGGGTGCGTCCGACGACATCGAGCGCTGCACGGACATCGCCCGCGGCATGGTCACCCAGTACGGCATGAGCGACAAGCTCGGACCGCAGCAGCTGGGCAAGGCCAAGGCGGAGGTCTTCCTCGGCCGGGACTACGGCCACGAGGCCGACTACTCGGCCGAGGTCGCTGGCGTCGTTGACGCAGAGATCCGGAGGCTGATCGAGACTGCGCACGACCGCGCCCGGTCGATCCTCCAGACCCATCGCGCGACGCTCGACGTACTGGCCACCCAGCTGGTGGAGAAGGAGACGCTCGAGGACGCGGACCTCGCCGAGATCTTCGGCAGCCTCGACAAGGGTTCCGGAATTGCTGCGTCCGATACCGTCCCCGCCGAACCCGCGGCGCCTGTCGAGCCGCAGCTGGTCGGTGCCTCAGCCGGTCTGGTGGCCGAGGCGACGAGTCCGGTCGTTGAGCGCAAGGCAGCTCCCGCCCCTGATGCCGCGCAGCCGCGGCGCCGATGGTGGCGTCGCCGCGTCAGCGCTCCGTCTCCTCGTCCAAGCGGCACCTGATGGGCCAGGGGGGCGAGGGGCGACCGAGGCCGTCCGTGGACACTCCGATGGATCTGGACCGCATCGTTCGTGCGGTGCGAGAGATCCTGGAGGCGATCGGTGAAGATCCCGATCGCGACGGCCTGCGCGACACACCTGACCGAGTAGCGCGCCTGTACGCGGAGATCGCGTCGGGCCTCCACACCGACCCGACGCAGCACCTGACGGTCACCTTCGAGTCGGCCCACGACGAGATGGTCATGGTCCGAGACATCTCCCTCTACTCGATCTGTGAGCACCACCTCATCCCGTTCCTCGGGAAGGCACATGTCGCGTACATTCCCGGCAAGGATGGGCGCATCACGGGGCTCTCCAAGATCGCTCGCCTCGTCGACGGCTACAGCCGTCGACCGCAGGTACAAGAGACTCTCACCGTGCAGATCGCCGACGCGATCGAGGCCACGCTCGAGCCGCGGGGTGTGATGGTCGTGATCGAGGCCGAGCACCTCTGCATGTCGATGCGCGGAATCCAGAAGTCCGGGGCGACCACGGTCACCTCCGCGGTGCGAGGTCTGTTCCGACAGAACATCGCGACCCGCGAGGAGGCCATGCGGTTCATCACGGGTAGGGGTTGATCCTGTGCGTCGATTCGTCGTGATGCTGCCGTTGGCCATCGCGGTCGGCGGCCTCGCGGGTTGTGGCTCGGGTGGGGGTGATGGTGCGGTCGCGCCGGCCGTGACCACCACGGTGAGCACCACCCAGGATCTCGGTACGGTCGGTCCGGTCGAGCCGCTTGACGACTCGCCGTTCTGCATCGCAGCGCGTGGACTCGAAGCGCTCGGGCGCGAGCAGGCCCCGGCTGATCGCTCGGCCGCGCAGGTCCTGGCCCAAAACGAGAAGTTGGCGGGGCTCATCGAGATCGTGGCTGCCAACAAGCCGGCGGACGCCCCCGATGCCATGGACGAGCTCGTCGATGACTATCGCGTGCTGGCCGCGGCGATCGCGGCCGCCAACGGGGATGTCGAAGCTGCGTTCGAGGTGCTGGACGCTGAGGATCCGCAGCTCTCCGTGCGCCTCGGGCTCCCGGACTCGTACCACGACGCCGTCGTGTTCTTCGCAGACCGATGCGGAACAGCGCTCCCGGGGGCCTGACCGCTTTGGGATGTGCTGAGAAGCGCTGATCTACCTCGAACTGGCGCGGGAAGCGTGGCCTAGACTCGCTGCCGTGCTTCCCTTGGTGATGGGCGTCCTGAACGTCACCCCCGACTCGTTTTCCGACGGGGGGCTCTTCACCGACCACGCGGTCGCGGTCGCTCACGGGCGTGCCCTCGCTGCTGCTGGGGCCACCTGGGTCGACGTGGGCGGCGAATCCACCCGTCCCGGTGCCGCAGCCGTGAGCGAGCATGACGAGTTGCGCCGGGTGGTGCCCGTCGTGGAGGCCCTCGCCGCGGAGGGCCTGAGGGTGTCCGTAGATACCCGGAAGCCAGCTGTGGCTCGCGCCGCTGTTGCCGCTGGGGCCACCTTCCTCAACGATGTGGGCGCCCACTTGGGATCGACGGCCGCTGACCTCGGCGTCGCGTGGGCGGCGACGCACGTACAGGGCGAGCCCGCCACCATGCAGGACGCACCCACCTACCGCGACGTCGTGCGCGAAGTGTGCGACGAGCTCGTCGCGCGTGCTGATGTTGCTGTCGCCGCCGGCGTGCCAGAGGTGTGGATCGATCCAGGCATCGGATTCGGCAAGACCCGCGTCCACAACCTCGCGCTGCTGGCCCATCTCGACGAGTTCGTGGCCACCGGCTACCCCGTGCTCGTCGGAACCAGCCGCAAGGCGTTCCTCGGCACCATCCTGGGTCGCTCGGACGGTGCGAGCGCGTCGGCGTCTGTCGACGACCGGCTCGAAGGGTCATTGGCCACGGCGACGTGGGCCATGGCGTGTGGGGCACGCATGGTGCGGGTGCACGACGTTCGGGCCACGGTGCAGGCCGCGCAACTCATCGGGGGCGTCATCGACAAGGGCGTGGCCGCATGAGCACGCCGAACCAGAGGGAGCAACGGGCGTGGCATTGAAGGGCAAGTGGGCGCAAGGGATTCAGCCGCGCAACTTCGCGTGGATCCTCAAGGACAAGCTGGCCGTCTGCGAGCGGCCGGGCGGGTACGGCGCGAACCACCGTCGCGTGCGACGGCAGGAGGAGATCATCTGGATCCGCGAGCAGGGCTTCACCTGCGTCGTCACGCTGATCCCGTCGCCCCACAACCTGCACAACTACGACGAGCTCGGTGTGACGTGGAGGCATCTGCCGTTCGGGCTGCACGACGAACCCCGTGTCATTGCTGAGAAGCTCTATCCGCAGCTCGCGTCGATGTTGGCGGCGGGGGGCAAGGTGCTGGTGCACCAGGACGAGCTGTCCGATCGCGTTGCCGGGTTGATAGGCGGCTACCTCCTGTGGTCGGGGGTCGTGCCGCTTGCGCCGCAGGCGACGTCGATCGTCGAGCGGCTGCTCGGTCGACAGATGGGTCCGACCGGTCGTGATCTCATCGCCATGGCCACCTCGCTTCCCTCGTAGCGACCATGGCCAAGGACGATGTGATCGAGCTGCGCGGACTGCGCGTGGCGGGGATCGTGGGTGTCCTCGAACACGAGCGCACCCAGCCCCAGCCGCTCGATCTCGACTTGGACATCGGGTTCGACCTCAGCCGCGCGGGCAACTCCGATGACCTCACGGACACCGTCGACTACGGCGCGCTGTGTGCGGCGGCAGAGTCTGTCGTCACCTCCACCTCATTTTCGCTGCTGGAAGCGCTCGCGCAGCGCATCGCGGTCACCGTGCTCGCCGTAGACACCCGCATCGCCTCGGTCACGGTGTGGGTGCGCAAGGTTCGGCCGCCCGTCGCACAGCATCTCGCCACCTCAGGGGTGCGCGTCACCCGGACGCGGACGTGACCCGAGCCTTCCTCGGCTTGGGCTCCAATCTCGGTGATCGCGTAACGCTGTTGCGGACTGCGGTCGAGCACCTTGATTCGGTCGTGGCCGTGTCGCCGGTCTACGAGACCGAGCCGGTCGGCGGACCGGTCGAGCAGGGCCCGTACCTCAACCTGGTGGTCGAGCTCGACACCGCACTCGACGCCCGGGGCCTGCTGGGGGTCTGTCGTCGCCTGGAGGCTGCCGCCGGGCGCGTGCGAGAGGTGCGTTGGGGTCCGCGCACGCTCGATGCCGACGTGCTCTGGGTGGATGGCGAGATCGTTGACGCACCCGATCTCGAGGTACCGCATCCCCGCATGTGGGAGCGTCGCTTCGTGCTCGCCCCCCTTGCCGATGTCGCACCGGACCTCGTTCCGGCCGGCATGGTTGACGCCTCCGTGGGTGAGGTCGTGTGCATGGGCTATCTCGCGGACCTCTCGGAGGGGTCCACGTGACGACGGTGCGCATCATCGGGCCGGGCCGGGCCGGCACCTCCCTGCACCACGCCCTCAGTCGCGCCCATTGGCCGGTGAAGCCTCTCCTGGGACGCGACGATGACCTTCGCGACGCTGCCAGTGACGTCGACCTCCTCGTGATCGCCACACCCGACGCCGTAGTCGCCGAGATCGCAACCCTCGTCGACCCGCGCGACGACACCGTCGTGGCTCACCTCTCTGGCGCCCTCGGACTAGGAGCGCTAGCGGGGCATCCGCGTGTCGCTGTGATTCACCCTCTTGTCGCCTTGCCGGATCCGGAGCGGGGCGCCGATCGACTGGTGGGCGCCTGGTTCGGTCTCTCGGCCGCCGGCGATCCTCTGGTGGAGGAGATCGTCGACGAGCTCCACGGCCGGATCGTGAGGGTTGCGGAGGGTGACTGGGCCCGCTACCACGCGGCGGCCGTGGTGGCATCCAACCACCTTGTCGCGCTTCTCGGGCAGGTCGAGCGGATTGCCGAGTCCGTTGGCGTCGGGCTGGAGGTTTACCTCGATCTGGCGCGGGGTGCGCTCGACGATGTGGTGGCGCTTGGCCCGGCCGCCGCCCTCACGGGTCCGGTGCGACGCGGCGACACCGTCACTGTTCAGGGTCACCTGGCGGCGCTCCCCGACGACGAGCGTGCCGCCTATGAGGCGCTCGCTCTCGAGGCGGCGCGGCTGTGCCCGTGACAGTGGTGGGCACGATCGAGGAGCTGCGCGGCGTGCTCGAGGCGGCTCGCGCCGAGGGCGGCACCGTTGGCTTCGTGCCCACGATGGGTTACCTCCACGAGGGTCACGCATCGCTCATGGACGCGGCTCGGGCAACGAACGACGTTGCGGTCGTGTCGATCTTCGTGAACCCGCTCCAGTTCGGTCCCTCGGAGGATCTTGACGCGTATCCCCGCGATCTCGGCGCCGATCTCTCGCTCGCGGAGCGCTGCGGGATCGACGTGGTCTTCGCTCCATCCGTCGGTGAGATGTATCCAGAGGAGATTCGGACGACGGTCTCCGTCTCCGGCGTGTCGGAGACGTTGGAGGGCAGGGCTCGCCCGACTCACTTCGTAGGCGTGGCCACCGTGGTCGCCAAGCTCTTCGCCATCGTCGGGGGCTGCTCGGCCTACTTCGGCGAGAAGGACTTTCAGCAGCTTGCTGTGATCCGACAGATGGTCCGGGATCTGTCGCTCCCGGTGGACGTGGTGGGGTGCCCGACGGTGCGCGAGGCGGACGGTCTCGCGATGTCGAGCCGAAACGCGTACCTCACGCCCATCGAGCGTGCCGCTGCTCCGGTGGTGTACGCCGCATTGCAGGCAGGACGTGAGGCAGTCGTGAGCGGGGTCAGGGATCCCGCCGAGGTGCGTCGGGTCATGCAGGCCGTGATCGCGGCTGTGCCGGCCGCTGGCCTCGACTACGTCGAAGTGCTGGACGCGGCGACCTTTGGTGTGCCCGACCCGCTCGTGGGCGAGGTTCGTCTGCTCGCAGCGGTCCGCATCGGCGGGACCCGCCTGATCGACAACATCGGGGTGCAGGTAGGCTGACGGTTGGCGTCGAACCCTGAGGACGGCGCATGATTGAGCATCACATGGGGGCGACCGACTGGCGCCCACCGAAGGGAGCACCCGATGCGGCGACGCATGATGAAGAGCAAGATCCACCGCGCGACGGTCACCGATGCCGACCTGCACTATGTGGGATCGATCACGATCGATCGTGACCTCATGGATCTTGCCAACCTCCTCGAGCACGAGCAGGTTGCTGTCGTCGACGTCGACAACGGAGCCCGACTCGAGACCTACGTGATCGAAGGTGAGCGTGGCTCCGGGTCGATCTGCCTGAACGGCGCCGCTGCCCGCCTCGTGGCGCCGGGCGACCGGGTCATCATCATCTCCTACGCCGACTATGAGGCCGCCGAGCTCGCCGCCTACGAGCCTGCCGTCGTCCACGTCGACCGGTCGAACCAGCCGATCGACGCACTCGCCGCTGAGCTCGTCGCTCGCGAGATCGCCGGCCCCGCACCGCACCACTACGTCGACGTCGACTAGATCCTGCCGCGCGAGTCGCTCGACCCAACCTGTAGACCTTGCCTGTGGCCGATCTCGATCTCCTCGTGCTCGGCTCCGGAGTCGCCGGCCTGTCGGCTGCCGTGCGAGCTGCCGAGCTGCATGGCATGCGGGTCGGGGTGCTCACCAAGGGCGAGCTTCACCAGGCGACCACGCGATGGGCCCAGGGTGGGGTCGCGGCCGTGCTCGGCGGGGACCCCGACTCGACAGATCTGCACCTCGCCGACACGCTGGGCGCGGGGGCGGGGCTCTGCGACGGAGACGCCGTGCGCGTGCTGGTCGATGAGGGGCCGGCCCGGGTCCACGAGCTGATCGCGCTCGGTGCCGCGTTCGACCGAGACCAGGACGGCACGCTCCAGCTCGCTCGTGAGGGCGGTCACTCACTGCCTCGGATCGTGCACGCGGGTGGCGCGGCGACCGGTGCTGAGATCGAGCGCACACTGGTCGAGGCGGTGAGCGCCTCGGTGAAGGCTGTCCACGAGTCGACCTTTGCGCTCGATCTCATCGTTGAGGGTGGCGAGTGTCGAGGCGTCGTGGCCGGATCGATTGACGGGCCGATCGAGGTGCGAGCGGCCAACGTACTCGTCGCGACCGGTGGGTACGGGCAGCTCTTCGCCGTGACCACCAACCCGGCCGAGGCCACCGGCGACGGTGTGGCGATGGCTTTGCGGGCCGGCGTGGCCGTGGCCGACATCGAGTTCGAGCAGTTCCATCCGACTGCGCTCCACCATCCCGCCATGCCACGCCCGTTGCTGTCAGAGGCGTTGCGCGGCCACGGGGCGCTGCTGCGTGACGCGAAGGGAGACCGATTCGTCGACGAGATGCTCTCGCGCGACAAGGTCAGCCGGGGCATGGTCACGCGGATGTTGGAGCAACGAGTGGAGCATCTGTGGCTCGACGCGACGCACCTTCAGCACTTCGCCGAGCGGTTCCCGACGATCATGGCGGCCCTTGCGGAGGCGAACCTCGATCCGGCGACGGACTGGCTCCCGGTGGCCCCCGCTGCGCACTACAGCTGCGGTGGCGTTCTCGCCGATCTCGATGGGGCGACGTCGCTTCCTGGCCTGTGGGTCGCCGGTGAGACGAGCTGCAACGGAGTCATGGGCGCCAACCGGTTGGCGTCGAACTCGCTGCTCGATGGCATGGTGTTCGGCCCGCGCGTCGTGGAGGCCATCGACCGTGGCATCCGCGGGGCGAGTCCTACCGGCGCGATGCGTTCGCTCCTCGGCGGTGGCGAGATCGGGGGCACGTTGTTGTCAACGCCGCCGGAAGCAGCATGGGCGGCGACGGATCGTGAGTCTCTCCAGCGATTGATGACGGTGAACGCAGGGGTGCTCCGCTCCGCTGAGTCGCTGACGATCGCGGCGGAGGCTTGCCGAGGATCCGTCATCGGAGACGACCCGGCCGCATGGGAGCTGCGCAACCTGTTGACGGTCGGGCGGGCGCTGTGCGCGGCCGCGTTGGCTCGATCGGAGAGTCGTGGTGCCCACACCCGTACGGACTTCCCCGAGCTGGCCGATCACCAGCAGTCTCGCTTCATCTTCGGCGGCTGAGGCTCCAGGTGGCAGGCTTCCTTCATGGCCGTCGCTGATCCGCACCTCGCCGCAGTTCGCGATGCCGTCGAGCGAGCACTCGCCGAGGACCTCACACCACTCGGTGATGTCACCTCCGCGCTGCTGCCTGCCGGGGCGACGGCGACCGCCGACTTCGTCCCCCGAGTCGATGGCGTCGTCGCTGGGACGCTCTGCGCCACTGAGGCGTTCGCGCAGCTCGACTCGTCTGTTGCCATCGACTGGACCGTGGCCGACGGGGATGTCGTCACCAGCGGTCAGGTCATCGGCTCGGTGTCCGGACCCATGGCGTCGATCCTCACCGCCGAGCGCACGGCGCTGAACTTCCTCTGCCACCTCTCGGGCGTCGCCTCCCTCACTCGGCGCTTCGTCGAAGCGGCGGCAGATGGAGGTGGTGCTCGTGTGTGGGACACGCGCAAGACGCTGCCTGGCCTGCGCACGCTGGAGAAGGCGGCGGTACGAGCCGGGGGAGCCGTGAACCACCGTGGCAACCTCTCCGAGTGGGTGATGTTCAAGGACAACCACCTCGAGGCGCTCGGCATCGCGGAGGCGGTTCGATCAGCGAAGGCCACCTGGCCCGGTCGCCTCGTCCACGTCGAAGCGAGCGACCTTGACCAGCTCCGCCAGGCCCTCGACGCGGGCGCTGATGCAGTGCTGCTCGACAACATGTCCCCGGAGGAGGCGAAGGCCGCGGTCGATCTGGCTGAAGGCTGGGCCGCGGACCACGGCGGGCGTCGGCCGCTGCTCGAGTGCAGCGGTGGCATCACCCTCGACACGGCGGCCGCGTACTCAGCCAGCGGCGTCGACCTGCTCAGCACCAGCCAGATCACCCAGTCAGCGCCCGCCCTCGACATCGGCCTAGACCTCCGCAACCAACGTCTGTGAACGCCCACGTCCGCATAGCGGACGTATCGCTTCACAGACGTTGGTTGGTATGAGTTCGACCCCTTCCGTCCTGGCCTCGTAGCGTCGGCCCCGTGCTCCTGCTCGCCCTCGACGTCGGCAACACCCAGACCGTGGTCGGCCTCTACGACCTCGAGGACGACGACGCCGCCAACCTCGATCGTCGTCTCGCCGACTCAAGCCTCGTGGACCACTGGCGAATCGCCACCAACGTCGAGCGCACGGCGGACGAGCATGCCCTCGTGCTGCAGGAGTTTCTGGGGTTCCACGGCTCCACCTGGGAGGACAACGACATCCAGGGCATCGCGGTGTGCTCCTCCGTTCCCCGCGTCACGGGGTCTCTTCGCCGCATGTCCGAGCGCTACTTCGGGCTCTCCTGCCTCGTCGTGGAGCCAGGGGTGAAGACGGGGCTGCCAATCCTCTACGACAACCCCAAGGAGGTCGGGGCCGACCGCATCGCCGATGCCGTCGCGGCGTTCGACCTGTTCGGCGGGCCGACGATCGTTGTCGACTTCGGCACCGCGACCACCTTCGAGGCCATCTCCGCCAAAGGGGAGTACCTCGGCGGCGCCATCTTCCCGGGCATCGACATCAGCCTTGACGCGCTGTTCGCCCGCGCCGCCGCGCTTCGCAGGGTGGAGCTTGTCGAGCCCCGCAACGTGATCGGCCGATCGACCGTCGAGTCCATGCAGTCCGGAGCGATCTACGGCTACACCTCCCTCGTCGACGGCATGTGCGAGCGGATCCGCAACGAACTCGACGCCGAAGCGACGGTCGTGGCCACCGGCGGGCTCTCGGGGCTCATCGGGCCCTTGTCGAGTGCCATCACGCATGTGGAGCCGTGGCTGACCTTGCACGGCCTGCGCCTCATCTTCGAGAAGAACCTGCCATGACCGATCGCACCCCGCCCTACCGCTTTGTCGTCACCGCCACGACGGCCGACTTGCGCGCCGCGCACGATGGCCTGGCTGACGGCGAGGAGACCGGCATCGTCGTGAGCATCGCGGGTCGGGTCATGCTGCACCGCGCGCAGGGCAAGCTCGCCTTCGCGACGATGCGCGACGGCAGCGGCGGCGAGATCCAGCTGTTCGCACTGGCTGCGGTCACCGACGACTTCGAAGGCTTCGGCAAGGTCGGTCTCGGCGACTGGGTGGGTGCCACCGGTGAGGTCGTGAAGACCAGGCGGGGCGAGCTGTCGGTCAAGGTCACGACCTGGGTGATGCTCGCGGAGACTCGCCGCGGCTTCGGCGACAAGTGGAAGGGCATCACCGACGTCGACACGCGCTATCGCCAGCGTTACGTCGATGTCTGGGCCAACCCTGAGAGCCGCACCACGTTTCTTCAGCGCAGTCGCATCATGAGCCTGACGCGACGGTGGCTCGAAGATCGAGCCTTCATCGAGGTGGAGACGCCCGTCTTCCATCCGATCCCCGGTGGCGCGCTGGCTAAGCCGTTCACCACGCACCACAACGCGCTCGACCTCGACCTCTATCTCCGCGTCGCTCCCGAGCTCTACCTCAAGCGCTTGACGGTCGCCGGCTTCGAGAGGGTGTTCGAGCTTGCTCGCGTGTTCCGCAACGAGGGCCTCTCGACGCGTCACAACCCCGAGTTCACGATGCTGGAGCTCTACCAGGCCTACGGCGACTACCACGACGTGATGGCCCTCACCGAGGAGCTCGTCGCCCACCTGGCGATGGCGCTCCACGGCACCACGAAGCTCACCTACGACGGACGCGACCTCGATCTCACGCCACCTTGGCGACGGGCCAGCCTCACCGACCTCATCGAGGAGCACGCTGGTGTGCGCGTCGACGTGCGCATGCCGCTCGACGAACTGCGCCGCATCGCGAACGACCACGGCGTCGAGGTAAAGGACGAGTACGGCCCGGGCAAGCTCGTGCTCGAGATCTACGAGAAGACCACCGAGGCCGAGCTGTGGGGTCCGGTGTTCGTCATCGACTACCCGAAAGAGGTGTCGCCGCTCGCTCGCGATCACCGCGAGCTGCCCGACATGGTCGAGCGCTTCGAAGGGATCGTCGCCGGCCGCGAGCTCTGCAACGCCTTCTCGGAGCTCATCGACCCGGACGAGCAGCGCGCTCGCTTCGAGGAGCAAGCACGCCAGAAGGCCGCTGGCGACGACGAAGCGATGGTCGTCGACGAGGACTATCTGCGAGCTCTCGAGTACGGCCTCCCGCCCACCGCGGGACTCGGCATCGGCATGGATCGTCTCGTGATGCTCCTCACCGACACGCCGTCGATCCGCGACGTCGTCCTCTTCCCGACGCTGCGCCCCGAACAGGACTGACCCATCGCAGAGCTGGTCACCACTGACGGTGTCTGGACCGCAGGCCGACGCCGACTGACCACCGGGCTGGTCCTCACCATCACCCTGGTGGCCTTCGAGTCGCTGGCCATCTCGACCGTGATGCCGGTCGTCTCAGACGACCTCGGAGGACTCGGGCTCTACGGCTGGGTGTTCAGCGGCTTCTTCCTCGGGAACCTGCTCGGCATCGTCACCGCCGGCCAGGCCGCCGACTCGCGCGGCACCAGGTTCCCATTCTCCGTAGGGCTGATCCTGTTCAGCGCCGGGTTGCTCGCCGGCGGCCTGGCGCCGTCGATGCCCGTGCTCGTCGCCGCTCGTGTCGTCCAAGGGATGGGTGCAGGGGCCATTCCCGCGGTGGCCTACACGACCGTGGGCAGGCGCTACCCACCCAGCCTTCGGCCGCGGGTGTTCGCCGTGTTCTCGACTGCCTGGGTGATCCCGGGCCTGATCGGTCCAGCCGCCAGTGGCGCCATCGAGCATGCACTGAGCTGGCACTTCGTCTTCTTGGCGCTCCTGCCGTTCGTGGCCATCGCCGCCGTCATCACCGTCCCCGTGCTGTCGACGACAGTGCCCACGGTCGACGAGTCCACCGCGCCTCTCGTGGATCGGCGTCGACAGGGTGTGGTGCTCGTCCTCGGCGCGGCGGCCGTGCTCGCAGCCATCAGCGGTCCGCCCGTGTTCGTTGCCGCGGCCCTCCTCTTGGCCGGCGTCCCGGTCGCGCTGCGTGGCTTCCTCCGGCTGGTGCCGGCGGGCACGATTTCGCTCGCTCCCGGTCTGCCCGCTGCGGTCATGGTGCGAGGCATCCTCACCTTCGCGTTCTTCGGGACGGATGCCTATGTGTCGCTGACGTTCCACGATGTGCGCGGCTCATCGACCTGGGTCGCCGGCGTCGCGCTCACGGTCGTGACGATCTCTTGGACAGCGGCTGCGTGGGTGCAGGACCGTCTCGTGCACACCGTGGGGCCGCGACGGCTGGTGATGATCGGCTTCGCGATGCTCGCCGCGGGCATCGTGGCGATGCACGGCGCCCTCGACGTTCTCCCGATCCCGGTGGCGATTGCGCTGATCTCGATCGCTGGCGGCGGCATCGGTCTCGCGTACGCGCCCCTGTCGGTCACGGTGCTCGGCATGGCGGAGCCAGGACGCGAAGGCGCAGCCACGTCGTCGATGCAGCTTGCCGACGTGCTCGGCGTAGCGCTGGGCACCGGCATCGGCGGCGCGTTCATCGCACTCGGCGAGGCGCGTGGCTGGGAGCTGGCCAGTGCGCTTCACATCGCCTTCGCCATGACGTTCGCGGTCGCGGTACTTGGTGTCGCCGCGGCCAGTCGGCTCCCACAACGTCTGTGAACGCCCACGTCCGTATACCGGTCAAAACGCTTCAGAGACGTTGGTTGGTAGGGGTTGGTTGTCAGAGGGCGGCGACGAGGTGCTGGGCGGCACCGCGGAGCGCGACGGCCGCGGGCCGGTCGCCGAAGCGGGACAGTGCAGCGACGGCTTGGTCGACGTAGCCGCATGCGACGGTGATCGACTGGTCGACGCCGTCCGACGCGCGGATGAGCTTTCGGGCCCGCTCCAGGTCGTCGCCATCGATCGGACCGCCCAAGAGGCCGCGCAGCTCGGGCAAGCCGCCGTTGGCGATGGCGCGCAGCACCGGCAGGTTGTAGATGCCCTCGGCGACGTCGTGCCCGGCGGGCTTGCCGAGCTCCTCGTCCGTGGCGATCACGTCGAGGATGTCGTCCACGACCTGGAACGCCATGCCGTAGTGGCGGCCGAAGTCGGTGAGTCGGTCGATGTCATCGCGTGGGAGGTCGCCGACGATGCCCCCGACGCGACACGCGGTAGCGAACAGGGCCGCAGTCTTGCCTTCGATGGCGGCCAGGTAGCTGGCCTCGGTGCGGTCTGCGTTGTAGGCCATGCGCAGCTCGAGAACCTCGCCCTCGCACAGTCGGCCGATGGTGGCGGCCAGCAGGCCGGCAACTTCGGTACCGAGACCCGCGGCGATCTCGGAGGCCTTGGCGAGCATGAAGTCTCCCGCCAAGATCGCTTTGAGATTGCCCCAGCGGGCGTTCACGCTCTCCGCACCGCGCCGGGTGTCGGCCTCGTCGATGACGTCGTCGTGGCACAGCGACCCCACCTGCACGAGCTCGACGGCCACGCCCCCGAGGATCACGTCGTCGCTGATCGCGGCCGTGACGCCGGCGGCATCGTCGGCCAGGGCGGCAGCGGCAGCAACCGCGAAGAGTGGTCGGGCCCGCTTGCCGCCCGCAGTGATGAGGTGGCCGCCCATCTCGGCCATCAGCTCGTCGGCGGTGGCCACGGAGCTGAGCAGCGCCATCTCCACCCGCGCCCGGTGGTCGTCCATGCCCGGGAGCTGCAGAAGTGGGCTGTCGGCCATCGCCAAACGCTACGGCAGCCTGCGGACGGCCGAAAAGCCCACGGGGAGCTGATTCGGTGTTGGGGCGCCGTGCAGCCGCTAGCCGGTGGTGGGGGTGTAATGCGTCAGCAGCGTCTTCCACGCTCCGTCGACTCGCGCGCAGGTGAAGGTGAAGGCCCCGGATGTGCCTGTGCCGTCGGTCATATCGAGGGCATAGTCGCCGAACAGGATCGCCGTGTCCCCGACGATCCGTCCGTCCACGTTGTCGATCATGAAGCGCGAGTAGGCCTCGATGGCGACCTCCGCCATGGGCCGGACCTCCGCGATGGCGAGAAAGCCTCCGTTGTACGTCACGGCGTCTGCATGAAACGGGTCCATCCAGGCGGAGACGTTCTTCTGGTTGAACCCCTCGCACGAGGCGATCGCCTCGTCGAGCAGGCTCAGGAGCTCGGGATCATCCATGGGGCACCCCCGCCCTTGTGTGCGACCGGCGCAGGATACCGGTGCGCCACTCTCTGCGCTCGGGCCGCGGAATCCCTCATGACTGGCGCCACATCTGCCGATGTTCCCTCGAGAACACCAGCCGCGATGGGTTGGCGAGGGTGACGGATACACTCGACCTACATTTCCCCCGAACAGGGCGGAGGGCTCACATTGTTCGAACGGTTCACTGATCGGGCTCGACGAGTTGTCGTGCTGGCACAGGAGGAGGCTCGCCTCCTCAACCACAACTACATCGGCACCGAGCACATCCTGCTCGGGCTCATCCACGAGGGCGAAGGTGTCGCCGCGAAGGCGCTCGAGTCGCTTGGCATCTCGTTGGAGGCCGTACGCAGCCAGGTCGAGGAGATCATCGGTCAGGGCGGCTCGTCGCCGTCGGGCCACATCCCCTTCACCCCGCGCGCCAAGAAGGTCCTCGAGCTGTCACTGCGCGAGGCGCTGCAGCTCGGCCACAACTACATCGGCACCGAGCACATCCTGCTCGGGCTCATCCGTGAGGGTGAGGGCGTGGCCGCGCAGGTGCTCGTGAAGCTCGGCGCCGACCTGTCCCGGGTACGCCAGCAGGTCATCCAGCTCCTCAGCGGCTACCAGGGTCCCGGAGGTTCCGGGGAGAAGGCCGGCGCCACCGCTGGCCCGGGTGCTGCCACCGGCGACGCCGCCAGCGGCTCGCTCGTGCTCGACCAGTTCGGCCGCAACCTCACCCAGCAGGCCCGCGAGAAGAAGCTCGATCCCGTGATCGGTCGGTCCAAGGAGATCGAGCGGGTCATGCAGGTGCTGTCGCGCCGCCAGAAGAACAACCCCGTGCTCGTCGGCGAACCCGGCGTCGGCAAGACCGCGGTCGTCGAGGGCCTAGCCCAGAAGATCGTCGTCAACGACGTGCCCGAGACGCTCAAGGACAAGCAGCTCTACACGCTCGACCTCGGTGCGCTCGTGGCCGGCTCCCGCTACCGCGGCGACTTCGAGGAGCGCCTCAAGAAGGTGCTGAAGGAGATCCGCACCCGCGGCGACATCATCTTGTTCATCGACGAGCTCCACACCCTCGTGGGTGCCGGTGCTGCCGAAGGCGCGATCGACGCTGCGTCGATCCTCAAGCCGATGCTGGCTCGCGGTGAGCTGCAGACCATCGGCGCCACCACACTCGACGAGTACCGCAAGCACCTCGAGAAGGACGCCGCCCTCGAGCGACGCTTCCAGAAGATCGTCGTGGAGGAGCCCACCGTGGCCCACACGATCGAGATCC
>JBBDWQ010000042.1:0-2462 GCA_040902805.1 Acidimicrobiales bacterium
GACACGGACTGGCCGGTGTCGAAGGCGGGACGCACACCGGACTTGAAGAGGTCGTCCTGGAGGAAGACCTGACCGTCGGTGATCGAGATCACGTTGGTGGGGATGTAGGCCGAGATGTCGCCGGCCTTGGTCTCGATGATCGGGAGCGCCGTGAGGGAACCGGCGCCGTTGGCGTCGGAAAGCTTCGCGGCCCGCTCGAGAAGGCGGCTGTGGAGGTAGAACACGTCGCCGGGGTACGCCTCGCGACCCGGCGGGCGACGAAGAAGCAGCGACACCTGGCGGTAGGCCTCGGCCTGCTTGGAGAGATCGTCGTAGACGATGAGGCCGTGCTCGCCGTTCTCCATCCAGTGCTGACCCATGGCGCAACCCGCGTAGGGCGCGAGGTACTTGAACGGGGCGGGATCGGACGCGCCGGCGACGACGACGACCGTGTACTCCATGGCGCCGTACTGCTCGAGGGTGGCAACAGTGTTGGCCACCGTCGACTCCTTGAGGCCGATGGCGACGTAGATGCACTTCACGCCGAGGCCGCGCTGGTTGATGATCGTGTCGACCGCGACGGTGGTCTTGCCCGTCTTGCGGTCGCCGATGATCAGCTCGCGCTGACCGCGGCCGATCGGGGTCATCGAGTCGATGGCCTTGATGCCCGTCTGCAGCGGCTCGTGCACCGGCTTGCGACCGATGATGCCGGGGGCCTGGAGCTCCATGCGGCGGTCCTGCACGTTGGCGAGAGGGCCCTTGCCGTCGACCGGAATGCCGAGCGCGTCCACGACACGGCCGAGCAGGCCGTCGCCGGCGGGCACCGAGAGGATCTGGCCGGTGGCCTTCACGGGCGAGCCTTCGCTCACCGAGCCGCCGTCGCCGAGCACCACGGCACCAATCGAGTCCTCATCGAGGTTGAGGGCCAAGCCGCGAACGCCGCCCTCGAACTCGAGCAGCTCGTTCACGCCCACACCCGGAAGACCGGACACGGTGGCGATACCGTCGCCCACCTCGATCACGCGGCCGACCTGCGCGGCGGCCATGTCGGGCGAGAAGCCCTCCAGGTTCTTGCGGAGCGCGGCGGCGATGTCTGCGGTGTTGATGGTCAGCTCTGCCATCTTCGTCATCTCTTCTTTCTCGATGCAGTAAGTCGCTGTAGCGACGCGATCAGAACGCGGTACTGAGCTGGGCCAGGCTCGTCTTGACAGACCCGTCGATCACCGTGTCGCCCACCTGGGCGATGAGACCGCCGAGCACGGTCGGATCGATGATCACCTTGAGCTCGATCTTCTTGCCGGTGGCCCTCTCGAGAGCCGCAGCGAGGCGCTGCTTCTGGTCGTCGGTCAGCTCGACAGCCGAGCGAACCTCGGCCACCTCCTTGTTCGACTCCGCAGCGCTGAGCTTCACCAGCTCCCCCACGATGGAGGTGAGATCGCGGGCTCGACCGGTGCCAACGACCATCGACACCAGGGAGGTGGTGACGGGGTTGGCGCGACCGCCGAGGAGATCCTCGACGATCTGCTGCCGGCGGCTGACCGGAAGCGCGGCATCGGTGAGCGTGGTGCGCAGCTCGTCGTTTCCCTCGAGCAGCCGAGCGAAGCGGAACAGCTCGTCTTCAACGTCGGCCAGCGCGCCCTCCGAGCGCGCCACCTCGAGCAGCGCCGACGCATACGTGAGCGCACGCTCCTCGTTCATCGTGTGGTCGCCACCTGGTTGATGTAGTCCTCGATGAGCTGCGTCTGCGTGGCGGCATCGAGGTTCTTGTGCACCACGACGGAGGCAGCACCCACGGCCAGCTGGGCGACGTCGCCCTTGAGGTCCGCGATGGCCTGCGCCTTGGCCGACTCGATGTCGGCGGTGGCCCGGGCACGGATCTCGGCCAGCTCGTCCTGCAGGCGGGACGCCTGCTCCTTCTTGAGCGCATCGGCCGCGTTGCGGGCCTCCTCGATGATGCGTCCGGCCTCAGCCTTGGCACCGGAGAGCTCGGCGCGATAGCCGTCGAGCACGATCACGGCTTCGGTCTTGGCGCTCTCCGCTGCATCGAGATCGGCGCGGATCCGCTCGGTGCGAGCGTCCATGCCCTTCTTGATGGCCGGGAAGGCGAACTTCCACATGAGGCCAAGCAGGAGGACGAACGAGATCGAACCCCAGACCAGCTCGTCGGTGGCAGGCAGGATCGGACTCGGGGCCTCGTTGCAGTCCTCCGGTGAGCCACCCTCGATCAGGATCGGGATGCAGTGGCTGTCGATCTCGGTGCCACCGTTGGCCAGGGCAATTGCCTCGGCCTCATGGATGACGTGCTGGATCTCCTCCTCTGACATCGGCGCGTCGCCCTCTTCCTCTGCCGAAGCAAAGGGGGCGGTGGCGACGAGCCCGACTGCGAGCATGCCGCTCGCAAGCATTGCGCGGGTGCGGAAACGCACGAGTGGGCCTCCTCAGCCAGCGATGATGAACGAGAGCACGAAGCCGAACAGGGCGAG